>NZ_CP096889.1:1605153-2235306 GCF_004124315.2 Bacillus cabrialesii | reverse complement strand
TGTACGCCGGTGCCATTGTCGTTCCCCTGATCGTCGGAAAAGCGATGGGCCTGACTGTCGAACAGCTGACTTACTTAGTATCGATTGATATTTTTATGTGCGGTGTGGCTACACTTCTGCAAGTGTGGAGCAACCGATTTTTCGGGATCGGGCTTCCGGTTGTGCTTGGCTGTACATTTACAGCTGTATCGCCGATGATTGCGATTGGATCTGAATACGGGGTCTCAGCAGTCTACGGAAGTATTATCGCTTCAGGTCTTCTTGTCATTCTTATTTCATTTTTCTTTGGAAAGCTTGTATCGTTTTTTCCGCCGGTCGTGACAGGCTCAGTTGTTACGATTATCGGTATTACCCTTATGCCTGTAGCTATGAATAACATGGCCGGCGGTGAAGGAAGTGCAGATTTCGGAGATCTTTCCAATCTTGCTCTCGCCTTTATCGTTTTGAGTATCATAGTGCTCCTATACCGTTTTACGAAAGGCTTTATCAAATCCATCTCAATTTTGATCGGTATTTTGATTGGGACCTTCATCGCTTATTTTATGGGAAAAGTTCAATTTGATAACGTTTCGGACGCGGCAGTTGTTCAAATGATTCAGCCGTTTTACTTCGGAGCGCCGTCTTTTCACGCAGCACCTATCATTACGATGTCCATCGTTGCGATTGTCAGCCTTGTGGAATCAACCGGTGTTTACTTTGCCTTAGGTGACCTGACGAACCGCCGTCTGACAGAGAAAGATTTGTCTAAAGGCTATCGCGCTGAAGGGCTGGCTGTGCTTTTGGGCGGTATATTTAACGCTTTTCCTTACACAGCGTTCTCTCAAAATGTCGGGCTCGTGCAGCTCACAGGAATCAAGAAAAATGCCGTAATTATTGTCACGGGTGTGATCTTAATGGCATTTGGGCTGTTTCCGAAGATCGCTGCTTTCACAACCATTATTCCATCAGCTGTTTTGGGCGGTGCAATGGTGGCGATGTTTGGAATGGTGATCGCTTACGGAATCAAAATGCTCAGCCGCATTGATTTTGCAAAACAGGAAAATCTGCTGATTGTTGCCTGCTCCGTGGGTTTGGGTCTTGGTGTGACAGTTGTGCCGGATATTTTTAAGCAGCTTCCGAGTGCCCTAACACTCCTTACAACAAACGGCATTGTCGCCGGCAGCGTTACTGCAGTCGTCTTGAATATTGTATATAACGTATTTTCTAAAGCTGAAAAAAAAGAACAAAAAGCTGATGCCCTTGAGCAAAAAACAGCAGTCTAAACTCCGCCGCGGCGGAGTTTTTTGTATATATAAAAGATCATTGCGGCACAATGTATGCAAAGAGGTGATCGCATGGCGTTTATTTTATCCATCGGAACAAGCCTTCCGGCGTACAATGTAAACCAGGAGAAGGCGGCCGAGTTCGCCCGCTGTATGTTTCAGCATTCCTTTAAAGATATTGACCGGCTGTTAACCTCCTTTAAAAACGGGCAAATTCAATCGAGACAATTTGTCAAGCCGATTGAATGGTATAAAGAGGGTCACAGCTTTGAAGAAAAAAATCAAATATACATAGAAGAAACGCTTAAGCACAGCAGAGAAGCTGTTCGCGAGTGTCTCTCTCATCCTGAATTTTTTCAAGAAGCCATCCCTTATGAGAAAGTGGACGCTGTTTTTTTCGTCTCCAGTACGGGCCTTTCCACCCCGAGCATCGAGGCGCGGCTCATGAATGAACTTCCGTTTTCTCCATATACAAAGCGTATCCCAATATGGGGTCTCGGCTGTGCGGGAGGAGCCAGCGGACTCGCGCGCGCAGCAGAATACTGCAAAGCGTACCCTGAGGCTTTTGTGCTTGTCATTGCTGCTGAGCTGTGCAGTCTGACATTTCAGCCGAAAGATAAAACGAAAAGCAATCTGATTGGCACCTCGCTTTTTGGTGACGGCATTGCAGCAGCCTTATTATGCGGAGAGAAGGCTGACCGCACGATGTCAAAATTGAAGCTGATGCCGAAGACAACGGATTCCCAATCTGTTTTGATGAAAGAATCCGAAGATGTCATGGGCTGGGACTTTACTGATCAAGGGTTCAAAGTCATTTTCTCAAGAGATATTCCAACTTTAGTGGAAAAATGGCTTAAAACAAATGTGCAGGTTTTTTTGGACAAACATCAGCTGTCATTCAGTGATATCAGTGTTTTTTTGGCACATCCAGGCGGAAAAAAGGTGATCGATGCATACAGCAAAAGTCTTGAACTATCACCAGAAAAGCTTTCATCTGCACAAAACATCTTACAAAAGCATGGAAATATGTCTTCAGCCACAATATTGTATGTGATCAAAGATCATCTGCTGAATGGACATAAACAGGAAGCTGAACGGGGTCTGATTGGCGCATTAGGGCCGGGATTTTCATCAGAGCTGCTGTTATTCAGCTGGGAGAAGGGGGCTTGATTCATGTTTTGGTTGTTAATCGTCATTCTCATTGCACAAAGAGCAGCTGAAATGGCAGTAGCCAGGCAAAATGAACAAAAGGTAAAGCAACAAGGGGCAATCGAATTCGGCGAGAGCCATTATCCGTATATCATCATTATGCATATCCTTTTTTTTCTATCTTTAATTGCAGAAGTGCTGCTGATGAATAAACAGCCGTCAAGCTGGTGGATCGGTATCGCTGCGACTATAGTAAGTGTGCAGGCAGTACGCTATTGGGCGCTTTGTTCCTTAGGAGCCTATTGGAATACGAAAATTCTTGTCATTCCAGGTGCGGAGCTTGTGAAAAAAGGCCCTTATAAATGGATGAAGCACCCAAACTATACCGTTGTTATATTAGAAATCTTATTGATTCCGCTACTGTATCAAGCGTACATTACCATGTGCCTGTTTTCCGTTGTCAATGCCGTGTTGTTAACAGTCAGAATTCGTACAGAAGACAAAGCATTAGAGGAATACAGCATAAAATAGAGATTGAAAATCATTCTCATCCATGTTAAAATGATTATGAAAAAGATTCTCAATCAGGATGGTGAAGCAAATGACGATGCTGTTTTTGCTTGGTGCGGTCTGTACATATAGTGTGTTAATTGGTTTTGTATTAAAAGGAATCTCAAATAAATCTGTTTCATGAATCTGGGACTTGTTAAAGTTGCAGATTTTCTTTTATAGAAGCTGCCGTCATGGCGGCTTTTTTCTATTCTCTTAAAGAAATTTGGCTCATTCTTGTGTAAAATGAAAGAGGATGTATTCAGATCTTTCGAAAAAGATTCACAATTGAAACGGCACAAAGGGGTTCAGACTTATGACAGAACATAACAGAAAAGAGCTTTTGCACAAAACTGGGGAACTTTATAAGCAATTGAATGAGAATAAAGATGAACAAAGGGCTGCTAAGCTGGCTGCGGTCATGCAAAAAGCGGCTGATGAAGAGGTTTATATCGCGTTTACCGGGCATTATTCAGCGGGCAAATCGTCCTTGCTGAACTGCTTGTTAATGGAGAATATTTTACCGACAAGCCCGATCCCGACAAGTGCTAACCTTGTTGTGATCAGAAACGGGGAAAAGCGTGTACGGCTTCATACAACAGACGGAGCATGCGCTGAGCTTGAGGGGGCGTATCAGAAAGACAAGGTGCAGCAATATTGCAAAGACGGCGAGCAGATTGAAAGCGTTGAAATTTTTGACCGGTATACTGAGATCGATCCCGGGGTTGCGTATATTGACACCCCTGGAATTGATTCAACTGACGATGCCCATTTCCTGTCGGCGGCTTCTATTCTCCATCAGGCGGATGCGCTGTTTTACGTTGTTCACTATAATCACGTGCACGCTGAAGAAAATGTAAAGTTTCTCAGGTCGATAAAAGAAAGCATTCCGAATGTGTACTTTATCGTCAATCAAATTGACCGCCATGATGAGACGGAGACAAGCTTCGTAGACTATAAAGCGCAGGTAGAGGAGATGCTTTGCAATGAAGGCATTCCAAAGGAAGCGCTCTATTTTACGTCAGTGACAGAACCAAACCACCCGTTTAACCAGATGGGGGCCCTGAGAGAAGAATTAAAAAGAATCGAACAGCAAGCCAAAAACAATTTGCAGACTTTAACAGAACAAAAAGTCCGCAATCTGCTGAAGGAACATACGGAAATGCTGTTAAAAGACGAAACAGACGGTCCTGGCTTTGCTGAACAGCTTGACACACAAACTGAATTGGTTCAATCGATTCGTGATCAATTGGATGAGGCGGCAAAACAAGCGACTGAGGCAGAAAACAAGATGAAGGAAGAAGTCAATCGCATTTTAAAAAACGCCAACCTGACGCCTTTTGAAATGCGTGAGCTGGCAGCTGCATTCCTAGAATCGAGGGAGCCTTCTTTTAAAACCGGTTTTTTCTTTTCGAAAGCAAAAACGGCACAGGAAAGAGAGAAAAGAAGAAGTGCTTTTTTCTCTGATGTGACAAAACGAACAGAGGCTGAAGCGGATTGGCACATGATTGACACCTTTCATAAACTCGCCAAGGCATTTGATGTTCATACAGCCGAAAGTGAAAAGCTGATTCAGGCCTATCACACTCCGCTTGAAATTGACATCATTGAGCTTGCTGTCAAACAAGGTGCAGCTTTTTCTTCTGAATATGTGCTGCAATATACAAAAGACTTGGCAGAGCTCATCCGCAAAGAGGCGAAAAGAAAAGCGGGCGACATCATAAAGGCGCTTTCCGCGATGGTGAAAGAACGTGTTTCCAATGACTTGCAAACGATCAACGGCCGGCTGATCCAGGAATCAGAAAAACTCGTCCTTCTTCAAGAACGGGCCCGTTTAGAAAATAATGCCCGCGAGAAAGCCGATCGTATGTGGGCCATTTGGAAAGAGGAGTCCGTATGTCCAATGCATATAGACACCAACTGGTTTAAACCGAAGAAAAAAAAAGTGGCAGCTCCCGAACAAAAACGAAGCCAAGGCAAGCAGACGCAGCAGCCGATGCAGAAACAAAAAATCAAATTGGAACAAGAACTGCCGCTTCAAGACCAAATCGAACGCTTTTACACATTGTCTGGCCTTTTAGGTGAATACAGCATGTTGTCAAAGCAAACTGCAGCCTTTCGAGAAAGAATTAAAAGGCTTGAAGAACGGAAATTTACTCTTGCTCTCTTTGGAGGCTTCAGCTCAGGGAAATCATCTTTTGCCAATGCGCTAGTCGGCGGAAGGGTGCTGCCTTCTTCGCCAACGCCAACTACAGCAACAATTAACAAAATCACAAAACCAACCAATGACAACTTCAACAAAACCGCGGATGTGGTGTTTAAGACGGAGGATGACATAACGGCTGACATTCTGCAGCTGACTGGAATGCAAAAAGAACCAGCAGGCCGTTCTTTCACAGAGAAGTGGGAAAAGGCAGTCAAAAAAAGCAGGCTGCAGGAAGAACACGTGAAATTGATCAGCAATTTCCTGCTTGCATACGAAAAGTATCAGCCATATATACAGGAACAAAAGACATTAACGATTCCGCTGTCTGAATTAAAGCCGTATGTGGCAGAGGAGGAAACGGCCTGCGCTGTGAAAGAGGTAACGGTCTATTATACATGCCCGATCACTGAAAAAGGGATTACGATCGTTGATACGCCCGGCGCGAGCAGCATGAACAAACGGCATACAGAGCTGGCGTTCCAATATATTAAAGATGCCGATGCGTTTTTTTATATGACGTATTATCAGCACTCCTTCTCGAAAGGAGACCGTTCATTTTTGCGAAAGCTAGGGCTGGTAAAAGAATCGCTCAGCATGGATAAAATGTTTTTCGTCATTAATGCAGCGGATCTTGCGAAAGATAAAACAGAGCTGGAAACAGTGACCGATTATGTCAGCGCAGAGCTTGTAAAAGAAGGGATTCATGATCCGCAGCTCTTTACCGTGTCTAGTAAGGAGGAACTGCTGGGAAAACAGGAATCATTTTATAATCAGTTTCCAAAAGTGAGAAAACACTTAGATCGCTTTATCGAAGTGGATGTAAAAAAAGCGTCAGCTGCACAGCTCAGTTCGGAAGCAAACAAACTATGCGAAACTGTTTTCCAGCTTCACCAATCCCAGCATCAGTCCAAGGAAGAAAAGGAAGCGCAGAAACAGCGCCTTATTTTGTCGTTTGAACGGACAGCAGCTGAAATCGAGAAACGCCGGAGCTCAGAAACCATCATTGAGAAAGTAAAAAAAGACACAAAAGAACAGCTTTATCACATTACACAGCGCTTATCCTTTTTTTCGAATGATTTATTAAAATCGGCATTTCATCCGGGGCTTCAGAACGGGGATTGGAAAAAGAACGTCGGTAAGGCAATGAAAACCGCATTACATGAATATCAGTTTGAATATGTTCAGGAAATCAAAACACTTGATGTTCGCATGAGCGGTTTTATTGAGCGGCATATCGCGGAAGAGTGGCTGGAAAGCTTTCAAAAAACATTAAACGAGGACGGTTATTTTTCCATTTATGCGGGGGAAAAGCATTCGAACGGCATACAGTTGAAGGAAGTTGAACCTGATATAGATGAACGTGTCTTTGAACAGGAACAAAAAGAAATCAAAACACCAAAACACTTTTTTGAACAGAAAGGAAAAGCGGCCTTCATCGAAGCTGTGCGGACGAAACTCAATAAAATCACAGAGCATTGGGTGACAAATGAAGAAGAAAGCCTTATTTCTCATTATACAGATCACCTCAGACGCTTGCAGGAACATATGGCTGACAAAGCAATGGAACAAATAAAGGATCAAAAAGATACGTATTTAGAAGGATATGCAGATGGGGAACACGCGAAAGAGATTGAAAAGGCATACCAAGCTTGCATCTCTTGGCAAAGATCATCCAATACAATAAAAATGTAAAAATTCAGTTGGCTTGTATTTCAAGTCATGATAGACTAAATAGAAAAAAGCGAGATGAACGATTCATGTCAGAGGTACATAAAGCAATTTCAGCACATTCATCAAAACAGCACGAGCATATCAAAGCATTTATGCGTTTAGAAAACATGCGTGAAATCGCCATTGAAGAAGCGGTTTCGAAATGCAAAAACGATGAGCCTTTTACGACAGAGGCGATTAATGAAATTACCGAGCAAATGAATCAGCTCGCAAAAAAGGGCATCGTACCGACAAGACGCCTTGTATCAAAAGAAATGGTCAAGGAATACGTCAGCCGTATGTAAGCTGGATGAACCTGTCGCGAGTGAATCTTCTGCCGGAAGCATATACTATATGTATCCGACGTAAGGGGGGATTCATGTTGGGCAGAACAAAGCTGGGAAACAGAAACGCACAGGCGAATAACAATGCAAAAAAGAAAAACGGATTTCAAACCCATTTTGACTCTTACGCAGGACGCGAAGCTGAAAAGCTGATCGCCAGTAACAAAAGACACAACGATTGATCATGCACAAAACAGTATCTCTGATTACAGAGATGCTGTTTTTTATTTTTGCGCTGCTTTATGGTAAAATAGAAGGAATGAAAGAAGAGGGAGTTATCTTATGAAACATAATAAACTATTGCTAGTTGACGGCATGGCTCTTTTATTCAGGGCGTTTTTTGCCACGGCCGTGCATCGCAACTTTATGATAAATGACAGCGGAGTGCCGACAAACGGTGTCAACGGATTTTTAAAGCATTTGATCACAGCTATGGAAACATTCCAGCCGACACACGTCGTCTGCTGCTGGGACATGGGAAGCAAAACGTACCGAAATGACATGTTCCAAGATTATAAGGCGAACCGCAGCGCACCGCCTGTGGAGCTGATTCCGCAGTTTGATTTAGCAAAGGAAGCGGCAGCTGAGCTTGGGATTATGAATATCGGTTTTGCCGGGTACGAAGCGGATGATTGTATCGGAACTCTTGCCGCTTTGTTTGCGGATGAAGCCGACATTACGATCGTAACAGGGGACAGAGATTTACTTCAGTTGTTAACGGATAAAGTAAGCGTGGCCCTGCTCCAAAAAGGAATTGGAAATTATAAAGTCTATACAAAAGAGACGTTTTATGAAGAAACTGGTGTCCTGCCGAAGGCTTTGATTGATATTAAAGCGCTTATGGGTGATTCCAGTGATAACTATCCTGGCGTTAAAGGGATTGGAGAAAAAACAGCCTACAAACTGATTCGTGAATATGAAACGATTGACCGTTTATTAGAGAATCTTTCTCTTCTTCCGAAGGGACAGCAGGGGAAAATTCAGCAAGGTTTGAGCGATTTGGAGATGTCGAGGAAGCTTGCTGAAATTCATTGCTCTGTGCCGCTGGTCTGCACACTGAGAGACGCTTTATTTACCCTGCAAATGGAGCAGGCGGCTGACATGCTTCGCCGCCACCAAATCAAAGGAATTGAGCGTATGCTCGAAAAGCTGAACGCTAGAGAGATCGTATAAGATCTTCTCTAGCGTTTTGTATTGCTTTTTTTGGCTCTTTCCTCAAGCTCTGTTTTAGGGTCAGTATGTGTATTGCCTTCCAGATCGCCTTGCGGAGTCACACCGCCGGTCAGCCGGCCTTTATCTTTCTTTTTCATATTTGTTCACCTCGCCATTAGGATGAACAAATGATCGAGATTTAATTCTTATCATTCAGCCGAATCGCTTCTTTTGCCAGCTGATCGGCTTTTTGGTTTTGCTTGCCCGGTATCCATTTGATGAAAAAAAGAGGGAAGGCCGCTTTTAATCGGATAATTTCTTCCACGTACGGGTGAAACAGTTTATTTTTAACCATTTCAAGCTCAGCTGCGCGTTCCACAATATCTGAATCGGTTCGAAAGGAAACAGATTGATACCCGCGGCTTGCACATAGCCTCATCCCTTCAATTAATGCAAGAAATTCCGCTTCCTGGTTTGTATGCAATCCGATTGGAATAGAGAAGGCTTCTGCTTTTCCTTCGTGTTTGATAAAAATGCCGATACCGGAAGGCCCGGGATTACCGGCGCTTGCGCCGTCTACATATATTTCTGTTGGCATTATAAGCTCCTTTCATCATTCGGTATCATTTTTTTGGCTGCATAAGCATAAGGCAATGAAATCAAAGATACCGCAAACTTAATCAAATATGTAGAAATAAAAATATGAAACCAAACGCCTGCCGGATAAATGCCGAAAAAAGCGACACCAGTAAATATAAATGTATCAAACAGCTGACTGACTGCTGTACTGCCGCCGTTTCTAAGCCATAAAAGCCGATCTGAAGGAAATATCCTTCTAATCGCCGAATATACATAAACATCCAGCGTTTGGCTGAAGATAAAGGCAAGCAGACTTCCTAACGCGACTCGTGGAAGGAATCCGAAAATCGTTTCCAGCGCTGTTTGTGACATGTCGCTGGAAGCCGGATCGAAAAGCAGCACGCCCTGCATGACAAATGTCAGAGTCAGAAGCGTTGAGAATCCGAGCCATACCGCTTTTCTGGCTTCAGCAGGTCCGTATTTTTCATTCAGCACATCTGTCGCAAAAAAGATTGTGCCGTACATCACATTCCCGAGCGTTGCTGTTAGGCCAAACAGTTCGACTGTTTTGACGACTTGAAGGTTGGCGCAGACTGTCGCAAAACCGATCCAAACAAATAGTCCCATTTTGCCAAATCCTTTATAAAATAAAAGAACAATGATAAAATGAATGATCGCAAAAATGATCCAAAACGAATTATTAAACAAAATGAAAAAGCTTCCTTTCCGGGGTAAGATTGGTTTGATTATAGCACAAGCCCGGCTACTAATGAATGGTAAGGTGATTGTAATGAAACTCAGACCGCATATGAAAATAGAAGCAAAAGGAACGGGATCCGTCTCATTTTTGGGCGAAGACTGGCTGACAGCACAGCAGGCACGTATGCTCGCCAGAGAACTAGGCCGTTTTCCATACATGAAAGAGCTCAAGTTCGAAGACGAGAAAGGCGGCAGCTGGACGCTGAAGGAATTGGAAAAGCTGACAGAGGAGCTTGCTCAAGAGCCTGATGACATTACTGTTTATTTTGATGGCAGTTTCGATAAGGAGAGCGAACTGGCCGGACTCGGAATCGTCATTTATTATTCATTGGGAGGAATCCGGCACCGCTTGAGAAAAAATAAAAGCTTCCGGCTGAAAACCAATAATGAAGCTGAATACGCGGCGCTATATGAAGCAATAAGAGAAGTAAGAGAGCTTGGGGCAAGCAGAAATTCAATTACGATCAAAGGGGACTCACTTGTTGTGCTGAATCAGCTTGACGGCAGCTGGCCTTGCTATGATCCGTCGCATAATGAATGGCTGGACAAAATAGAAGCACTCCTTGAATCGCTGAAGCTTACCCCAACCTACGAAACCATACAGCGGAAAGACAACCAGGAAGCTGACGGCCTCGCTAAAAAAATTCTATCCCATCAATTCGTAGAAAGCCACATGAAATTAGACCGTAACGGAGATGACGATATTGGATAAGAAAATGATCTTTAAAGAACTGACCGAACTGCAAGATGAATATTGCAAAGACTGTTTTATTAAGAAGCAGTTTCGGAAGGAATTTGGCAAAACTTATGCACATTCATTTTGTATTAATAAATGTACGGTTGGTGAAAAACTGAAAGCATACGGCGATGTCTTAACCAATCGCTAAAAAATAAAAACCGCAGAAGCTGCGGTTTTTATTCTTTGAATTCATCAAGCTGATGCTGGCTATCATCCAGCAGCTGCTGTTGCTGCTGAACAAATTCAGGATCATCGAGAGCTGCCAGCTCTTCAGATTGTGACAATTCTCTTGCATCCTCAATGGCTTGATATGCGGAATCAACTAATGTTGTGCTTTGGCCTCTTGTCGCAGCTCCTGTCGTTTTCTGCGCTGTTTCCACCGCTAGTTCCAGCTGCCGCTTATCCGTAAAGCCAGTCTGATCCTCATCATGAAATTCTGATGTCACAAAAAACACCTCCGCAATTATTTTGCAGAGTTTTTTTGAAATTTATGTACCAAAATAGAAAATAAAATGAAAATAAGCCGATATAACTATTGAACCAGAATAAATAGGACTGTTTTACTATTTGAGGTATCTTGGCAGAGAAGGGGAACGCAGCTATGGATGATAAAGACTTGAAGTCGATCCTTCACAAAACATTTATAGAAATATACAGTGATTTAGAAGAACTGGCGGATATCGCGAAAAGAGGGAAGCCGTCAATGGAGAAGCATGTTGAAGAGATTGAACAGAGGTGCAAACAAAATATTTTGGCGATTGAAATCCAGATGAAAATCAAATAGGAGAGGCGAATGCCTCTCCTCTATTTGTCATCTCATCATCATGTATTGAGTTTAGAGTTTTACAACATTAGAAGCTTGAGGTCCACGATTACCTTCGACAATTTCAAAAGAAACTTCTTGTCCTTCTTCTAATGATTTGTATCCATCTCCTTCGATAGCTGTGAAGTGAACAAATACATCGTCTCCGCCTTCAACTTCAATGAAGCCGAAACCTTTTTCGTTGTTGAACCATTTTACTTTACCGTTTTGCATATTGCTTAATTCCTCCTAGTACTGTAGCACCCGAGTGCTAAAAAAAATTTTGTCATCATTTAACTTTGATTCATTGTTAAATGATGGTTCAACTATACACCATCTGGGAGCACCCGTCAAGTTGTGAAACGGCTTATTTTTCAAAAGGTATAAAAAAATGTAACCGCTTTTATATATGGCTGAATATAAATAAGAGAGCTACACGATTTTCGTGTGCTCTCTATGAACATCATTAAGATAGCGCTTTGGCTTTTTGTTTGGCAGTCATCATTTCTGATTCCTTCAGGATATCCTCTAAAATCACTTCAGATGAGTTCTCTAAATGAAGGTCCTTAATGTTTTTCTTCATGCGCTGTAGGGTAGCTTCATCTGCGAGAAGGGAAGTGACCGACTCGAGAATCTCTTCATGACGGTTCACGACGATGGCAGCTCCGCGGTCTTCAAAGAAGTTCGCGTTTTCTTTTTCCTGGCCGGGAACAGGTTTGTACAGAATGACAGGCACACCGATGGCAGTTGCTTCTGTCAAAGTAATGCCGCCAGGTTTTGTAATCATGCAATCTGTGATTCGAAACAGCTCATCAATGCGCTCCACATAGCCAAGAACCTTTAATTTGTCACCGTTTTCTGCTTCAAGCGCACTTAAAGATTCTTTTAAAGCCGTATTTTTTCCGCACACGACAACCACTTGCACATGATCATCTTTGACAAGGTTTTCGCACAGCTCTTTTACGTTCTTTAATACACCGTGGGCGCCTGCCATGATCAGAAGCACTTTTTTGTTTGGTGAAAGACTGTACTTTTTATATATTGGCTCCACCGGCATGGATTCTTCAAATTGCGGCCTGATTGGAATTCCGGTGATTTTTACATTGCTTGGATGAGTGCCGATCTCCAGAAGTTTTTCCTTCACATAATCTGTCGCCACATAATATTTATCCACGTTCTCGTGAACCCAAATTTTATGAAGGCAAAAATCAGTCATCACGTTAAAGGTAGGGATGACTCTTCCTGTTCGGCGTCTGTATTCCGGCACGACGATCATCGGAAATGTATTAATAATAATATCGGGCTGATGTTCATCGACAAGTTCGCCCAATCGTTTATTTCCCATTTTAAAGTAAATATTGAATTTACGTTTATTATAGATTTTGTCAACTCCGTAATAAAACAAACGATAAAACTGTTTCCCGATTGAGAAGCTTTTTAAATAGAGGTATTGAGTTACCTCTGAAACAATCGGATTTGACTCTTGGTACAAATTAGAAACTGTTACATGCTGAAAGCCGAGACGCACACATTGTTCATAAAGCGTTTTGGCTACCTGCACATGTCCATTTCCGTAATTTGCAGTCAAAATTAATACTCTTTTATTGGTATTCAAGTAAATTCACCTCAATGTAATCAACAACAAGCAAGCTTCATGCATCGTAAGGAGTTATTGTCTATACATAAACATAACACAAATACATAATCGAATTATTAATGCAGTGAAAAAATTAAGCTAATTTTAAAAGATTTGGATTCCAGTATTTTAAATTTTTATTATACGCAGACTGAATCAGATGTATTTTATCATATTTTTTGCTCAGCGTATCACTAAAAATAGAAAAATTAGTCCCATTCATAAGGAGTTTCTTGGTAAACGTAATAATTCAGCCAGTTCATAAACAATAATGTCGCATGTGCTTTCCAGCGATTCACTGGCTCTTTGCTGTCTTCTGCGAAATAATGTTTAGGCGCCTCGACAGTGGAAAGGTTTCGTTCCAGATCTCTTTCATACTCTTGAAGAAGCGTATTTGTATCATATTCAGGGTGCCCTGTTAAAAAGACTTGTTTTTCGTCTTTAGACACAATTAAGCAAACCCCAGCTTCCTTTGATGCGGTAAGAATATTTAACTCGGGCGCTGCTTGAAGCTGTTCCATATTTATATCTGTATGCCGGGAATGCGGCACGTAGTATAGCTCGTCAAAACCTCTTACCAATCTTTCGTGTTTTGAAAAAACTGTATGCTCAAACACACCGAAGATTTTTTTCGGCAATTGAATTTTTTCCACACCGTAATGATAATACAAGCCTGCTTGAGCACCCCAGCAAATATGCAAGGTTGAAGTGACATTTGTTTTGCTCCACTCCATAATCTCCTTGAGCTCTTCCCAATATGAAACATCTTCAAACGCCAAATGCTCGATCGGCGCCCCGGTGATAATCATGCCGTCAAACTTCTTGTGACGGATATTGGAAAAATTCGTATAAAATTCGTCAAGATGTTCTCTTGCAGTATTCTTCGGCGTGTGTGTGCTTGGGATTAAAAATGTAAAATGAACCTGTAAAGGCGAATTTCCAAGCAATCTGAGAAGCTGAGTCTCTGTTTGGATTTTTTTCGGCATCAAATTCAATATGATAATTTTTTGCGGCCGGATATCCTGATGAAATGCTCTGCTTTCATCCATTACAAATATATGTTCACTCTCAAGCACCTGTTTTGCCGGCAGGTGTGTTGGTATATTAATAGGCAACGTGCCACCTCCATCATTTCCCCGTGTAATTTTCTTCATTATAGGAATTTTCACGCCAATTTTCAATCTATCTATAAGTGTTGAGGGGGAAACAACAGAAAACTCTTTAGATAAAACGCATAAATACACCTTTTGGTTTCACAGTAAAATGATTTTCCATGGTGTATCTTAGAAGGGAATTGTAATGTTTTATAGAATGAAAGATAAAAAATGAGCCGCGTGAATTGATAATGACAGATGTTCGCATTTTGAATTGAGATATAAAAAAGGTAAAATAATCAGCAGCAGAGACATAGGAGGGACTTAGATGTCTATATATGATATGAGGGTACGTACTATAACAGGGAAAGACATGACACTTCAGCCTTTTGCCGGAAAGGTATTGATGATCGTAAATACAGCAAGTAAATGCGGCTTTACTCCCCAATTGAAGCAGCTGCAGGAGTTATATGATACATATCAGCAGGAGGGATTGGAGATTTTAGGATTCCCCTGCAATCAATTTATGAACCAAGAGCCTGGTGGTGAGGCAGACATACAGGAATTTTGCGAAACAAATTATGGTGTGACGTTTCCTATGTTTTCAAAAGTAGAAGTGAATGGGAAAAACGCCCATCCGCTGTTTGTGTATTTGACAGAGCATGCGAAAGGGATGCTTGGGACTAAGGCTATCAAGTGGAATTTCACGAAATTTATTGTGGACAAAAACGGAGAAATCGTTGGCCGTTATTCTCCAAATACAAATCCGAAAGAGCTGGAAGACGTTATCCTGAAGCTATTAGGGCAATAAAGAAGGTGTTTTTGTGAAGGAAATGAAGCAGGCAGAGCAAATCAGGACATGGGTTCAATCTGTCCTAACTGGTGAAAGCTCTGGACATGATTGGCATCATGTATCAAGAGTTGCGGATGTTGCTGTGTATATTGGGGAAAGGGAAAACGCCGATTTGTTCATTGTCGAAACGGCGGCATTGGTTCATGATGTAATTGATGTCAAACTCCCTGACACGATCAGGCTTTCAGTGAGCGAACTTTATGAGCAGCTCGTTTTTCTCGGAGTTGGAAAAGAGGATGCTGACAAAGTGATACACATTATTACAAGAATGTCCTTTCGGGACAGGGAAAAGCTGGCGGCGGAGCCTCTCTCAATTGAAGGAAAAGCCGTACAGGACGCTGACAGACTTGATGCATTAGGTGCTGTTGGGATTGCGAGAACGTTTATGTTTGCGGGAGCAAAAGGGCACGGCCTTTATGGGGATGATCAAAGTGCCTACGCTCATTTTTTTCATAAGCTGCTGCGGCTGAAAGATATGATGAATACAGACACCGCACGGGAACTGGCAGAAGAAAGACATGATTTTATGCTTGCGTTTGTCCGCCAATTAGAAAAAGACATACCTGATATTAATGCCAAAACGTCGTAATAGAAGGCTTGGAGCGACTATGATAGAATAAGTCACAGATATTTATAGGAGGACGATCATGAAGATAAAATCAATTGAACCGACGCCAAGCCCGAATACAATGAAGGTCATCTTAACGGAAGAGCTTCCGGCGGGCAAAAGCAATAACTATAAACCGGATCAAGCAGAAGGCGCACCGCCTGTTATAGCGGAAATCCTTAAAATAGAAGGGGTTAAAGGAGTATATCACGTCGCTGATTTTCTCGCTGTTGAACGAAACGCGAGATACGACTGGAAAGACATCTTACCGCAAGTCCGCACAGCATTTGGGATGGAAAGTGCTGAAAGCGCAGAAGAAAACCGCTCTGATCAGGAGTCTTTTGGAGAGGTGAAAGTTTTTGTACAGATGTTCAGCGGCATACCTATGCAGGTCAAATTGACGGATGGGGAGCGGGAAGAGCGCTTCGGCTTGCCTGAACGCTTTCAGCAGGCGATCTTAAAACTCAGATCCGAAGCTTCAAATGTCGTGTTTGAACGGGCATGGAAAGAACAAGGCGTCAGATTCGGCGATTTTAATGAAATCGGTCATGACGTGACAGAAGAGCTTCAAGCCGCATATAGTGATGAACGGCTGAAACGGCTGACAGAAGCAGCCGTTCAAGGAAAAGGCGAAGCAAAACAATCTGTCCAGCGCAAAGCGTATAAAGTAACGCTGGACATGCTGGATGATGAGGACTGGAAAAAGCGTTATGCACATCTGGAGCAGATGGATCCGAAAGAGGAGGATATCCCGGTTTTACAGAAGGCATTGGATGATCCGAAGGTGTCTATCAGAAGGCAGGCTGTTGTGTACTTAGGAATCATTGAAACACCTGATGTTTTGCCTTTATTGTATAAAGCGCTTGAGGACAAAGCAGTCTCAGTCAGAAGAACGGCCGGAGACTGCCTGTCTGATATCGGTGACCCTCAAGCCATTCCTGCTATGATCAAATCGTTAAGCGACTCCAACAAGCTTGTTCGCTGGCGTGCAGCTATGTTCCTGTACGAAGTCGGCGATGAAAGTGCAATTGAAGCTTTGCGCGCTGCTGAAGACGATCCCGAATTCGAGGTCAGCCTTCAAGTGAAAATGGCGCTTGAACGTATTGAGCATGGAGAAGAAGCAAAAGGTTCCGTTTGGAAACAAATGACGGAGAGCAGAAAAAAAGGTGAATAAAAGAATGAAAAGGTGCAAATCATGCACCTTTTTTATGTGAATTCACTTTTTATAAAAATTATTGCGAATATTGTTGAAAAATATCCGAAAACTATTTATAGTAAGTAACAATATTAATAGTTGGAGGGTTCACATCGACAGAAAGCTATATAAATATAAAAACATGCAGGAAACAATCAAGGAGAGGGCAGCCGGATTGTCATCTATTTGCAAAAACAGCCCACAAATAAACTGAAAATTGTTAAAATAAAATCCAGTCTAACAATTGAAAGTATTTAGGAGGATCACCATGGCAGAATTACGCAGTAACATGATCACACAAGGAATCGATAGAGCTCCGCACCGAAGTTTGCTTCGTGCAGCAGGTGTAAAAGAAGAGGATTTCGGCAAACCGTTTATTGCGGTTTGTAATTCATACATTGATATCGTTCCCGGTCATGTTCACTTGCAGGAGTTTGGGAAAATCGTAAAAGAAGCAATCAGAGAAGCAGGGGGCGTACCGTTTGAATTTAATACCATCGGAGTAGATGACGGCATCGCGATGGGGCATATCGGGATGAGGTATTCGCTGCCGAGCCGGGAAATCATCGCGGACTCTGTTGAAACGGTTGTATCCGCGCACTGGTTTGACGGAATGGTTTGTATTCCGAACTGTGACAAAATTACGCCGGGAATGCTTATGGCCGCAATGCGCATCAACATTCCAACGATTTTTGTCAGCGGCGGCCCGATGGCGGCAGGAAGAACAAGTGACGGGCGAAAAATCTCCCTTTCCTCAGTATTTGAAGGGGTAGGCGCCTATCAAGCTGGAAAAATCAACGAAAGCGAACTTCAAGAACTAGAGCAGTTCGGATGCCCGACGTGCGGATCTTGCTCAGGCATGTTTACGGCGAACTCAATGAACTGTCTGTCCGAAGCACTTGGACTTGCTTTGCCGGGTAACGGAACCATTCTCGCGACATCACCGGAACGAAGAGAGTTTGTCAGAAAATCGGCTGCGCAATTAATGGAAACCATTCGCAAAGATATCAAACCGCGTGATATCATCACAGTAAAAGCGATCGATAACGCGTTTGCACTCGATATGGCACTCGGCGGTTCAACAAATACCGTTCTCCATACGCTTGCCCTTGCAAACGAAGCCGGAGTTGAATACTCTTTAGAACGGATTAACGAAGTTGCTGAGCGCGTGCCGCACTTGTCCAAGCTGGCGCCTGCATCAGATGTGTTTATTGAAGATCTCCATGAAGCGGGCGGTGTGTCAGCCGCGCTGAATGAGCTTTCCAAGAAAGAAGGAGCGCTTCATTTAGATGCGCTGACTGTTACAGGAAAAACACTTGGAGAAACCATTGCCGGACATGAAGTAAAGGATTATGACGTCATTCATCCTCTGGAGAAACCATTCACTGAAAAGGGCGGCCTTGCTGTTTTATTCGGTAATCTGGCTCCAGACGGTGCTATCATTAAAACAGGCGGCGTCCAGAACGGAATTACGAGACACGAAGGGCCGGCTGTCGTATTTGATTCTCAGGATGAGGCGCTTGACGGCATTATCAATCGGAAAGTAAAAGAAGGCGATGTCGTCATCATTCGATACGAAGGGCCAAAAGGCGGACCTGGCATGCCGGAAATGCTTGCGCCTACATCTCAAATCGTAGGGATGGGACTCGGACCAAAAGTAGCATTGATTACGGACGGACGTTTTTCCGGAGCCTCCAGAGGACTTTCAATCGGCCACGTATCACCAGAGGCGGCAGAGGGAGGACCGCTTGCCTTTGTTGAAAACGGAGATCATATCATCGTTGATATTGAAAAACGCATCTTGGATGTACAAGTGCCAGAGGATGAATGGGAAAAACGGAAAGCGAACTGGAAAGGTTTTGAACCGAAAGTGAAAACCGGCTATCTGGCACGCTATTCTAAACTTGTGACAAGCGCCAACACTGGCGGTATCATGAAAATCTAGACAGCGGGAATTACTTTCTCCTATTTTAAGTTGTGAACATTTGAAATCCGGCCCTCTCTATAGTATCCTTTACTTCAGATGAAGGATAATAGAGGGGGCTTTTTTTATGTCAATGGCTTATGAAGAATACATGCGCCAGCTTGTCGTACCAATGCGCCGCGAGCTGACTGGAGCAGGTTTTGAAGAATTAACAACGGCGGAAGAAGTAGAAAACTTTATGGAAAAGGCAGAGGGCACAACTCTTGTAGTCGTTAACTCTGTGTGCGGCTGCGCGGCAGGCCTTGCGCGACCTGCGGCAACACAGGCAGTTCTCCAGCATGACAAATCACCTGATAATACGGTGACTGTATTTGCAGGCCAAGATAAAGAAGCTACTGCAAAAATGCGTGAGTATTTTACTGGCCAGGAGCCTTCTTCACCGTCAATGGCTCTTTTGAAAGGCAAAGAAGTTGTACATTTTATTCCGCGTCATGAAATTGAAGGACACGATATGGAAGAGATTATGAAAAATTTGACCGCTGCCTTCGACGCACACTGCTAAATGCCCGTTATCCGGGCATTTTCTTTTTGGGAGAACAGAAGATGATAACAACAAGCTATAGACCATCTGAACACACTATAAAAATCGCAAAGCAGCTTTCTAAAGAGCTGAATATGCCATATTGCGGCCGAAATAAACAAACGGTTGAAAATCTGCTGAAGACAGCTGAACGTGATTTGCTTGTGGTCGGCAAAGAGCGGTTTGAACTTTATACGAAACAAGGAGCCAAATTCTTTTTTCATCCGAATACAGCGATGTTCAGAGCCAAACGCTTCATACGGGGTGAGCAAGAACCGATGCTTCGGGCAGCTGGTTTATCGGAAGGAGACACGTTTTTAGATTGCACACTCGGTCTGGGTTCGGATGCCATTATCGCAAGTATGGCAGTAGGCGATACGGGTTCTGTGATTGGAATTGAAAAGAACCATCTTGTGTCCGTTCTGGTGAAGACAGGACTGCATTCATGGGAAACGGGCATAGAAGAGCTTCATGCTGCAATGAGAAGAATCCAAGTGAAGCATGGGGATTGTTTTGAGTACATTAGGAAGCTTCCTGACAACTCTGTTGATGTGGTTTATTTCGACCCAATGTTTCATGAGCCTGTAGAGGCGTCTGACGGCATCGCGCCTTTACGGGATTTGGCAGAGGATTCAGTTTTGCACGAAGGGTGTATCAAAGAAGCTGTGCGCGCTGCCAGAAAAAGCGTGGTGCTAAAAGACCACTGGAAAAGCCCGCGATTTGAACAGTTTGGTTTTAACGTCATGAAAAGAAAAACAGCACTGTTTCATTATGGCGTCATGCAAGCCGCAAGCAAAACAAGCCCGTGATTGCTATCACGGGCTTTTTGTTAATCGGTGACTTCCATGACGACAAAGTATAACAATGTTAAAAGTGAAACTGTGGCAAACAGAGCGTCAATCATGCGGAAAGCCTCCTTTCAAAGAATATTGTAAGCGTTTTTACATAAACCGCAAAGCAACGAATCTCCTAATTTGCATATCAGTATCCATATAGTACATGACTTGCAGGTTTCGGGTGTGCTAAAATAAGTGAAACATGACAATAAAATAGAGAGGAATAAGCAGTCATGAAATTGTGGATGAGAAAGACCCTTGTGGTTTTATTTACCATTGTAACATTCGGGCTCGTATCTCCTCCGGCTGCTCTTATGGCAGACAAACCCTCCGGACAGCCGAGCAGTCTTGAGCAGAATGATTACACCGCTTTTTATGATGAGCATGACCTGTACGATGATTATGAGTCGGAAAACAGGCGGGACCCTGAACTGCTTTTTCAATCGTACAAGGAACAGCTCCTTGACAGTGCTGAGGATCAGTCCTTTTTGAAATTCGGCAGCAAAATCGCTCCAGTTATTGAGGATGACTATCGGAAAGAGATCCTGCCGAAAATCGAAAATGTGATCAGTGATTATTTAGCGACATTGCAAGATGATGAGGCGTATCAAGATGTTGTGATCTCAAGCATGCCTTCAGCGGGCAAAACGGAAAAAATTTTCAACGTTTACAATCGGACGACTGGAGAAGATCTCATTAGATTCCACGTGCGCAGAGACCACCCGCCTCATGACGGCTACTGGTTTAATTTTCACTATCATACAGCAGAAGATGGATTTCAATCACATCATGAGCTTGGAAGCATTTACTGGGACCGCAACACGCCTCCCAACTGGATGAGTGCGTAAAGGAGATGCCATTAGACATGAAAAAGTACACGATGAATGAAATGGTTGATATCACAAAAGATATGCTTAACAAACGCGGCGTTATGATAGAAGATATTGCGCGGATTGTTCAAAAACTTCAGGAAAAATACAATCCAAATTTGCCGCTCAGTGTATGCATGGAGAATGTAGAAAAAGTGCTGAACAAACGTGAAATTATTCACGCTGTTCTGACAGGCCTTGCGCTTGATCAGCTTGCTGAGCAGAAACTCCTTCCTGAACCGCTGCAGCACCTTGTTGAAACGGATGAACCGCTTTACGGCATAGATGAAATTATCCCTCTTTCAATCGTTAATGTGTACGGGTCGATCGGCTTGACCAACTTCGGTTATTTGGATAAAGAGAAGATTGGCATTATTAAGGAGCTTGATGAAAGTCCGGACGGTATTCACACCTTTTTGGATGATATTGTGGCAGCACTTGCGGCAGCGGCGGCGAGCAGAATTGCCCATACGCATCAGGATCTGCAAGATGAAGAAAAAGAACAGGATCAAAAGCCTGTCATCAGCTGACTATAAAAAAATCATTTCTGGGTTCAGAAATGATTTTTTATTGTGTTACACTACTAGAAGACTACTTTTAAAGGATGAAAAAAATGAAACAGTATAAGGATTTGTGCAGGCATGTTTTAGAGCATGGCGAAAAAAAGGGAGACCGGACAGGGACCGGAACAATCAGCACCTTCGGATATCAAATGAGATTTAATTTACAGGAAGGCTTTCCGATGCTGACCACAAAAAAACTCCACTTTACATCAATTGCCCATGAACTGCTTTGGTTTTTAAAAGGGGATACCAATGTACGCTATCTGCAGGAAAACGGAGTGCGGATCTGGAATGAGTGGGCTGATGAAAATGGCGAACTCGGACCTGTATACGGCTCGCAATGGCGTTCTTGGCGGGGAGCTGACGGAGAAACTGTTGATCAAATTTCTCGTCTTATTGAAGATATTAAGACAAATCCGAACTCAAGACGCTTAATCGTGAGCGCCTGGAATGTTGCTGAAATTGATAACATGGCATTGCCGCCGTGCCATTGCCTGTTTCAATTCTACGTGTCTGATGGCAAGCTGTCCTGTCAGCTGTATCAGCGCTCTGCCGATGTTTTCCTCGGTGTGCCGTTTAACATTGCTTCTTATGCCCTGCTAACCATGATGCTTGCTCATGTGACTGGGCTTGAACCGGGCGAATTTATTCATACATTCGGCGATGTCCATATTTATCAAAATCATATTGAACAGGTTAATTTGCAGCTGACAAGAGACGTTCGCCCGCTTCCGAAGCTTCGTTTTGCCAGAGAGGTTGATTCTATCTTCAACTTTGCTTTTGAGGACTTTATCATCGAGGATTATGATCCGCATCCTCATATTAAAGGGGCTGTCAGCGTATGATTTCGTTTATTTTTGCAATGGATGCCAACAGGCTTATCGGCAAAGACAATGATTTGCCGTGGCATTTGCCCAATGATCTAGCATACTTTAAAAAAGTAACATCGGGCCATTCAATCATTATGGGCCGAAAAACATTTGAATCAATTGGGCGTCCGCTGCCAAATCGGAGGAATATTGTCGTCACATCAGAACCGGCTTCGACATTTCCGGGATGTACGGTTGTCAGTTCGTTAAAGGAAGTGCTGGACATTTGTTCAGGCTCTGAGGAATGCTTTGTGATTGGAGGGGCTCAGCTCTATACAGCACTGTTTCCTTATGCGGACAGGCTGTATATGACGAAAATTCATCACGAGTTTGAGGGTGACCGACACTTCCCTGAATTTGATGAAACCAATTGGAAGCTGGTTTCTTCTGAGCAGGGGATCAAGGACGAAAAAAATCCGTATGATTATGAATTTCTGATGTATGAAAAAAAGAATTCTTCTGAAACGGGAGGATTTTAATTGGTTCGCTACAGCTTGCTAGTGGTTTATATTGTGTATATGCTGTTAAAAAATATGAAACAATTATGTAATCAAAGGATGCTCGATCCCCGTCTGTCATACAAAAAACAGATGACTCTTGTCTACGAGCAGCCAAAGGCGTTTTTGGAAGGCTGTATCGGCATCACCGGATCAGTTGTGACGATCCATCAGCCTGAGCCAATACCGCCCGGTCCTGTCTTGTATGCGCACCCCCGTTTGCGGTTAGCTGAACTGGCCTTAATTGCTGGATATATTGAGGAACCGGCCGGCTTTATTGTCAATCCAAGGGTATTTCGCTTGCCTTTTATCAGGCAATGGCTGGATCGTATGGATGTGATATCAGACGGCAATTCAGAAAAGGTATATGAAGATGTGACGAAACAGCTGGAAAAAGGACAAAGCCTGATTCTTTCATTAGATGATTCTATAGATCCTGTTGAACTTGCGGCCCGCTATCATCTTCCATTGGTGATGGTGGAAACGAAAGGAACAGATGACCTGCAAAAAGGATCGTTTCTTAAACGCTTAAAACCAGCAGACATTGAATTGTCCTTTTCAAAAGCTTATATACCTGCACATGAAAAACAATTACGTGCATAAAAAAGCGCAGTCTTTAAGACTGCGCTTTTCTATTACGAAATAAACGGCACCTTCACACAATAAAACAGCACACAGAAAAACATTGCAGCGCTTCCGCCTAGTACAAAGCTGTGCCAAATAGCGTGATGGAAGGGGATCTTTTTCCAAATGTAAAAGATGGTTCCGACAGAGTATAAAATGCCGCCGAGTAATAGGAGGCTGAATCCCGGTCCGCTTAGCGAAGCATATAAAGGTTTAACCGCGATAATCATCAGCCACCCCATGATCAAATACACCAAGGTTGACAATAAGATAAAGCGTTTCACGAAGAAAATTTTAAAAACGATTCCGCCTAGAGCAAGAGACCATACGATAACCAGCAGGGTATAGCCGAGCGTGCCTTTGAGCGGCCCTAGCAAAAAAGGCGTGTAGGTTCCGGCGATCAGAATGTAAATGGCGCTATGATCAATAATCTCCAAAATATCCTTCGTCTTTTTATGCGTGATACTGTGAAGCAGCGTGGAGCTCAAATATAACAGCAGCATAGAGACACCGAATATCGTAAAGCTGATAATGTCCCATGAGGACCCGTAATGGGCCGCAAATATGATCAGAAACACTAATGCAGGTATGGACAAGAGCACACCGATGCCGTGTGTAATCGCATTGGCAATCTCTTCTTTGATTGTAAACAAGCGCATTCTCCTTTCGATCGCTAGATCATTTGATCTTTCAATGTTTCTAAAAAGTTCAAGCCCTCTAAAGTAATTTTAGTTCCGGCACGTCCGCGGCTTTTTGTGACATAATCTTTTTTCTCCAAATAATCGAGTCGGCTTCTGACCTGCTGCGGAGTTAACGAGGTTTGGGTATTTTTGCTGTGTTCAGAAATAATCCGTCTGCTGGCAGGCTCTCCTTTTTCGTTTAATACTTTTATTGTTTCCAGAATAAACAAAAACTCAGCCTTTTCCATTAAAGTCAGCAGTTTCGCTTTTTTCTTCGACGTTTTTCCGTCTATCGCCCCTCTAATGTATGGAGGCAGGTCATGTAGGTGAATCGTTCCCCCGCTTGATACTGCCGCCATATAATCTGCAGCGTTTTTTAATTCCCTGACATTGCCTTCAAATGTATGCTGCTCAAGGATCGGAAAGACTGAGGGATCGATTAACAATTGCTGACTGGAATTTGAGAGAAAATACTGTGTCAAAAGCGGTATATCGCTTTTACGTTCAGACAATTCGGGCAGTGTGAGCGTTAAAATGTTCAGCCTGTAAAATAAGTCTTGCCTGAAGGTATGTTCCGCGCATCCGTCTGCAGAAGCACAGATCATTCGCGGTTTCTCCGTGTCTGAATCAAGCGCTTTTAACAGCTGAGCTTGTACAGAAGCCGGCATGCGCCATACTTCATCAAGAAAAAGAGTTCCTCGTGCCGTTTTTTGAAAAGCGCCTGAGTTTCCGTTAGGGCCAAAAAGCTCATGCATAAGGCTTTCTTCCGAATGAGTGCTGCAATTGATGCTGATAAATGATTCATTGCTTCTCGAAGATTCCTGGTGTATCGCATAGGCGAAATGATTTTTGCCTGTTCCGATTTTTCCTGTTATCAAGACAGGAAGCTCCGATAGTGAGAATTGCTTGGCGATTCGCTTTGCTTCCAGGAAGGTTTGATGTTCTCCGATTAGATGTTGAAATGTGTTAGGTATTGGTTCGGTATTCATCAATTGGCTCCTTTTGGTTCTAATTGGTTTTATTATATCATGCCTTTTGGCTGAAAACACCCTTTATTTGCGATTATCTTTTTTTCTTAGGTTTGCAGGATAATGGTGAAACAGATGTTACCACAAGAAATGGAGGATGTAGTCTGTATTTTTTTAATTATTAAATAAAAATAATTGTCTTATTTTTTGAATATTCATGTTATAATGGCATATTAAATAGGGATTTAAAACAAGAAAGGAATCTGTACATGAAACCGTTGCTTAAAGAAAACTCTCTCATTCAAGTGAAAGACATTTTGAAGGCTCATCAAAACGTGAAGGACGTTGTGATTCACACACCTTTGCAGAGGAATGACAGACTTTCTGAGAGATATGAATGCAATATCTATTTAAAACGTGAAGACTTGCAAGTTGTCAGATCTTTTAAGCTCAGAGGGGCTTATCATAAAATCAAACAGCTTTCCAGCGAGCAGACTGAGAATGGAGTTGTGTGCGCAAGTGCCGGAAACCACGCTCAAGGCGTGGCGTTCTCGTGTAAACATCTTGGCATTCACGGGAAAATATTTATGCCATCTACAACGCCTAGACAAAAAGTATCTCAAGTTGAACTGTTCGGAAAAGGATTTATCGATATTATTTTGACAGGTGATACGTTTGACGATGCGTATAAAAGTGCTGTTGAATGCTGTGAGGCTGAATCCCGGACGTTTATCCATCCGTTCGATGATCCGGATGTGATGGCCGGACAGGGAACGCTGGCGGTCGAGATCTTAAACGACATTGATACAGAACCGCATTTTCTTTTTGCGAGTGTCGGGGGAGGCGGCCTTCTCTCAGGGGTAGGCACATATTTGAAAAATGTGTCGCCTGATACAAAGGTAATTGCTGTTGAGCCGGAGGGGGCGGCATCCTATTTTGAATCAAACAAAGCTGGGCATGTCGTCACACTTGATAAAATTGATAAATTTGTAGATGGGGCAGCCGTTAAAAAAATTGGCGAGGAAACGTTTCGAACGCTGGAAACGGTCGTTGATGACATTCTCCTTGTGCCTGAAGGAAAAGTATGTACATCCATTCTTGAATTATATAACGAATGTGCGATTGTTGCTGAACCGGCTGGAGCTCTTTCTGTCGCAGCGCTTGATTTGTACAAGGATGAAATTAAAGGCAAAAATGTGGTGTGTGTGGTCAGCGGGGGCAATAACGATATCGGAAGAATGCAGGAAATGAAGGAGCGGTCCTTGATTTTTGAAGGACTTCAGCATTATTTTATCGTCAATTTTCCGCAAAGGGCGGGGGCGCTCCGCGAATTTCTTGACGAAGTGCTGGGGCCTAATGATGACATTACAAGATTTGAATATACGAAGAAAAATAATAAAAGCAATGGACCTGCTCTTGTCGGCATCGAGCTGCAGAACAAGGCCGACTATGGGCCGCTGATTGAACGAATGAACAGAAAACCGTTTCATTATGTAGAGGTGAATAAGGATGAGGATTTGTTCCATTTGCTGATCTAATTTTTTTACACAACCGCGTAAAATGACAGACAGCCCGGCCGGCATTGTATATAATAGAAGAAAAACGAAAAAAGAGGATTGATAGCTTGTTACTCAAAAGCCTAGAGTTCAAACGCAGTGACGGGATTCAGGTAAAAGTGACAGAAATACCTGTATTAAAGGAAGATGAGCACTATTTCTTTATGTTACATCACCATTTGCAATTCTACTTAAAAGAAGTGTTTTCATCAAACAGCAGGGCAAAAGTGTATTCTTTCCGACAATTTATGAAGCGCCGGATGAAATGGGCAGATTATCAGGCTGTTTTTCATCAAGAGGTGTTAAAGCACAACGCGTAAAATGCCGTTTATACCTGCATGGCTCCCTTTGTAATCGTTGATTGGGAGGCATGCAGGATTTTTTTGCCCGGTATCGAATACAAACATGGGACGAGCAGGTAAGGATGGTTTTAGAAAGCGTTTTAATGCTGGCTGGAAAGGGTGAATGTCATGAAGGTGATCAAAGGTTTAACGGCAGGGCTGTTTTTTCTGCTGTTGTGCGCCTGCGGAGGACAACAGATTAAAGACCCGCTCAATTACGAGGTGGAGCCTTTTACATTTCAAAATCAAGACGGCAAGAACGTTTCTTTAGAGAGTTTAAAGGGAGAAGTATGGCTGGCGGATTTTATTTTTACCAATTGTGAGACTGTATGTCCGCCGATGACCGCTCATATGACTGATCTGCAAAAGAAACTGGAAGCCGAGAAGATAGATGTCCGCATCGTATCGTTTAGTGTTGATCCAGAAAACGATAACCCGAAACAGCTGAAGAAATTTGCTGCAAATTATCCATTATCTTTTGATAACTGGGATTTTCTAACGGGATACAGTCAGAGTGAGATTGAAGAGTTCGCGCTTAAGAGCTTTAAGGCGATTGTGAAGAAACCTGAGGGACAGGACCAAGTCATTCATCAGTCTTCTTTTTATTTGATAGGCCCGAACGGCAAGGTGCTGAAAGATTATAATGGAGTGGAAAATACACCGTACGATGATATCATCGCCGATGTGAAATCAGCCGGTACACTCAAGTAAGCTAGAAGACTAGGCATTTGCAAATCTCCTAAAACATGATACACTTTCCACTAGTAGAATGGGAAGGAGCAACAAGATTGAAGCTGCGCATTTTTTCACTCATGGCCAGTTTGATTTTGCTTCTTACTGCTTGTACGAGCATACGTACAGCATCTGAGGGAAAACATAAAGCACATGAACCGAAAACGAAAGAGCACATTGTCATTGCGGCTGTCGGAGATTCGCTGACAGAAGGTGTCGGAGATCCCCAAAAAAAGGGATATGTCGGCATGGTGGCGGATTCTATCCGGTCAGATAAACAAGTCAAAACGGTAGATGTAAAAAATTATGCCGTGAAAGGGAACCGTTCGGATGATTTATTAGAGAAACTAAAAGATAAAAAGGTTCAAAAAGGCATAAAGGACGCAGATTATGTCTTTTTTACAATTGGCGGTAATGATTTGATGAAAGTCCTTCGCCAAAACTTTCTGCAATTAACCGTTGAGCCGTTTCAGGAAGCGGAAAAGCCGTACGAAAAGCGTTTTAAAAAAATCATTTCTGAAATCCGGGGGCTGAATGATCATGCTGAGCTGATTTATGTCAGCATGTATAATCCGTTTACGTTTACGTTATCTGAATTAAATGAAATAAACGGAGTCGTCACTGATTGGAACCATATTGCTGAAAAAGAGCTGAAAAAAGATAAACATGCAAAAATCATTTATATCGAAGACTTGTTCAATCAAAAAAGTGACAGCAGCCGAATATCTGAGGAAGATGATTTTCATCCTAATGGTACGGGTTATTCCCTCATCGCGAAGCGCGTCTATCAAGCCATTAAAAAAGAAGGATTACCGAAAGAGTAGGGTGACATCATGAATAAGTGGAAGCGACTGTTTTTTATATTGCTTGCAATCAATATCGTCCTCGCCGCTGGGTTTGTGGCACTTGTTGTGCTGCCGGGAGAACAGGCCCAGGTGAAGGATTCATCTGATGAGAGCGAGTATGGATTTCAAGTGACAAGCACAAAAGAATCATTAGCTGCGTTTGTCAACTCATATTTAAACGACAAAGCATCAAACAAGCTTGATTATAAAGTAGAGATTGATGATGATGTTCATGTAGCAGGGAAAATCAAGGCTTTTTCCACGTCAATTGATGCGTTTGTCGCTTTTGAACCGACCGTGAAAAAAAATGGTGATGTAGAGCTGAATGTTACGAAATTTTCGTTAGGGAAATTGAGTATACCAATTAGCTTTGTGTTAAATTATATGGACAGCTTTTACGAATTGCCATCGTTTGTCCACGTTCATCCCGGCGATAAAAGCATTGAAGTGCGCCTTTCAGAAATGCCTTTAACGAATGGAATGTACGTCAAAGCGGATAAAATCAATTTAGAAAAAGATGACATTGAGTTTTCCTATTACCATCCTAAACAATAGAGGTGACTGAAAATGAAACGGGTTTACCAGTATTTCAGTTTATTATCCTTTACATTTTCCCTGTATTTCGGCTGGCTTGCTTATCATCATCTTGCCGCTGAAGATATGGATCAAATGTACTTGAACATTTCCTATTGTGCCTTGTTTCTAAGTGTGATGGTGTTTACATTCGGTATGAGAGACCGGAAAAAAACCGATAAACCGTGAAAAAAGAGACATGAAACACGTCTCTTTTTTCATGTGGTCCGACGAAAATTTGAGAACACAAGGAGAAAAAATGAAAGCATACGATTTTACACAGGGGAACGTGCTGAAACAGCTTGTGCTGTTTTCAACGCCGATTATGCTCGGAAACGCATTGCAGGTTTCCTTTCAATTTATAGACAGTCTGTGGGTCGGCAATTTACTTGGGGCAAAGGCCCTTGGGGCAGCCGCGGTTTCAAGTACGATTGTATTAACCGTGCTGTCTTTTATTCTAGGCCTAAACAATGCGACGTTAACGATTTTGTCGCAGCAGAAGGGGAAAGATGATGAAAAAGGAATGGCGTCGTATATTAACGCTTTTGTTGTTTTATTAACAGGTTTGAGCATCGGATTCGGCGCAGCCGGTTTTTTTCTGTCAGAGCTTTTGCTTCGCCTTCTAAAAACGCCGGAGTCGATGATACCGCTAGCTGAGAGCTATTTACAGATTCAATTTATCGGCATTTTATTTTTGTTTGGTTATAACTTTATCAGTACGGTGCTTCGGGCGCTCGGCGACAGCAAGACACCACTTCGGTTTATAGCGTTTGCCGTTGTGCTGAATACAGTGTTGGCACCGCTCTTTATTTCTGTGTTCCGCATGGGAATAGCGGGAGCTGCTTATTCGACGATTTTGTCACAAGGTATTGCATTTCTGTATGGATTGTTTTATGTCATTAAACATAAGTTTGTGCCTTTTTCTATTCCGAGAGTGCCCAAGTGGGAAGAGTCCGCGCTGATTTTAAAACTCGGGATTCCAGCCGGTCTTCAGATGATGGTGATTACAGGCGGAATGATGGCGATTATGAGTGTTGTCAACTCATACGGGGAGCACGTAGTATCAGGCTTCGGCGCGGTGCAGCGGCTTGACAGCATCATCACGCTTCCTGCTATGGCTGCCGGTACAGCGGTCAACAGTATGGCAGGGCAAAATATCGGAATCGGAAACTATAAAAGAGTGGGGACGATTGCGAGACTGGGTGTGATGGCTGTTATTTCTTGCATGATGGTGATTGCCGTGATGATTTGGGTATTTGGTAAATACCTCATGAGGTTATTTATCAGCGAGCCTGATGCTGTTGCGTTTGGTGAACAATATTTGCGATGGATCGCTTTTTTCTATCCTTTTATCGGAATTAATTTCGTACTAAACGGAATCGTCAGAGCGGCGGGAGCGATGCTGCAGGTGCTGGTTTTAAATTTGATATCGTTTTGGGTTTTGAGATATCCGTTCACGGCTCTATTTTCAGCTTGGCTTGGACAGAAAGGAATCGGGCTCGGAATCGGAATGAGTTTTTTATTAAGTAGCTGTGCGGCATTTTTGTATTACAGATACGGCCGCTGGAAAACAATGAAACTGTTTACTGAAAAATAAGTGAAGCGCTGCGAAAAGCACATACCCATATATAGCGGTATGTGCTTTTTTTCACCGTTTTTTATCAAGTTTGCTGAAGAGCTCGATTAATGAAGCAAGTTCGGCATCACTGTAGCAGTCAAAGCGTTTAAAGAAATATTCCGTTTTTTTCTCGTTGAAATGCTGAAGGACCTTTTCGCCCGCTTCAGTGATATGAATGCGGATGATGCGTCTGTCTTCCTTCGATCTGATTCTCGTAATCCATTCCTTTTCTACCAGCGCATCAGTCACAGCCGTAATGTGGCTTGCCGATACTTCTAAAATAGGCGCAAATTCGGTTACTTTTTTAGGCCCTTGCTCACTGAGGATGCGCAGAATGGTAAATTCATTCCGTGACAGCTCTTTATCTAGAATTTCATTGATTTCATTGCGTATTTGTTTAAAGACTTTACGGAGTAAAGTTTCCATATCGTACATCATTTGTGTTCTAACTTTCAAATTTGTGAACCTCCATTACATAAGCATATTGCTTAAAAACTATAGATTTTATTGAAAAGCAGAATCATTTTCATTCTATTTTTACATGCTATAATATAATAATACCACGTATTAACAAAGGAGGCATCAGTATGTCTGAAAAAAAAGAAATCGCCACATTTGCTGGAGGCTGTTTTTGGTGTATGGTTAAACCTTTCGACGAACAGCCGGGAATTGAAAAAGTGGTGTCCGGGTATACAGGCGGCCATACTGAAAACCCTACGTATGAAGAGGTGTGCAGTGAAACGACAGGACATCGTGAAGCCGTTCAAATCACGTTTGATCCTGATGTGTACCCTTATGAAAAGCTGCTTGAATTATTTTGGCAGCAAATCGATCCGACAGATGCCGGCGGCCAGTTTGCTGATCGCGGCAGTTCCTACCGAGCAGCCATTTTTTATCATAATGATAAACAAAAGGAGCTTGCAGACGCTTCTAAACAGCGCTTGGAAGAGAGCGGCGTCTTTAAAGATCCGATTGTAACGGACATTTTAAAAGCTGAACCTTTCTATGAAGCGGAAGACTACCATCAGCATTTTTATAAAAAGAATCCAGGACATTATCAGCGTTACCGGACAGGTTCTGGACGTGCCGGATTTATCAGCGAGCATTGGGGGACGAAATAAATGTCATACAATAAAGAAGAAAAAATCAAGTCACTAAACCGCATGCAATATGAGGTGACACAAAATAACGGCACGGAGCCGCCGTTTCAAAATGAATATTGGGATCATAAGGAAGAAGGGCTGTATGTCGACATTGTGTCAGGCAAGCCATTGTTTACATCCAAAGATAAATTTGATTCCCACTGCGGCTGGCCAAGTTTTACAAAACCGATTGAAGAAAAAGAAGTGGAAGAAAAGCTAGACACAACCCACGGCATGATTCGCACAGAAGTAAGAAGCCGTACTGCTGATTCACATCTTGGTCATGTATTTAATGACGGACCGGGGCCAAGCGGGCTTCGTTACTGCATAAATTCAGCGGCGCTGCGGTTTGTGCCGAAGGATAAGCTAAAAGAAGAAGGCTACGAAAGCTATCTGCATCTTTTTGATAAATAAAACAAAAAAAACAAGCCTGCCTAATGGATAGACAGGCTTGTTTTTATGCCTTTTTTTCTTGATGCAATTCTTCGATAATCTGGGCAATTCTGTCTTTTGTAATGAGAGGGGCTTGATCCGATTGATACCCTGGAAGGTTGACTCTGCGAAAATCAGGATGTTTTTCCGGCTCTGGAAGGATGGCATAAAGGTTGCCCCATTCATACAGTGATTCAATTTCATGAGGGGATGTTAGTTCTTCGTGAAGCTTTTCACCTGGACGCTTGCCGACTTCTACTGCTGCCGGCCGCGGGAGCCCGTGCTGCGATGCATATTCTTCAAATCCATGAATCAGTTCTTCAAGTTTCAGTGATTCCATTTTAAAAATAAAGGTTTCTCCGCCTTTTGTAATAGCAGCTGATTGCAATGTCAGTGTAGCCGCATCGTCTATTGACATGAAAAATCTGGTCATGTTCTTGTCTGTGATGGTCAATGGTTCGCCTTCCATCATTTGTTCAAATAAAATAGGAATGACCGAACCTCTTGAGCCGAGAACATTTCCGAAGCGGACCGAACAAAATACGGTTCCTCTGTTTTGAACGTGGCGGTTTGCTTGATGAAACAGCTTTTCAGATAACAGCTTGGTGGCACCCATTGTGTTCACTGGAGATACAGCTTTATCTGTACTAATGTTGATAACATGCTGCACTCGATGTAAAAGGGCGGCCTCCACCACATTCTGTCCGCCGATGAGATTGGTCTGTATGGCTTCAAATGGATGATCTTCACATGTCGGAACCTGTTTCAGTGCAGCCGCGTGAAAGACGATATCGACGCCTTTCATCACCTGATTCACCCTTCTGTGATCACGCACATCTCCGAGTACAAATAAAAGCCGCTTATCCTCCGCATACTTTTGACTCATGACATACTGTTTACTGTCGTCTTTGCTGAATACAATTACCTGTTTGGGTGTAAGCAGCAAAAGGCGTTTGACAATTTGACTCCCGATTGAACCCGTTCCGCCAGTGACTAAAACTGTTTTGTTATGGAAAAATGGTTTTAGTTCTGCTGTGTGCTGTTTAGGCATGGCTTATCCTCCAACTCTCGTTTCTCTACCATGCATCATATGTTCAATTTTGTATTCGAGTTAATGAAAGCAACCAATAAAACAAAATTTAGGGAAATGAGCATGTCACAAAGTGTTCCTTTTTAATAGAAAATGGAAAAATAGACGCAATCAAGGAATAATCTAACTAAATAAACAATGTACTAAATTTTCACTATAAATTTTATTTCGCGCCCCAAAAACAAATCTGATAAAGCCATCCCACGTACCATGTAAACAAAAGTGGTTTATGAGTAAGAAAAACTTTAAAAAAAGATTCATTTTCCTCACAGTTAAAAACCTGTATATATTTTACAATAGAGAGTGATAGTGATAATAAGGAGGGTACCAAATGAAGGTTACAAAAACAATGCTGCTAAGCACTGCCGCTGGTTTATTGCTTAGCCTGACAACAAACTCGGTGTCGGCTCATCATGTGAATGCGGAACATCATTTTAAAGTGACGGCGCAGACGGAGACAGATCCTGTCACTTCCGGCGATGACGCAGCAGATGACCCGGCCATTTGGCTCAATGAAAAGCATCCGGAAAAAAGCAAGTTGATTACGACAAATAAGAAGTCGGGGCTCGTCGTGTATGATTTGGACGGCAAACAGCTTCATTCTTTCGAGTTTGGCAAGCTCAATAATGTCGATCTGCGTTATGATTTTCCATTGAACGGAGAAAAAATTGATATTGCTGCCGCCTCCAACCGGTCTGAAGGAAAGAACACAATCGAAGTATATGCCATAGACGGGGATAAAGGAAAATTAAAAAGCATTACTGACCCTAAACATCCTATTTCCACTGATATTTCCGAGGTTTACGGATTCAGCCTATATCATAGCCAGAAAACAGGAGCATTTTATGCATTCGTGACAGGCAAACAAGGAGAATTTGAGCAATATGAAATTGTTGATAATGGAAAGGGTTATGTGACAGGGAAAAAAGTGCGTCAATTTAAGCTGAATTCTCAGACTGAAGGCCTTGTTGCGGATGATGAGTACGGGAACTTGTATATAGCAGAGGAAGATGTGGGCATTTGGAAATTTAATGCTGAGCCAGGCGGAGGATCAAAGAGTCAGGCTGTCGACCGTGCGACAGGAGACCATTTGACAGCTGATATTGAAGGACTGACGATCTATTATGCACCAGACGGCAAAGGATATCTCATGGCCTCAAGTCAAGGAAATAACAGCTACGCAATGTATGAAAGGCAGGGAAGCAACCGATATATAGCCAACTTTGACATTACAGATGGAGAGAATATAGATGGTACTAGTGACACGGATGGAATTGATGTTCTCGGTTTCGGGCTTGGCCCAAAATATCCGTACGGGATTTTTGTGGCGCAGGATGGCGAAAATATTGACAATGGACAAGCAGTAAATCAAAACTTCAAAATAGTGTCGTGGGAGCAGATTGCACAGCATCTTGGCGGAAAGCCTGATCTTCATAAACAGGTGAATCCGAGAAAGCTGAAGGACCGTTCTGACGGCTAGAAAAGAAAGCAGCTCGATCAGCTGCTTTTTTCTATGAATGAAAAAATCGTTCATAACAATGAACGATTTTTCAAGTAAGCGCCAGATGAATCGCCTTGAGTTTTGCAGGAAGCTCATCAAACGTATTTGCGGGTACGGTCTCTTTGTAATTCGATGCCGCAGCTTGCTGCCGTTCCTCAGGATGGTTGATATAGAAAGCGGCTTTTTCCTTAAAGTCGTTGATGCTGTGATAAGAAATAAAGGATGAAAAAGGATGGGCCGCGGGTAAATCTGTTAATTGAAATGCTTCGCATGCAGCGATATCAAACGTTCGGTTATTAAAACTGGCATTTTTGATGCGGATATGATTTTTGTTGAAAGCGAAATGATAAGGCCGATGCGCATTGATTACGATGTCTGCCCCATTATAATAATGAGCGGCCTGTTCGGGCGGAACCCATGTGCTGACGACATCGATATGCGGCTGCTTGAGCACTTTTTTAGGCAAATATTTTCTCCATTCCGTTCCGATGACTCGAACCGTGTAAGGCAGATGTACCGCTTCTTTCATTAGCTGAACCCGATTAGGGTAAGGATAGCCGATGATAAGCAGATTTGAATGAAAAGAATGTTCTGTATCCATTTTTTTAAACAGCCGGTGATTAACTGGAATCGGAGTATAATGGACGTGCTGGCAGCCAAGCTCCCGATAATAGAGAGCGGCATTTTGTTCAATCGTTAATATTACGTCAGCGTGTTTTATCACCTGAAGACTAATATCAATATAAAATGGGTCTTCAGTCAGCCAAACATACACGGGGATACCCTTACCCTTTAACCAGGCCAGCCAGTCGTGAGGAACGCGGTCTCCAACCATCATGAGGGCGAAGTCAGGCTGAAACGCTTCAATCTTCGCCAGAGATTCTGCCTCCGGTTTGTCTGCGCACATGTAGTCTGTATGAGTGCGCCGAAAACAATCCTCAGCCCAGCGGTCAAAATAACTGTATATTCCTCCGTATCCCGACTGGATATACAAAACTTTCATCAGGTGTTATGAAAAGAATGTAACGCTTTCTACTTTGTCTACATCAATTAATGTTGTAGCTTGACCTGCCGGTGTGACGGAGCTTTCCTGTGTGACAAATACGATACCGTGAACTTGATCGAAAGCAACGAACACAACCGGCCCGATCATGTCACCGGAATCAGTCACAATGCTGATTGTAGTGCCTGGCGTAATTCTGGCGAAAATCCATCTTGCCGGAAGGGAAGTAGATTCAGCCGTAATCATTTCACTTTCATCTACTTTTTGATCGATGGCAGCTTCAAGCAAGTCTTTAAGTTGGTTATCCACATTTTCTCCTCCTTCTGTTGCAGTTGGAAATAAAGGGCTTAAAAGAGTTTTAATCAAATCCTTTTTCAACTGTGCGTTTTCAGAGCTCATTACATACACCTCCTATCCAATATTGAACTCACGTTAATCATATTCCTCTGGCCGCTATTTGGTATGAGTCGAACGCCGTACCTGATCTATTTTTAAGGAAAATGCTGATTTTTTAAAAGAGTGGACATAGCCTATACCATCAATTGGAGTCAATTCATATTGTGAAACAGAGTATAAGGATAAGGGAGAGGGATTGTTTGGATTTAGAGAAACACGTAAATCAAGAAGAAAATCAAGATGAACTGCATTTTATTCTGCTTTTGCTGATTTTGCTCATACGTCAATCATCTTCTGAAGGAAATCCATCTGATCTCAGACGCCAGCTCGTGTTTGCAAAAGAGCTTGGCGTACCGGTTTCGGCAGTTCATCTGTCGAATGGAAATACTCTTCAAAACGTCATCGTAAAAGAGGTTCTGACTGATTTGGTTATTTTTCAAAACCCGTTAAATAACACGAGATCTAATGTCGCACTCTCAAGTATTGTAAGCTGGGGTGCTTTTTAAATGATGACAGAGGCTCTGCTTGCTGCGGAGCCGTTTTTATGTTTGACGATAGGGGGCTGAATAGATGGGAGAGAAAGTGTCTATTATTTTAACAAGCTACAACAAACCTGATTATCTGCAAAACGCGATTGAAAGCGTCATGAAGCAAACGCATGATCTCTGGGAGCTTTTTATCATGGATGATCATTCTAATGAAGAAACAACTGCTGTGATTCACAAGTACCTTCATGACCGGCGCATTCGTTATCAAAACAGTTGCATACATCCTGCAGAACGATTAAAAACAACCCGTTATGCAACATTAATTAATGCCGCGCTCCCATTTACTGACGGCGATTACATTTCCTATCTCACCGATGACACTGTTTATCATCCTGAGCGGCTGACCCGTATGGTGCAGACGTTTTCAGATAAACCTGAGGCACAGGCTGTCTATTCAAAACAAAAAGTTGTACATGTCAACGAAAGGGGAGAGGAAATCTCCTATTTCTATAGAAATGCCAATGCAGTGCTTGAGCAGGCTGCTTTTCAAGTTGATCATTGCTCAGTTATGCATCGACGTTCGTTACTTGATCGTATTCATGATAAATATGGAAGCTATTGGGATGATGATATGAAGCATTGGAATCATGGGGACTCAATTTTTTGGGCAAGGATCAACAACTTTGCCCCGTTTCTGCCGATAAATGAAGTATTAGATACAACCTATAAAACTCCCGATTCTTTTCAAAACGCATATCGGTTTCTGCCCGCCGATTTGATTGACGGCTCCTTTGTAAAGGGTTCTGATCAAAACGTGTATTTTCTTGATCAGGGTGTAAGGCGTCCTGTCGGGGAAAGATGGGGTTCTTTGTATCTAAACCGCACTGTGGCTGTTCCAGATCCATATCTATTCCAATATAGAATCGGGAAATTTTTGAACATTCCGAATTACGTTTTAGTAAAGGAAGCTGACCATCCCGCAATATTTTATATCGAAGCCGGAAAAAAAAGGCGGATAGTCGATCAGTATGCTTTTCAGTTTTATCAATTTAAAAGAAAAGACATAGTGACACTTGAAAAAGAAGAACTGGAGGCGCTGCCGGAAGGGCTGCCAATTACGCGGGACCGATCTGGCTTGATCGAAAATCCACCTGGACGAAGGCTGTTTTTCATAGAACGCGAGCCGTTTTTATTTCTAAACGGTGTCTTTCACCCGATGAGTGAACAAGTCGCAAGGAAGTTCTTTTTACATCATAAGCCAATCCCCGCTTCTTTCCGAAATATTCAGCAATTTCCAATTGGAAAGCCGTTTTATCCGGTGTACGATGAGATTATAAAGAAATTGAATATTGCAACTGATGAAAGGTATAGGTCATAAAAAGGAGACGTTCATGACAGGACATTATTCAAAAACGGAACATCAATATATATTGTTAACGTCTGAATCGGCATCGTTTGATCATTACAGCGTTTATAGAGATCCTAAGCTTCCGCAAATTTTTTCTCATAACTTTGTTCAGCTCCATGATGCGTTTCCGTTGGAGCGGTTACTGGACTTTTTGCCATCCGTACCAAAGCTGCTTGATGCGAATTATCTTCATTTAAAAGCTTCGCCGCAGCATGTTTTTCAGCTCGGTTTGAAGCAATCGCTTGTTAAAAGCGGGTTTGTCGTCGAGGATGAACTCTTATATGACATGAAGCTTAGCGATTGGAAAGGGCAGGCGGGACATCCGTTAACGGCGTGGGGGACGGCAAAAAGCCTTAGTGACGGTTCGTCTATTATGAAAATTTACGATTCCATCTATATTGGAGAAGCGATCGCTGAACAAAAATTAAAAAGAAAATATCCTTTTTACGAAGCGGGTACGATCGTCCTTGTTGTTTGTTACAGCGACGAGACACAGAAGATTCCCATTGGGTGCGGCGAGCTGTTCATTCATCCGCAAGAGAAAACGGCTAAAATCGAAGAAGTGGCCATTTTGGATCAGTTTCAAAGGAAGGGCTATGGCAGTATTTTAGTGAAAGAAATGCTGTCCATCGCCAAATCACTAGGCATGGAAGCAGCCTATTTAGTGGCTACAAGCACTGACGGCGCAACCCATTTTTACGAAAAGCTGACATTTAAAAAACATGAACGGATGCATACTGTTTTTCATTATTTCCTTACATGAAATAGGCGTTTGCACAAACCATTTGGGACTTGGCCCGCATAAAATGCCGTATATCGTGATAAGAAAGGATGAAAACAGCATGTATAGATACCCTGGATACGGTTACGGTTTTGGCTGCGGAACAAATACGTTTGTATTGATTGTTGTCTTGTTCATTTTATTAATTATTGTCGGAGCCGCTTTCATTTGCTAGATGTTGAAATTCAAAAAGAGCCTTTCCATTATGGAAGGCTCTTTTTTGTGTGAAAAAGTTTTTGCGGGGAACGTCATGCCGCAATTTGGACACTCATACAATGTATCAAAAGGGTTTTTGAGGTGGGAGCATGAGCAGTTATTTGATTAAGCCGGAGCTTAGTTCGGCGTATCCGGTGGTCAGTTATGCAAAGGGTTCATATGTTTACGATCAGACCGGAAAAAAATATCTTGACGGCTCATCAGGTGCGGTGACATGCAATATCGGCCACGGGGTTCGTGAAGTGACTGAGAAGCTGAAAGAACAGCTTGATCAGGTGTCTTTTGCTTATCGCTCACAGTTTACGAGCGAGCCTGCTGAGCAATTAGCCGCTCTCTTGGCACAGAGGCTGCCGGGGGACCTGAATTGGTCTTTTTTTGTCAACAGCGGATCAGAAGCGATAGAAACAGCTATGAAAATCGCCATTCAGTATTGGCAGGAAAAAAAGCAAACACAAAAATCCATCTTTTTGTCTCGATGGAGCAGTTACCACGGAATAACTTTGGGAGCGCTTTCATTATCTGGTTTTTATGAAAGGAGATACCGGTTCACCCATCTGATTGAGCGGTATCCAGCTATTTCAGCTCCTGATGGCTATCGGCGGAATCATGAAACGGAAGAAGACTTTGTTCAGACTGCCGCTGATGAACTGGAAACTGCGATCAAAAGAATTGGAAGCCAATTTATCGCCGGCTTTGTGGCTGAGCCCATTATTGGAGCCGCAGGAGCAGCGATCACCCCGCCTCCGGGATATTATGAAAGATTAAGTGAGGTATGCCGCACACACGATGTGCTCTTTATTGCAGACGAGGTGATGACAGGGCTTGGAAGAACAGGAAGAATGCTCGCGACAGAGCATTGGCACACTGTTCCTGATATTGCTGTACTAGGGAAAGGCCTCGGCGCCGGTTATGCGCCTATTGCCGCTGCCGTTGTATCTCATTCTATTATTGAAACGATAAAACAAGGATCAGGTGTGATTATGAGCGGCCACACATATAGTGCACATCCTTATTCAGCCAAAGCCGCTCTTGAAGTTTTGCGGTATGTGTTAAAGCACGGCTTGATCAAACAATCAGAAAAAAAGGGGACTGTGCTGAAGAAGAAGCTTATTGAGGCAGCGTCTCAAAGCAAGATCATAGGTGATGTGCGCGGAAAAGGTCTGCTATTAGGCGTTGAATTTGTAGCAGACAAGAAAACGAAGGAAGTTTTTCCGCCAGAGCAGGCGGTTACCCAGCTTATTGTCGGCGAGGCGAAAAAACGCGGGCTGATTGTATATCCTGCCAAAGCGGGAATAGACAGCGGGGAAGGAGATGCTGTTATTATTGCTCCTCCTTTTACGATTTCTGATGGTGAAATTGAAGAACTTATATCTATTTTTTCAGAAACAATTGCAGCGGTTGAAAAAAAATGAAAAAGGATTGAAATCAAATGGCGCCATTTCAAAAAACAATCAGCATCGAAACCGCAATTGCGGATGTTCAGGACGGATCGGTCCTGATGTTTGGCGGTTTTGGGGGAGTTGGGTCGCCTCCTTCATTCATTGAAGCTATTTTGGACAGCGGTATAAAAGATTTAACGGTCATTTGCAATGATGCCGGTTTCCCGGAAATAGGGATCGGCCCGCTTATTGTCAATCAACGAGTCAAAACCTTGATCGCATCGCATATCGGTTCCAATCCTGTAGCCGGAAAACAGATGACAGACGGGACGTTAGAGGTTCAATTTTCACCGCAGGGAACGCTTGCAGAAAGAATTCGCGCCGGCGGCTCGGGGCTCGGCGGCATTTTAACCGACGTCGGTATTGATAATCAAATGGTTTGTGAAAAGAAGGACATCGTGTCTGTGGCGGGGAAGCGATACTTGGTTGAAGAGGCGCTGACAGCAGATTTTGCTTTCATCAATGCGCACATTGCCGATGAATTCGGCAATTTAACGTATAACAAAACAGCGCGCAATATGAATCCGCTTATGGCAATGGCCGCCAGGAGAACCTTTGCCGAAGCTGAGCGCATTGTCACGATGGGAGAAATCTCCGAAGAAATGATTGTCACACCGGGGGTTTTTGTCGAGGGGGTTGTGAGAAGCGAAGGAGTGAAGTGGAAATGGGCTTGGGAGTAGCAGAGAGAGAACAGATCGCAAAGCGGGCCGCTTCTGAAATCAAACCGGGCATGATTGTGAATCTCGGTATCGGCATCCCATCTTTGGTGCCGAACTTTTTGCCGGCTGATATGCAGGTCATGTTTCAGGCGGAAAACGGTGTGCTTGGCATTGGCGAAAGCCCTGACAAGGGAGAAGAGGATGAACATTTATGCAACGCTGCGGGATATCCTGTCCGAGCTGTAAAAGGGGCGTCTTATTTTGATACAACGATGTCTTTTGCGATGATCAGAAGAGGCAAAATTGACATTACCATTTTAGGCGCCCTGCAGGTTAGCCAGTCAGGCGATTTGGCAAATTGGCTTGTCCCGGGAAAAAAGGTGCCGGGCATGGGCGGCGCGATGGAACTGGCCCAAAAAGCGAAAAAAGTGGTTGTCGTCATGAGTCATACTGATCAAAAGGGAAGGCCTAAATTAACGGAAACATGCACGCTTCCGTTAACTGCAGCAGGCTGTGTAGATTTGATCATTACTGAAAAAGCGGTTCTTGAGGTCGACGGCCATCACTTTATTTTAAAAGAGCTGATGAATGGCTCGACAATCGATGAGGTGACGAGGCTGACTGAAGCTGAAATCAAAATAGATATGCCTTTTTCTTAAAAGGGGGAATGAGGATGCAAGACATTGAGAGAAAAGTAATCGGGTGGCTTGATCAGCATTCGGCCAAAGCCATTCGTCTTCTCAAAAGGCTGATTGGAGAAAAAAGCACATTGGGCTCAGAGTTTAACGCCCAAGCCGTCGTGCTTGAAAAGCTCCGGCAATTTCATATGGACATTGACGTGTGGGAGCCAAGCCTTAAGCAATTAAAACAGCATCCCTACTTTAAATCAGACCGTTCCGATTTTCATGAAAGTCCGAACATCGTTGCAAAAAAAACGGGAGCGGGCGGGGGGCGGTCGCTGATTTTAAACGGTCATATCGATGTTGTGCCTGAAGGCAGCGTAAAGGATTGGAAGTATGAACCGTATCAAGCTGTCGAAGAAAACGGTAAAATATACGGCCGCGGCTCAACGGATATGAAGGGAGGCAATACAGCCCTTCTTTTTGCTTTAGAAGCCCTGCACGCCTGCGATGTTAAATTGAAGGGAGATGTATTGTTTCAAAGTGTTGTAGATGAAGAGTGCGGCGGCGCCGGAACACTGTCCGCCATCATGAGAGGCTATCGTGCTGACGGCGCGCTGATTCCGGAACCGACGAATATGAAACTTTTTATAAAGCAGCAGGGCTCGATGTGGTTTCGGATTACAGTGAAGGGATTAGCGGCACATGGGGGTGCTCGCTACGAGGGAGTAAGCGCGATTGAAAAAAGCATGCACGTGATCACAGCCATACAAGAGCTGGAGAAAGTCCGCAATGCGAGAATTTCAGAGCCGCTGTATGACAATATCCCAATACCGGTACCGGTGAATATCGGCACCATCTCAGGCGGTGCGTGGCCATCTTCAGTTGCAGACCGTGTCGTCATAGAAGGGAGATGCGGAATTGCTCCCCAAGAAAAACCTGAAGCCGTAAAACTTGAATTGGAAAACTGGCTGAAGGATTTAGAGTACCGTGACGAATGGTTTAAACGCCATCCGATAAAAGTGGAATGGTTCGGCGCTCAATGGCTGCCGAATGATTTACCTGATGGCCACCCTTTAATTTCAGTGCTGCAATCAGCCTATCAAAAAATGAAGCAGACAGCGCCAATCATCGAAGCCTCGCCATGGGGAACGGACGGAGGGCTTTTATATCATGCCGGAGATACGCCAGTGATTGTCTTCGGGCCTGGGGAAACAAAAACAGCCCATCAGGCAAATGAGTACATTGAGGTTGAAGCCATGATAGAATCTGCTAAAATTATTGCGCTTTTTGTTATGGATTGGTGCGGTCTTCATACAGACAGGGAGGATGCGGATGCTCAAGTTGATAAAGAGTAACGGTGTCACAGCAGTTCTGGACTATGACGGCTTTAATAAACGAATCAGAGTGGTTCGTTATGACGGAGCCATTGAGAAGGCGCTGCCTGATATCGTGGCAGCAGCAAAAGAAGAGGATGCGGAAAAAATCATCGTTTATACGAAACAGCATGATGAGGCTGTGCTTGCTAAACAATTATTTGCGCCGGAGGGTTTTCTCGAGGGCTATTATCTTGGCCACCCCGCTTGTATCATGGTCCGTTACCTCACAGAAAACCGGAGACAAACAGATTCTTATATAGAGGAACAGGAAATGATAGAAGCTTTATATCGCACAGCGCCTCGCCTCCGCAATAAAAATACACCCATATTTACGATAAGAAAAGCAGAAACAAACGACATGTACCAGCTATCGATGCTGTATAAAAAAGTTTTCCGTACGTACCCCACTCCGGTATTTGATCCCGCTTATATTGAAAAGACGATGAATGAAAATACGATGTATTATGTCATGTTTGATCATGACCGCCTGATCAGTGCAGCAAGCGCAGACATCAATCCAGAGCTCGGGCATGCGGAAATAACCGACTGCGCTGTACTTTCGGAATATCGGGGCCATTCGCTGACGAGCTTTTTAATTGAGGCATTGGAGAGAGAATTGGTTGCGAAGGACATCTTTCATGTGTTTTCTCTCGCCCGCGCTGCGTCTTTTGGGATGAATGCCGTGTTGTACCATTCGGGTTATCAATACGGCGGAAGGCTGACCAATAATTGCTATATAGCCGAAGGACTTGAAAACATGAATGTTTGGTGCAAGCACCTGTAAGTCAAAACGATGGCGAGGAGGAACTCATTTGGCAAGCAAATGGTATAAACCGAAACGGCATTGGAAGGAGATCGAGTTATGGAAGGACGTTCCGGAAGAGAAATGGAACGATTGGCTTTGGCAGCTGACACATACAGTTAGAACGTTGGATGATTTAAAAAAAGTCATCAATCTGACCGAGGCTGAAGAGGAAGGCGTCAGAATTTCGACCAAAACAATCCCCTTAAATATTACACCTTACTATGCTTCTTTAATGGACCCCGATAATCCAAGATGCCCGATCCGCATGCAGTCTGTACCGCTTTCTGAAGAAATGCACAAAACAAAATACGATCTGGAAGACCCGCTCCATGAGGATGAAGATTCACCGGTACCTGGTTTGACACACCGCTATCCCGATCGTGTGCTGTTTCTTGTCACCAATCAATGTTCCATGTACTGCCGCTACTGCACAAGAAGGCGCTTTTCCGGACAAATCGGAATGGGAGTCCCTAAAAAACAGCTTGATGCTGCGATTGCTTATATCCGAGAAACGCCTGAAATCCGCGATTGTTTGATTTCAGGCGGCGACGGGCTGCTGATCAATGACCAAATTTTAGAATACATTTTAAAAGAGCTCCGCAGCATTCCGCATATGGAAGTGATCAGAATCGGAACTAGGGCGCCGGTCGTCTTTCCGCAGCGCATTACCGATCAACTGTGCGAGATTTTGAAAAAATATCACCCTGTCTGGCTGAATACCCATTTCAACACAAGCATCGAAATGACAGAGGAATCCGTTGAGGCCTGTGAAAAGCTGGTGAACGCAGGAGTGCCGGTCGGAAATCAAGCCGTCGTGTTAGCCGGTATTAATGATTCCGTTCCAATCATGAAAAAGCTCATGCACGACTTGGTAAAAATCAGAGTCCGTCCGTATTATATTTACCAATGCGATCTGTCAGAGGGCATTGGGCATTTCAGAGCTCCGGTTTCCAAAGGGTTGGAGATCATTGAAGGGCTGAGAGGACATACATCAGGATATGCGGTACCTACCTTTGTCGTTGACGCACCAGGCGGCGGGGGGAAAATCGCCCTGCAGCCAAACTATGTACTGTCGCAAAGCCCTGACAAAGTCATCTTGAGAAATTTTGAAGGTGTGATTACGTCATATCCGGAGCCGGAGAAGTATATCCCTAACCAGGCTGACGCTTATTTTGAGTCCGTTTTCCCTGAAACCGCTGACAAAAAGGAGCCGATCGGGCTGAGTGCTATTTTTGCTGACAAAGATGTCTCATTCACACCGGAAAATGTAGCCAGAATCAAAAGGAGAGAGGCATATACAGCGAATCCGGAGCATGAAACATTAAAAGACCGGCGTGAGAAAAGAGACCAGCTAAAAGAAAAGAAATTTTTGGCGCAGCAGAAAAAACAGAAAGGCGCTGAAAGCGGAGGGGATTCTTCATGAAAACATGCGAATGGTGCGGTGAGCTTGAAGCGGTACCCGGGTGGAACACGGTGTATTGGGAGCTCCCTGATGGTACAAGAGCAATAGAACTGACAGACACCCCCGCCATGGTGTGTGCTTCCTGCGGAATGACTTATCAAGAAGAAACCACAATAAAGGAGATTGAGGATCAGCTGCTTTTAATTCAAACAAAAAAACTGCCTGAAAGCCTGACGTATCAGCAGCTCATGGAGACAGAAAGGATTCTGAAACGCAACTATTTTGACTTCTCCTGATTGATGTTTCGGTATTCTTTTGTTGTAATTTTACACTTGAACTGTATAATAGAACAACAAAAGACAGACACCAGGAGGGGAAACCCATGAAATCCTTTTATCACTATTTATTAAAATACAGACACCCGAAGCCGCAGGACAGCATCAGTGAATTTGCCAATCAGGCGTATGAGGATCACAGCTTCCCGAAAACCTCAACCGATTATCATGAAATCAGTTCATATTTAGAGTTGAACGCTGACTATCTTCACACGATGGCGACATTTGATGAAGCCTGGGATCAATACGAGGCTGAAGTGCACGGCAGATAATAGCTGTTTCATCCGCAGATCACTGCGGATTTTTTTATGTCCTCATTTATGCATAATTGGATATTTCCTTTGGTTTTCATGCCCATGCGAATTGGTGTCACCCGGCATACGATAGCGTATGAGAAATGTTGCGGCGAGGGGGAGACACCATGAAGCAAAATAAACCGAAATTCCAAGTAGGGGATATCGTAGTCGTCATTATGTATGGAACAGTCGGCACCATTACAAAAGTACATCAAATTGATAAACACTATCTTTATGAAGTGAATCATAATGAAGTCTTATACTTTGAATCGTCCATTCAGCTTTATAAAGATTATGAGGGTGTCATTGTCGACATGGAAAAACTTGATATTGAGTATGAATTCCTTATTGGGGACGTCGTTTATGTAAAAGATTATGGAAAAGAACTCTTTCGCATTATCGGACACAGAACAGAAATTTGGAGATATTTAGAAGATGGCTGGGAAGATATCATTTATGAGCTGACCCGTTTAAAGGATGGAGAGTGGCTTGAAACGGAGGAAGAGGATCTCACACTGGTTCTTAGAAAATATGAAATGGACCAGTTTGTACATCAGCTTTTGTTTGTCCACTATGTCGGAGAAACTGGCCATGAGATCGGCGAAGATATCGCATCGTCTGCTCTTCTTCAGTTTGAAGGCGATGATGAAGATCAAGATACCCTTCACATCCTTGCTGTATCAATTGTTGATGAGCTTCTGGATATTTATAATGACTACAAAATTCTGTATGAAATGTTTCAAGATGAAGAATATAAAGATATGATGATGTTTGTTTTGGAAAGTTTAAAAGAGCATTTCAGTTAGTTTGTGAACAAATGGATCAAAACATATAAAAAATAAGGCAGACAGCCCCATATCATGACATGCGTCATTCCTTTGAGCGTTTTTTCCATTATGATATCAAATCTTTCTCCGTCCAGTGCTTCCATCATTTTAGCAATCATTCTCGTCAGCCTCCCATGGCTTGTTTTTTATTCAATGTATATGACTGAAAGAATTGTTTAGAACACCGGGTATAATTCAGCCTGTTTTTTCATAAAACATAAAAAAGGAGGCGGTACGGAGATGAAAGAAATAGATCTTGTGATTGATACGGAAGAAATCGCTGAATTTTTTTACAGAGAGCTTGCAAGACGGGGCTACATACCGAGTGAGGATGAGCTGTTTGAAATCGCTGATATTACCTTTGATTATTTGATAGAAAAATGTATGATAGATGAAGAGCTGGATGAAGATGATTGAGGCATAAAACCGGAGCCATCAGCTCCGGTTTTATTATTCGTGTTATATGACTTCTGTGAAAGTTGAGGTGGTTACATTGTGGTACAAGCCCGTTAGTTTGTTTCTTTTCTTTCTTTTTCTAGCTGCGGCCATTCATGCAAATGCTGTTCAATCTGCAGATGAAACGATAAGCAAGGCCGCTGTTTTGGTCCGTCAGCCATGGCTTAATGATGTCATGACAGGGATCACGCATCTTGGTGCTTCTTCTTTCCTGCTTCCTCTTATCGTGATCATTGGAGCTGGGCTGTTTTTTTACAGGAAAACATGGGACGGCATTTTGATGCTCTTGGTATTCGGCGCAGATCGGCTGTTAAACAAAGTCTTAAAAGAATGGATCGAAAGAGAAAGGCCTGATTTTGCGCCACTGGTTCATGAATCATCCTTCAGCTTTCCGAGCGGCCACTCTATGAACGCTGCCTGTGTCTATCCTGTCATTGCCTACTTTTTAGTGAAACACCTCCCGTTTTTGTCCAAACATAAAAAAATGGTATACACCATTGCTGGCGTAATCACAATTTTGGTTGGCATAAGCAGAATTTATCTTGGAGTTCACTTTATGACCGACGTGCTAGGAGGCTTTAGTCTCGGTTTGCTTCTGTTTTTCCTAGTAAAAGGTTTTGACGAAAAGATAAAGCGGTTTCGACAAAAATAGAGAGAGGAAAACACGGTAAAAACGCCAATATGTTAAAGAAATAAAAGGGAGGGGATCTTGATGATGTTATCCGTGTTTAAAAAGAAGTCTTGTTCCTATGACGTGACAATATTTCAGACACCCCGGTTTGGCGAAAAAAAGGGCTACAGAGCCGTCTATCGAACTGAACTGAACGGGAGCGATCATCAAGACGTGCTGAAAAGAGCATTCTCTTTGTTTAATGTATTTGATACCGTTCCAAGTGATTATGATGCGAGATTTATGGCCACTGGGGACGTGATTCTGATTGATGAAGGCAGAAAAGGGAAAACATATTATAAACTGCTTCCCGCCGGATGGAGAAAAATCAATCGTCTGATTGTACAAACGACATAACAAAAAGAAAACTGCGGATTTCCGCAGTTTTCTGCAGTTTAAGGCTTGCGTTTGGCAGCGGAATACTCCTTCCCGTGCGCCTCTTCAGCTGCAATTACATCTTTTGCAGGTATGTGATTGTTCTTTTTTTGGCCAGTGATCCTGTTACGCTGTTTTTTACCCACGTCTCATCCCTCCTTCCTGCGGTTAGGTTTTCAAATAAACACCTCGATTATCCCGTTTTTTCAGGAAATGCCGAAACGGCTCCGGAACATTTCTTTTTTCTCGATATTCCTTTATAATCAATGCTGGAGTTTGTCTCATCATGACATTCGTTGTAAAATGAACGGACTGGATGATAATTTAGTTTTACAGGAGGAAATGAGATGAGTGTACATATAGGTGCTGAAAAAGGACAAATTGCGGATACAGTGCTTTTGCCGGGCGATCCTCTCAGAGCAAAGTTTATTGCTGAAACGTATCTTGAAGATGTAGAATGCTACAATGAAGTCAGAGGCATGTATGGATTTACGGGTACATATAAAGGCAAAAAAATATCCGTGCAAGGCACGGGAATGGGCGTTCCATCTATTTCGATTTATGTGAATGAACTAATTCAAAGTTACGACGTACAAAACCTAATAAGAGTAGGTTCTTGCGGCGCTATTCGTAAAGATGTCAAAGTGCGGGACGTCATTTTGGCTATGACCTCCTCAACTGATTCACAAATGAACAGAGTCGCTTTTGGAAGCATTGATTTTGCCCCATGCGCTGATTTCGAGCTTTTAAAAAATGCTTATGATGCCGCAAAGGATAAAGGCGTGCCGGTCACTGTAGGAAGCGTATTTACAGCTGATCAGTTCTATAACGACGATTCGCAAATCGAAAAGCTTGCAAAATACGGCGTGCTCGGCGTTGAGATGGAAACAACGGCATTGTATACATTAGCAGCGAAGCACGGAAGAAAAGCGCTGTCAATTCTCACTGTGAGTGATCACGTACTAACAGGAGAAGAAACGACAGCGGAAGAGCGTCAAACCACATTTCATGATATGATAGAAGTGGCTTTACATTCCGTATCACAATAAAATAAATCAAGAGGCGTGCTGGCTGCCGGCAGCCTCTTCTTTATGAATGCGGAAACGATCGATAAAAGGAAGGTAATGTATGATGAAAAAGTCCGGTAAATGGTTCTCACTGGCTGCCGCTTTGAGTGTAACGGCAATAGTCGGAGCCGGCTGCAGCATGTCGAATGGAGATGCTCAAAAGGATACGAAATCCACAGCAGAAACAAAGCAAACAGAACAAAAAACAAATGACACGAAAAAAACAAAGACTCAGGACAGTGCGTTTTCATTGGAAAGCAAGTATTTCAATGATATTAAAAAAGTAGACGGTCTGGAAACCATTCAAAATCCAGAAAATATACTTGCGCTTGTCAATAAACAATACGCACTGCCCGGAAACTATGAACCTAGCGATCTTGTCATACCTGATGTAGAGTTTTCATTTGAAGAGAAGATTCAAAAACGTTACATCAGAAAGGAAGCGGCCGACGCATTAAAAACGATGTTCGATGCTGCGAAAAAGGAAGGCTATGAACTCGCAGCTGTCTCAGGGTACCGTGCGTATGACAGACAGAAAGTCATTTTTGACAATGAAGTAAGCCTAAAAGGGGAAAAGAAGGCAAGGGAAGCAGTCGCTTACCCGGGTGAAAGCGAGCACCAAACAGGACTTGCGATGGACATTTCCAGCCGAAGCAATGGCTTTGAGTTAAATGAAGCGTTCGGAAGCACGGCAGACGGAAAATGGGTGCAGGACAATGCTTATAAATATGGCTTTATCATTCGCTATCCGAAAAATAAAGAGGATATCACGAAATATGAATATGAGCCATGGCATCTGCGCTATGTAGGCAAAAAAGCCGCAAAAGTCATCCAAGATAATGATTTAACGCTCGAAGAGTACTTTGAAAAAGTGAAGAAAATTTAAAATGAAAAGCCCGCTTACACTAGATAAGCGGGCTTCATTGTGTCTGGTGAATCTAGCATTTGTTCTGTGCTTACCAGAAGAATAAACCAGCAAGAGCGACCCCTGTGATTAAACCGAGGGAAATACCGTAAGCCGCTCCGTATCCCCAATAACCGCCCCAATATCCGTAACCGAAACCTCTTGGCCCTCCGCCGGTCGGAGCTATAAAAACTCTGTCTCTTGTTACACGGGTAATTCTGCCGACGTGAACTCTCCCGCCTCTCTCTGTAATTCTGACGACTTTACCTTGATGGTTTCTGCAAAGATGATAATATCTCTCCAATATTGTTTCCCTCCTATCTTGACTTTCTATCAGCATATGATAGATAGGAGAAAAAGGTTGGACGAAAAAAGGAGGCTATACGCCGTTTTACTTATACGCGATAAAGATACAATGACCCATGTACTCACTATATGTCTGCATGAGTTCATAATGTGCTTGAAGCGTATCGTAATAGATAGGGGCAATCGTTTGCGATAAATCCATTTCTGTGGTTGGCTCAAATTCCATGTCTTCCGGAAGAAGTGTCAATGCTTCCGTTTTTTGAAAGCCGTATGACCTAAGGATCTTATGCCACTCGGTTTCTTCATGTAAGCAAGTAAAACCGTAAAAATCCAGCATTTGCTTCTTTTCTGCAGCAGGCATCGGTTTTTTTAAAGCCGCTTCGATACCAATCAGCATCCCGCCGGGCTTCAATACTCTTGCAATTTCTTGAAGAGAGGATGTCAGATGGGAAAAACTGAGGACTGATTCTGACAAGACGCAGGAAAAGGATTCAGAAGAAAACGGGAGGTGTTCCAGCTCCGCCTGATATGCAGGGATGGCAAGCCCTTCATTTGCAAATCTTTTTTTCGCTTTCTCAAGCATGATAGGGTCTTTATCAACGACTGATACAGGATACAGCAAATGTCCTAAATAAGCCGCTGTTTGCCCTGTTCCGCATCCGGCATCAAGAATCGGCTGATCCGGGGAGGGCGCAGCCTTTTGCAGGACCGCTTTTGAAAAAGCCAAACCGCCAGGATGCGCTCCTGCAACACCGAATAAGGACAGCATTTCTAAATATCGGCTCAATATCGAATCCTCCTTTTTCTTTATCATATGTCGTATAAAGACATAGGTTTATGAAAAGCGAAAGAAGGGCGTTTCTCTTTCATTTTTGCTCCGAGTTGACGAATAAGAATTCGTCCATGATAATAATGTAAGAAGAAAAAGGTGGTGTTTAATTGAAACGGCAATTAAAACTGTTTTTTATTGTGCTGATCACTGCGGTTGTCGCTTCGGCGCTTACTTTATTTATTACGGGAAATTCCAGCATCCTGAGCCAAAAATCAGCAAGCATGGGAGACAGCAAGTTCGAAAAATTAAATAAAGCGTATGAGCAAATCAAAAGTGATTATTACCAAAAAACAGATGATGACAAATTAGTAGACGGAGCAATTAAAGGAATGATTCAATCTCTCGATGATCCGTATTCCACATATATGGATCAAGAGGAAGCAAAATCATTCGACGAGACGATTTCTGCATCCTTTGAAGGAATCGGAGCACAAGTAGAGGAGAAAGACGGTGAAATCCTTATTGTGTCGCCTATAAAAGGTTCACCTGCTGAAAAAGCCGGAATCAAACCGAGGGACCAAATCCTTAAGGTGAACGAGAAAAGCGTCAAAGGCATGACTGTAAATGAAGCCGTCGCTTTAATCCGAGGCAAAAAGGGCACAAAAGTGAAGCTAGAGCTAAACAGAGCGGGAGTCGGAAATATCGATCTTTCCATTAAGCGCGATACCATTCCTGTAGAGACCGTTTATTCAGAAATGAAAGACAATAATATCGGCGAAATTCAAATCACTTCTTTCTCTGAAACAACTGCTAAAGAGCTGACAGATGCGATTGACAGTTTGGAGAAAAAAGGCGCCAAAGGCTATATTTTAGACTTGAGGGGAAACCCGGGCGGCTTAATGGACCAGGCGATTACAATGAGCAATCTGTTCATTGATAAGGGCAAAAACATCATGCAGGTTGAATACAAAAACGGTTCAAAAGAAGTTATGAAAGCCGAAAAAGAACGAAAAATCACCAAGCCGACCGTCGTTTTAGTAAATGACGGAACAGCCAGCGCCGCTGAAATTATGTCCGCTGCTCTTCATGAATCGTCCGGCATACCGTTAATCGGTGAAACGACATTTGGCAAAGGCACAGTGCAAACAGCAAAAGAATATGACGATGGCTCCAACGTCAAACTGACAGTTGCCAAATGGCTGACTGCCGATGGTGAGTGGATTCACAAAAAAGGTATTAAACCTCAAGTGAAAGCAGAGCTGCCTGATTACGCAAAGCTGCCGTATTTGGATGCGGATAAAACGTACAAATCAGGGGATTCAGGCACAAACGTCAAAGTAGCTCAGCAAATGCTCAAAGCACTTGGCTACAAGGTAAAGGTTAACAGTACGTATGACCATGATTTTGTATCTGTTGTCAAACAGTTCCAGAAAAAAGAGAAGCTGAAAGAAACAGGTGTACTCACTGGCGATACAACAACGAAATTAATGACAGAACTTCAAAAGAAGCTGTCTAATAATGATACGCAAATGGAAAAGGCAATTGAAACACTGAAAAAAGAAATGTAAAAAAACCATACGCGGATGCCGCGTATGGTTTTTTTATGCACCCTTTTGATTCGGGTTAGCGTCTTGTTTTTTACCAAATAAACCTTCAATGACAGGATTGGATCCTGCTTTTTTGACAAACAGCGGATTCAGAATAACGACAGCAGCGATGTTGGCGGCCAATCCCCAGAACCCTTCATAAATGCCATGTGCGGATTGAGTGGTATACACAATAAACGTAACCGCAAGGCCGACTAATAATCCGATAACCGTCGCTTCTTTCGTTTGACGCTTCCAGAATAGACTGACAGCAATCGCCGGGAAGATTTGCACCATGCCGGATACACCTAATAGCTGGAGTGTCACTAAGGCAGTCGGGAACAGCATTCCAAACAGAAGCGCGAGACCGATGACAACAAACACCATTGAACGTGTGACAAGGGTCAGCTTGCTTTGAGACACATTCGGATGAATCAAATCCCTGTATAGGTTGTTGGCGAATAAATTCGATGCCCCGATTGCCATAATGGAACAAGGAATCAATGAAGCAAGAGCGATCGTGGCATATGCGAAACCTTGTGCCACGCCGCCGTAAGATGTTTGAATCAAATGAAGCAGCGCCAGTCTTGGATTTGTATCTTCCGGCAGGACAAGAAAGGCGATAAATCCAAGAAAAATAACCAAAATTAACACAATATTATAAAGCGGCAAAAACATGCTGTTTTTTCTTACTGCATCGGCGCTTTTCGCCGTGAAAACACCTGTAGCGGCATGTGCCCACATAAAAAGTGCCAGAGCGGAAACAATAGATGCTGTGATAAACCAAGAAATGCCTTTTGGCCCTTCTGCCGGTATCGTCAGCATTTGCGGCGCTTCCTTCACTAACGTGTCAATCATCGGTGTCCAGCCGTTAAAATGAATGAGAGGGAGGGACACCACCATAAACAGCATAATAACCCAGACTAAAATGTCTTTAATGATCGCTGTAAAAGTAGGCCCTTTAATCCCGCTGAAGAATGTGTAAAGAGCTACAAGAATAAATGAAATGATGACAACGAATTTTACGTTAATATATCCGGTGCCGGCAACTTGGAGCGTATCTTGAATGCCGCTCAGCTGAAGGCATATGTACGGAATAAGCATCAGCACGCCTACGATGGCAACGAGGCTTGCTAAAAGCTTACTATCAAAACGTTCCCGGGCGTAATCTGCGAGTGTTGTTAATTTATGAATTTTCGCAACTTTCCAAAGTTTTGGCAGGAAGAAATAGGCGATAAAGTAAGCCAACACAGAATAAGGGATGGCGAAAAATGCAACACTTCCGCCCGTATAAGCAGTACTGGTTAACCCTAAGAAAGTATATGCCGTATAGAGGTCAGCGCCTACTAAAAACCAGACAGACCGCCGAAGCGTCTGCCGCCTACGGACCATTCTTCTACCGAGGTTCGTGAGGATTTGTCCCTTCCGGCGAGAAATCCGATACAGACAACGGTTAAAACGATAATAGCTGTAATGAGAAGTGCAGTGAGATTCCCTTGCATTATTCAAATCCTCCATCTTTTTTTTGCGTCTGGTAAATGCCAAACGAGCATAACGGCGTAATAATAATCCACAACAGCAGCCAAAAGTGGAAACACGGAAGACCGAAAATAATCGGTTCAATTCGATTCACAAGCGGCAATAGCGCAAGCTGAGCGAATGGCAAAAGAATGAGAATAACAATAAGTGCTTTTTTAACCATTTACTTTCCTCCTGAAACATGATAATGCTCACTATAATAGCAGTTGTAAGAAAAGATCACAAGATAATTATTAGAAAAAAATGATTTTTTCAATTATTTAATTAAAACACATGGTTTGCATCCTCTTCAATAAAGGTTTAAAATAATAAATATCTTGAAATCGAGATAAATAGGAGTGGGAAAATGAAAACAGAAGGATTGCACCATGTCACAGCATTCGCCAGAAATCCGCAAGAAAACTTGCGATTTTATACAGAAGTGCTCGGGCTCAGGCTTGTCAAAAAAACAGTAAACTTTGATGATCCCGGAACGTATCATTTTTACTTCGGGAATCAAAATGGAGATCCCGGTACAATTATGACCTTTTTTCCGTTCCAAGGAAGCGGACAGGGAACGGTAGGTAAAGGTCAAGCGGGCCGGGTGTACTTTTCAGTTCCTAAAGGCTCCCTGTCTTTTTGGAAAGAACGTCTTGAGAAAAACGGGCTAAACCTTGAGGAGAAAACGTTATTCGGGGAAAAGGGTCTTATGTTTGATGATACGGAAGACCTTCCGCTAGCGATTATGGAGAATGCGAAAAGCGGCAAAAGCGAGTGGACGCCTGAAGGCATTTCAGAACATGAAGCAATTACGGGAATGAAAGGCGTGCTGCTGTATTCTTATGACCCGCAGGCGACCATACAATTTTTAACGGAAAGCTTTGGATATGCCAAAGCGGCGGAAGAAAACCAGATCGTCAGACTGACATCCCCAGCGGCTATCGGCGGCCTCATTGACGTCCATTTACACCCTGAACAAAGAGGGGTAGGAGGTTATGGAACAGTACACCATGTAGCATTTCGGACAACGAAAGAGGAACAGGCGAAATGGCTGCCGATTATTGCGCAAAACCATTTTCCCTCTTCAGAAATCCTTGATAGAGAATACTTTACATCCGTTTATTTCAGGGAGAAAGGCGGTATCTTATTTGAAATTGCCACAGATGAGCCGGGCTTTATGACAGATGAAACGTTTGATGAGCTGGGGACTTCATTAAAACTGCCTGAATGGCTGGAGAAACACAGACAACAAATTACAGACGTTTTGCCTAAACTTTAAAGGGGGAATTTATGATGAAGCATATTTATGAAAAAGGGACATCTGACAACGTACTTTTGCTGTTACATGGCACTGGCGGAAATGAACAAGATTTGATTTCATTGGGACGGTTTATAGACCCTCATGCCCATTTGCTTGGTGTCAGAGGATCGGTGCTTGAAAATGGAATGCCGCGATTTTTCAGACGTCTGAGTGAAGGTGTCTTTGATGAAAAGGACCTCGTAGAGCGGACAACAGAATTGAAAGATTTTATTGACGAGGCTGCAGAAACATATCAATTTGATCGCGGCAGAGTTATTGCGGTCGGTTATTCAAACGGCGCAAATATTGCGGCAAGCCTGCTTTTCCATTATCAAGATGTCTTAAAAGGGGCTATTCTGCATCATCCGATGGTTCCGATTCGCGGTCTCAAGCTGCCTAATATGACGGGACTCCCTGTTTTTATCGGTGCCGGAAATTATGATCCTCTCTGCACGAAGGAAGAATCAGAAGAACTTTACCGTTATTTGCGTGACAGCGGGGCATCAGCCTCTGTTTTCTGGCAGGATGGGGGCCATCAGCTGACGCAGCATGAAGCTGAACAGGCCCGCGATTGGTACAAAGAATCGATTGTATCATAAAAAAACCTTAGTCCGTATGTCGGACTAAGGTTTTTTCATATCCTTACAGCCAAGTTGACACTTTTGAAAGCGGCAAGCGGTTGCTTTGATGGGCGGGTTTCACGGCTTTTCCGATTGAAATAAGCATAACCGGAACATAGCGCTCACTGATATCAAATTGCTTTTGGAACTGCTCTTTGTTAAATCCGCCGATGGCGCAAGTGTCATAACCTTTTGCTTTTGCGGCAATCATAAGCTGCATAGCGGCTAAAGAAGCATTTAAGAAAGCGGAATCACGCGCGAATTGTTCGCTTTGATAAGCACCGTTGATTTGGCCGAGCAATGTTTGTTTGATTTCATCTGTAATATAGCCTTGGCTTGCTAATTCAGCGTAAACTTCTTCACCGTTTTCATTTGCTTTTAAATCGCCTAAAATGGCAACAACAGCAGAAGACTCAACGATTTGTTTTTGGTTATACGCTACAGGGAGAAGTGCTGCTTTTGATTCATCGCTGTGGAATACCGTGAAATGCCAATGCTGAAGGTTCCAAGCTGAAGGCGCTTTAGCGGCAAGGTCCAATAGCTCAGTCAGCTCTTCCTTAGAGATTGGGGCATTTGTATCATATTCCTTTACAGAAGCACGTGCTTTTAAAACATCCAGAGTATTCGTCATAGTGTTTCCTCCTTCGGATAAACGTGGTATGATAATAGAAAAGTTAGAAACTTACTAAATGTAACTTGAAAGATTATTGTAATGGATCATTGAATACATGTCAATCAATAGATGAAGGGATGAAGACTTGTGGGAAATACAATGTGCCCTAAAATGGAATCCGCTTTTTCATTGCTGGGAAAACGATGGAACGGTCTGATCATCCATGTGCTAATGGATGGGCCGAAACGGTTTAAAGAGATAACGGAAACAATACCGATGATCAGCCAAAAAATGCTTGCGGAGCGCCTAAAGGAGCTAGAACAAAACGAGATCGTCGAACGGCAGGTTCTCCCTGAAACGCCTGTCAAAGTCATCTATACGCTGACTGAAAAAGGAACAGCGCTTCAAGCTGTATTTCAAGAGATGCAGGCGTGGGCCGATCAGTTTTGCGAACCAGGTGAAACGATGTGCGAAAAAGAGAAATGAGGATAGAGGCGCCTGAGAAAGAGCCTTTGTTTCGATGATAAAGTCATGTAAGTGGTCGATCATACCGTTTACATGACTTTTTATATTGCGTTTCTTTTACAGAGTAATGTTATATGAAGGTGACTGCAAAAATAGGAATAGTCAGTCCGTGATAAAGCTATTAGCAGCTAACATATTGTCAATGAGGGTGATCAGTTATCTCGTTATGCAAATTACCGGGACTTTATCTGACTGAAAAATCCAGACTCTATCTGCCAAATTTGGATCACTCGTTATTCTGATTATCGCAGCTGTTATCAGAAAAGAAATGAGAGAACAGAAGAGAGAGCTTCAGATAAAGCTCCCTCTTTTTTACTTATTTTATAGTTTGCCATTTAAAAATTGTGCCTCACCGAGACCGAAACTCCAGTCTGCGTCACCATTTTCGGTAATGGAAACCATTAAGTCTTCCGGGGAAACACCGCATTCTGCTTCTAGCTTTTCAGCCAGCAGGGCATACAACTTTTCCTTTTGGCTTTCAGTTCTTGCTTTGCTTGTCATGCTAATGATGACCAGATCCCTGGTTCTTTGAAACCCTAATCCCGTATCCTGGATTATAAGCTCGTTTGCGGGATGCTGATGGACAATTTGATAACGGTCTCTTTCCGGAACACCGAACGCTTCAACCATCGCTTGGTGAGCAGTATCTAATAACAATTGCAGCGATTTTTCATCACGGCCCTCAATTAAATCAAAACGTAATAATGGCATGTGAATTCCTCCTCTTGTGAAGTGTATTATCCATCTGTTTTCACATTGTTTGATTTGCTTCCAGACAATGGATAGATATAAAGATTGGCAGTTAACTTGATAAAAAACATAACACATAACCAAAAGTTAATCAATAAGTAGTCAATCAAGGCAAACTCATGAAAACGATTAACAGTCATTAATTAGGATATTAGCATGGATATACTAGTTGACCAAAAGGTGATAATCATATAACCAAAACATTTTAACTATTAATGAAAACGCTTTCTATAAAGCTGGGCTTGAATACTATCGAAACATTGTCATGATATTCATTTAAAACACATTTGGAGGGGTACCATGCCAATTTTAATTGTTGCTGTTTGAGTGCTGATTCTGTTATTTCTCATTATTAAACTAAAATTAAATACTTTTGTCTCGCTTATTGTCGTTTCATTTTTAGTGGCCATCGAACTTGGAATGGATATTAATAAAATTGTTCTTTCCATTGAAGCGGGTGTCGGATCGCCATTACGCTGATTGACAAATTCGGGAGGAAACGAATACAGGCGCCGGTGGTGATTGCCTCGTTTATCATCGGGATTGCCCTATTTTTTGAAGTTGGTCTTGTTCTGTTGATGCCGATTGTGTATGCGATTGCAAAAGAATTAAAAATGCCTTTTCTTTATCTTGGAATCCCGATGGCCGCGGCGTTAAATGTCACCCACGGATTTTTGCCCCCGCGTCCTGCGCCTACTGCCATTTCAGTCGCATACGGCGCCCAGTATTGGCCAGGTGCTGGACGCTGCTTACAACAGTTCTCTCGGTGACGGGGATCAGCTGTGTGTTATTGGCAGGGCTTGTGATGTAACAATCCATAGATTCAGTCCGTAGCCCAATCGTTTATCTTCCTTGTTGAATACCTTACGTATAGGCAGACATAAAGGAGGAAAAATCATGTACCCTCATCATTCGTATTATCGCGGGAACCCAGATCCAGTCGAATATCCGGCGCGCAATCCTTTCTTGTTTGGCGCTCCTTTAGTCGGCGGTTTATTAGGCGGTTTTCTCGGGAGTGCTCTCTTTAACGCTCCTCGTCCCTATGCTTATCCGCCTGTCCCGTATGGTTACGGAGGCGCACCGTACGGTTTTGGTGCAGGCGTGCCATACGGAGGATATCCCGGCTTCTATTAATAAAAAACGGCCTGCACCGATGCAGGCCGTTTTTTATCGGATGATTTCTACCTCGGACATATTGTAGTCTTGCTGCTTTTGAAACATGACTTCCAGAAGGCCATCCTTAAAGACGGCTTTTGTTCCTTTGCGTTTGACTAAACAAGGAAGGTTTACTTTTTTTGGGTGATCTGAGTTCGGGAAGTTTTCTAACAATAATTCGTGAGATGTGTGTTTGATTCTCACCTGTTCGAGCCGGCTTTCATTGATTGGAACCTTAACAAACACATGATCTGCTGTTTCGAATATATCTACATCAGGTTTAGCCTCAGGTTTGGCAGGCTGTTCTTTTTTTGGGGGGAGAGGATCGCGGAAAGGAAATTGAGCAGCATAGTCACTGCCGAACACACTTTCCATCACACGATTTACATACGTTTCTACTTCTTTTGGATCAGCTTTTTTTAACGCTTCCTTAGAAAATTGATTGTGGAAAGGAAAGTACTTGTTCCATTCAAACATCGTCGTCACATCCTTTCTTCATGGACAAAATAGTATATGCCCGCCAGATCTTTCACGTGATATAATATAAGATGCTCTAAAGAAAGGCGGGGATTTGCATGCAATATTCAGAAACAAAAAAAGGCGTTCTTTACACAGCCGTTTCCTTTATCATGTGGGGGCTGTTTCCGCTCTATTGGAAGCTTCTCGCACAGCTGCCGGCTCTTGATATTTTGGCTCACCGTATTATATGGTCTTTTGTTTTTATGTGTATCTTACTTTTTTTCTTGAGGCAATGGAAAACAGGGTGGCAGGAGCTGCGTTCTTTGAAAAAGAAAGGCGGCATCCTTTCTTTATTTCTCGCTTCAATCCTGATTTCGATTAACTGGTTTGTGTACATATGGGCTGTCAACCATGGCTTTTTGCTTGAGGCTAGTCTTGGCTATTACATTAATCCGCTTGTATCAGTGCTCCTTGGGATATTATTTTTAAAGGAAAAACTGAATCGCCTGCAATTGGTGGCGGTTTCGATCGCGGCGGCCGGCGTCATCATCTCGGCGTTCCAATACGGCTCCATTCCTTATGTTGCGCTTCTGCTTGCATTCAGTTTCGGGCTGTACGGGTTAAGCAAAAAAAGAACAAGCCTGTCGAGCGCCATCGGTTTAACGCTGGAAACATTCATGATTATGCCGATTGCTTTGGGATATTTGCTGCTGAGCGGCCATATCCAGCCCGCGGGTGCAGAAAGCGGGGGGACGTGGATGCTTCTCTTTTTTGCCGGTGTGTTTACGGCGCTGCCGCTATTATTGTTTGCGGAAGGAGCGAAACGGCTGCCGCTGTATCAAGTGGGTATCTTGCAATACATTGCACCGACCATTACCTTGCTGATTGGGCTGTTTGTTTATCATGAGCCGTTTTCAAGCTCGAAAGCTTTTACATTCAGCTGTATATGGGCTGCGCTGCTCTTGTTTACGTTTTCACAAGTGAAGTGGAAGCGGGCGTCAAAAAGCCATTGAGGCCTTTGGCTTTTCAGCTGAAGCATATATTATGTATAATCATTTCATGTATGTAAGACATAAAGGAGCAAGACGATGGACAATGATAAAGAGATAGTGAAAGCATATGCTTCACTTTGGAACAACCGATCTTTCGTAAATGATGACGCAGAAGCGGTAGCAGAGGCGATTGATCTTGAGCTCTTGGATAAACGAACACACCCGAGACTCCGGAAACCGATGCTGGAAAAATATATTGCCGCGATCCAGCGCATTGTGAATTCACAGCTCGAACCGGCTGTGAAATATCAGCTGGTCAAATTACATACAGAACGTGCAGAGCATCTAAAAGAAGAAAGAGGGGAGCAATCATGAAAGCAATCATAAAAGAAGATGTGCAAGCATCTTTAGAACGATATGCGGACCGCCCTGTATATATCCATTTAGAAACCACGACAGGTTCTTATTCAGCACACTTAAATGAAAAAAACATGACGGTTGTTGCATACATCCGCAATGCAAAAGTCACCTATCATCAGGCGAAAATCAAAGGCAGCGGACCTTACCGCGTCGGCTTAAAAACAGAAGAAGGCTGGATTTATGCTGAAGGCTTGACTGAATACACTGTAGACGAAGATAACCGTTTATTAATGGCGGGACATCTGCCGGGCGGTAAACTGGCTATTTCTCTGCAAATCAGTGAAAAACCGTTCACAGTTTAAAGAAAAGGGTGAAAAACAAATGAAAGAACACGTACTTGTAATCCTGCCTCACCCTGATGATGAATCATACGGAGTGGCAGGCCTGATTGCCTTAAACAGAAAAAAAGACATTCCCGTTACGTACGCCTGCGCTACATTAGGTGAAATGGGCAGAAATATGGGCGATCCATTTTTCGCGAATCGGGAAACGTTGCCGCTCTTAAGAAAACAAGAGCTTATTAATGCTTGCAAAGCAATGGATATCAATGACCTTCGGATGCTTGGGCTCCGTGACAAAACGCTTGAGTTTGAAGATGATGAGTATTTAGCTGATATCATGGAAGAGATCATAGATGATGTAAAACCAAGTTTAATTGTCACATTTTATCCTGAGCACGGTGTACACCCTGACCATGATGCATGCGGGGAAGCGGTTATCCGCGCATTGTACCGCAAAAAGAAAGAAGACCGTCCGCGTACGATCTGCATGGCCATTACACGCAACAGAGAAGAGGTTCTCGGTGAAGCAGATGTCGTACTTGATATCAAAGAAGTAGCGGATATTAAAATGAATGCATTAAGAGCTCACCGCACTCAAACAGAAGGCATGCTTAGAGAGCTTGAAGAAAAATTGAAAAACAATGAACCTGTTATGGCAACATGGTTTGAAGAAGAACGATATTGGACGTATCAATGGAATGATTAATCAAAAAGGTATAAGGCCTTTAAGCCTTATACCTTTTTTAATTTTAAGTCAGATGCAATCGCTGAAGCGAGGGTGGATCTCAAGGAAATATCTTCGAAAGACAAACCAAGCTGAACCGCGGTTTGCGCGATTTCCGGGCGGATTCCCGACAATGTGGATGAAACGCCGATTAAACGAAGGGCCTCAATTAAACTGAACAGCTGGTGGGCAACCATTGTGTCAATAATTGCTACCCCTGACAAATCAATATACAGCTGCGTCACCTTTTTCTCTGCACATTGATGCAGGGTGTTTTCCATAATCAGTTTGGCGCGGACCGTATCAATATCGCCGATTAAAGGCAGCAGCCCCACGCTGTGAAACAGTACAATGACCGGTGCGCTTAATTCAGTAATCATATCTTTTTGAGCCTGAAGCTGAAGGCTTGTGCTTTTGTACATTTCTTCTATAAAAATATGAATGACAAGGTCGAACGCTTTTATAAGGGAGTGATACAGATCTTCGGCTTCTTCGCCTTTCACAGTGTCCTGATTGAGATGGACAAATTCTTTCACATAGGAAACATATAAATCTCTCACTCTGACAAACTCACGAATAATATAGTGGATAGGAGTCTTTAAATGCTCAGGATCCTGTGTCACTTCAAAGGCCCATTCTTTCAGGATAGGCAGGTATACCTCCTCATCGTCTATGAAAATACGATTTATCTTATAATTGAAGGCGAGGTTCAGGCTCTTTAAATTGTGAATGACAGCAGGGTCTGTTGATGCATAAATGGAATTCGGATCCGTCTCCTCGATTGTTTCATACCATGTTGAACTGATTGTCTCCGCATGCTGAGAAAGATATTCGTATAATTTCTTGTTTTTTGCCATGATTGATCACCTCTTTTAAACGTATTGTTTTTGCGAATAATGTTTTTGCAGTTTTGCCAGCCTGAAAAACAGGCCGACTGCCCCGGCAGCGAGCCCTGCAATTAACCCGATCCAATAGCCGAACGCGCCGAGACTTGTAAAGGTACCGACCGCATAACCGACCGGAAGCCCGATGACCCAGTAAGAGACAAAAGCGGCTGCAAGCGTGTAGTTCACATCTTTGTACCCTCGGAGCGCTCCCTGAATCGGCGCGGCAACAGCATCGGAAAGCTGAAAAAACAGCGCATAAATTAAAAAGTGCTGTGTCAGCCGGAGCACATCGGGATGAGAAGTGTACATGCCAGCAATTTGCTCTCTAAATAAAAGGATACAGGCTGCAGTAAACAAAGAAAAGCCGATCGCCATCATGATGCCGATTAGGCTATATGAGCGAGCATCCCTAAAACGGGCCGCACCGGCTTCAAAACCGACAACAATTGTTAAAGCCATTGATACGCTGAGCGGCAGCATATATAAAAGCGAAGCAAAGTTCATGGCTGCCTGATGGGACGCGATGGTCACTGTATCAAAATGACTTATCAAAAGCGTGACAGCTGCAAAAATGCTCGTTTCAAAAAATACGGCGAACCCAATAGGCAGCCCGATTTTGAGCATAGTTTTGCATGCTTTCCAAGAGAACTTATACATTGTAAGGAAAATCCCGTATTCGGAAAACGGCGCGGATTTATGAATAATGAAAAAACTGATGATGCAGATACACCAATATGTAAGTGCGGACGCTAGACCGGCACCGACACCGCCAAGAGCCGGCATTCCGAATTTTCCAAAGATGAATACGTAATTCAATACAAAATTGATCGGAAGAGAACTGAGTGTAATCATCATTGTGACTCTCGTTTTCCCCAATGAGTCAATGAATGATCTCAAAACGGTGTAAACAAATAAAGGGAAAATACCCAGTGATAAAAAGCCTAAAAAGTGTTTGGCAATCTGGTGTACGTGTGTCTCAAGGTGCAATCGTCCAAGAATAAAGTCCACTGCAGCATATCCAATCGCTAAAACGGCGATGCTAAGAAGCGCGGCCGCATATACAGCCTGTAAAACAGTAAAGGGGATTTTCTGTTTTTTTTCAGCGCCTAATAATTGAGCGACAATCGGGGTGACCGCCATTAATATGCCTGCAAGTCCTGTATAAACAGGGGTCCAAAGACTTGAGCCAATGGCGACACCCGCTAAATCAGCGGGGCTGACTTTCCCTGACATCACCGTATCTAAAAACGTCATAAGAGAAAGCCCCGCCTGGGTTATTAATATCGGAATTAAAATGTGCAAAAGCTGTTTGATCTTTTGCCGGGCGTTTCGAGTTTCTTTCATACACTGATCTCCGTTTCTTTTTCATAACGAGAGAAATTATAACATTTTATGTATAAAAAGCAATGAACGCCGGACCTATTCTTTTTTTGTCGGTTTCGTTTTTCTAAACATTTGGGCATAAATAAAAGAAAGTGAGATCACGCCTAAAAAGGTGCAAATATACTGAATGATTCTTTCGATTTCCATTCTTTACATCCCTCCTTACCAATAGAATGTGCATCAATAAGACAAGCATGCGTGAAAAGTTGGAAATTTGAATAGGAGTTGAAGGTCTATGCGTTATGAACAAATGTCAGAAAATGCATTCAAGGGAAAAATACAAGTGTATTTAGAGCAAATATTAGGTGATGCGTCACTCATCTTAAAAACGCTTCACGAAAAAGACCAGTGTCTTCTATGTGAATTAGATGATTTGGGCCACATTTTTCAGGACATGCAGGGCATCGCATCATCCTTTTATTTGCAATCATACATTGAGCAATTTACGCCGGCATTTATCGAACTGGCCAAGGCGATTAAAGCTCTATCGGAACATAAACATGGTGCTTTAATTGTAATTGAAAGAGCGGACCCGGTTGAGCATTTTATTCAAAAAGGAACATCTCTTCACGCGGAGATCAGCGCTTCATTAATTGAGAGCATCTTTTTTCCGGGAAACCCTCTTCATGACGGCGCTTTATTGGTGAGGGAAAATAAACTTGTCTCAGCAGCCAATGTACTGCCGCTGACAACAAAAGAAGTGGATATCCATTTGGGAACCCGGCACCGCGCGGCTCTTGGTATGTCGGGGCATACAGATGCGCTTGTGCTCGTTGTTTCAGAAGAGACAGGGAAGATGTCGTTTGCAAAAGACGGTGTATTATATCCGGTGATTTCGCCAAGAACGTAAAAATAATGAAAAGGACCTGATTGAGAATCCTATCATGAGACAAAATGACTGAATTTGAAATTTTTTAAAGCATTCACTTTAAGCTGAATGCTTTTTGTCTTGAAAATAGGAAATATAAACTGGTAGAAAAGTTATATTTGATTAATATTAATTAAGTTAAATACTTTACCTAATTTTGTATTTGTAGTACCGTATAAAATATTACATAAATTTTAAAGGAAGGGTGCTGCCGCATGGCTAATGTATTAATGATTGGGTTTCCCGGTGAGGGGCATATTAATCCCTCTATCGGTGTGATGAAGGAGCTGAAATCCCGGGGAGAAAACATTACTTACTACGCAGTGAAGGAATACAAAGAAAAAATTGCAGCTCTTAATATTGAGTTTCGTGAGTATCATGATTTCCGGGGAGATTACTTCGGGAAAAACGCAACCGGAGATGAGGAAAGGGATTTCACTGAGATGATCTGCGCCTTTCTGAAAGGCTGTAAGGATATCGCGACGCATATTTATGATGAAGTCAAACATGAATCGTATGATTATGTCATTTACGATCATCATCTCCTGGCCGGTAAAATCATTGCCAACATGCTGAAGCTTCCGAGATTTTCATTGTGTACAACGTTTGCAATGAATGAGGAATTTTTAAAGGAAATGATGGGTGCTTACATGAAAGGATCATTTGAAGATTCGCCTCATTATGAATCTTATCAACAGCTTGCAGAAACATTAAATGCTGATTATCAAGCAGGGATAAAGAAGCCGTTTGATGTTTTTTCTTCAGACGGGGACTTGACGATTGTTTTCACATCAAGGGAATTTCAGCCAATGGCTGAGCAATTCGGCGATCGGTATGTATTTGTCGGCCCTTCAATTACAGAAAGAGCCGGAAACAATGATTTCCCATTTGATCAGATTGACAATGAAAACGTGCTGTTTATTTCGATGGGAACCATTTTTAACAATCAAAAACAATTTTTTAATCAATGTCTCGAGGTGTGTAAAGACTTTGAAGGAAAAGTTGTGCTTTCCATCGGCAAGCATATTAAGGCAAGTGAGTTAAACGACATTCCGGAGAATGTTATTGTGCGCCCTTATGTCCCTCAGCTTGAGATTCTGAAAAGAGCCGGCTTGTTTGTGACCCACGGCGGAATGAACAGCACAAGTGAAGGTTTGTATTTTGAAACCCCGCTCGTTGTCATTCCGATGGGAGCTGACCAATTTGCCGTCGGAAACCAAGTGGAAAATATCGGCGCAGGAAAAGTGCTGAAGAAAGAACAATTATCTGAAAGCCTTTTGAAAGAAACAATTCAAGAAGTGATGAACAATGATGTGTATGCTGAAAAGGCGAAAGAAATTGGACAATCACTGAAAGAGGCAGGCGGTTCTAAAAAAGCGGCCGACTGCATCCTTGAAGTTGTAAAACAAAAAACTCAATCAGCAAACGCATAGAATAAATGCCTGTTCTTATCAAAAGAACAGGCATTTTGGCATTTTCGTAAGAACGCAGAGGGAGGGATTTGACACAGCAGTAGAGAATTGATAAGAAAAACAGACAAGAAAGGAGGGAAATCTGCTCCATTCATCAATACAAAACCATCATATTTACCCCCGCTTAAATAGTCCCTTAGACTTTCGAAAAACATATGCAGCTTATGTAAAATGTTAGGTGTTTAATTGGAATTTTAAAGGTCGAACGATGCTGAAATTGCCAACAAATGTTTGAAATGGGTGTAACTTGCTGAAAAAGTGACGATAAAACTGATGTGTGCCATTTTTGGAAACGAAATACTAGCTGTTTTTGCGCTATAAACAGTTTAGGAGGTTGGATGAATGAAAAGAAAGATTGTAGCGGGCTTGGCTGTTTCCGCAGTTGTTGGGTCATCGATGGCCGCAGCACCCGCAGAAGCAAAAACGATAAAAGTAAAAAACGGTGACTCTCTTTGGAAACTTTCCCGTCAATATGATACGACAATATCAGCACTGAAATCCGAAAATAAATTAAAATCAACGGTGCTTTATGTCGGGCAAAGCCTTAAGATTCCTGATAGCAGCAAAAAAAGCAAGACATCCTCATCAAGCTCAAGCAAGACATCATCATACACAGTTGCATATGGTGACTCGCTATGGATGATTGCTAAAAATCATAAAATGAGTGTTTCTGAGCTTAAAAGTTTAAACAGCCTGACCAGTGACCTGATTCGTCCCGGCCAAAAGCTTAAAATCAAAGGGACAAGCAGTTCAAGCGGCTCAAACGGATCGAAGAAAAACAGAGGTTCCAATTCTTCAGGCTCTTCGAAAAGTACATACACGGTTAAGCTTGGTGACTCACTGTGGAAAATCGCAAACAGCTTAAATATGACTGTAGCTGAATTGAAAACCTTAAATGGCTTAACATCTGATACGCTTTACCCTAAGCAGGTTCTCAAAATAAAAGGGAACAGTTCACCTAAGAGCGGAAACAGCGGTTCTAAAAAGCCGTCAAACTCCAATTCCTCAAAAACAACTACATACAAGGTAAAAGCAGGCGATTCGCTGTGGAAAATCGCAAATCAGCTCGGCGTCACCGTGCAAAGCATCCGTGATAAAAACAATTTATCATCTGATGTACTGCAAATCGGACAGGTTCTGACGATTTCGGGAACAACCAAGTCTAACAATTCAAATCAGACAAAGCCAAAAGACAACTCAGGATCAAACGTTCAAATAGGGTCAAAGATTGACAGAATGATAACAGAAGCGAAAAAATATGTCGGGGTGCCGTACCGCTGGGGCGGAAACACGCCTGCAGGATTTGATTGCAGCGGCTTCATTTATTACCTCATTAATAATGTATCATCTATATCAAGATTAAGTACGGCAGGATATTGGAATGTCATGCAAAAAGTCAGCCAGCCGTCAGTCGGAGACTTTGTCTTCTTTACAACATATAAATCCGGCCCGTCTCACATGGGGATTTATCTAGGGGGCGGAGACTTTATTCATGCAAGCTCATCGGGCGTCGACATTTCCAACCTCAGCAATTCGTATTGGAAACAACGCTACTTGGGCGCAAGAAGTTATTTTTAAGAATGAGTATGACAAAAAGCCTTTTTATAGGCTTTTTTGTTTATTTCAGACAATGATTGACCACACTGTTAGAAAAAACAAGGGGGAGACAGTATGTACCGTCTCTTGCTGCTGATGATGCTGATGGCACTGGGAGTTGAGGGATGCGGACAAAAAAAACCTCCTGATCCTCCTCAGCGGGTCCCGGAAAAAAAGGCGGTTGAAACGTCAGCGTTTGGTCATCATGTCCAGCTGTTCAATCGTGAAGGCAAAGCAGTCGGTTTTATAGAAATCAAAGAATCGGATGACGAAGGCCTTGATATACACATTTCCGCAAACACCCTGCGCCCCGGCGCTTCTCTCGGTTTTCATATTTATGAGAAAGGTTCATGTGTCAGGCCGGATTTTGAATCAGCGGGAGGCCCCTTTAATCCGCTGAACAAAGAACACGGCTTCAACAATCCGATGGGGCATCATGCAGGTGATCTTCCGAACCTTGAAGTCGGTGCTGATGGAAAAGTGGATGTTATTATGAATGCGCCGGACACCTCATTGATAAAAGGAAGTAAACTAAATATTCTCGATCAGGATGGGAGCGCGTTTATCATTCATGAACATGCCGACGATTATTTGACAAACCCAAGCGGCAATTCAGGCGCGCGTATCGTCTGCGGAGCCCTTTCCGGCAGTAACGAGAAGCAGTAATATCATCCAAGCCCTTTTGTATTGAGCATACAGGGGCTTTTTTAGTATACTCGTTAATGGAATATGAATAGGAAAGGGAACCTGTCTATGACAACTCAACTACAGCACTTAACATTGCCGAAAGATATACAACAAAAGCTTTTATCATATAAAGACGAGCCGATTGCCCCAGAGTTTCAGTCGCTTATCGGGACGTCAGGCTATGAGGCGGAGGATGAGGCGATTTTATTCGATGCCATTATCGCATTAGCCATGGGAAAAAATGTTTTGCTGAAAGGGCCTACAGGCTCAGGAAAAACAAAGCTGGCAGAAACATTGTCCAGTTATTTTCATAAACCAATGCACAGTGTCAACTGCTCAGTTGACTTGGACGCTGAAGCGTTGGTCGGCTATAAAACAATTGAAAATCAATCTGGACAGGCGACGATCGAGTTTGTTTCAGGACCTGTCACAAAAGCCATGAAAGAAGGCCATTTTCTTTATATAGATGAAATCAATATGGCAAAGCCCGAAACACTGCCCATTTTAAACGGTGTATTAGATTACAGAAAAATGATGACAAATCCGTTTACAGGCGAGGTTATTAGGGCTAAAGGCGGCTTTGGAGTCATTGCAGCCATCAATGAAGGCTATGTCGGAACTGTTCCGCTGAATGAAGCATTGAAAAACCGCTTTGTTATTATTGATGTGCCTTATATTAAAGGCGAGCTGCTGAAACAAGTGCTCATGTCTCAATCAGCCCTTCAAGATGAGAAATTGATTGACCGGTTTATCACACTTTCCTCTGATCTGATCGTTCAGGCCAATAACGGACAGGTGTCTGAAGAAGCGGCATCCATCAGAGCTTTAATCGATACATGTGATTTAGCCGCTTATATTCCGCCGCGTCGTGCAATCGAACGGGGAATTGTAGAGAAGCTTGATGATGACCGGGAAAAAGCGGCCGTCCGAAATATTGCAGAAACTCTGTTTGAATGAGGGAGCTGCGATGAAATTTATCAAATTTAACGACAGCACAATTGATTCGTTTTTATTTATGATGCTGACTGATTTGGCCAAAACACTTACCAAGAGTGAAGCGGTAGAAGTGGAGTATGGCGTTCAGTCCTATTACAATCCATTTGAAAAGAAAATCTATATGAGCCACTTTTGGAAAGACAGGGCAGCTGAGGACATGGAAGCGGGTCTGAAAAGCGATGTCTACCTGCGTTCAGTCGGGACGAAATATAGCTCGCTGCACGAGTTTGCAAACTTTTTGGATGATATCCATCAGCACCTCGCGTTCAAAAGCTTTGCCAAGCAGCTGTTTATGCTGCTTGAGGACATCAGAATTGAGGAATGCATCAAACACGAGCGCCCGGGTACGAAACATGTATTTGCGAAGCGAAAAGACATGTACAGGAAACACTTTTCCACCCAGCTGACTTTAAATTTGGAACGAAGCATTTTTACGGATGCGCTCTTTTGCGCGATCTATGTCAAGCTTACGACCGAGTCGCCGCTCGAAACCCTTCCGTCTATGCGTGAAGATATCGATCTGATGCGTCCGTTTATTGAGCAGCAGCTCCTGCGTGTGTATGAAGCTGATTCGACACGGCATGTTCTGAAAATTGTTGAAGACCTCATGGACGGGCTTGAAGAGGTGCTCGATAAAGACATGCTAAACACCTACTTCTTTTTGCCTGAGCTTGATTACGCAACAGCTGCAGACCAGCCGTTATTTGAGGAAGAGAAAAAAGCGCCGAAGCTGAGTGATGACATTACACTTCCGAAAAAATCAGACGGTGATGAGGATATTCATGAAGAAGAAATGCCGACGTGGCACAGGGAAACAGAAGCACCGGCTAAAAGTTTCCTTCAATTTGATATTGAACACGGCGCGAAATCAGATTTAGGGAAAGACGCTTCAAGGGAAGGCGACGATGGCGATCAAGCCCTTGGCTCTGTCCAAGGATCAGCCAGACAAACAAAACGGAAAGACTATTCCAAGCTGGAAGCGCTGGAATCCCAGAAAGACCAGCCAAACGGGGCGGGTATAGCTGACGGCAAAGAAAATAAATACGCTTTTCCGATTTACAAAGAACCGCAGACAGCAACAAGTGAAGAAGAGCTTTCTTATAAACAACAGGCAAAAACGATTGAATCGTATCAAAAACGTTTAAAACAAATGATTCAAAAAACGCTGGAGCATAAAAAAACACTGCCAAGAACAGACCTTCATGCCGGACGGCTGAACAATAAGCTTCTCCGCTACTTCACTGAGAGAAATCCGCGTCTGTTCTACAAAAAGCAAGAACCATCTTCAGAAATTGACGCGGTTTTCACATTGCTGGTCGACTGTTCAGCCAGTATGTTCGACAAGATGGACGAAACAAAACGGGGAATCGTATTGTTTCACGAAGCGTTGAAATCGGTAGCGGTTCCGCATCAGATTGTCGGTTTCTGGGAGGACACAAACGATGCGACTGAAACAAGCCAGCCAAACTATTTTAATACGGTTATCCCTTTTCAATCCTCATTAAGACAAGGGGCAGGGCCTGCAATTATGCAGCTTGAACCTGAGGAAGATAACCGTGACGGCTATGCGATTCGGCAGATGACGAAAAAAATGCTGCAGCGCAGCGAGGCACAAAAGTTCTTAATCGTTTTTTCAGATGGAGAGCCGGCCGCGTTCGGCTATGAACAAAACGGGATTGTTGATACAAGTGAAGCGGTTATTGAAGCCCGAAAAAGAGGAATTGAAGTGATAAATGTTTTTCTCTCCAACTCAGAAATAGAAGAATCACAAATGAAGACCATTCAGGATATGTACGGAAAATTCAGTATATTTGTCCCGGATGTCGATCAGCTCCCGGATGTTCTGTATCCGCTGTTGAAAAAACTGCTCCATAAAAGCATAGGATAGTCCTTTATCCTATGCTTTTTGGCGTTTCTTTTTTCAAATGATTAAATTTTTTGTTTTTTATAAAGGTTTTTTAATATTTTGTGAACAATCAAGGTAGAATCAAATTGCAAACAGTGGTAAAATATCGTTGGAAGCGTTTTTATTACATAATTTTGGACACAGCGTTCGAAAGTTATTTTAAGATAGTGAATCATTCACTTGATTATCTAAGTTGGGGGTAATATTCAAATGTTTCAAAATAGTATGAAACAACGAATGAATTGGGAAGATTTTTACGGTCCGAACCTCGGCTATGCGCTGGAGCTTTACGATCAGTATACCCAGGATCCGACCAGCATTGATCCGGATCTAAAGGAAATGTTCGACGAGCTCGGTGCTCCGCCAAGCGATATAAAAGAGGTCTCGGGAACAAAAGAAAAGGGACATGTTACAGCCGATCTGATTCAAAAGATCGCATCCGCAGTCAGACTTGCAGAAGATATCCGAACGTATGGCCATTTAAACGCTTCCGTCAATCCGCTCAGAAAGGATGGGAAAAAGAGCGAACTTTTTCCATTATCCGACTACGGGCTAACTGAAGAGGAAATAAAAGCAATACCTGCGTCAGTGATTTGTAAAGACGCTCCTAAAAACATTACGAACGGTTTAGAAGCCATTCAGTATTTACGAAATACGTATAAAAGAACCATCTCATTTGAATTTGACCATGTGCATGACTTCAAAGAGCGCGAGTGGCTGACAAAAATGATTGAATCCGGCGAGCTGTTCCAGAAGAGCTCAGCTGAAAAGCTGTCGGCTGTGCTGGAGAGACTGACAGAAGTAGAAGGCTTCGAACAGTTTTTGCACCGCACGTTCGTCGGGCAGAAGCGTTTTTCCATTGAAGGCTTGGACGCTCTTGTTCCAGTGCTCGATGATATTATTGCGCAATCTGTTAAAACCGGCACGACGAGTGTCAACATCGGGATGGCGCACAGGGGGCGCCTGAATGTCTTGGCACACGTCCTCGGCAAACCGTATGAAATCATTTTCTCTGAATTCCAGCATGCGCCGAACAAAGATCTTGTCCCGTCTGAGGGATCAATCGGAATCAGCTACGGATGGACAGGGGATGTCAAATACCATCTCGGGGCGAATCGGGAGCTTCAAGACGCTGAAACAAAGTCAGCGCGCATTACGTTAGCAAACAACCCGAGCCACTTGGAATTTATCAATCCGATTGTCGAAGGCAGCACAAGAGCGGCACAGGAAACGAGAACACAAAGCGGATACCCGGTACAGGATGAAACAAAATCGCTTGCCATTTTAATTCATGGTGACGCTGCATTCCCTGGGGAAGGAATTGTCGCAGAAACATTGAATTTAAGCTCTTTAAAAGGGTATCAAGTAGGCGGCGCGATCCATATTATCGCCAATAATATGATCGGATTCACAACAGAAAGCGCTGAATCAAGATCGACAAAATATGCCAGTGACCTGGCGAAAGGCTACGAAATTCCGATTGTTCACGTTAATGCGGACGATCCTGAAGCCTGTCTTTCAGCTGTTAAGTTTGCGGTCGAATATCGAAAAACATTCAACAAGGACTTTCTGATTGACTTGATCGGGTACAGACGCTACGGACACAATGAAATGGATGAGCCGTCAACCACTCAGCCAATGCTGTATGATGCTGTCAGAAAGCATCCGACCGTCAAACAAATTTTCGCTGAAAAGCTCGTAAATGAAGGCGTGCTTACCGAGGAAGTTGTTCAAAATATCGAAAAATCGGTAACGAAGCGTATTGAGGATGCTTATCAGAAAGTGCCGGCTAAAAAGGAACATACCGCCTGTGAAATTGAGCTTCCAGAGCCTGTTTCAAACGGTTTTCCTGATGTGGACACATCCATTGATTTTGATGTGCTCCGCAAGCTGAATGGCGAATTGATCAACTGGCCTGAGTCATTTAACGTTTTCGGCAAGCTAAAGCGCATTTTAGAAAGACGCGCCAAGGCGTTCGATGATGACAGAAAAGTGGAATGGTCTTTGGCTGAATCTCTCGCGTTTGCTTCTATTTTGAAAGACGGAACACCGATTCGTTTAACAGGGCAGGATTCCGAGCGCGGAACGTTCGCACAAAGAAACCTTGTGCTTCATGACAGTGAGACTGGCGAAGAATTTGTGCCGCTTCATCACTTATCTGACTGTGGCACAGCATTTGCTGTCCATAACAGCCCGCTGTCTGAAGGATCGGTTCTCGGCTTTGAATACGGCTATAACGTGCATTCACCGGAAACGCTTGTCATGTGGGAAGCGCAGTACGGAGATTTTGCCAACGCTGCTCAGGTGTATTTTGATCAATTCATTTCTGCCGGCCGCGCGAAATGGGGTCAAAAATCGGGATTAGTTATGCTTCTCCCGCACGGTTACGAGGGACAGGGTCCTGAGCACTCAAGCGGAAGAATTGAGCGGTTCCTGCAGCTTGCAGCGGAAAACAACTGGACGGTTGCCAACCTGACAAGCGCCGCACAATATTTCCATATTTTAAGAAGACAGGCGAAAATGCTGCTTCGTGAAGAAATCAGACCGCTCGTCATTATGACGCCGAAGAGCCTTCTTCGTAATCCAAATACGGTTTCGGAAGTGCAGGAGCTCAGCGAAAGCCGCTTCCAGCCAGTTTACGAACAGTCCGGACTTTCTCATGACTATGAAAAAGTAACCAGACTGGTATTATCCAGCGGTAAAGTGTCCATAGACATCAGCGACCATTTCAATAAGTTAGAAGACGGTAAAGAGTGGCTTCACATTGCGAGAATTGAACAGCTGTATCCATTCCCGGCAAAGGGAGTCAAAGAACTATTTGCAAAACTTCCGAACCTGAAAGAAATTGTTTGGGTGCAGGAAGAGCCGCAGAACATGGGGGCGTGGAGTTATATCAGCCCGTATTTGACAGAAATTGCACCAGAGGGAGTAAGCGTTCAATATATTGGACGAAGAAGACGATCCAGCCCTGCTGAGGGAGATCCGACAGTTCATAAAAAAGAACAGGAACGTATTGTATCTGATAGCTTGACTCGCAAAAACTAAGGGGGAAATGAAAAAATGGCGGAAATTAAGGTACCTGAATTAGCAGAATCAATCTCAGAAGGAACAATAGCCCAATGGTTGAAGCAGCCTGGTGATTATGTAGAACAGGGTGAATATCTGCTTGAACTAGAAACGGACAAAGTAAATGTTGAATTGACAGCAGAAGAATCGGGTGTACTTCAAGAGGTATTGAAAGATTCGGGTGATACCGTCCAGGTCGGAGAAATTATCGGCACAATTTCAGAAGGCGCGGGAGAAAGTTCTGCCCCTGCTCCTTCAGAGAAAGCTGAAAGCAAGGAAGAAAAGCAAGCCGAACCAGCGGCACAAGAGGTGAGTGAAGAAGCGCAAACTGAAGCAAAATCAAGAACGATTGCTTCTCCTTCAGCCCGTAAGCTGGCGAGAGAGAAAGGAATTGACCTGTCTCAAGTTCCAACGGGAGATCCGCTTGGAAGAGTGCGCAAGCAGGATGTCGAAGCGTACGAAAAACCGGCATCAAAACCTGCTCCTCAGCCAAAACAGCAGCAGCCGCAGGCTCAAAAAGCTCAGCAAAGCTTTGACAAACCTGTCGAGGTGCAAAAAATGTCTCGCCGCAGACAAACGATTGCCAAACGCCTTGTAGAGGTACAACAAACGTCAGCAATGCTGACAACATTTAATGAAGTAGATATGACGGCTGTCATGAATCTGAGAAAACGCCGCAAAGATTCATTCTTTGAGCAAAATGAAGTGAAGCTCGGCTTTATGTCTTTCTTTACAAAAGCGGTCGTCGCTGCATTGAAAAAATATCCGCTCTTGAATGCGGAAATTCAAGGCGATGAGCTCATCGTTAAGAAATTCTACGATATCGGGATTGCTGTTGCGGCTGATGAAGGCCTTGTCGTTCCGGTTGTACGGGATGCGGACCGCCTGACATTTGCAGGAATCGAAAAAGAAATCGGCGAGCTTGCGAAAAAAGCAAGAAACAATAAATTAACCCTTAGCGAGCTTCAGGGAGGCTCCTTCACCATTACAAACGGAGGGACTTTCGGTTCACTGATGTCAACTCCGATTTTAAACAGCCCACAAGTCGGTATCCTGGGCATGCATAAAATTCAGCTGCGTCCTGTGGCAATTGATGAAGAGCGTTTTGAAAACCGTCCGATGATGTATCTCGCTTTATCCTATGATCACCGGATTGTAGACGGAAAAGAAGCGGTTGGTTTCCTTGTGACAATCAAAAATTTACTTGAAGATCCTGAGCAGCTTTTATTAGAAGGTTAATAAAAAAAGGTACATCACGATAAAGTGATGTACCTTTTTTGATGCGTATTTAAAGAGGTAGATTGCTGCTTTCGGATGCTGCTTGATTCTTTTTCGCTTTTCTTGACCAGTATGTTGCAAGCATAGAACCTGAAAGGTTATGCCACACACTGAATATCGCGCTTGGCACGGCGGATAGCGGTGAGAAATGAGCCGTGGCAAGTGCCGCCCCAAGTCCTGAATTTTGCATGCCGACTTCGATTGCAATTGCTTTTTGAGACGGATAATCCATTTTTAAAAGCTTTGCGCAAAGAAATCCAAGCGAATAACCGATCACGTTATGCAAGATAACAACAGAAAAAATGAGCAGCCCTGATTGAAGCAGATTTTCCCGGTTGCCGCTGACGACAGCTGAGACAATCGCAACGATGCCAATGACAGATACAAGCGGAAGGGCATGTACGGCTTTTGCCACTTGTTTTTTGAAAAACATTTTGACGATCACGCCTGCAATAATCGGAAATAAAACAGCCTGTAAGATTGAAATAAATAAAGACCCAGGCGAGACGGGAAGCCATTCCTTGGCAAACAGCATAATCAAAATCGGAGTTAAAACAGGTGCCAACAAGGTAGAAATTGTTGTAACAGCAACAGAAAGCGTCGTATTCCCTTTTGCTAAAAATGTCATGACATTAGATGCAGTTCCCCCAGGGCAGCAGCCTACAAGAATAACACCCACTGCAATTTCAGCTGGGAGATGCAGCCCAAATGCCAATCCAAAAGCAACGAGCGGCATGATGGTATACTGAGCAATCACCCCAATAATGACATGCCAAGGTTTTCTGACTAGCTCTTTGAAATCATCTGCTTGCAGTGTAAGTCCCATCCCAAACATGATAATGCCAAGAAAAATCGTAATATAAGAACTGATCCACGTAAAAAGTGTCGGGAAAGAAAATCCCAGCACGGCAAACACAATGACCCAAATGCCAAAGGTTTGTCCCGCGAAATGACTTATTTTTCTAATGATGTCCATAAAAACACTCCTAACACATTTATCAAGAACTTCAGCAGAAATTCTCACAGATTTTTAAGCATCCTCTTATTATAATTAATTTTCTGAATAATTCAATATCAATAGTTGGATTAGGTTTTTATAATAGCTGATAAATATATTATGTAAACTAATCAAAATGTTCTTGACTATATAGGAAGATATTCTTACAATGAATCTTTATAATGGTTAGATAAAAATAGGAGTGATAGGGTGAAGGAAGCGAATCAATGGTCTTCGAAGCTGGGCTTTATTTTAGCCGCGGCAGGATCAGCTATCGGACTTGGCGCGATATGGAAGTTCCCATATGTAGCGGGAACCAGCGGAGGAGGCGCATTTTTACTTATTTTTATTTTATTCACGGTTTTAATCGGGCTGCCTTTATTGTTAGGTGAATTCATCATAGGCAGAAAAACACAAAAAGATGCCGTACAGTCCTATAAAACACTTGCTCCAGGAACAAAGTGGCATTGGATCGGTTATCTAGGCATGGCGACGTGCTTTATTCTATTATCTTTTTACAGCGTTGTCGGCGGATGGATTTTAATTTATATTACAAAAGGCTTCACTGGCGGTTTATCGCAAACATCGGGTTTTGATACGATATTTGCAAGTACGATTTCAAATCCTTATTTGGCTGTAGGAGGCCAGCTGCTCTTTATGGTGGTGACAATTTTAGTTGTTGCAAAAGGAGTAAGCAGCGGGATTGAAAAAGCAAGCCAAGTATTAATGCCGGCGCTTTTTATATTATTTATTATTTTAATGGTGCGTTCCGTTACGCTTGATGGCGCGATGGAAGGGCTCAAGTTTTTCCTGATGCCTGATTTTTCAGCGATTGACGCTAATACAATTTTGTACGCGATGGGCCAGTCCTTTTTCTTATTAAGTGTGGGTGTATCTGTCATGGTAACGTATAGCTCTTATTTAGAGAAACAGGAAAATCTGGTGCAGTCCGCTGTATCAGTAACTGTATTGAACGTGCTTGTTGCTGTGATGGCAGGAATTGCGATTTTTCCAGCTGTCTTTTCATTCGGCCTCAAACCAGACCAAGGTCCGGTTCTGTTATTTAACGTGCTGCCGACCGTATTTAATCAAATGCCGTTCGGAATTATCTTTTTATTAGCATTTTTAATTCTATTTTTATTTGCGGCATTGACATCCGCTTTCTCAATGCTGGAAATTTTGGTCGCGGTACTTTCAAAAGGTGATGTCAATAAAAGAAAACGATTCGCTTGGTTAGGCGGAATTGCTATTTTTATTGTCGGGGTGCCGTCTGCATTATCATATGGTGTTTTAAGTGACGTCTCTATATTCCACTTGTCTATTTTTGATGCGGCAGACTATCTTGTAAGCAATATTTTAATGCCGTTAGGCGCGTTATTGATTTCTATTTTTGTTCCATTAAAAATACCGAAACAGGATTTGTTCGACGAGCTGAAAAGCGGTTCCAACCTTAAACGAAAGTGGTTTGCGGTTTGGCTCCTGCTCATTCGTTATCTTTCACCTGTTGCCATCATCATTGTATTTTTGCATGTGATAGGCATTTTTTAAAACACAAAGCCCCCGGGAAAAGGGGGCTTTTTTTAATAGAGTTTCCAAACGACTTCTTTTGCTTGCTCGAAACGTTTTTCTGCCTCGCGCCAATCCACGACATTCCACCAATGATCGACATAGCTTGCCCGGTCATTTTTATATTGCAAATAGTAGGCATGTTCCCATACGTCAAGAGGTAAAAGGGGGATCACATCCCATTGGCTGAAGAGCTGGTGCTTTTCTGCCGTTAAAATCTCCAGCCGTCCCGATCGTGGAGACCAGACCAGAATGGCCCAGCCGACACCTTCCACTTTTTTAGCGGCCTGGGTAAAATGTTCTTTAAAAGCGGAGTAGCTTCCAAATGAAAGGTCAATCATTTGGAACAATGCCCCCGTAGGACGCCTTTTTCCGTTTGGATGCATCGAAAACCAGAAAATACTGTGCAGATAATGGCCTGCTCCATGGAATGCAAGCTCTCTTTGCCAGTGAGTGATCAAGCCATAATTTTTTGACGCCCTCGCTTTTTTTAGCTCTGTTTCTGCTTTGTTTAGACCGTCAACATAGCTCTGGTGATGCTTCGTATGATGAAGGACCATAATGTCTCTTGATATATAAGGTTCTAAGGCAGAATATTTGTATGGGAGCTTTGGCAGCACATGTTTCCCTATAGGGACGTAAGCGCGTCTTTCACTTGTATCGCCTGATTCTGTAATATCCCGATAAAGGGCAGCGGCCTGTTTATACCAATCTTCTTCTGTTGTTCGGTCATCCTCCAGTGCTTCAATCATCTTGTCAATCTGATTTTCAAACTGTTCAAGCTGTCCCCGCTTTTGAATCTGATCTTTCAAGGCTTCACACCAATTGAACATCTCCGTTTGATAAGATTCACGTTTCATTTGCTGTCTCCTTTTCAATAGAATTCAAATACTTCCCGACAGCCAGCAAAGAGAATACATATGGATAACTGTGATAGCGGATATAAAATTGCTTTGGCAATCCGATTCCCGCTGGATAGGCCAGGCTATCGGCATCATGAGAGCTGCTGTCAGTTAGGTATTGCATACCTTTCACAACAGATGGATGTTCGGGATTTTCGTATGCGAGCAAAGCGTCTAAAGCCCAGGCTGTTTGTACAACGGTTCCTCTATGCAGAGGTACGTACGTTTTAATTTCAGCGCTTTTGCAGGATTCTCCCCAGCTGCCGTCATCATGCTGTATGGATTTGAGCCAGCGCAGGGCCTTTTGTATAGCAGGATGCTTTCGGCTGACCCCGCAGGCATGCATACCTGTAAGAGCAGCCCATGTGCCGTAAATGTAGCAAACACCCCATCTCCCGTACCATGACCCATTTTGTTCTTGATGTTTGAATTGCCAGTTTATAGCGCGCTGAATATGTTGATGGTATTCTGTGAAACCGGCTTTCTCGCCTAAAAAATGCAGTACACGTCCGGTGAGGTCGGCGGTTGAAGGATCAACTGCCGCGTCCTCGGCGGATTCAAGCGGGAGAAGGCGGATCAGTGGATGGTTCACATTTTTTTCAAAAGCAGAAAATCCGCCGTCGTTGTTTTGCATTGATAAAAGCCAAGACACCCCTCGCTCCCAGGCCGAAGGAGAAAAACGGCGGGGAATCGCTTTTAATACGGCTGCAGTGTCGTCACAATCAGGGTTATTTGTATTGATGTTTGAAAATCCCCAGCCGCCGGGAGCTGCATTCTGATTTTTGACAGACCAATCTGCTATTTTGGTATGCTGGCGATTTAGCAAAAAGGCGGCTGCTTTTGTAATCGAGCCGTCGGTTTCGGTCACGCCGTTTTCTTGAAGGGCATAGCTAATCAGAGCTGTATCCCAAACAGTTGATGTAGAGTTTTCCAGATAAGGCATTCCGCTGCACTTTGTCGCTAGTGATTTGATGCCGTAAATTGCTTTTCTAATGACAGGAGAGTGCTGCGGCACGCCAAGTGACAGAAGGCTGTAAACCATAAATATGGTTGCGCTCGCATAGCTGTATAATGTTCCGTCTTTTTCAATCCGGTCCAGCATATATGTTTTAGCCGTCTGTAAGCCAAGCTGCTGAAAAGCAAATGGGGCATGAAAAATGCGTTTCCAATGTGTCAAAATAGAACTGAGGTCTCTATCTTCAAAAGCGTCGGATCGAAGCCAAGTGAAAGGGTTTTTTGTCATGTGCGGATCGAGATGGCGAAGAGATGAAATATTACGGTTTTTAAGAGCGAATCGCTGATTGAGTGTTACAGCCATTGGAGCAAAGTGAATTCGGGCATATGTGCTGAATTGATAGAAATGAACCGGTGATGTCGGGGGTAGCGCCATGAGTGATAATGGTAAATACAAAACAGGCCAAGGATACAGCCCGTTCGCGGCAAGCATCCATTTTGTCATGAAATGAACATGTCTCAAACCGCCATGTGAGATGATAAATTGTTCCGCTTTCTTCATGTGCGGGTCAGATCTGTGAAAACATCCTGAAGCCAGCATCCCGACATATCCTTGGACGGTAGCCGTTATATTTCCGCTCGTTTCATCGGGATAGTTGATGAATGTGCCGTCGGGCTGCTGTTTTTCACGAATGCCGGCTGCAAGCGCTGATATCAGTTCTTTTTCATTCTTGCCTTCATCTAGTGAGGTGAGGAGCAAAATAAAAAAGGAATTTGTCATGATTGGTCCTTCAAAGCAAAATGTCCACGAACCGTCAGCATTTTGCCTGTCTTTTAACTCTGCAATGGTTTTCTTTTGATAACGCCTCACTTTCTCCTGAAGTGTGCCCATCACGCTCAACTCCTTCAGAAGCATATATATTCAGCGTCTTTTACCGCCATTACAGAAACAAAAAAACTGCTGGCAGGCAGCAGTTTTTTGGCATACAAATTAATCTTCGAGATTAATCCATACACTTTTGACTTCTGTGTAGTTATCTAAGGCATATGATCCCATTTCTCGTCCGAGTCCTGACTGTTTATAACCGCCAAACGGAGACGCAGCGTCAAACACATTATAGCAGTTCACCCAGATCGTCCCAGCTTGAAGACGGTCAGCGATATAGTGGGCATGCTTGACGTTTTCGGTCCATAGTCCGGCCGCGAGTCCGTATTCTGAATGATTCGCTCGTTCTATAACTTCATCGACTGTTTCGTACGGAATGGCAGTCAGTACCGGTCCGAAAATTTCTTCTTTTGCGATGGTCATCTCGTCATCAACATTTGCAAACACAGTCGGTGCGACAAAATATCCTTCTTCAAAAGGACAGCTTCCGCCAGCCACTGCTTTTGCTCCTTCGTCTTTTCCTTTTTGAATATAGGAAAGAACGCGTTCGTGCTGTTCCTTGCTCACGAGAGGCCCGATTTGTGTATCCTTATGAAGTCCCGCTCCTTGGCGGAGTGATTCAGCATAGGACGCCATCTCATTAACAACTTCATCATATTGGTCTTTATGAATAAAAACGCGGGATCCTGCACAGCAGACTTGGCCCTGGTTAAACATCACACCGTTTAAAGCGCCTGGAATCGCTTTTTTCAAATTCGCATCCGGCAGTAGGATATTAGGCGATTTTCCTCCCAGCTCCAATGTAACACGCTTAATGCTTTTCGCAGCGGCAGACATGATTTTCTTTCCGATTTCAGTGGAACCGGTAAAGGCAATTTTATCAACTGCTTCGTGGTTTGTCAGCGCTTCTCCCGCATCTTCACCGAAGCCCGGAATGATATTAATGACACCATCTGGGAAACCAGCTTGATCTATTAATTCGGCCAAATAAAGAGCTGAAAGCGGTGTTTGTTCAGCGGGTTTGAGCACGATTGTACAGCCTGTTGCAAGAGCCGCGCCCATTTTCCACATCGCCATCAGGAGCGGGAAATTCCATGGGATGATCTGGCCGACGACGCCGACAGGCTCATGGCGCGTGTAATTAAAATAGGCTCCGGAAACCGGGATCGTCTGTCCTGTTATTTTTGTGCACCAGCCGGCGTAATAGCGCATATGCTCAATAGCCAGCGGAATATCCCCGTTCGTCGTTTCATTTATCGGTTTTCCGTTATCGAGCGTTTCAAGCTGAGCAAGCTCAGTTTTATGCTCTTCCATTAAGTCTGCCAGCTTATACATCAGTCTGCTTCTCGAAGCCGGAGACATTGTTCTCCATTCGCCTTGATCAAAGGCTTTCCGGGCAGCTTTAACCGCTCTGTCCACATCCGCAGCCTGGGCTTCATACAGCGTCATCAAGGTTTCGCCGGTCGCCGGGTTGGGAGTGTCAAAGGTGGCCCCTGAGGCACTCGGGACAAACTTTCCGTCAATATAAAGCTTCTTTGTTCCCTGTAAAAATGTCTCCAGCCTTTTCGTCACTTGCATCGTTAAAGAACTCATCCGTAACAAACCTCCAGTCAATTTTTATGGTCTGTTCTGAGATTCCTGGTGATAATCCATTCGTTTCTTGATTGAATAGCAGAAATAAGCTGTGTAATTTACTGAAAGAGTAAGCGCATACAAACATTCTATAATAGAAAACAAGGCAAAATCAATGAATAACTGATATTGCAATTTACAAAAGAAAAAAGCTACAATAAGCTTATAGATAAGTAAAGGAGATTTCATGTATGATTCATAACAATTGGCTTGAAAAAGAAACAATCAAAAAGGTAAAATGTGTGCAGACAAACGCAAAAAAATATATCGTGAACCGCGTTTTAACGCCGGGAAAAGAATACGAAGTAAAAAATGAAACAGAGGAGTTTCTCTTTGTGATCGACAATACGAATAAAGTCGGCGGCTATTATAAAGAATACTTCGAAGAGGTTTAATGCCTGAACCCTCGAAGCATCAGGCAAAAGGCTTTCTAAGCAGATACATAAAACCGCAGCTCAGCTGCGGTTTTTTCTATGGTTGAAACAGGAAAAATAAAACAAATTCAATGAAAATATAAAAAATCGCTCTTTTTTTAAAAAAATATTGCTGAATATTGAAACTTTTTTCTCTATAGGTGCGTATTACTTGATGACAACAACACAAAAGACAAAAAACAAATCAAAAATTTGAAAAATGTAATCTGTTCGTAATGGTTTAAATGTCGTCTATGTCGTATCCTTATATAGGGATAAAGGACTTATTTTTATGTAATGAATGATAAAACAAATAGATAAATGCAGAAAGAGGGGTTCTTCATTGGGTATTTTTTCTGTTAGCAGATCAACGGACGCCAAGAAGCTTGAAGCTTTGCTCGTTGAAGGGGAAAGAATAGAATCGATTTATAAGCTCCGAGTGGACCAAATTTGCTTTACAAATAAGCGGATCATTTTCTTTGACAATAAAATGTTTTCTAAAAAGAAGGTTCGTGTATTTCTTCCATATAAAACAATTGAAAGCTTTGCGATCCAAGAAGCGGGAATGTTTGATCCGGACACTGGGCTTTTGTTGATGACAAGAAGCAAAACGTTCGAATTAGAATTTGCGAAAGACACCGATTTAAGCGAAGTTCAAGCGGTGCTGACAAAGCACTTGTGCAGCTGAATATTTGATGAGCCAGCCGTTCAAAAATGGTTAGGCTTTTTTTATATAAAAAATAGAACAGAGCGCACATTACTCTGTTTACACGACTTATACCCTGCAAAAAGAGAAGGGAAAAAGCGCCAACGAAATCTGGATACGCCATCATCGCCGGCGGTCACGATCCGTTCCAAAAGACAGTAGCTCATCTTTCTATTAAAGTTCCTATGTTTGACAGGAGGCAAAACGGGAAACAGGATAGAAAGGAGAGGATACACATGTCACTGACAAAAGAACAAACACACTATCTCTATCATAAATTGCTCAATATGCAAAAAGAATTGTCAGGCGAGAAAAAGAAGACTGAATCAATGGCGGAAGAAGTGGGGGAGCTTTCCAATGGAGTTGACAACCATATGGCAGACCACGGCACACTCGTCACAGACCGGATGACAGACCAAACGGTGAGAGAAATTGACCGGGAGCTGTTAGAGGAGGTCAACCACGCATTACAAAAAATGAAAGACGGAACTTACGGCGTGTGCGAAAAAACAGGCCAAGACATACCTTACGAAAGGCTTGAAGCTGTTCCCTACGCAAGAATGACAGTTGAAGCCCAAGCCGATATGGAGGATGATTTGGAGACAGATGCCCCCTCATATGAAAGAGAATTTCACGAACAGGTTAAAGATCTATCCAATAAAGAAACGATTGATCAAAAAAGCTCACAGACGTATGAGATTTTGGATCGTGAACAAGATTCACAGTAAAAATGACAAGCAAGTACACCGATATGAGATGTACTTGCTTTTTTTTGAAAAAAATCTCATATTCAAAATAAAGTGATTGACTTTGCATAAAAAAGAAAGTAACATACTATTTGTAAGTAAATATAAAAAGTTTACCGGGAGGAATACTAATGTCTACAGTATTATTTGTAAAATCAAGCGACCGTACAGCCGAAGAAGGCGTTTCAACTAAACTTTACGAAGCTTTCTTAGCTGCTTATAAAGAAAACAACCCTGCTGATGAAGTGGTTGAATTAGATCTTCATAAAGAAAACCTTCCTTACCTTGGAAGAGATATGATTAACGGAACATTTAAAGCAGGCCAAGGAATGGTAATGACTGAAGAAGAGAAAAAACAAGCAGCAATTGCTGACAAATATCTGAATCAGTTTGTAAAAGCTGACAAAGTTGTTTTCGCATTCCCGCTTTGGAACTTCACAGTGCCGGCAGTGCTTCATACTTATGTTGATTACCTGTCTCGTGCGGGCGTTACATTCAAATACACACAAGAAGGTCCAGTTGGTTTAATGGGCGGCAAAAAAGTTGCGCTTCTTAACGCACGTGGCGGCGTTTACTCTGAAGGACCAATGGCTTCACTTGAAATGTCATTAAACTTCATGAAAACAGTTCTTGGTTTCTGGGGTGTTCAAGACCTGCATACAGTTGTCATCGAAGGACATAACGCAGCGCCTGATCAAGCACAAGCAATCGTTGAAAAAGGTTTACAAGAAGCAAAAGATCTTGCTGCAAAATTCTAATGAAACAAAAAACTCCTATCATTGCGATAGGAGTTTTTTTGGTATACATATTATATAGAAGAAAGTGATTATTTCTCTTAGCGAAAAAGGCTGATTTTTTATAGTAATATATTTTTTACTTGTCGAATATTCAGATATAATAGCGAAAAAGCAGTTTTAATCGCTGGAAAAAGTTTTTCTAAACAATTGTTCTGGCCTCTTGATAAAAAGCGGCTGATGGTGTACTATATAAAAGAAGCTACTTTGTGCGTATTGTTAATTAAGTTTTAACCTTTAAGCTGTAATAGGGAGTTTTATATCGAAGCTGGAATGTCATGCCTCCATTGCAGAGGACGACAGGAACGTTTCTGCAAACACCCACTTTGAGGAGTGGTGGTTTAAAACTTTCTTACTTGCATACGGCAAGATGTAGCGAAAGCCATTTCCTTTTTGGAAATGGCTTTTTATTTTATCTGAAAAGGTTCGGTAGAGTGAAAATTCAATTTCTGTGTGGAAGAAATGAAGGCCGCTTTTTTATGATATGATGAGAGAAATTCAAGAAAAAGCGAGGTTTACACGTTATGTTACATAGAGCCCAATCCCTTCTGGCCCATTATTTCGGTTATGAAAAGCTCCGCAGCGGCCAAGAAGAAGCGATCCGCTCGGTGACGGAAGCGAGGCAAAATACGGCCTGCATTATGCCGACGGGAGGAGGCAAATCGATTTGCTATCAAATTCCGGCTCTGATGTTTGAAGGGACAACGATCGTCATTTCGCCGTTGATTTCCTTGATGAAGGATCAAGTCGATGCGTTAGAAGAAGCGGGGATTAACGCCGCCTACATTAACAGCACACAATCTAATCAGGAAATCTATGAGAGGCTGAATGGACTCAAAGAAGGGGCCTATAAGCTTTTTTACATTACACCGGAGCGATTAACGTCCGCGGAGTTTATTCGGATTTTGCAGGGCATTGATGTTCCTTTGGTCGCAATAGACGAGGCGCACTGTATTTCTCAATGGGGACACGATTTCAGGCCAAGCTACAGAAATATCGAGATTTTATTCCGTGAATTACATGACAAGCCTGTCATCATGGCATTAACAGCGACAGCAACGCCTGAGGTCCATGAGGATATTTGCAAACAGCTGCATATTCAAAAAGAAAACACGGTATATACCGGATTTTCCCGAGATAATTTAACCTTTAAAGTAGCAAAAGGAGAAAATAAAGATCGCTTTATTGATGAATATGTGCAAAACAACAAACATGAAGCAGGTATTATCTATACAGCGACCAGAAAAGAAGCTGACCGGATTTATGATAGATTGAAACGACATCAGGTCAGTGCAGGGCGGTATCACGGAGGCTTGGCCGATGATGTGAGAAAAGAGCAGCAGGAAAGATTTCTTAATGATGAGCTGCAAGTGATGGTGGCAACCTCTGCTTTCGGAATGGGCATTGATAAATCAAATATCAGATTTGTTCTGCATGCACAAATTCCGAAAGATATGGAAAGCTACTACCAAGAGGCTGGACGAGCTGGACGGGATGGTCTTGACAGCGAATGTGTTCTCCTGTTTTCACCTCAGGATATCATGGTGCAGCGCTTCTTAATTGAGCAATCAGAACATGAAGAGAAACAAAAGCAGGATTTAAAAAAGCTGAGACAAATGGTCGACTACTGTCATACGGAAGATTGTCTGCAGCGTTTTATCCTTATGTATTTCGGAGAAAAGGAGCCTGATGCGTGCGGACAGTGCGGAAACTGTACCGATACAAGAGCGGCCCATGACGTGACGCGGGAGGCGCAAATGGTCTTATCTTGTATCATTCGCATGAAAGAACGGTTTGGCAAGACGATGGTTGCCCAGGTGCTTGCCGGATCTAAAAATAAAAAAGTTCTTGAAAACGGCTTTGCCAATCTCTCAACATACGGGATATTAAAACATCAATCCGTAGGGGAAATCAGTGATTTTATCGAATTTCTTATTTCTGACGATTTCATCAGAATGTCAGACGGAACGTTTCCGACTCTATTTGTCAGCAGTAAAGGAAGGAATGTGCTGAAAGGGGAATTATCAGTAACGAGAAAAGAAGCGTTAAAAGCGGCGGCAATTACTGAAAATGACGAGCTGTTTGAACGATTGCGCATGGTTCGCAAAGAAATCGCTGCTGAGCAGGGAGTTCCGCCTTTTGTCGTTTTCTCTGACCAAACGTTAAAAGAAATGTCAGGAAAACAGCCTGTAAATGATGAGGAGCTTTTGTCTATAAAAGGAGTCGGAGAACAAAAAAGGGCAAAATATGGCCGGCTTTTTTTACAAGAAATACAAGCTTACGCAAGGGTGACAGACTAAAAAAACAGAAAATCAACCTTTTTTTCTATAAAAAACACATTTTATTTTCACTTTTTTCCGTCCAAATAAAAAGACTTGTGAAGCCTATTATATCAAGGGTTCAGCAAGTCTTTCCAGCAGAGAGAAATCCTTCATGTAAAGGAACTGTAATCTAAATCATATCTTTTTGTTATTGATTTGACATTTACGTGTGTTACGATATCACCTGTTAGCCGCCAATAAAAAGCTAACAAGGGAGGATTTACTTATGAAGAAGACGATTATGTCCTTTGTAGCAGTTGCTGCACTTTCATCAACTGCATTCGGAGCTCACGCTTCTGCAAAAGAAATCACGGTGCAAAAGGGTGATACGCTCTGGGGAATCTCTCAGAAAAACGGAGTGAACCTAAAGGACTTAAAAGAATGGAACAAGTTAACTTCTGATCAAATCATTGCAGGAGAAAAACTGACCATTTCTTCAGAAGAAACAACCACTACTGGGCAATATACAATTAAAGCGGGGGACACGCTGACAAAGATTGCTCAACAATTCGGAACAACAGTCAATAACCTAAAAGTTTGGAATAACTTAAGCTCTGACATGATCTATGCTGGATCAACACTTTCAGTAAAAGGTCAGGCAACAGCAGCAAACACAGTTACTGAGAATACGCAAACAAGCGCACCTCAAACTGAAACAAAACAAGAAGCTGTGCAAAAAGAGCAACCTAAACAAGAAACAGTTCAACAACAACCAAAACAAGAAACAAAGGCTGCAGCAGAAACTTCTGTTCCTACAGAAGAAAAGGCTGTTCAATCAAATACAAATAACCAAGAAGCTTCAAAAGAACTAACAGTTACTGCTACTGCTTACACTGCTAACGACGGCGGCATTTCCGGCGTTACAGCAACAGGCATTGACTTAAATAAGAACCCGAACGCGAAAGTCATCGCGGTTGATCCTAATGTGATTCCGTTAGGTTCTAAAGTCTATGTTGAAGGTTACGGTGAAGCAACAGCAGCAGACACTGGCGGCGCTATTAAAGGAAATAAAATTGACGTATTTGTACCAAATAAAGGTGATGCATCTAATTGGGGCGTCAAAACTGTAAGTGTAAAAATCTTAAACTAATGATATAGATTGTGATAAAAGACGCGAGCTTTTGGCTTGTGTCTTTTTTCTTTCTGTTTAGAGATGTATATATGATATGCTGATTTTAAAAAATGGTCCCGATGTTTTCATGTGCGAAAAATGGTTTTCTTTGAGCGAGGGCTATATACCGGAAGCTCTCAGCATGAGGGGCGAGTTGCACAACTGATGGCTTTACATCCTGAAAACTCAATTCAATCGATACAGCCATTCGGGCAGATTCTTTTTTATTGGGCTGTTAATCAAGCGATCGTTCAGCGGACATTAGGAGCCTAAATGTGGAGCGTGGGATATGAATCAGTCTGATTTTGTTGGCTGCGAAAACGTGAATTAATGGTTAATAAAAAAGAATCTTGGCATCTGCCAAGATTCTTTTATTATTTAAACCAGCCTTTTTCCTTTGACCGAGTAATGGCTTCTATTCGATTTTTTACTTCAAGCTTTTCTAGAATCATTGAGATATAATTTCGCACTGTCCCGCTTTTGATGCTGAGTTCCTGAGCAATTTCTTTTGTGTTTTTACCGTCAGCCACAAGTTCAAGCACTTCTTTTTCTCTGTCTGTAAGCGGGTTAGCCTCGCTGTACATGTCCTCCATCAGCTCAGGGGCATAGATGCGTTTTCCGTTCATGACGCTTCGGATGGCGCTTGCGAGCTCTTCGCTCGGACTATCTTTTAACAAATAGCCTTTAACGCCTGCTTTAATAGCTCTTTGAAAGTAGCCGGGTCTGGCAAAGGTAGTTAAGATGATAATTTTGCAGCCTGTATCCTTTAACTCCTCAGCAGCTTCAAGCCCCGTTTTTCCGGGCATTTCAATGTCCATAATGCATATATCAGGCTGATGTTTTTTGACAAAATCAACAGCATCTTGACCGGTTGTACCTTTGCCTGCGACTTCCATATCGTCTTCTAAGTTTAGAAGTGATCCTAAAGCGCCCAAGAGCATTTGCTGATCTTCCGCAATAAATATACTAATCATGTTAAGCCATCCTTTTGGTTTATTTTGAGTTATTAGGAATTGCCATGGTAAGCCTGGTGCCGTTTTTAGTATCGATGTGAAGGCTGCCGTTTGCAAATTCAAGCCGTTCTCTCATGCCGAGTAAGCCATGACCCTTTGAAAAGAATTTTTCTTCTCCTTGGAATGTTCCATCGTCAGACACTGTAATGACAACTTCCTTCCAGAGCTGCTGAATGTCAACCCGGCAAGTTTTAGCCTGACTGTGTTTGACGACATTTGTGACAGCTTCCTTTAAGCACATGCTTAAAATATTTTCATTAAGCAATGAGATATTTTCGGGCCATTTCTCTTCTTCATAGATGAACGTAATGTCAGCTGCTTCGAGTATTTGTTTGATGTTGATCAGTTCATCCTTGAGCCGGATGCCTTTCATAGAGGATACGATTTTTCTTACTTCATTTAAAGAAGTTCTCGCTGTTTGCTGAACACTTTTCAGTTCACGTGCTGCTTGTTCGGGATCTTTGTATATCAATTTTCGCGCCAAGTCGCTTTTTAAACCAATAAGAGAAAGCTTTTGCCCAAGAGTATCGTGGAGGTCGCGGGCAATTCGCTGCCGCTCTTCTAATTTCACCAGCTCGGCAATCCGTTCATTTGCGTCCTCAAGTTTTTCTTCCAGGCGTTCTCGCTCCTTGCGGCTTCTTATACTAAAAGGCAATAAAATCGCGCTGATGAGGGTAATGACGACAAAAGGAATTTGAGTCAGAAAGAATTCCTTTTTTAAAACGAGACTGAAATTAGCTGCGACGGCTGCGCTTATTAAATGGACGTAATATAAAATATGAAAGGGGACACGTTCCCTTATGTTTCCAATAAAATATGCGATAAAAAAAGCAAAATAAATATAACTGTACAGAGTAATGGAGGCGGTTGAAATGCTAATTAACAAAAACGCCCACAAATAAATGGCCCAGCCTTTTGAGACAAAAGCAAATCGATATACCGAGAAAAATAAAAGCGTCAAAATGATGCCGACAATAATAATTAATGTAGATGATGACTTCCATATAAAGTAGAAGGGGAGAATGAAAAATATTGTCCATATATAGGGCGTAATCCCGCTTAGTTTTTGAAATGTAAAATACTTTTTAATCATGATCATACCTCATTTTCAGCTTTTCATCTTACATGTAACTTTATCATTGCGAAAGCCAGAATGCATCCTCAAACAATAAAAAGGAAGTCTTCTTGTATAAGAGAAGACCTCCTTCATCATCAGGCGTTCTTCCGCAGCTTCTGATTTTCTGCTGAATCAGGCGGAGAGCCGAAAGGCTTATGTTTGATATCCCGAAATGACACAAATTGTTTTTTATCTTCATCCCAAAGGCGGAATGCAAGTGATTGCAGGCTTGTTTTTAAGGTAATTGTCGGTACGTTTTTTAATGGTTCGTGCTGTTCATGAGCAATTTCAAGCTTATAGTTAGGCACTTTCGGACTCAAATGATGAACGTGGTGGTAACCAATATTGCCTGTCAGCCATTGTAGCAGTTTTGGGAGTTTGTAGAATGAACTGCCTTCCACAGCAGCCTGAACGTAGCTCCAGTTTTCATCTGCTTCAAAATAAGAATCTTCAAATGTGTGCTGAACATAAAACAGCCATACCCCGATTGAACCGGAAATCAGAAAAATGGGGCCTTGCACCAACAAAAACGATTGCCAGCCAAAGATCAGGCAGCAAACGGCAGCCAACGCCGCAATTGCCAGATTCGTAAGGTATGTGTTTACACGCTCCTTACGTCTTGCGCCTTTTTTGTTAAAGCGGTTGGTGATGAGAAAAACATAAATCGGTCCGAGTATAAACATAATAAACGGATTTCTATAAAGTCTATATGCAAGCTTTGTTCGTCTGGATGCAGCTTTATATTCGTTAACTGTTAGCATCCAGATGTCTCCTGTTCCGCGTTTATCCAGATTGCTGCTTGTCGCATGATGAATCGAATGGCTGTGCTGCCATTGAAGATACGGGAATAAAGTCAGAACACCTGTCAGAAAGCCGAGAATATGGTTATATCGCTTTTGTTTAAAAAATGATTGGTGGCAGCAGTCATGGAAAATAATAAAAATTCTTGTCAAAAACCCTGCGGCAATCACTGTTAATGCTAACGTAAGGAGATAGGAGACGTTGAGGCTGAGATAAGCAAGAAACCACAATCCGAAAAAAGGAATAAACGTGTTCAAAAGCTGAATCAGGCTGTTTTTTGTTTCGGGCTGAGCAAAGGCAGCGACTTGCTTTGTCAGCTGTTTTTGTTTATGCGCAATGGTTTGTTCAGTCATGGTAAGTATCCTCTCATTGTGTGTCTCGGTTAAGTATACGCGAATGAGAGAAGCTCTTTGTAGTAGCACACATCATACACCCTATATGACATTTGTCATGTCGTGGCCGCTTGCATAACTGTTTGCGCTAAAAAAGCTTGTAAAATAATTTACAAGCTCATTAATGTTTATCGATCCATATCCGTGATGCACCTGAAACAGCTTCAATCCTGCATGTTCCCCCTATGGGAAAGGTGGCAATTGGTGAAGTGTGTCCGGCATTTATGTTTGCGATGACCGGAAGGCCGGATAATTCTTTTTTTGTTCCAATCATGGCTTTCACAAGATCGATTGATACGTTTGATGCTTTTTGAAATGTGCCGATTAAAATCGCTTTCACATGAGAAAAAGCGGGGAGGTGGATGAGTGATTGCAGATCGCGGTCAAACATGTGGATGTCTGACATATAATCATCTTCTATCAATAAAATAGTATTTTCTGTTTCTGGAAAATACTCCGTTCCCTGCAGCAAATTAAGCGTGCATAGGTTTCCGCCAATCAAAGTGCCTTCCGCATACCCCTCTTGAATCACAACAGGGCCGTTATTAGGATAAAAGCGCCTGTTTTCTTGATCCAAATACCAGCGGTCATCGCTCCATTCGCTCGAAGGATGAATTTCAAACGGGTCGTTTGAAGCGCAGCAAGAAAGAAAATAATCTTTTGTATAATCGAGCCCTTTTTTCATTGCAAATGTTGAAAAGTGGGGGCCTGAATACGTAACTAGACCCGTTTTTTGATAAATGGCGTTGCTGAGGGCCGTTATATCGGAATAGCCGCACAGAATTTTTGGATGCTGTTTGATTTTCTCGTAATCAAGATAGCGCAGCAGCTGATTTGAATTGAAACCGCCGAGTGTCGTTAAAATCGCTTTGACACCTGGATCGAAAAAGGCAGCGTGCAGATCATGGACTCTTGATTCAATAGAGGATGAATCAAATTCGTTACATTCATTTGCGTGTTCAGCGATGGTTACTCGATAACCTAAGCGTTCTAATGTAGTTTTTGCTTGAATTTTTGCTTCATTTGTTAATTTAGACATGCTGGTCGCGGGAGACACGATCCGGATTTCGTCTCCCTTTTTCAGTTTTGAGGCGAACATAGCACCCTCCATTAATGGTTTTACACCATTACAGCATATCTTGGCTCATTCTTCCAGACTTTTTTACAAATCAACCCACTTAATGCTGCCTGATTGTGTATCATGATCGACGCATACTTGGAATTGATGTTTTTCATAAAAATGAATCAGCCGGTCTACATGATTCCAATCACGCTTGGCAATGTCGCCTGTGACTTTCGGAATATTGCGGTCTCTGGCGATATCTTTTAAATATTTCATGCAAATGGACCCAAACCCGTGATTCGGAGGGCCTTTTATGTCCCCGATATGAATGGCATCATCCTTGTAAGATGCTACAAGTGAAAAACTGCCTTTTCCTCTGTAAGCCGTTTTACAATCAGTAAGCATAATTTTGCATGTTTGGCCATCATCAATCGAGGAAACAATCAACCACTCTTCATGTTTCGATTGATCAATACCAAGCACTTTGGCATCTTTAGATAGATCCTTCATATTCTCCTGCATGCGGTAAATTTGAAATTCTAAATCATTCAGTTCTTCTTCAAGTTCTTGACGATTTTTTTCTTTAACAGTAAACAAGATCAAACTCCTTTCAGAAATCAGCTTAGAAACACAGTTACCAATTGTATTAGATGAAAGGAGCATTGTAAATAACAAAACGTATATTACTAGAAATTAGCGCAAAGTAAGGTTTGATCGTTTTTAAGAGAGGTAAAAGAAAACTAACCTGTGAAAAAGGAGGAATCGGAATGGCGATTGATTCATTGATTAACAAATTACAGTATGTCCAGTTGGAACCGCCGGATAAAATTCTCTCCCTGTATCTCAATACTGACATGAGAGACCCAGATCAGCAGGGGGGAGAATGGAAAATTGCCCTAAAGTCGGGATTCGGCCGATTAAAGGAGTATTTGGCAGCAAGTGATCCAGAGGAAGGGAAGTGTCTGGATGGAATCAGAATGAAAATTGATCAATACTTAAATGAAATGGGAAAAGACATGCCCCGCAGTCTCGTGTTTTTTGTTTCCGACAGCGGCATATGGGAACCAATTAAGCTTCAAATCCCTGTGGAAACAAGATTTTACTGGGAAGAAACAGCTGTTCTGGATCAGTTGAAGGATTTGCGCCAAACGTACCCAAGCACGGCGTTTATTTTAACCCAGCAGTATGAAGTGAAAATTATTGAAACCGTTTTAGGCAAAATAGAGGCGGTTGAGCATTATGAATACGATATGATCAATGAGTCTTGGGAGAATTGCCATTCCTCTGCAAACAAAGCGGCGCCATTTGATGAGAACCGAGTGAGGGAACATGTAACGGAGAACCAAACGAGACTGTATAAGCGGCTGGCTGCCAACCTTGATCAAAAAGCCGCTGCAAAAAGGTGGGAACGAATGGTCATCGCCGGTGATAAAGAAACAGCGGATCTATTGGATCAGCATATGAATAAACCGATTCATTCAAAAATCCAAAAGAACCTGCTGAATGTAAATGAACATAAGGCTGTTGAGCATTTGATCAAAGAAGCGTAAATCTAACAGGGCCGGGGCTAAAGCCGCCGGCCTTTGAAGTGTGTCTAATTTCTGACGAAGCCATCGAAAACGTTGACATCTTCATTGAATTTGCATACGATTTGGATAGCCAGTACAAATTAGGAGAGGTCACCAGATGAATCAAACAGAAAATAAACCGAAAAATTATACGGGGATTGTCCTTACACTGACAGTTCTGATTAACGGTTTAATCGCAGTGCTGTTTTTTATGCCTAAATTAGATCAGTTCAGCCATGCGAATATTCACATTTTGCCAATGCTGAATGCGATATTCAACAGCTTTACGTTTATCTTCTTATTGGCCGCGCTGATTATGATTAAACAGAAAAATATTAAAGCTCATAAACGCTTTATTTTAGCCGCATTCACAACAACATTACTATTTTTGATTTGTTATGTGGTATACCATTCGATTGCGGAGAACACGCTCTATGGCGGAGAAGGTATTATGCGCCCGATTTACTTCTTTATTTTAATTACGCATATCTGCCTTTCTGCTATCATTGTGCCGCTTGCGCTGTTTACGCTGATCAGAGGATTCAGCATGCAGGTGGAACGCCATAAAAAGATTGCCAGATGGACAATGCCTTTGTGGCTGTATGTAAGCCTTACAGGCGTTATTGTATATCTGATGATATCACCGTATTATTAAAAGCCATACTGAGTATGGCTTTTTCTTGAGCTTGTAAACATGACAAAAGCCCAAATTCGTTTTGGGCTTTTGTCAGTAGATTGATAGACTCTTATTCATGAGCCTTTGATTCCATGGTTTCAAGTGTTGCAACCTGCAAAGATTCTTCAACAGTTTTTGTTTTTTCTTTTACTTTTTCTGCATACGTGTAATCACCGTAGCAATACGGATAGCGGAAATTGTTCGCATTTCCCCCGCAAGTATACAGTTCGGGATTTTTTTTGACTTGCTGCTCGGAGTATTGTTTTGCCAATTCCTCAGTATGCGTTCCTCCATGTTCAGCTACAAAATCAATGTAACCTGCCCCCATGTTGTAGCTTTGAATGATTGTATCCAAATCCACACCTTTTTCCTTACCGGTCTTATACATGAGGGTAAATTGCTTGATGCCTTGTTTAACACTGAGTTGAGGGTCTGTTATCTCATTGCGTTTTAACCCCAGAGATTCAGAGGACTGCATGGGATCATTGCCTTTTCCTTTTGACTCTTGATACATCATGCCAAGTATGAGTGATGTATAATTAGAGAGTCCTTGATTATCAAGCTCATCTTCGACCAGCGGTTTATAATCGGTTAAACGTTCCAACACAATCGTTTTCGTATCGATCGGAAGCTGTTTGATTAAATCCCGGTTGAAAAAAAGCAAAACCAATAAAAAAGAGGCGATGACAAAGACAAAAATCATCATAAAACCCGCAGCAGCGAAACAGCCTTTTCTCTTTTTCTTCACTGTGTTTCACCCTCAATGTTTGGAGCAGTATGACCTTTTCATTATGACACAGATCCGTATATCAGACCAAGTAAAAACCGGATTTGAAACATAAATTTAAACTATGAGATGGAAATGGAACACAAGCATGCTGGTTTGCACCCAAGTGTATTTGTTATAAGATAGAAGTATGTATAAAGAAAGGTGATACAGATGACTGAATTTAAAGAAACGGAACGGACGGCCGCTGATCTGGATGAGGAGACGCTGTTTTTAGTCGCACAAACATTCAAAGCGCTTTCTGACCCTACCAGAATCAGAATTCTCCATTTATTATCCCAGGGTGAACATGCAGTTAACGGAATTGCAGAAAAGCTGAATTTACTGCAATCCACAGTGTCCCACCAGCTCAGATTCTTAAAAAATCTCCGGCTTGTCAAATCGCGCAGAGAAGGAACCTCCATTTATTACTCACCGGAGGATGAACACGTTTTAGATGTTCTTCAGCAAATGATCGATCATACACAACATGATTAAAAAAGACATCCTTGTTTAATCGCTGCTAGCGGGCAAGGATGTCTTTTTCTTTTTTATTGTGTCCGATCTGATCGAGATCGTTTCTGCTGAGCTTGATGACAAAAGAAGAAAAGCCGATATAATAAACAGCTATCAGAAAAAAGACGCCAATTGTCACAGGATCTGTTCCGATTGACTGACTATAAGATCCAAGGCTGTTTAGATCAGGCGAGGTAAGATAAAGCTCTGTCACTCGATACAGAAACCTTGATAAAAACAAGGTTAAGAGAATCACTTCTACCCAAATATGAGTCCGAAAATAAATTTTTCCTCTCCGTTTTTCAAAAGAGATGTTTTTCTTAGCGAAAAAGACAAGAAGCCATCCGCCAAAAATTCCAAAAATGAGATATCCGTATAAAAAAGGATGAATGATGCTGAAGATCGAAAGACCAAAAGCAAACAGGGAGAAAAGAATCATACGGGTGAATAGCCAGCGGGGCTTCAGCGGCTGGTATCCGATGGACCTTTTAATTTTTTTGTACAGAAAAAAGATGATAATCATGGCAGGATAAACGCTCTGAAGTGTAAGATGCATGATGTGAAATCCCCTCCGTTGAGAAGTGTATGCTTATCCGGTTCAAAATAGTAGCTTAAAATCAAATGCTGAACACAAAAAAAAGGGGGAAACCCTGTTTTCATAACATATGCAAGGTGTATTTGGGCCGCATAATAGATATGCCCAAGCTTTATAAAAATGTTATGATTGATTTTGTTCCGAAAATAAAAGAAGAAAAGGTGCAAAGAATGAAACTGGAACGTTTGTTAGCGATGGTTGTGTTGTTAATCAGTAAAAAACAAGTGCAGGCCGCTGAACTTGCTGAGCTGTTTGAAGTATCGGTCAGAACAATTTACCGTGATATTGAGACAATCAATAGAGCTGGCATTCCGATTGTGACCTCACAGGGCTCCGGGGGCGGAATTGGCATTATGGAGACGTATCGGCTTGAGAGAGAGTGGCTGAAAGAGGAAGAGTTGTTTGCGATCGCTTCCGCTTTGCAAAGTGTCTCAGCTATGTATGAGCCAGTTTCTCACAGCACTGCCTATCAAAAAATCAAGCACCTCATACCGGAGCAGTCTGCCGAAGCATTTAAGCATCAAACAGAAAAATGGTTTATTGACATGACGGCTTGGGGCCATACTGAGGATCAAAAGGCGCTTCGTGAGATAATCAGCGCCGCCATTGATCAATTGTCCACGATATCATTTACATATACAAACGCAAGCGGGGAAACACTTTATCGTGAAACGGAGCCTTACACATTGGTTTGCAAGGCGGGGCACTGGTATTTATACGCCTATTGCCTGGTTAGAAACGATTTTCGCTTTTTTAAACTTAACCGAATGAAGGATCTGACCATCTTACATCAGTCCTTTATCAGAAAAGACATTCAGCTGGAAACTTTGCCATGGGATAAGAATTGGTACCAAAAGGACCGTTTAACTGAGCTGGTCATTCTTGTTCAGCCGACAGCACGTCAGCGCATACGTGAATGGTTTGGAAATGAAGTTCTGCATTGGGATGAAGATGAAACCTGCCGGGCAGTGATTTCTCTTCCAGAAGATCAATGGCTGATCGGCTTTTTGCTGCAGTTCGGAAAGGATATTGAGGTTCTGAAGCCTCTCCATATAAGGGAAAAAGTAAAAGATACCATTCATCAGTTGCAAAAAGTTTATGAAACCTGACACACTGCTGTCAGGTTTCTTTTTTTATAATCTAGGTAAAAAGGAGGGATCGTATGGGTTTTTCACATATGACACATTTAGAACAGAAACGGTTTGCCGGACTGTCACAACGGACCAGCAACGCATTGGAAATGACGGAAGAACGGCGGATCCCGGCACTGTGGGACCAATTCTGGAAGCAGGATATGAGCGCTCTATTCGCACAGGCCGAGAAAGATCAAAGCATTATCGCCTTATATTCCAATTACGAACAGGAGACGAATGGGCTTTACACGTTTTCAGTCGGAACGTTTCAGGAGGAGAGCGGCACTCTTCCGGAACCCTATGAAAACATTGATTTACCAGCTTCGGATTATGCCGTTTTCACTTCCAGAATCGGCCCTATTGAAGAGATTGTGCTTGAAACGTGGAAGGAAATTTGGACGTGGGATAAGCGTCATCTGCGTACGTTTACAGGTGACTTTGAAATGTATGATCAAAGTGCAGCAGTGCCTCAGCGGGCACAAGTTAAAATTTATATAGCCATAAAAAAATAATAACTCTTGATAAACTAATGGTGTTAGTTAATAATAAAAACTAACACCATTAGTTTTTTAGGAGGAATGAAAAGATGAGAGTTACTCAGTACCAAACCGTTTGGCAGCTGACTTTTTTTCCAGCATTGTTTCCTGTCAATTGCTACCTAGTAGAGGAAGAAAACGAAGTCACCCTGATTGATGCCGCACTTCCGGGCAGCTATAAAGGAATCATTCAAGCTGTAAATCAGCTGGGAAAACCGCTTCAGCATATTTTACTGACCCATGCCCATGGTGATCATGTCGGATCACTGGATGCATTGACACAAGCATTTCCTCACGCAAAGGTGATGATCTCAGAACGGGATTCTTTCCTGCTGCAAGGCGACACATCGTTGCGTCATGATGAGCCGCAGACACCTATAAAAGGAGGTATTCCGAAACACGTGCAAACAAAGCCTCACCATCTGCTGACAGGCGGTGAAACAATAGGTTCACTGCTCGCTATTCCTACACCGGGCCATACACCGGGCAGCATGTCATTTCTTGATACAAGAAACGGCACTATAATAGCAGGAGATGCATTTCAATTGCGCGGAGGAATCGCTGTATCAGGACAGATAAAATGGACATTTCCTTTTCCCGCCTTCGCCACATGGAATAAGGAGGAAGCCATTAAAAGCGCTCAATTGCTCACCGACAAGGCGCCTTCGTGTCTCGCGGTCGGACATGGAAATTTCCTGAGATCACCCGCAGTGCGGATGAGACAAGCGATCCAAAAAGCAAAGAAAGGATGACGAGAATGTCACCGAGAATAGGATTGAGCCAAAAAATGATTGTAGACGCCGCAGCTGAGATTGCCGATCAGGAAGGCTTGAATAGTGTCACGCTTGCCGCTCTGTCTAAAAAAATGAATGTGCGCCCTCCGTCGCTGTATAACCATATCAACGGGCTGCAAGCGATCAGAACAGAACTAGCTGTCAGCGGGCTGACAAGGCTGAATGAACAAATGGCAGCCTCCGTAACCGAACAAAAGGGAGATGCCGCTATGCTTTCTTTAGCTCATGCATATGTTGATTTTGCAGTTGAAAATCCCGGATATTATGAGGCGTCTTTGCTTAAGGTTCAGGACGAAAGAGCGGAAGTCGTCTCAGAACAAATTGTCCGGCTTGTGTCGAAGCTGCTCATTGAAAACGGTTATGCAAGTGAAAAGACTGCCATTCACGCGACAAGGGGGCTCAGAAGCCTGTTGCATGGCTTTACGGCTTTAATCGCAAAAGAAGCATTTGAACGTGAAGAGGATATTTCAGAAAGTCTGTCATACTCCATCCGCACGTTTTTGTCGGGTTTAATAATAAACAATAAAAATATTATGTAAACAAATAAAAAGATGTCCTATATTTCTGAATATTGATATAATATTACGGTAGTATACGTAGGGGAGAGACATTAGGCAATGGATGAGATTCACAAAGTTGAACGGTTAGCGGCAGCATCATGGCCGACATATATTCAGAAAAGCATGGGACAATGGCTTCTCAGAGCGAATTTTGGCGTAACCAAAAGGGCGAACAGCGTGTGGACATCAGCGGAAATGCCTGAAGGAGATTTTCGGCAAGAAGCCGAACGTTTTTATAAAAGCTTAGGCTTGCCCGTTTGTTTTTATATCAGCAATGCATCTCCGAAAGGACTAGATGCTGCATTGGCAGACAGCGGTTATGAAAAGGCGGACGAGTGCTTTCAAATGACAGCATTATGCCGGGATATTATGAACCATACTGAAGAAAACAGCCGATTTACATACAAGTGGGAGCATGAGCCGTCATCTGTTTGGATTGATGAATTTATTCGATTGGAAGGATTTTCGCCGGAGCGGCATCAAGGCTACACAAACATTTTCAGGCGCATGCCGCCGTGTAAAACTTTTTTCACGATGTATGACCAAGAAAGCCTGACAGCGCTTGGAACGGTTGCTGTCATTGATGGTTATGGCGGACTTAGTAATATCGTTGTAGCCGAGGAGCACAGAGGAAAAGGGGCAGGAACCCAAGTGATCAGGGTATTGACTGAATGGGCAATAAACAACGGAGCAGAACGCATGTTTTTACAAGTGATGAAAGAAAATCTGGCGGCAGTTTCTTTATATGAAAAAATCGGATTTTCGCCTATAACGGAACACCATTACCGGATCAAAAGATGACCAAAGGAAGGGGCTTGCTGATGGACTCGCTTCAAGAGATTATTTGCGAAAAACGGACATACACACGCCTTTATCATTCCCATAAGCACGCGTACAGCCAATTTCTTTTTCCGCTTGAAGGGAGTATTGATCTTGAGACGGAGGGGCGCGAGGTGAAATTAAAGCCGGATCGGTTTTTATATATTCCGCCGGAGTGCGAGCATCGTTTCCGTTCGATCGGCAGAAATGAATGTCTGGTACTGGATGTTCCGCTTTATGCGATGAAAATTGATGAGTATCATGCAGGATCGGGAATTGAAGCTGCACTTGATCCTTTCTGGTCTTCAATCAGGTATTTGCTGACGGAAGAAGCAAAAGCCGGCACAGCAAACTCGCTGCATATGCTTGTTCAATACATAAAAGAAAAGCTGCAATCCCATACCTACGACTCAATCGCTTACATTCACAGCCATTTATTTGAGCGGCTGACGATTAAAAAGCTGGCAGACATCGAGCATTACCACCCAGCCTACTATTCAAGCTGGTTCAAGAAGCAGACGGGAAAGTCGCCGCAGAACTATATCGCTGATCTTCGCCTTGAGGAAGCGAAACGAATGCTGATGGAGAAAAAGGAAACCCTTACTGTCGTGAGCGAGGCGCTGGGCTTTCAAAACCTTTCTTCTTTTACCAGATGGTTTACAAAAAGCACAGGCATGCCGCCCCGCCTGTATCGAAACACCTTATATTCGGATAAAAAATGATAGTTCTTTGGTTAAACGAACCTTGGAAATCTCTTTTATAATAGGAGAAAAAGGAGTTATAGATATGGCAGTCATTGAGGACTTTGAGAAATTGGATATCAGAACAGGCACTATTGTAAAAGCGGAGGAATTTCCTGAAGCAAGAGTCCCGGCGATTAAGCTTGTGATTGATTTTGGAGCAGAGTTCGGCACGAAACAATCAAGCGCGCAAATCACGAAGCGCTATCAGCCGGAAGATCTCATCAACAAGCAAATCATAGCAGTCGTCAACTTTCCGCCGCGCCGGATCGCCGGATTTAAATCGGAAGTGCTGGTCCTTGGCGGCATTCCCGGCCAGGGCGACGTTGTCCTATTACAGCCGGGGCAGCCTGTCCCAAACGGCACAAAAATCGGATAACACAAAAAAGACGTTTGCCTTAGGCAAACGTCTTTGCGTATTGAGGCGATGCACCACACGCCACATTCGTGTGCACCGCAAAGGGCATGTACATCGGCTTACACAATTCAGCTCATCGCTATATGAATATAGCATGGCGGGTGAAGGAATGCAAGGGTAACTTTGTAATTGTGAGTGAAATAGTTATAAAAACTTGTCTTATTTTATCTGATATTGTCGAAAGTAAGGGAAGATATACAATTCAAATCGTAATATTGTTAAATTGTATGATAATAATAAGTTTACGTTTTATCATCCAAACTTAGAAAAGTGACTTAACTGTGACCCGTACTGTGACCTAAGTTTGGCCTGAAACACCGTTTTGTGAATGTGAATAAACGCTGTTAAATCAACGAAAACGTACTAAATAATAAGGTGAAAACAGGGTGGTGTGCTTATCTATGAAACGATTGGTACTGAAACACAACAACGCCAGAATGTTAATAAAGATGTTTCACAGACAATAAAATCATATCACATTGTAGCATTGTAGGTCAGGCTTTAGACTTTGTACCAACTGGTGGCTATTCTAAATCTGATACTAAATGGAATGGCTACGGTGCTGCAGATATCAAAAAATTTATTGCTTATGCTAAGTCAATTGGATTTGAATGGGGAGGAGACTGGAAAGGTTTTGTTGATCAGCCACATCTTCAATTTAACTACAAAGGCTATGGTACAGATACCTTTGGAAAGAAAGCATCTTCCACACCTTCAAAATCCACAAATTCAGGCATTAAATCAGTTGGTAAGATTAAAATTGTTGGTGTATCAAATGCTGCAATTATCATGGACAAACCTGACCGAATCAACGCTAAGAACGTAGGCACAATTGGGCTTAGTAAGACAATTGATATCGCTGGTTCTGTTAGAGGTTCAAACAACTCTAAAGTATACTCGGAGATCATTCATAACGGTAAACGCCGATATGTGTCTGGTCAGTACGGCAAAATGGTTTAAGTAAATAAATAGTCCCCTTGAATTTCTTCGAGGGGACACTTTTGTTTATTTGATGATTTATCCTCTTTTTAATCTTCACATGGCTTATCTTCGCATTCTGGCTTTTCTTTAGCATCAACATAAGACGATGTTATAGTGTCATTTGACTTGTCATAAATTCCCCAAAACTCTTTTTCTTTGTTACCGTTCAAATACCCCTCTGCATTAATACCGCCCATTGGGCATATTGGTGTTTCATGTATATTCCTCCAAGTGTTATTATAGCTAGAGTAGTAAGTATAATTATGGATTTCTTCATAAAACCATCCTTCTTGCCGTATAATGAGAGTGGATTATCATTTTTTTGAAAAATCTATTGAAGTGGGTTAAGAAAAGTATCCGATCCTTTGATAATACTAATGAGTTTTGAGAAAGCATAAAAGACCCCTCTACTCTAAGGTGAGGGGTTGTATACTTAATACTCACATACGCTATCTTCGCATCCAGGTTTTGGTTCAGCATCGATTCTAGTCAAGCCTATTTTGTCATTGCTTTTATCATATAGCCCCCAGAAATGTTCTTTCTTTTCTCCGTATGTACCTTCCACTGAAATTCCACCCATTGGATCTATTTCATAATCCTTTGAGAAGTTAATTGGATTTACGTTACTATAGTTAGCTTCAAGATAGTCAGTCATTCTTTTTTTTGCTTTCTCAAATAACTTAACTTCTTGGGCTTTTGCTTCTGCTTCCTGATTTTCATCATATTTATGTTTCATAAATAGCCCCCCAAGTGTTAAAATAACAATTGTTATTATTAGGATAATTATGGGTTTCTTCATAAAACCATCCTTTCCACCTTTTATTTTACAATAGGACAGGGGCTATGTACATGAGTAAAAAATATGACATTCCTAATCTATCTGATGAAATTTATTTTTATTTAAGTTCTGTCACCTATAGAGATAAGGAGCTCAAACGAGCGAATAAAGATAAAAAACCCTTAATAACTGAGGATAAAAGGAAAGCTTTTTACGTAGATAAAATCAAAAAAGATCCAGATACAGGCCTAGATGTTTACGTATTTGTCCAAGCCAAGAAAAAAGAAGGTAAATGGGTAAAACCAAAAGAACCCGAAAATGTTGTTGTAGGTTTTCAGGGAACAAACCAGGAACAGATTAAAGCTGACGTTATAAGTGCAGATGGCGGCAACGTAGTAATGGGGAAAGACCCGAAAAAGAAAGTCCAATACATAATGAAAAAAGATGCATCTGAAAACTCTAAAGCCATTGCCAAGTATAACGGCAGTATGGAACAAGCGATGATGATTAAGAGCGGAGAATACAAAATTGTCACTAAGACATCTCAATTTGATCAAGGTGATAAGCTCGTTGCCAATGAAGTGAAAAAGTATGCTGGCACTAACACAGTGATTTCTACTACTGGTCACTCACTTGGGGGAGCAGATGCGGAATACGCTGGAGTAAATAATAACATTTACAGTGTGGCTTTTAACAACCCATCAATTGTTAAGTTGCATGATGAAGAAACACAGAAGAAAATCAGAAATGGCGAATTTGATCTGTATCACAAAGCAATCATTAATCCTGATGATATGGTGGGATCAGGGTGGTTTTTAGAATACGACCGACACAACGGAACAACGATATACACGAAAGACCCTAGCATCGCACGTCAAGATCGTGCAAACCGGCTTAATACGTCTCTAGGTATTCCTGGTGTTTTAGGGAGTCTTATTACTTCCTTCTATGGCCAAGCATTTGCAAAGAATCCTGATACTCATAGTTTAAATGATTCTAACTTTACATTTGATAAGAATGGTAATATCCAGAGCGTTGATGGCAGCAACGGAGTTTATAACCAGAATATCGAAACGTTCTCATCTTATTCAGGTATGAATGGACAGACAATTAAAGTTGATGCTAAGTATGCAAAAGAACTGGCCAAACGACTACAGGCAGCTATTGAAGATTTAAAAACGAAGAAACAAGCAATTGAACGATTCCCTCATGATCACAGCAAAATGGTTTATGACGTAAAATCTATTTGCGGGAAGAGATTAGGAGAATTCAAGGATCTAGATCCAAGCGATGTTGATAAAGCTGTATTGTATCACGCACCTTATGTAAAAGATGGGGCAGCATTTTATGACTCAGAAGAACAGTATCAAACTGAGGCTTCTCTTCATTATTTGATTAGAGATTTAGAGGATATTAGTGAGTTTATTGTTAAAATGGCTGAGGATTTAAAAGATAAGGATAATGAATTAGCAAGCTGGTTACGGTTGTAAGGGGGGGATTTAAATTGCCATATGGAGTTAATATGGATGCAGATGAGTTTTACAGACGGTTACAACAGAATGAGGAATTAAAAAAAATTGTAGGTTCAAGTTTAAAAACTCATTGTCAGAGCCTAAAAGAAGACGCAAAAAATGCATCAGATCTTTCCTCGGCTCAACAGGTTATAGCTGAAGTGTATGTTGCTTTACTCTCTTCATTTGAAGGGAAAGCTAAGGAGGCATTAGTACAACGGCTTAACGAAAATGCAACAATGCTGACAAATGCTACAGAGAACAGAAGTGCTTTTCTGAGAAGTATTAAGACTAAATAATTAAAACAACCCTACACTTTAGATGTGAGGGGGTCTTTTTATTACCACCTTTGACGTCGCATAATCGCCTATGTCGCCGAATTCAGTCAGTTATTCAATCTCTCTTCAAGAATCGTCTTCTAGACTAGAGAATTTCGTATAGGGAGATTCTCATACGCTAACGATGGGACTAGAATTAATTTGCATCATTTGATTCAAGAAGAACCTGGAAATATGCCCGAGATATCTGAAAGCTGGCACAATAAGTACAGTGATGTTTTGCATGGATTAAAAGAGAAGGGACAGAGTTTTAGAAATGATCCAGTACTTGATAAACAATATAAAAGTTTCAGAAGAAGGACAGCAATTTGAGAACCAAGAATAAGGGTGAAAGTTTAATGGATTATTCGAAAATAAAAACTTTCTTTGATGAAAATAAAGAAAATTCAATTCTCACGGTGCTGAAGTTGTCGAACAGACCAATGAAAATAAAAAAATATTATAACCTTTCAGATGGTCTTGTAGTGATCGAATATGTAGATGAATTTCCTTATTGTCTTGACGCTAACAAGATGAAAGATGGAGAATGCCCTGTCATTCTTTGACAGCCAAAAAATTGATTTTGAAAGAGAGTGAACCAGGTGATTAGCACTTCTAATTATGATGTAACTAAAGACCCAAAGTTCTTAGCATTTTGTAGCTTGGCTACAGAAGGATACGGGGGAAATAACTCAGCTCCTAGTAGATCCATTGGTTTTAGTGAATTCTGTGAAAAACTAGAGAAAAATGAAGTAGTTAAACCCGAGAACAAAAAAAGCTCACTTGACCTAAATAAGTCTTTAGATTATTGGAAATCAAGATTTAATCCAGGAGGTAATCTCTCTGTATTAGATTCGCAAGTACTAGATATTATCAAAAAAGCTTATAACTTAGGCATGGTTAACAAAAATAATATGCTGTTACGAAATGAAGCAATTAATGCTTATAGAAATTCTATTTAAATAATGAAAACAACGCCCAGCTTAATAAAAGTGCTGGGCGTTTTACTTATTAGGGTTATTTGCTTTCAAATACTCTTGATGTTCTTTCTCCAATTTATCTATATCATCTTTGAATATATAAATCTTATATTTTTCCTTTACTTCTCTTGACAGATTATGTTCTAAATATTCACGGAGTTTTGCCTCACTTTTGGCTTGATCCATGCCAATTGTAATTGTTGGATCTGTTATTCCAATTTGAAAACTAAATAAACCAAATTCATCCCAAGCACTTTCTAAAACTTCTTCAGGTGCTTTTTTGTTTGATTCGATTAAAGTTATACCCGACGTAATCAAAGCAGGAACTAAGACCAAAAATCCAATTAACCTCTTCTTCATTCGCCATCACACTCTCCCTCGTCGAAAAGAATCTCTCCTTTATTAATACTACGGATATCAGTATTGACCTTTTATTTTATTTCCAACAATTACATCGAACTTTTGTTCTGGTTTATCCTGAATAAAGAACATTTGTTCCACTAATATTAGATCAATAAAGGAGTGAGTCGATATGCTTAGAGATCGAGGAACAATCAAATGGACATCAATGATGCTTCCAGAACATTTGACCCAGCTTAAACAAGATTTGATTGATGCAGCAAAAATTGAAAAGGCCATCCTTAGATGACCAACAAATTGAAGAGATGGATCTTCTCGTCTCTGAGGCACTTTAATTTAATAAAGAATTGAAATTCAAGCTATTTAATAACGGATTCGTTGAAAATGTTACCGGCAGAGTACATTACATTAATTTTGAACCACAAAAGCTTCACGTAAAAGACCAGAACGACAATACAGTTTATATCAACATGAATAACATCATAGGAGTTACATACAATGATTGATTACTCACAATTTCCACGAAAGAATATACTTTGTGTCGATATGAAATCGTTTTATGCTTCTGTATCGGCTGTAACAATGGGGCTTAATCCTTTAACATGTTATCTTGCCGTTGTAGAGAAACAGGGGAGTGTTGTGTTAGCTGCTCTCCTGCGCTTAAAAAAGATTTTGGAATCAAAACAGGGTCGAGACTATTTGAGATACCTGAAGATCCAAGAATACACATTGTAAATCCACAAATGAAGCTTTTCATCAGAGTTTCAACTGAGATTACAAAACTGTTTTACAGATTTGTTCCTGAAAAATGTGTCCATACCTATTCAATTCATGAATCTTTTTTAGATGCAGGAAAAGAAGATCCTGAAGAAATGGCCAAAGCAATATAAAGCAACATGTGGAGAGAATTTGGTTTGATGTGCACAGTAGGTATTGGTGACAATATGTTGCTTAGTAAGCTTGCGCTTGACCTGGAGAGTAAGAAAACGAAAAGTGGTATTGCACGTTGGAGATATGAAGATGTGTCAAATAAACTCTGCAAGGTTCGACCTTTGTCTAAAATGTGGGGGATAGGAGGGAGGATGGAAAGAAACCTGAATCGAATGGGGATATCCACTGCCTGGGAATGGGATACAGTAAAGATGATCTTGGCGGTTGATTTCATCGATCCAAAACAATTGATCTTCCCACAAATATCACGATGGACATTTATAGATGCTGCTTGATACTCTTTAATAAGTTTTACGGGTAAACAGTGAGAAGTATCTCTGTTATGTTATCAAATATTAAGGACGATGTTAGCCAGTAGTTGAGTTTATTTTAAGTGGATAATGAAAAGAGAAGGAAGCTCGGGATGGATGGGATTAGAAGCAGATACGGATCGAAATCGATTCTGAGAGCAGTTTCTTATACACTGGCAGGAACAGCACTTCACAGAGCTGGGCTTACTGGTGGGCATAAGAATTAAACCCTTCTCATTGAGAAGGGTTTAAAATTATTAGAAAACCTGGTTGTTTGAATAGATGGTTTACTCGTTTTTATATGGATGAGTTATGAAGTCTCTGACTAACAAAACTAAAAATTATTTTATTAAGAATAGTCTCCAAGTAACAATAAAATAATAGTCATAATGATAATTAATAATATTGCTCCAACTACGATTAAAGTCATCTTTTTTAATAAACTGTTCTCTTCTGACTCGATTCCACACAATGTCGCTCCTAATGCAATTCTAGAAGGACAAGCCATCGTTGCATGAGAAGAACTTGCATTTTGAATACTTGCAACCAAATTTAATGGCAATTCAGTTTTTGTGGCTGTTTGAACTTGTAATTGGGTGAACATTGCATTTGATCCTGTATTACTACCTGTAAGGAAGCCCCCGATTCCCCCAATAAATGGAGAAACGTATATAAATAGTGTACCAAACATTAATCCAGCAGCATTAGCTATGGTAAAGGTCATGTTTGATGCAGTCATTAATTGTGAAATTGCTACAAATGCTGTGGTGGAAATTACAAAAGGAACCCATTGTTTTATAGTGGTTTTAATTGAATTCCAGATAACATTCTTTGAAATTTTAAAAATGAATATCGTATATAGACATGTAACAAAAAGCCAGAAACCCGGCGAATAAAGTAAAGCTAACGAAAAAGAAAATGCAGGTAACTCAAGAACAAAATTTGATTCTAAAAAATCTTTAAATAAGGGTATAAGTCTTGTGGCAAAAATTGATATAGTCAAAAATAAGTAAGGACTCATAACTTTGATGATACTTATACTTTCTTCAGGCTTTTCAGACATAGAAGTCTCATTAATAGTCTTGTTTGCCATTTTAAGTTGAGAAGAGTTTTTTATTTTGATTATGAGTAAACCAATGGAACTACTAGCTAGGGAACTGAGAACTCCAGCTAACTCTACACTTACAAAAACATTAAACAAAATCATTGTAAGTGAAAAAACAATTGAAATGAATAAGATTTCCTTCCATGTATGTCTAATTGCCTTTTTCCCTCCAGCAAGGTAGACAGCAATTATCAAGAAATAGATAAATATAGGAATACTTATAATAGCAGTTCCAGTACCTACTTCCTTGAGAGCAATACCTCCAATCTGAGCACCTATCACTGTCCCAGTAGATAAGGCACCCCATGGGACTGCGAGTAAACTGACAAGTCCAATTGAAGCTGCTTTAATTGGGGGAAAACCCAGTGCAATTAAAATTGGTGCTACAATCATAAAAGCTATCCCAAAACCACTTGTTGATTCTAAGAGGGGGGAGAGCCCCATGACCAATAATATAACTTGTAAAAGCTGATCGTTTGTTGCACCTGAAATAAAAGCAGCGATAGTTTGAATTCCACCAATATTATTAATTAAATGAAAAAAGAGTATGCCAAAGAACAAAACGTACGCTGCTACAAAGGAGATTAAAAAACCTTTGAAGGAAGCATGTAAGGCGCCCTCTAAGGCTATACGATAATTAGGGTAAATCAAAATGATAAGTAGGGTAGCAGCGTAGGATAGGAGTCCAGACTTCAACGATGTTTGTTTTAATACAAATAAAAAAACAAAAACACATATAAATGGTAATAAAGCTATTATTAAATTCATAATTAATTTTCCTTTCGAATGTTAAAACGTTTACGCCATTATAAGTAGCGTAAACGTTTTAATTTTATGAAATATCACTATACAAAGATTGTAGAACTGATTGAGCACTTGCAAATAGTGAAAATAAAATTCTGTCTGGCGGAGTAGAAACATAATTTAATCCATGAGGAGCTGCGTTTTTAGATAACCATTTGACTGAATGCCAAGAACCAGCTATCTCTCCACCTAAACCCATTAAATATTCTCTTCTATTTGATAATTTTAAAAGTTTAGTACGTCTCAGCCCTTGTACAATTGCTTTTCCAACAATTTGTTCATTAATAATTTGGAACGGGCTACTAGGCATTATGTTTAACTTAACGTATTCTGGAATAATCGACTTGGCCGAGTCTGCCCTATTCATATTGAGACATGCTGCAGTAAAATCGTTTCCGCCAAATAAGGCACCGTTTAGCTCTATATCCTCTCCCTTAACATCAAGAATATCTTCTAATACATGAAAAGCTCCTGATGTTTCAATCATTATAGATACTCCACGTACTAAGTCTTGAATTCCATATGACTTCACAAGCTTCTCAAAAGTTTCTACAAACATAGAGACTTCCTCCGGAAAAGTAACCATTGACAATAGAATTTGTAAATGAACATTTACACCTTCGTTATATGCTTTATGTGCTGCCCTAATAACTCCTTCCGACCAAATTTGGCATATATCTTGTCTTTGAACGGTAACTCTTACTCCTCGACAACCATGATATGTTTCCGATTCATTTGCTAGAATTTTAACGCGATCACTCACAGCCTTTTCATTTAAATTATATTTTTCAGAGAAACTTTTTGTATCAAAATCTTTTGTGAAAATCATATTGTAGGGCATACATAACAACCTAACAACAGCAATCTCACCTGTACCTACTTTGAATACGTCATAGACCATTTCAGTGAATCTTTGTAAATACTTATCTCTATACTCTAGGTAACTTTCTCCTACAATCTCTTCACCAAGAAATATTATTCTCATTAAATCAATGTCACTAGTTTGATTCCACATACGTTCATCTCTTAGTAACCCTAACCCGTATCTATTAGAATTACTTTGCAGGCAAACCTCACCATCTACAACTGATATGTCACTTCCATACATCCTAGTAAGAGTCATAGTTCTAGTAGTATGAGCTGTTGATAACACCTTGAGATTTGAGATATTGTATGCTTCTTCTAATAATTTTTTAAAGCCTAAAAATTCTGGAGATTGAATTGTCTCTATAAGAAACTTTTTATTATTTTGATATATACTTGAGTAAATAATATTTTGTTCTGCATTATCTGGCCCGTAATTGTCTAATGCTTCTATAAAAGCTTGCGAAAGAATGTGATAAACCTTGATTATAGTGGAAGGCGTAGAAGACAGGTTTCCTTTGAAAATTAATCCTTTATTGGAGTTTAAAGAGAGATATTCACCTTCATTTATTATATCCTTTTTGAATATGATTCTTCTTGAAGGCTGTTCAATTTCAAGTTTACTACCATCATTAAAAGTATAAGTAATCTGTCTGGTCTCAATATTAAATTGGTATTTACAATTTACATTAACCAATGTTGGAATACCTTCACAGCTAGCTTGAACGGGACAGAAGGTAGTGCGTGCTTTTTGATTAGTGAAAAAACCTTTAGAAGATGTTAGTACATAGAAGTCCTCTAAGTCTCCACCCTCTAGAGAATAGATTAAATCAATAGTTGTATTTCTTTTTTGAGCCTCTTTTAATAATGTTTCGCCTAATTTTCTATCTAGAACTAACTGGCCTGATACATCTCCAGGAAGAATACTTTCTCCATTTGCGATTGAAGAATGTCCATCCTCCTTAATAAAGTTAGGTGCAAGGAGATCAGTTAACTGTTCTTCCTGTAACTCAAAAAGTACATCTCTAGGGGCTAGAATACCTTGGTTTATTTTATGTAATTTGTCATTTAATATATTCCTAGTACTAGTTAATAAAACCATTAGTTGATCACCTTACCATATTTGAATTTTTATATACTGGAGTACTATATGTTACGTCTAATGTTCTTTCCTGAAACTTATGAATGAATTTTCTTGTTATTTCCCCAATATTACCTTTTGATATTTCAATATTATTAATACGTGTTACCCCAACAACTTCAGCATGCGTTCCTGTTAGAAAAACTTCATCTGCATTAATCAATTGAAACGGTGTAATATCTCGTTGCTCAACTTCTATGTTTAGTTCCTGTGCAATATCTATAATAATTTGTCTTGTTACACCTTGAAGGATTCCATTAGATGGACTAGGAGTCACAAGTTTGTCTTTGTCTATCATAAAAACATTACATATAGATGATTCAGAAATAAACCCTCTAGGATCTAATAGTATTGCATCATCTGCTCCATATTCGTTTGCTTCCATTCTAGCGACCACGCTATTAAGATAATTAAGTGACTTTATCTCATGTGAAGTTGCGTCTACAGCATCACGGCGTGTAGACACGATTACTAATGACAGCCCTGTTTCTTTAACAGATTCTCCATGAACATTCGGTAAATCTTCCACGATAATAATTAAGCTGGTATTTTTACAAGTTTTTGGATCAGGCCCTATATTACCTACACCTCTTGTAACCAGTAAACGTATGTAGGCATTTTGAAGCTCATTAATCCTTAATGTCTCTAAAATATATTCACCTATTTCCTCTAAAGAATATGGAAGTTCCATACGTAGGCTGTTGGCAGAACGTTTTAAACGATAAAGGTGTTCTTTCATTTGAAATACATATCCAGAATAACAACGCAATCCTTCATAGATACCATCACCATATAATAATCCGTGGTCATACACACTAATTTTTGCTTCACTTTTCTCATAGAAGGTACCGTCGATAAATATCTTTGTAGTCATCTAAACAAACCTCATCTTTCTGTAAAATTCAATAATTTAGTATTGATTATCTCAAGTTAATTTTAAATATTCAGATTTTTAAAGATAAACAACCACTCTCCTCGCTCTTTTCGTTGTATTGATTTCCAAAAATAAACATTATAATGAATTTAACTCCATAATAAATTCATTATAAAACAAAGTCAAGAACTTAATTCACTATAGTGGAATTGATTCCATGATAAATTCATTATAAAATAAAGTCAAGAATTTAATTCACTATAGTGGAATGAGGGTGGAGTTTTATGGAGTTTTCAACTAATGTAAAGAACGTAAGAAAACTAAAAGGCTATACATTGGAGGAGTTGGCTAAAAAATCTGGGGTTAGTAAATCTATGTTATCGCAAATTGAAAGAGGAGATAAAAATCCGACAATCAATATTGCCTCACAAATTGCAGAAGCACTAGATGAGACAATCTCATCCCTTCTAGGGGAGGAACAAAAAAGAAGTGTATCAATTATTCGTTCCCATGAGAGATTAGTATATAAAGACGAAAATACTAAATTCGAAAGACATCTTTTATCCCCACCTACTAACGATATTGAATTTATTTTAAATAAGATACCACCCTTAAAAGAAACAGGAGTCTTTCCTCCTCATAAAAAAGGTGTAGAGGAGTATATATATGTTGCCAAAGGGAAGTTACAAGTCCAATTAGGGGAGGAGCCTCAAGTCTATACATTAGAAGAGGGAGATTCAATATATTTTGAAGCAGATATAGATCATAGATTCGTAAATCTATCAGAAGAAGAATGCAATTACTTTTTAATAATTAATTCAACTAAAAAAAATATATAAACAGTTTTATCAGAAAAAACGTTATATCAATAATAAGTATTGTAAAGGAGTACATGTTAACAACCATGTACTCCTTTAAATATTATCTTGCAGAATAAATAAACCTAATACCATTATAGAATCTTATCAGCCGTTCTCCGACAAAATGATTTTTCGGAGACAACTAAGAATAAGGAAGATTAATGTTATTTTAAAAAACGAAAAAAACACCCTCTTTAAAATGAGAAGGGCAGGGGTTTTATTTCGGTGAATCATATTCCATTGCCTGTTAACTGTCAAAAATGCCTTAAGTTGTGGGGTCAACCACATTCCCATTGCGGTCAAAAAAGTCAGCAAAGCATTAAATTTCTCTGTCATATTGTCACAAATAAAGTCAAGTTGTATATAGCACATGAAAAATAGGTTTATCGTAAAAATTTAAAAAGGGGTAATAAAGTCAGTGGAAACAAGGGTTTTTGATCATTGGTTTGGTTAATAGGGATAAAACGATCGTAAAACATAAGTGAGAGTAGGGGAAAGCGGTTGTTTTAAGCAAATATGATGAAAAAGGAGAAATTTCAAGAGGTAAAACCGTTGATAATATAGGCTTTTACGATAGCGATTACGATGTGAAAATGGAAGTGCTGTGGGCACTTTTGTTCTTGTTTTTGAGTATTTGGATGGTAATAGACCCCTATATATTGGTAGTGAAATCCTTATATAATAGCTCTTATACCTGCATTTCATTACATAAAATGGTTATCTCGAATGCGGATTCATTACAGATATTACTCCATCAGATTTAGAAACAAGAATTGTGATTCTATGAAAAAAAGGATAAGGCTATAGTGGAAAAAGACCATCTATAATGAAATTTTTGGGCATTTGTAATTAAATTACAAGTGTTCTTCATATTCACTCATGAATTCGTGGTAATATATTGAAGGGAACGTTCAAAAGCTTTGGCGTTAGTATTTAAGAATGTTTTAAATCTATGCGAATGCTGCCTCATGTTAAAGTCAGAAAAAATATTATAGGAGGTAACATATGTTTAAGTTTAAAAAGAAATTCTTGGTTGGATTAACGGCAGCTTTAATGAGTATTAGCTTGTTTTCGGCAACCGCTTCTGCAGCTGGCACAGACTACTGGCAAAATTGGACTGATGGGGGCGGAATAGTAAACGCCGTCAATGGGTCTGGCGGGAATTACAGTGTTAATTGGTCTAATACCGGAAATTTTGTTGTTGGTAAAGGTTGGACTACAGGTTCGCCTTTTAGGACAATAAACTATAACGCCGGAGTTTGGGCGCCGAACGGCAATGGATATTTGACTTTATATGGCTGGACGAGATCGCCCCTCATAGAATATTATGTGGTGGATTCATGGGGTACTTATAGACCTACCGGAACGTATAAAGGTACTGTAAAGAGTGATGGAGGTACATATGACATATATACAACTACACGTTATAACGCACCTTCCATTGATGGCGATAACACTACTTTTACGCAGTACTGGAGTGTTCGCCAATCGAAGAGACCAACCGGAAGCAACGCTGCAATCACTTTCAGCAATCATGTGAACGCATGGAAGAGCCATGGAATGAATCTGGGCAGTAATTGGTCTTACCAAGTTTTAGCGACAGAGGGATATCAAAGTAGTGGGAGTTCCAACGTAACAGTGTGGTAACAGATCATCTTTAATCAGGGGTAGCTAACGGGCTGCTGATCGTTCCTTGAGAAATTTTTTCACTGTGCTATTGTGAGTTACTAAGAGGCAACGGTCTGGTATTGCTGGAGGAGGATATTCTCCAGCAGATTTTATAAATTTCCCTATAACTTTAATGGAATAGTATTAAAATGAAAATGATATCAATTTTTTGTTTAATAGCGATATTTTGCCCCAACAGACACCTTCTCATAACTCTTCTTCATCAAACATAAGCCTTAAGCAAAATAAAAATATCTAGAAGTTGAACCAGATCCTCATAACTTTATGCTAGTTAAAGGTGGGACTGTTAAGAACAAATAGTCTAACTTTTATAAAAAAGGCGAAAAAATATCGAGCTATTATATCAGCATTTTCATTTAGTCAAGGAATTAAAAGAAATTTAATTTGATAAATAACTAAAGTTATGATTTATCCGCTTGAAGAAGTCTTAAAGTAACCAAGAATTTGTCTAAGAAGTCAAAATAAAAAATACATATTATTGTTTAAGTGGATAATTATGGGGTAATGGCCAAATGTACATTTGGAGGAGGCTTACCTTGAACTCTACAATCTGTAAGGTAGGTATTGTTGGAACATAGGTCAATGGCGGGCTGTTTTCACCTTTTGCAACTGGGGCTGAAGCTTAAGAAGAAGCCAGAAACAACCAAACAACTACATTACATGTTAATCAACCAGTTCATGTATTTAAAACAGCCTCGGTGTTTAACAGTCAAAACATTAAAACAGCTGCTGATGACTGGGAATCAGCAGGAACTGAGTATGGGAGCACAAAGTTGAAAAATATTCTTTAGCTGCAGTTGTTCAGACTCTAGGATTTGCATTGAACCTTCCTTCAGGTAGATGGTTGTCGTATTTAGTTGGATTAGCAAATATGATTATCTTAGGCGAATATCCTGTTGTTTATTTTCAAGATCGTAAGAGAAAGATTGGATCAGATAGCTTTATCATTACCGATAAAGATGGCCCAAAAGTTGCTGAGAAATAAGTTTAAACAAAGAATCCTCCCTTGTGGGAGGATTTTTATTACATATTAACTAACGTGTAAGTCAATGAAACGATGAATAAAAAATACGAAATATAAGAAATTGCTTTTGAAGAACTTGATTTATGTCTTTGGAATGTATAGATAAATGCAAAACCCAAGAAGAAAACTGTTACAAACCAAGAAGTGTATTGTGGAAAGATGGAGACCAGCAATACCATGATTGTTGAAAAAATAAATGAAGAGTAATGAGTAACTTTATAATCATTATTCAAAGAAATCACCTCTACAAATTTTCCCCAATTTAGTGTGTGTTAAAACATGATATAAAAAGGAGAATAGAAAAATGCCAAACATCATTTCCAAGTAATAAGATGGAGCAGTTAAGTTTTAGAAATAAATTAAACTTATCAGGCAAACCGTTGATTAATTTTAGGACTACTTAGAGACAAGAACGAACAAAATGCGAACGTTCTTTATGAGTAATATAAAGATGATCCCCATTTGTTTAATGGGGATATGTAGTATCACAAGGGAGCATTACCCCTTCAATTATTTATGATATTAATCGGCATTGAATGTTATTATCGATATCTTCATTTATATAAGAGGGGATTTCTCCGCTCTTATACTATCGAAACTTCGCAATTCATTTTCTCCAGACACTGTTTTGCGAATTTATGTAAGGGTTTTCAAAAGAGGGGTATTGTGCTAAATTGTAATTCAAGTATTAATTTACCATTCGCAATTGAAAGGGGTGTATTGTTTGTGAAAGCAGTAGTAGCAACGAAAGACAAAAGTATAGCGATCGTACAAAAAGATTTGCATCCTTTGCAACATGGGGAAGCCAAAGTTAAGATGGAATACTGTGGTGTATGTCATACTGACTTACATGTGAAAAACGCTGATTTTGGTGATGTTACAGGTGTCACTTTAGGTCATGAAGGAGTAGGCATTGTAACCGAGATTGGTAAAGGCGTAACAAGCCTTCAAAAGGGAGACCGCGTTTCTATTGCGTGGATGTTTGAAAGCTGCGGTCGCTGTGAATACTGCTTAACAGGACGTGAAACACTGTGTCGTGATGTGAAAAATGCTGGTTATACAGTCGATGGAGCAATGGCTGAAGAAGCAATCGTAAAGGCTGATTATGCAGTGAAAGTGCCGGAAAATTTAGATCCAGCAGCAGCAAGCAGTATTACTTGTGCAGGTGTAACAACTTATAAAGCAGTAAAAGTCAGTGAAATTAAGCCTGGTCAATGGATCGGTGTATTTGGTTTCGGTGGTTTGGGCAACTTGGCTGTACAATATGCAAAGAATGTATTTAACGCTAAAGTCATAGCTTTTGATATTAGCGATGAAAAATTGGAATTTGCTAAGAGCTTAGGTGCTGATATTGCTGTAAACAGTTTACATGAAGATCCCGTTGCTAAGGCTAGAGAAGTGACAAACGGTTTAGGTCTTGATGCCACAGTCATCACTGCTGTTGCTAAAACCCCTTTTAACCAGGCAATTGATGTTGTAAAAGCTGGTGCCCGTGTAGTTGCTGTTGGTTTACCGATAGACAAGATGGATTTAGAAATTCCTCGTCTTGTGCTAGATGGAATTCAAGTTATAGGTTCTTTAGTAGGCACTAGAGAAGATCTGAGGGAAGCTTTCCAATTTGCTGCAGCCGGTAAGGTTGTACCTAAAGTGACAAAGCGACCAATACAAGATGTTAATAATATTTTTGAAGAAATGGAGCAAGGTAAAGTTACCGGCCGTATGGTTATAGATTTTACAGAGTAATAGATAATAAATAAGTGTTCTATATCATTTAGGCTGTCGATTCATTATCGGCAGCCTTTGGTCTCGATTCTCTTTTTTTATGAAGAGCTCTTTGAAGATCTCCCTTCATAACTATTTTTGATCTTCGATATCCACATTTTGTGAATCAATTTAAGAAATCTATAATAATATATTTTTTTAAAAAAATACAAGTTATAATCAAATTTATTTATGGAGACGTATAATCCTTGGAAAAATGAAACCCGAGTTAAACACTTCGCATTTTACGATTCAGTCAATGAAGTCGGAGGAGGAGAAAATTTATCGTGTAGTCATCACGCCAGCTGAGTATAAACAATTATAGATAGGAGTTATGACAGTGTGAATTTATGGAACGTGTGTGACACTTTAATAGGTGTTTTTATTGAATATAAAATCAGAAAATATGAAGGTATCTAAAAAATTAAATGCATCAGAAGTTAAAACTCTATCTGAATGATGAGTACCACGTATAAATTTATCCTCAGTTTGGTTTTACTCAAACTGCATAAGATGTTTGAGAATTTCTTAAATGACCACTAGAAGCAAAAGAAAAAGCATCGATATGAAGAGTTATGAGAAAAAGTAAATATTATAGCGGAAAGACAGCGGTTAGTATTTGTCTGCTAAAGGTGGTGAGATTGACCAATTGGTTATTAGCTGAATTAGAGGAGAGTAATTAGAATACTACAGGAAAACTATTTAATTCAATTTTAGGAAGTAATAGAGAGTGTTGAATTTAATTTTGATGATTATCTAGTCATCCTAATAAAAAAAGAAAGCAGCAAGGATTATATCACTGCTGCTCCAGTTTATTTCCGAACTCCCTCATTGCTTTAAAGACTCCACCAAGAAGGTCTCTTGAAATTCAATTATTATAATGTGCTATCCTTTTTACGGGAGGGCTTTGAAAACGTGAGTCCTGAAGGTTCAGTTTTTCATTAGATTTATCAATCCGTTATTATGGACTAAGGCATTTCTTATAGTGATATAAGTTAGTATGCTGTTCCACCTTTAGTTGAAAAAGGTTCTTTCACAAGCTTTACGAGGGTGAAGCTTAGCGCGCTCTATCCCTGCTTTTTCATATTTGGTGGTTTTAGAATAACGGTAATGGGGAGTTTTCTAAACTCTTTGATTCAGTATTACATTCAGAAAATGAACATATTTTTGGTTAAGATGATAGATTGAAAAATTTTGATATTAACATACAAGGGAATGAACACCTAGATATAGATTAGGTTTAACTATTTGGATAAACGTATAACTGAAATGGTCCTAAAATCCACTATTTGATGACGGTCAGAGCGATACCATAACCTTTTTCCGATGTGTAAACAGAAGTTATTTTCATTACTTTCCAGCTTCCATCAGATGCTTTTGTCCCTATCCCATTATATGCCGTAATATAATCTCCTTGATCGACAGTTTCGTCAATACGCACATAATGCTGGCCTACCAACCCGACTACATGCCATTCGTCTCTTGTTGCCCGTGAATGATAATTTGCCTCCAACGCTGTATCGTACTCTGGATTTAGTTTGGGAACACGTATAAGTTCACCGGTTTCCTCATCAGTCACCATCTCATAAATGAATCCGCCAAACTCATTTGTCAAATAACGGCCATGCCAGACGAAACTGGAAGCTCCTGAAATAAAAGCTGCAGTTTCTGAAATTACGCCAAGTATATAATCTCCCACATGAGCGGGTTCTATTTTTTCACCTTTTAAAGTCACAATTGTACCGGTATGGATTAACTGCCCAGTTGAGCTCTCAAAATACTCTCCATATCCATCTAAAGAAGAACTGAGCGCCCCGGCAAATGTCCCGTTTCCCCTAACAGAGTCAAGAAGCCATTTCATTGATTGATGACCTCCTGCCACGGTGTATGGTTCTTCCAGTATAATACTTTCAGAGGACAGTATTGTTCTTGACACATTGTTTCCTTTAATATGTGCATTATTTGAAGAAGCGATTAATGCACGAGAGCCTTCAGTGCTGGAGCCTCCTGAAGAGCTGATGACTGCATTCCTTTCTCCTCGGGTCGTAATATCACCTGTACCCGCGATTACTGCGCTTGTTTGGTTAAAGGCAAAGCCAGAGGTTGTTGCAAGCTGAACGCCTCCTTTTAAATTAATTGGTATTTTTTCGTATTCTTGACCTTTGAAGGAGGCGCCCACACTATAACCTTCTGACTGTACACCGAGAATTGTAGCCTGATTATTGGGCGATTGGATTCCAACTATCCCATTCTCATTAATCATAGTTCCATTTAGTATATTCACATTATAAAGACCGCCACCGATAGAAATTCCTTTTGGAGCAGATTGATAAATATCAAAGTTTGAAATTTTAATATAATCAGTTTTATTTGATCCGCCTGATAAATTAATATCAACACCGGCTTTTTTAAACCCACGAATTTTAATACCATTAATGGTTATATTTTGACTGCGATATTGCAAAGCCACGACAGGATTGCCTTTATAGTCATAGTCTGGGTTGCCAACCGCTGTGAACCCGGTTATATTAACGTTTTTATATGCCGAAATAACCAGCGCTCTTGGCGTCACAGCATCATAAAGCGAGTTGAAAACTGGTTCAATTGCCGAACAATCAATGAGTGTGACATCGTAAGCAGTTGTGCTTTCAGGATCTGTAATTTGATGGTGACCAATATGACGAAGATCAAATGCACGCACATCACGATAAGAAACATGTCCTATGATATGGACGTTTTGAGAGGCAGGCCACAGTTCATGAGCTTTTACTTCTACTCCACGGATGTTTCCGCTTGTAAAGTTATTCAAAAGCCATACATGCCTAGAGCCATCGTCGATTTCTATTCCGTTGGAGTTTGAAACACCTTCTGCAAACTCAGTTCCTCGCGGATTTCCTGAATGGCAGTTTGAAATAAAGATATATTCGCTGTAATGGGTGGTAATGCCGTCATCTCCTGAACCGTATGTCACACAGTTATCTATCCAAATATATTTTGATCCATCTTTTGTCCAATCGGTATCAGGCAAATGATCATACGTTGGGGATGTAATATCAATACCATGAAGACCTGCATTAATAGCTTCCACATCTTTGATCCATCCATATTCAACTTTAGCAAAAGTTATACAACTGGAGAACTGTCCCCCTGGATTTCTCACACCGCATTGTCTACTTGGATTCCAGTCTAATGACATTCCTTGAACGAAAATATTGCGATTCCCATTTTGATAATCATCATTTGTAATCACCCATTCATGTGCTGGAGTGTCTTCATGCAATTTAATCACAGTAATCCCTTTACCTTGCCCCACAATTGTTGTCCAGGATGGAAGTTTTATCCCTTGAACGAGGTATTCTCCGGCGGGAACGTTTACTTTGACTCGACCGTTGCCTATTGCTTTTCGAAAAGCTTCTGTATTGTCTCTTCCATCTGGAACAGCGCCGAAGTCTTCCACATTTACTTCTCGAGTAATCTTAGATAAAAGTGTAAAGTACTCTTTGTCAAGACGTTCTTTTAAAAGAGAGGTGACCTCTCCTTCAGCCGTCACTCTCGCGTCAGAAACTTCGATATTTTGGTCTGTAGCGGAATGCTTAATAAAGTTTTGCATTCTAGCCTTAATATGTTCGAGATCGTGATGAGACTGAGAATTGGCGTTTTGAGAAGGATCAGGATAGTTTTTAAAATTAACCATTCTAAAGACACCTCTTTCTTATAATATAAGCGCGGTTTTTGTTTTGAAAAAAGGGGGTTAAGCCTCTTTTGCGCTTATATTTCCAATTCTTTATTTGTTGCAAAATCCCTTTTAACTTTATATGTCTTTTAAGAAATGCAGGAAAATATAAAATAAGGAAATAGTGTAAATATTAGTATATAAAGTGATATTAAGAATCGTAAATGGTCCAGTTAAACGAAGAAGCAACGTTCGATGAATATAAAAAACGAGTATGTTATTACAACTTTGATTGTGTTTCCTAATTCAGATAATATTCTATTGGAATATTTATTAACAATAATGAAAGATATCTTTCTTCATGAAAAAAAGAGCCAATCCCTGCTATAGAAGAATTAGCAAAAGGCAGGAATTGCGCTGGATGAAAAAATGTACCGAGGTTTAAAACAATAGAAGAAAGGGTTGCTGATTTAGGAAAACAGCATATTTAACAAACAAGATTGTAGGTCTTAATTAAATCAATAGTCTCTAAAATGGTCTTACCTCTGTCAGTAGACAGTCAAAAAAAGCCAAATCAATAGTGCGCCACAGTACGCTTGCAGAGCACACTGGTTTAATTGTTTCTGGAATCGTTCGTGATTAAAGATCTGAATGTACTCTTTAGGGGCTCTTTTCAGTTTGGCATGAAGAAAAAGTATACGTATTCTTTTCTGAAATGCGAGAAAAAAAGATTCAAAACACACAGGTAGGTTCCTTTTTGAGAATAATGCACTACAAGCAAATGTTTCGAATCTTCTGCTATGATTTTGTTGTTCTCTCATACATTATTAACAGCTCTAACATTAAAAACGTTGTCCTTTTTACACTACCTACTTAGAGGGGACAATATTAAAAAAGAAGCTTTTTTAAAAAATCTTTTTGAATTCCAAAAAAGCAAAAGAGGTCCACATTGCAAATCGTGTAAGAGATGACAATCATGGAATTATGAATAAAGCATTAACTCTTTTTTCACTTAGCTCACTTAAAACTGACTTAAAGCATAGATGTATCAAATCTTAGGCTCAACAAGAGTTAACACAAGATGCCAGCACGATCTAAGGTAAACGATTGACTTCATACGCGGCACGGATTCCTGATTCAATCGCGCCTTGCATCCACGCATGAGTGAGTGAGACATGTTCTCCAGCGAAATGAATTCTTTCCTCAGGGACAGGGATATAGGGATTCAGCTCTAATTCCTGTCCTGGTTCGAAAGCTGTAAAGGCCCCCGCCGAATAAGGGTTTTGACTCCAGCTAAAAGAAGCGCCGGACACAAATTCAGACCATACAATATCGCCATATATTTCAGATAAATTCAGTAAGGTATACTGGATACGCTCTCTTTCTGAAAGACTGTCCCACATCAGTGCTTCGTCTGCCCATGTATAACTCGCCAGAATAACAGCATGTCCAGCTCCTCCAATACCTGTGCTCGGATAATACGAAAATCGAATCGGGAGATCAGTAATAGATTTGCCGCCGCGCTGCCCGGTTTTTTCCCAAAAACGGCTTTTAAACTCGATGCCGATTTTTGTTGCGCTCATATAGTTTAGTTCGCGGATTGCCCTCCGTTTATAGTAGGAAAAAGAATGGTATGGTTCGATTTTCACAAATCGCAATGTTGAAAAAGGAATGGTTACAATAGCGAGATCAGCTGTAAATGCTGCGTGTTCTGCTGTTTGCTGGTGCTGACAATGGATCGTCACACTGTTTTCAGTTTGAGAAATTTTCATCATTTTTTGATGGTATAGAATATTTGTATGTAATTGAGGAAGAAACGCTTGAGGAAGCTGATCCATGCCGCCTGTTATCTCATAAAATTGAGTTGGGAATGTAAAATAGATGGATTCCCGCAACACTTCAACAAGGGACATACCCATGTACGCTTCCATATCCAAAAGTACACCAATCATATCGATCGCGCCATATGAAAAATAAGTGTTTAAGAAAGAGCTTAACGAATAATTCTTGTATTGCTTTTCAACCATCTGCCAATTTCTTTCAGGATCTTGATTGATAAACTGTAGAATAGGCTGCAATACAGAAAGCATTAGCTCTTCAGCCGACTTCCCTTGTTCGTTCGGTGCAACGGGGTATCTTAATATTTGAGGATTACGTTCAAAAATATGGAGACGTGTATTGATTCCATTCGCATAAATGATGTCCAACGGGGTTCTATTGATAAATTCATTTGTTGGCAGTCTGAATTTTTTTATATACTCCAAGGTTAGCAAATGTTTCTTCGGTATGCGCATCGGACCAACGTTGAAATACAAACCATCACTAAAGGGAGATCTCAAAGTGCAAACACGGCCGCCTGCTCTGCCGCTCGCTTCGAGAATCGTTACTCTGTGACCGGCGTTTTTTAGCAAAGATGCTGATACAAGCCCGGCCAATCCAGCTCCCACAACAATAATATGCTTTGGGTGATGTGATCTGTTAAGACCAATCCTGATGATCTTCACCATGTCATCATTCATTAGAGAATTCACTTTTGGGAGGCACCTCTTTTTTTGAATTTATTGCATTATATTCAGAGAAAAGGGCGCCTATCACATCTGGTCACATCTTTTGAAATTGTATGTCGAAAAGGATATATATTCTCGTTAAAAGATCAAGAATGGGGTGTTGTATTTGATTAACTTTGTTCATAAGACAGTAAACGGTTTGAAAAGTCTCTTAGATGAAAAAGGAGCCATTAAATTGTTTTGTTCTGAAGGAGATATCATGGAGTTCCTTGTTACATTTTCACAGGAAAAAGCAACCCTGAATGACATTCAAAGCTTTGAGGCTAAACACCAGCTTACCCTTCCAGATGATTATCAGAAGTTTATTACACTGCATAATGGTGCGAAAATTTTTCAGATACTTGCTGATGGGGAGAATATAGGTGGCGGACTTTATTTATTTAGCCTTGAAGAGATTGAAGAAGAATTAAAATATGAGGATTTGTTTGAAGGCATCATTGGCATCCCAATTGGTCACTTATTAGAAGGTTGTCATTTGATGATCGACAAAGATAAATTGAATAAAGGTGATCCGAACTATCTCTTTATATTAGAAATAGGTGAGTACACACCATTAAATGTAAACTTTGAGATATTTCTAGACCGGTATATACTTTCCAATGGGGAAGCTTTTTGGGAATGGCGTTACTATACAGCAGAAAATTACTATAGAACAAGATAGCATGATATATAAGACAGTCAGATTTGGCTGTCTTTTTCTGTTATTCAAATAAATGATTGCGGTAAATTATACTCTCCTCAATAAAGCGAAGGGGAGGTTTATTTCGATGAAGCCTATTAGATAGCTTGTTAACTTCCATAAATCACCTCATAATAAGTTATATCAATCGTGATTGGAGTGTTATCGGATGAAAACAAAAAGAGTTTATCTCTATGTATTTCATACAATGTCAGACTGGGAATATGGATATTTAATTGCTGAACTAAACTCAGGGAGATATTTCAAAAAAGATATAGCACCGTTAAAAGTAGTTACAGTAGGGGCTAATAAAGAAACGATTACGACGATGGGAGGATTACACATAAAACCGGACATTTCGCTTGATGAGTGCACGCTTGAGCGTTATGATCTTGTCATTTTACCCGGAGGGAATACTTGGGGAGAAGATATTCATCAACCGATCTTGAAAAAAGTCGGCGAAGCTTTAAAGCTTGGCACGATTGTGGCTGCCATTTGTGGTGCAACCCTGGGCCTTGCGAATGAGGGATACTTAGATTCTAGAAAGCATACAAGCAATGACTTAGAGTATTTGAAAATGGTCTGTCCTGCATATAAAGGAGAAGAATTATATGAGAAGGGACCTGCAGTATCTGATGAAAATTTGGTAACTGCATCAGGAATCGCTCCCCTGGAATTTGCAAAGGAAGTACTAAAAAAATTAGATGTGTTTGCACCGGATACATTGGATTCATGGTATAAGCTAAATAAAACCCATAAATCAGAGTATTTCTTCGAGTTGATCAATATAATAAATGGAAATTAACATTTAACAGTTTGCAAATAGTTGAAATCATAACCAAAGGCCCCCTGAACATATGGGGCTTTTTTTTATTAAGTCTAATGATACTAGAATGGATTTATATGGCCTAATAGAAAAGCAACTAAAGCAACCGTGTTTTGATGCTGAATTTAATTAGAAGCAAAGCAAGAAAACGTAGATTTTTGAAACATAACAGTATTTGGAACGTACTTATTAATAATGTTTAAGGATAATTACATATTTTGCTTTCTTCTTTAGTCCTTATACTAATGATGTGAAAGGGGTATCCAAATGCAAATTCATCTTACCAAAAGCGGAAAACAAGACAATCATCATAAATGGTTAGGACCTGTCTTGCTCAGCTGGGGAACATTCGTATTTGCTTTGTTTTTTGCTACTTTAGTCGGTTCAATGGCCAGCCAAGCAGGAGCTTCCAAGCTCTTAAAGCAAGGTATCCAAGCGGGTATAGTCACATTAATGACTGTCTCGTTACTCTATATTCTTCTTAAACGGATGTCTAGTAGACCATTCTGCTCTATCGGACTATCTGGTTGGCGGCAAGCCATTCCGAAAGCCATTATGGGAGCAGTGTATGTGATTGTTCTATCCGGATCTGGTTTCGCTATCGCCCATTTATTAGGATGGATCAAAATTACACAATTCCACTTCTCTGTCCATTTAGTAACAGCATTGCTCTTAAATATGATGATCGCTTTCTTTTATGAAGCTTTTCCAGAGGAATTAACTTTTCGTGGGACGGTGTACTATGCTCTAAACAGGTGATGTAACTGTTTCATGGCTTTACTTCTGCAGCCGATCCTGTTTGTGCTTGCACCAATAACTGTAAGTGGTTTGCAATATATAGCTGGAATTGAATCACCTGCTATCACATTAGATTACATCGTTTTATTGTTGTCTTTTGGATTCATTCTTCAGCTCCTGCGTATTGTATCAGGAAGCTTATGGACGTCCATAGCCTTTCATCTAGCCTTTCTCGAAAATTCTCGGTTCTTCGTCCTGCAGGGGAAGGAACGCTTTATTACTTATGAAGAAATTGTTCCGGGAGCAGGAGCGCTGTTTGTGATCTTTTTTATGTTGCTTATTGTCGGTACTCTACTCTTAATACCTGTTGCAATAGCTCGCCGGTGTCGTAAGAATAAGAGAAACGAAAAGATGATTAATAGTTGAGCGAATAATGAATCCAGACATAAGGGAAATGAACTAAAAAGATGTGAGGGATTTCCAATGAAATGATTTATTTTAGTTATTTCCTTATTGGCTGCTGTTGTTGCATATTCAACTCACATAAACGCTAATTCAATGCCCTGTAGTGTCATACTGGGACCAGTGGCTCTTAATTTTAAAAATGCTAAAGGTGTTGCATTCATTTAGAAGGTGCAATTAATTCCACTTAAATTAGTTTGGTTAACTTAAATCACATATTTCACAACGTTCACAACAAGTATAAAGGCCGCTGATCCAAACAAAAAATACCCAGATCTAGTCTGTTTCTTTGAAAGAGACTCCACTCCCACTAAAACAAAGAGAAGTGCAACTAATATTTGGAGAGAAAACAAGAGGAATTCACTTTGACTATGCAGGGAATACACGCAAAGTATTAAAGCTGCACATGAAATGAACATTTTTGAAGCTTTAAGCAAAGAACCATTCCTAACATAGTTTTTATTAAATCTTAACACGTTCCATTCTTTTATTGGAGAGACAAAGGTATCAAGATAAAAGAAGTAATGTAAACAAATGTAAAACAAAAAGAGCATTAATTTTACACGCTCTTTTCATAATTTCCCACGTCAGACCCGGCTCTCATGTGATTGAGCCGGGGTCGTGACTGAAATTGTATAAATAGGATTCAATATGTTTTTTCAGGTTGATGTATTTTGTTTGCTGTTCGATAAAAATGATGTAATTCGGCCAGATTACGATATGTTTCTTTTATTCTCTCCATCTCCCAATTACTAAATATCACTCCACACAAATGATTATAAGATTCACATTTTATATCGTGAAAATTTGAAAGTATTCATAAAAATGCCCCAGCATATCAGCAGTGCGCCGATGATGATGTTCACGGTGATCTGTTCGTGCAATTGCACCCATCCAAAGAATAGAGCCAAAACGGGAACGAACATTAATGCCATGGACGCTTTTGACGCTTCGATTTGATTGAGCACCCAAAACCATACGACAAATGTAAATCCAGTGGAAAGCAAACCATTAAACAGCAATGACCACACCGCCTGATATGTCCACTCGGCTGATTGGGCAGGTTCTAATATTAAGGAAAACACCAACAACATGATGGCACCCATCAGAAGATGCCAGGCATTCATATGAATGATATCGATATGCTTGAATTGAAGCTTGCTAAACACATTCGCGATTCCCCAGCTAAGTGCTGCCGCAAGGACGCACAGTTCTCCAAATAATGCGCTTTGATCAATATTCAGCATTTCTTTTCCAAATATAAATAAAAGTCCGAAGAAGCCGCATATCAGCCCGATCGTTTTATACACATTCATTTTCTCATTTAATGTAAAATGGCTGATCACCGTAACAAATATAGGCATCGTATACACCAAAACAGAGGTTTTCCCTGAATCGACAAACTGCATTCCATACGTTAAGATCCCCATATAGCCCAGACCCATCAGCAGGCTCATGATGATATAGCTTTTGATATGTTCTTTTCTCATAGCAAGTTTTTTTCTTTGAATGAAGAGAATGAGAAATAAAGGAACTGCTCCGATAAATAGGCGCAAAGCCGAAAACAAAAGCGGGGGAATGTCATGAATCCCCACTTTCATTGCTACCCAAGTATAGCCCCAAATAAGTGTGACAGATATGATTCCCAGCATGACTTTTACCATTAATTAAGCCGCCTTTCTTGTTTAAATATTCGTGCTGGTTTCTATGATATGATACATTTATATATAACTGAAATACATTTTTATTATCGGAGGTATAACCAAATGGTTATGAATATGAACCACCTACATATATTTGTGAAAGTCGGGGAGAAATTGAATATTACAGAAGCGGCAAAAGAATTGTTCATCTCTCAGCCGGCGGTAAGCAAAGCGATTAAAAGCATGGAAAGCTCGCTGCAGCTCAAATTATTCATAAGGGATAGACATCATGGTTTAATGCTGACTGACGTCGGAAAGGAAATTTTGCTGCTGGCGAGGCAAATGAAGGGGATTGAAAGCAAAATATATCAAGTAGCAAGCCGGGAAAACAAGCTGTTAAGCGGGAAGGTGAAAATCGGTTCATTTCCTGCTGTTTCAACAAATATTATGCCCCAGGCGATTGCGGCATTCAGGGCAAACTACCCGATGATCCGCATAGAATTGGTCGAGGGGACCTCTGATCAAATCAAAGGCTGGGTCGAGGATCGGACGGTTGATATTGGGGTCGCGGCATCTCCATTTGAACCGTTTGACCATCAACTATTGTGCAACGACTATATGGTAGCCGTCATCCCGCCGCAATATGACGAATTGAAACAGGAAAAGCATATCGATCTCAAAATATATCAAGATGATCTTATTTTTTGCAAAGGCGGTCATGAAATTGCGATGTCAAACGCGTTTCAGCAGCACCACATTGAATTAAAGGAAAACTTAACTGTGCAAAATGCCGAAACCTTGATCAATATGGTCAAAAACAACTTGGGCATAGGCATTATTTCAAACTTTACACTCTCATCTGTCTCGCATCAATTGAACAAAAAAGACATCTTTCCCCGGATCACCCGTGATATTGGCGTCATCACGCATTCATTTGATGAAATAACGCCGGCGGCGCATGAATTTATCAAGGTGTTGAAAGCAGTCGTCATCTGAATCTGCAATCGTGATAAGGCGGGTTCTAGTCTTATGAAAGTATTAGGGAGACAAGCAGAAATGCCGATTTCTACACCTGCCGGATCATCCTAGCGCAAGATGAATACTTACCGGTGGTATTGCATAAGGAAAAAAAGCAACAATCGAATGTTGCTTTTTCATTTTGTTCTTTAACTTCAATACGCTACGAGGACTTCAACCTAAAAAAAGTTCACCGGTCTCTGCCTTTGCGGGACTCTGTTCCTTAACCTGTTTTAATGTCGCCACGATAAGAAAGCTCACAATCACTAATAAGAGCCATGAACTCACCTTTCCTAGATGAACGAGACTCCATGCATCGGTTTGGTTTGGATATGTCCAAGCCCCAAAAAATGTTGCGATATTTTCGGCTATCCATATAAAAAATCCGATGAGCACAAAAGAAAGTGCGAGCGGCATACGATAACGAGTTCCATTCACCTCGTATATGACCCATGTTCGCCAAAAAACAATGATGACAAGTCCAGATAACCACCAGCGAATGTCGATCGAGTAATGGTGTGTAAAAAAGTTTAAATAAATCGCAGCGGCCAGCGGAACAACTGCAAAATACGGAGGCCACTTAACCAGATCAACCTTAAGCCTTCTCCACGCCTGACATAGATAGCTGGCTACACTTGCGTACATGAAACCGCTATACAAAGGCACTCCGAAGATTTTGGAGTTTCCTTCTTCTGGATAAGACCAAGAACCCATATGTACCTTGAAAAGTTCAAGAGCAAGTCCAATGAGGTGGAACAATGTAATCACCTTTAATTCATCCCGTGTTTCAAGTCCGGAACGCACCATCCACAACTGCATGAAAACACAGATGATGAGCAGCCAGTCATAGCGTGGCAAGAAGGGAAGAGGGATGATTTGTGTGATAGCCAAAGAGGCAAAAATAACGACAGGAAACAAACATGAAAGGGCCTGTTCCCAGCCAAAACGAATGAGTTGCTTTAAGGCTCTCATGATGTGTGCCTCCAAGGGTTTATTCTGAATATAAATGGACATAGGATTACGTCCATAGGATCACCGCCAGATTACTTTATTTTTCTTTTATCTTCTTTATAACTCCTGTGTGTCTTCATCACTTCGGTATTCCAAAATATCTCCGGGCTGACATTCTAAAGCCTTACAAATCGCTTCTAAGGTTGATAAGCGAATGGCCTTTGCTTTTCCGTTTTTCAATATAGAAAGATTAGCCATCGTTATGCCAACCCTCTCCGAAAGCTCTGTTACGCTCATTTTCCTTTTAGCAAGCATCACATCAATATTGATAATAATTGCCATGTTCATCACCTCAGACCGTTAAGTCATTTTCTGATTTTATATCAATCGCTTCTTTTAACAGTTTTTGAAGAACGGCGGCAAAGACCGCAATCACCATTGAAGCAAAAATAATAACCAATCCAATGACTATGATACCTGGGGCGTCGTCTATCTCGGCAATCAGATAAAAGACGGGCATGCCTGCCGCAAACAGGATGCTGATCGTGACTGCACAGTATTTGATATTCTTTAAAGCTCTTACAGACATTTTAGAGAAGGCTTTGTTCTTGTCAATATAGCTTAAAAGTTTAAACGCTTGATAAAGTGCAAAGTAAAAAGGTATCGCCGATACATACAAAAAGATGAAAACGAGATATGGTATATAAGCCATATTTGGAAAAACTTCTGCTGTATAATTGGCTATCTTAGGGACTACGAAAATACACAATGCAAGAATCGGAATTCCAATAAGAATAACAGCAATCTTTAAAAAGAGTGTTGATACTCGATTCATAAAAAACACCTCACTTATTTGATGTCAATTTGAATGTAACACACAATTTATCGTTTCTCAATAAAAAAATATTGAAATAAACCATTTAATTGTTGTTATAGAAGAACATTTTTCATTTAGATAAGATAAAAAAGCATCTTCCTCCTTACGGGGAGATGCTTTATCATTTTAACTTTTGCGACTGAAGGAACCGTGTGTTTCAGTGAGCTCAGGGAATCGGCGTGAACAATGAAAGATATAGCTGTTTTATGAGAGTTTTCTCAACATCTAAAGATTCAAACAAACGATGGGAAGAAATACATCAAAGGATACGCTGCTGTTCATACTAATGCTCGGGAGGTAAACCGACTTATGATACAAATTTGGATCACTGGTCTTTTATTATTGGCTCAACCGAGCGGGCTGCCTGACAGCTTAACGGTCACACAACAAGGACGGACGATTGCCACTGTCAACCGTGAAAACTTTACGATGCCTTTTCCCGGTACCCCGATGATTGACCATGAAAAGTACCGTACATTCATCAAACAGCTCAATAAGCAAATTTATCGGGAGCCGACAAACGCCCAGCTTGACAATCAAGGAGTAATTATCCCGGGCAGAGTTGGCTACAAATTGTATCAACAGGCGTTTATGGAAAGGTTTTATGCTTATTTCTATGGCCAAGGCCCCTCCAAGGTAGAAGTGCCGGGATTGAACATTTACCCGAAAGTTGACAGCGAACTGCTTGCTCACATCAGTACGCAGCAGCTCGGTCAGTATGTAACTTATTTTAATTCGAATAATAAAAGCCGATCACATAATATCTCCCTTTCCGCAGAAGCAATTGACAATCATGTTGTATTCCCTAATGAAACATTTTCTTTTAACCAAGTTGTTGGAATGAGAACCAGGGACAAAGGATACAAAAGTGCGCCTATTATCGTTAAAGGTGAGTTGTCTGAAGGTGTCGGCGGAGGAATATGTCAGGTATCATCAACATTATTTAATGCAGTCGATCGTGCAGGGCTGCGAATCGTTCAGCGCTATTCTCATACAAGAAGCGTACCATATGTTCCGCCCGGACGTGATGCTACGGTAAGCTGGGGAGGTCCAGACTTCCTCTTTAAAAACCAATATAACCAGCCAATATTAATTCGGGCAAAACGGCATGGGGGGAGTATGATTGTTACGCTTTACTCTTCTGATATGATCAATAACAAACTGAGAAAAGTTCCTAAAGCCCCATCTCAAATACCGAAGGAAATAAAAGCCGATCGGCAATAAATACGATTATTGGACAAGCTAATGAAAAAAGGAAGAAGGGATAAATGAAGTGAAAAGACTATTATTTTCCTTATGTGGTTTATTATTTGCATTTGCTTTTGTTCAATCAAAAGCGCACGCCCTGACCTTTACAGTGTTGCCTATTACACAAAAAACAGAACAGTGGTCAGTAGAAGTAAGTGCAGCAAAAGATGAAAAAGGATATGCGGCACCTAAGGAAAGAAAATATAATGTATATTCCTTGGAAGTCAAAAACATAGGAAAAGAAGCAGCTATGGTGGATGTGCAATTGTATAGAAATGATCCTGATTCAATTACAAGGTTTTCACTTTTTGGATGTCCCGATGAATGTGTCAAACAAAAAGAGGATGCTAAAACCTTAGCTGAAAGTTTAAACGAAAGCTCGCCGTTGAGGTTTAATCATTTTATGCTGGCAGATCAGGCCTCTGAATTAGAAGTTGTGATTATTTGGACGCAAAAAGGGCAAGAAGGACGCCATTTAAAACAGACCTTTAAATTTACTGAAGATGGTGTGAATTAGGCTGTAAAGCAGCTTGTCGGATAACAAGCATTAAGCCTGCTGCGAAGAAAGGGAAGGGGGAGAGTCAAATAAAAATGATAGGATGGTTTTGATGATTAGATCCATTATTTTGCCAGAGGAAAAAACGAAAATAACAGTTGGAAAACCAATCAAAGATGAGTCGAACGTCAAAGTTACTGCAATTTATGACTACAGAGAAGAACCAGAGGAAGCTTTTTGGATACACTTATCCGATGGAAGTGAAATGTTTGTAGACGATCACAAAGTCTTTATTGAATACGAATAGAGAAAGGGATTGAAATGAAAGATATAGGCAGTTACATTTTAAAAAATGCAACTCAGTTAAAGCCGTCTATTTCAAAATTGTCCACATCGAGATTTAGGTTTTTCAATTGTTTCAATAAAACTTCAAATTTTAAGCAATCACCATTTTTCGCTTCTTCTGGAATATATTCAGGATGAGCAATTTTCATCCCGGATTCAATCCATTGTTTGCGATACAATTGAAATGCAGCTTCAATCAAATGATCCGGAGTAACAATAAAGCCTAATCTCACATCATGATCCTCACTGTAACCAAACTCAAAATCGCAACATGGACAAATGTCAAACGTTTTTTGATACTCGCCTTGATACAAAGGATTTTGACTCAATCCTTTATATCCGCAAATTAAACATGAATATAATTTTTTCGCCAAGTTTAATTCTCCTTTTATCGCTATTTTCTTTTGCTGTCCCGTAGCATATATGACTTCGAAAAAAAGAAATTTAGTGTACTGCATTTATTTATATCATAATACTCGATAATCGCATCATTTTTCCATCATGTTCTGCGTTCAACAATCATTAAAGCAAAGAGAAGTGCAACTAATGCTTTGAATATTATCACACGGATGCACCCTGCCAAAAACCATCAATTACACCAGTATCGATATATGAACCTGACGGAATTATGAATTTCGTCAGGTTCTTTCTGCATTATGGCTTTTGTTAAAACAAAGTAATACAAGATAAAATAAATGTGTTTTTTACTTTTGTATAAGTTTACTTTACTTTTGTAAAAAGTGAGTTTATAATTTGGTTCAAGAGGTGATGGTCATGAAGAAAGATTTTGGTGATTCGATATCAAATAAGGTTTATGAATATCGTGTACTTGCCAGAATGTCTCAGCAAGAATTAGCAGAGAAAGTCGGGGTTTCCAAACAAACCATCTTTGTAATGGAAAAAGGAAATTATGTACCGACTCTGCTGTTGGCTTTTCGAATTGCCGAATTTTTTAATGCTGATGTAAATGAAATTTTTACTTATGAGAAGGGAAATGATCAAAATGATAAATAAGTTTTTCTCAGATATTCATAACGCAATTTTTTCCTCATTAAAGTCTTGGGCTGAACAATCTACGGGAAATTGGAATATTCTCATTGGAGCTGGTTTTTTACTGGTGATGGGTAGTGCGATTTTTGTATATGTATGTTATAAGAAGATTGGGAAAGAAGACGAACGGACAAATAAAATCTATTTGAAAAGCAGCTCCTATATGCTAGTGGTAATCATTCTATGTGACACGATTTTTCCTAAAGATTATATGTGGACCATTTTTTTCCTGTACAAATATGCGCTGGCATTTTTAGCTGCTGGGATTTACCTAGCTGTCCAATATAAAAAGGATTTTTCATAAGGAAATGTCGAGGAGCCAGGCTCAGGCATAGATGGGGGATTATAGGTGAGACCGATGATTTCTCAGGTATTTCTATCCAATTATGACCGGATCAAATTCGCTCTCTCCTCTACAATATTCTATTCGCTGCCTTACACTAATCGTTTTGTTTGTGATCGTCCTTAAAGAGCAAAAAAATCGAAGGATAGAAATCGTTTACTTGTTTTGAGGAGCAAATTGAATGATCGATTACAAAAAAATTCTTAATAAGCCACCAATCACCTTGTCTGAATGATTGGTGGCTTTTTTATGCGGTGGTGTGAAAGATGGTTTGAGTGGCGCAACGGATGATATTATTCTGCTTGAAGAGATACCAAGAGGAACTCGCTTTGGATTTGATTTGGGTGAAAAAAGAATCAAGATAAAAATAAGAATGTAAGAAGGATTATTTATTTAATTGGCAAAATGAAAGAAAGAAGAAGTGTTTGAGTTGGGACGGGTATTCATTCTATTAGTCATGCTAAGTGTTCCAGCGAAAATGAGTTGAATTTCCATGTAATATCTTAAAGGAGGGGAGAAGAGGATATGAGCTATATTGAAATCACAAAGGACAATATTGAAGACAATCATATTTGCTGTGCATTGGGTGCAAAACAGTATGAGAATGCGGTCAATGAAAAGAAGCGATGGCTCAAAGCTCGAATGGATAAAGGTTTGGTGTTCTATCGCTTAAACGAATGGGCAAAAGTCTTTATTGAATACTTACCTGCAGATGAGGCATGGGTGCCTATCAATGCACCTAATTTTATGTATATTAATTGTCTTTGGGTATCTGGCAGATATAAAAATAAGGGTCATGCGAAACGATTGTTGGACAAATGTATAGCAGATGCGAAAGCTCGCGGCATGGATGGGATTGTCCATATCGCAGGTAAGAAAAAACTTCCTTATTTAAGTAATAAGCATTTCTTTGAGCATATGGGGTTTACTTTGCTAGATGAGGCCGGCCCTTATTTTCAATTAATGGCTTTGACATGGAATGGCCTTGCAACTTCTCCTGCATTTAAGCAGCAGGTTAAAAGTGATTTTGTGAATGAAAAGGGGATTACGATTTACTATACAGCTCAGTGTCCATTTGCAGTGGGCGTGCTAGACGATTTGCGGGAATTGACTGAAAAGAAAGGGGGTCAATTTCAGTCGATTCGGTTATCATCGAAAGAAGAGGCACAAAAATCGCCAGCCATTTGGACGACTTTTAGTGTTTTTTTTGAAGGGAAATTTGTGACTCATGAGATCATGAGTGTAAATAAATTTGAAAAATTGCTTAATAAACTATTGGCTTGAATTTCAAAATAAAAAGCCCACTCTCATGAGGTGGGCTATATTCTTGATTTCTCCTTACCCTCCGACCGGCCTTTCAGCGACTTGTATGCTGGATGGTGAATCTGTACTTAATTGCGTTAAAGCTACTCCACTTAAAATCACAGTTAAAATAGACACGCAAAGCACTAGTTTTTTCATAAGATTCCCTCCACCTGATTCATTTTCTGTTCAGCCCAAATTTTTTCATTGAAAAAGCTTGCAGCCTCTTCAAAAGCACCTATTGTTTCAAATCTTTTTGCGGCTAAGTAAGCTAATTCATCAACACTTTCAAGGTCATTATGTTGTTTCAAACATTCAATATGATTAATGCAATTTTTAAAGTTGTTTTTTAATTCACCGCAGTAAAGGTTGTACAAGATGCTGATTTTGGCTTCATATATATTATTCTCCATTGAAATGAGTCTTTCCTGTGCTTTATTGTAAAAATGAATAGCTTTCGCTTTTTCGTCAATTTTAAATAGTTCTTTAATCATCATGAATATTGAATGGATATAATAAATTGAATCTGCCCAAGATTCCTCTTCTAAAGCCTTTTCAAGAGACTCTATACACTTATTGGATTTGTTCCAGCCAGAATAAACGATGCTGAGATTGTGATATAACTGTGCTTCCAAAAATTCATCTTTTACTTCATTGGCAATGTTTATTGCCTCAAGATAATATTCTTCTGACTCTTCAAATCGTCTAATATCAGCATAGTTTGCTGCTGCAATCATTAATGATGCAGCCAGCTTGCACTTGTAATCGGGGTATCGCTTATATATAGCGATGGCATTTTTTATGTAGTGTTGCGATACAACACTTTGTTTAACGAGAGTGTAAAGGTAGGAGACTTTGGAGTAAAATTCTGCTGCTTCGATCTCATCTGGAATTTCTGCAAGTTTTTTCTCTGCTAACCCGTATAAATTAATCGCACGATCGAAATTTTTGTTATATGCTTCGTACATGGCTTCAAATAAATAAAAATTGTATTCCAACTTGTCGTTGGTTTTCTTAATAAAGGTTTGATTATCATCAGTAAAGTAAGTGTGCTTTTGTAGCGGTTCTCCTCGTGATGAGTGTAACAGCATTTTATGTCTTTCTTCTAATAAACTGTAATAGGCGAGAACCTCCTGATCTTCTTCCATATCATCAAATTGTTTTTTTATTTCTGAGTAATACTTGGCTGATTCATTAACTTTCTGTTTCTTTATAGCTATGTACCAATCATTAAGCGCAGTAGCAACAACTTCTGAAGCAATCTTGCTCATCTAAACCCCTCTTTCTTAACATTCGGAAATATCTCATAAAGATATTATCATAATCATAGGGATTTTTGTTAAAGAATGTAATCATTTTGGAGGTTATTGACTCAATGAAACAAAAAATGTAAATAAGAGCAGGTCAGTTTTGTCCCTGTAACGCTTTAATATAAGTTCAAAATTTTGAGCAGCTATCTGTATATCACTGGCTCTTTTTTATTTTCTTTTCAGTAACATTTTGAACCCATTTTCCTACTATATGAAAAAGGGAAGTGAGGAAAAACATGAGAAAAAAGAACAACATGAAAAAATGGCTATTGGTGATTGCTGCATTTTTGATGATAGGCATCGTATCAATCTTTGTCATGGTGTCAGGAAAGAAAGTGAAATATGAGGGCAGCGGGGAAAGCGGATTATGGGTTTCCAACCTTGAAAAATCAGGAAAAACTTCAATTGGACCTAATTACTTTTTGAATTTGTATTGGCAGGGGAGTAAGAAGGACGAAAAAAAGACTATTGTTTCAAAAATCATCTTGTACATAGATGGTAAAAAGTATGATGACAGGGAAAATTATGATTTATCAGAGTATACTGGTGAAGAAATGCCAGGTGGAGGATACATGGAAGACCACATCGCCACCTTTGATTATATGCCTGAGGATGAAGTGATAGGGCATGATGTCTTAGTGAAAGTGGAGTGGAAGACAGGCGGAAAAAAACAGACAGAAGAAATCAAATTACATAAGAAGCCGTGGTATAAAAGATAGTTCAGTTGATGAGTAGGTGATCACATTAGTGGTCACTTTTTATTTGCGAATCTCTAGGCACAGCAAAATGAAGCCTTGCATAGGCTGGAATTAAAACCTGTAATTTTTTAAATGAGGTGCTTACTGTTGGAAAAACAACCAATCAAACGTGAAGACAGAAACGTGCCGCAGCCTATTCGAAGTGATGGAGCCGGAGCGATTGATGCGGGTCCGCGAAATCTGATGCGGGATATTCAAAATCCGAATATACTTGTTCCGCCTGTTACAGATGAAGGTATGATTCCTAACTTGAGATTTTCATTCTCAGATGCTCCCATGAAATTAGATCACGGCGGCTGGTCGCGTGAAATCACCGTCAGGCAGCTGCCGGTTTCGACCGCCATTGCAGGAGTAAATATGAGCCTAACTGCGGGAGGAGTACGTGAACTTCATTGGCATAAACAAGCGGAATGGGCTTATATGCTTTTAGGACGGGCCCGTATCACCGCTGTCGACCCAGAGGGACGAAATTTCATTGCTGATATTGGTCCAGGCGATCTTTGGTACTTTCCCGCAGGGGTTCCGCATTCGATTCAAGGATTGGAACATTGCGAATTTCTGCTCGTCTTCGATGATGGGAATTTTTCTGAGTTTTCAACGTTAACCATTTCAGATTGGCTTGCACACACACCCAAAGATGTTCTGTCTGCAAATTTTGGTGTCCCAGAGAATGCTTTTCACTCTCTTCCTTCAGAACAAGTCTATATCTATCAAGGGAATGTGCCGGGATCAGTCGCCAGTGAAGACATTCAGTCACCTTACGGAAAAGTCCCCTTGACCTTCAAATATGAGTTGCTGAATCAAACCCCAATTCAAACGCCAGGGGGGAGCGTCCGAATTGTGGATTCTTCTAACTTTCCGATTTCAAAAAACATAGCGGCAGCACTTGTTCAGATTGAGCCTGGCGCGATGAGGGAGCTACATTGGCATCCCAACAGCGACGAGTGGCAGTATTATCTAACAGGACAGGGACGAATGACAGTGTTTATCGGGAATGGGACTGCCCGCACATTTGATTATAGAGCAGGCGACGTTGGATACGTGCCTTCTAATGCCGGACACTATATACAAAACACGGGTACAGAAACGCTATGGTTTTTAGAGATGTTCAAAAGTAACCGCTATGCAGATGTATCACTCAACCAGTGGATGGCGTTGACGCCTAAAGAATTAATGCAAAGCAACTTGAATGCCGGATCAGTCATGCTCGATTCTCTGCGCAAGAAGAAAGTGCCTGTTGTGAAATATCCCGGCACGCAAAGAAGTTAACCGATCACACAACGGCTTCGCTATGATTAGGTTAAATACTGCACCTGGTCCTGCGTCATTCATGAAAATACGATAAGCATGATTAAATCCCTATGTATACGTTATGTAGGGTTTTTCTGCTTGCATCTTATTATGATGAGCTTTAAAATGTTTGTGTGGAAATGATAACCATTACAGATTGACCATTTATAGAGGTTTTCGTTCGTATTTCTATACCTATCTTTATATATTCAATCAGTTTGATTACGTAAAATGAAAACGGCTTAATAGGGAGGGCGAGGATGAAAGCACTCACTTTCTTATCAAGTTTGACCGCTGTTGGCATTTCAATCTTGGGGCAATGTCTAGGAGTGCTGGATGATTCTTATTCTGTTGGTAATGCTTGGTTTGTAGGTGTTTTAGCAGGATTGATTACACTTCTTATATTGATTGACAGTCAAGTGATGACAAAAAGTTATATCGTAAGCTTAAGTACAATTTCAGGCATTCTGGGAGTAGGATTTTTATATTTCCCAACTGCAATCATCAACATTTTTTTAAGTATTAAATTGAACAAAAAAAAGAAAGAAGACCTTTAGTGAAGATAAAAGATTCTTTAAATTATTTCTTTCTTAGGAGGGGGAAGCGCATGGATTTACCTACATGGGCATATATCATATTTATAATCATGGGTGCTGCAGGTTTTCTAAGTTTAATGTGGTTCAGTTATTTTACGGACAAAGCTGAAAAGTAAAGCGAGAAACCATTTGCATTCCTGTAAAGGATTAAGATTTAATAAGCAATGTAAACCCAATTGTGTAAAGGAGTGTATATTGCTTTTTGATTTGTTGTTTACATCATAAGATTATTTGAAATCAACCGCACAAAACAACCAATTGATCTATGTACTAAATTTTCATCATAACTAGAGTAGATCGGCATTAAGAAATAGAACGTCTTTATCATATTAGAATCTAAGCTCAATTACGATTCTGTTCATCCAGAAGGATTAGTCATTAGATATTCAGTCATTTCATGACAAGATGCAGGACCTGCACCTAAAGACTTATTTATTAAAGTTTATATTGATCAAAGTTTCGCATTCCAATATATTGAAATAAAAAGGGTTGGGGGAAACGAAATGAAGAAGTTTTTACTGTTATTCTTAGCTTTGTTTTTGGTGACAATCCATGCAGGGAATGCTTCAGCGGCTATTGTGAAAAATGAAGAAAAAGTAAGTTTTACGATGACAGAAAATCAAAAAACGTTCATGATGTACGATGAATCAAATCCATATAGGTTTCCGTCTCAGTTCGGATACAGATTCACAATTTATGATGCGGAAGAATGCACAATTCATGCTAGAATGTTTCGCATGTCTTTATCAGGAAATGAAATAACGCTAAGTGAGAAAAATTTCACAGGCAATCATTACGATTTCAGCGCGACTGATCAGGCCGAAGCAATGCCGTACAAAAATCATTATTTAGAGTTAACGAAAGATCCGGGCTGCGGAGAAGTGAAAGTGAAAGGTTTATACGGTTATCAGTTTGATAATCTATACGAATATTGATAAAGAGTATGAATGGTAAGGCCGATCTAAATGTGGCCTTTTTTTATTGTCTAAAGATAAGAATGAAAAAGCATGAACAGCCGAAGGGGTATCTAGAGTCGGGATTAATATTACATTAGAGCCAAGCTTTCTTTTGTATCAGCAGTTTAAATGATGCGGAGAAAAAATGATTTGTTAAAATAAATTTATAGTCACGATCACTCATTGCGAAAGGAGAATGTCCATGTCCAAGACAGCGATAGTTACGGGTTCTGCTGGCGGATTAGGGAGAGGCATTGCAGAGAAGTTATGTAAAGATGGTTTTAATGTAGTGCTGCATGATATCAATGAAGCATTGCTGAATGAAACGGTTTCAGTTTTCAAAGAGAAACACTTTCGTGTGATTGGGGTTAAAGGTGATGTATCGAAACGTGTTGACCAATTCAATTTGGTTAAAGAAACAGTAGAGCAGTTTGGCTGTTTAGATGTTTTTGTAAACAATGCGGGTATTGAAGCAGTTTCGCCATTTTTAGAGATAACGGAAGAACAGCTGAATAGATTGTTTCAGGTTAACGTGAATGGAGTTGTCTTTGGCACTCAAGCAGCCGCTGACCAGTTCATAAAACAAAAAACAAAGGGCAAAATCATTAACGCATGCAGTATAGCGGGTCACGAGTCATTTGAAATGCTGGGCGCCTATTCAGCGACGAAGCATGCGGTAAAATCTTTTACACATTCAGCTGCTAAGGAGCTGGCGAAGCATAACATAACAGTGAATGCATATTGTCCCGGAATCGCAAAAACGAAAATGTGGGACAGAATTGATGAAGAAATGGTGAAGCACAATGATGATTTGCAGCCGGGGGAGGCTTTTGAAAAATTCTCTTCCGAAATAGCCCTTAAAAGATACCAAACACCTGAGGATGTCGCTAATTTGGTATCATTCTTAGCTTCAGATGCTTCAGATTACATTACCGGTCAAGCGATACTAACTGATGGCGGTCTAGTTTATAGATAACAAAAAACCAAGTGGCATGTAAAAAGAAACATCTATTTTGAAACTATGTCATATGGATTCTTTTTACTTGCGATAAACTGGTATAATAAGAAAGCGGGTTGAGAAGTTATTGTGAAAAAGAAAATATCTTTTGGGTAAGAATGGTTTGACCGTCTTTGGATTTGATGGAATGTAACAAGATCGTTTGAAATTAGCCTATAAGTACAAAAAGAGGCTCGGCGTTTTTTTTGCGCAAGCCTCTTTTGTGTCAGTAGCCAAATACCAGAGTTGTACTTTGTGATCCGGCATATTTCGTGACAAATTCTTTTGTATATTGCGGTGTTTGGACACGGTAGCTGTAATTAGATCCGGGATTCCATGATGTCAGTGGAGAGGTTTGCTTGTTGAGAGACGGGTAGCTGCCTGTATCCTTGAAATAACCAGTACCCTTGTCATCAAGAATTCCGCCTTTTTCACTGCCTTTCCCAAAGTAATTATATTCGGAATATATTTTTGCTTTTGTGGCAATCGTAATCGCCTGGTTAAAATTGTTGCTGTAATTGTTTTTAACATGAAAGTATCCATATCTCATGAGACCCGGGCCTCTTACATACAAATTCTCAAAATAATTGTTGGCGATTGTCATGTGGGGATAGCCGTCATATTGATGCTGCGAATCATCTGGGTATCCCAAAATCAAACCGTATTTATGATTCGCGAATTTTGAGTTGCTGATCGTGATATAATCTGCTGATTTTCCGATATACAGGAGTTTGTCCAAATCACTTCCGCTTGCGCTATAGCTGTGGCCTGAAAAGGTGACGTGGTCAATCCAATAGTTGATACCAGAATCTAAATAAAGCTGAATATCATTATTTCCGTTGATCTGCGGACTGTGTTCAAAGGTAAGATTTTGAAAAATCACGTTTCCCGAGCCAGATGAAGTTGTTAAATAAATATTTTTTAGCATTTTTTTCGCGTAAGAGCCTACGAGCGTTTTATTTGAGCCAATGGTAACTGTTGTTTTCGAAGATGCGGAAAGATCATTTTGCAGCACTAAAATTTTCGGAGTGGATCCTCCTAGATGGGTTTTTAAATCATTTACGCTTTGAATGTAAACAATCTGACCATTTTTTCCGCCCGTTGTGCTCGCTTTAGAAATGCCTTTTTCATTTTTAGCATATCCGGCAAATCCTAAAAGGCCATTCGTTGAGGTATTTGGAAAATCGGCGGCACCTAGCGCTTTTCCAGGCAAAAGAACCAATAACAAACTGAACATGGCGAACCATAAACAAAATCGTTTCATCACAATATGCTCCCTTTCGATTTTTTGATATTTTCTTTCGAGGAATATTATTACAGTAAATAGACAGAAATGATAGGTTCTATCTTCCTAATTAATGCCAGGTTATCTCAAAAATACAGATTGTGCTAAGAGACATACTAACAATTGAAATAGAAGAAAGGATTGATACACCGTTGACTGCAGCAGCTTATCGAAACACCTTGCTTTCACTTTTATGTTTAACAGCTGGAATTGTGGATGTAATCGGGTATTTAAGCCTGGGACACGTGTTCACAGCTAATATGACTGGAAACATTGTATTATTGGGGTTAGCTATCGGAAAATCCCTTCAGGTCACTGTTTTTAATTCTTTGACTGCGCTAATCGGATTTATATGCGGGGTGGTCATTTCAACACTGCTGGTCGGAAAGGCAGAAAATACTCTTTGGCCTTCTGCTGTGACAAAAGCGCTTGCACTTGAAGCATTCATTTTGTTGGTCTTTGCTTGTCTATCTTTTTATTCGGCTTTTGTTCCTGTATACATCCTTATTATTCTCTTGAGCATTTCCATGGGGATTCAAACAATAGCAGCCAAAAAGCTGGGGATCGCAGGTATTTCTTCTACTGTGTTGACTGGAACATTGGCTTCTCTTTTAGAGGATGTGTCCGGCCGTTTGTTTTTTAAGAAGCAGAAGAAGACATTCTTAAGAGATTCGGTGTTAAGAGCGCTGGCTATTATCTTATATTGTGTAGGGGCTATTATTGTAGCTTTAGCTGAGCCTGAATTTTACAACGTTATCATTTGGGTTCCGATCGTGCTGATATTTGGCATCATGATGACAGCTAAGCTGAAACTGAGCGGAGAAAAATAATAGCTGTTATAGTTATGCAAAACCAGCTCAGTAAATAAAAATAAGAAATTCGGCTGATGGGCATACCCATTCATTCGTATTAACTTTTTCGTAAAAACCCTTCCTTTGATATATGAATGATAGTGAATATGTCTTAAAATCAGCAATGAATCTATTTCCTCTTTCAAACCAGATAGATTGAGTCATACAATGATAATGATTCTCATTTAAAGTCTGGGTTGAGGAGGACATGTATGAAAAAGAAAATCAGTGCAATTGTTGGTGTGTTTTTTTTGATGATTCTTTGTTTTTCACCGCAAGCTTCGGCAGCATATGACGATCTGCACGAAGGCTATGCAACGTATACAGGGTCAGGTTATTCAGGAGGGGCTTTCCTGCTGGATCCCATTCCCTCCGATATGGAGATTACTGCAATCAATCCGGCAGATCTCAATTACGGGGGAGTGAAAGCGGCACTCGCAGGCTCTTATTTGGAAGTACAAGGGCCAAAAGGAAAAACAATTGTTTACGTTACCGATCTGTATCCTGAAGGCGCCCGGGGAGCTCTTGACCTGTCACCTAATGCCTTCCGAAAAATCGGCAATATGGAAGATGGAAAAATCAATATTAAATGGCGTGTTGTCAAAGCCCCGATCACCGGCAATTTCACGTACCGGATCAAAGAAGGCAGCAGCAGGTGGTGGGCTGCAATTCAAGTCAGAAATCACAAATATCCTGTTATGAAAATGGAATATGCTAAAGACGGCAAGTGGATCAATATGGAGAAAATGGACTATAACCATTTTGTCAGCACGAATGTAGGGACAGGCTCTCTCACAGTCAGAATCACTGACATCCGCGGAAAAGTTGTGAAAGACACCATCCCGCAGCTGCCTGAAAGCGGAACATCCAATGCATATACAGTGCCGGGGCATGTACAATTCCCCGAATAAAAAATACGAAACAGCGGACTTTTTTCCGCTGTTTTTCATATGAACAGACATCAATGATCAGCATCTCCATGCAGAAATGTTTTAACCATGTTCACTTGCTGCTGCATTGGATAGCTGGTATACAGCCTGCTTGAAATCCGAATTGGATCTCCGAAAAAGTATCTTTCGTAGTGAGTTTGCCTTGTTCCAAATGAACTCATCGTTAAATCCCACGCTAAGCGGAAAATTTTCACGCGGTCCTCAGCATTTGTATTGGTTGCTTGAAGGTATTGGTCAAGGTCTTCCCGTATCTCTGAATCAAACGCATTTTCTGTCGGCAGCGTCACCATTCCGCTAGCGCCAATTAACTGAATGATTTCAGTAAAACGAGGATATAGAGCAGGAATGATTGTACTGATGACTTGAAGAGGAATTAAACTGGGACGCATATAGCCGAATTCATCTAATTGAGCGTCATTTTCTGATTTGTCAATGAGTGCTTTGATTGTCTCCAATCCGACAATGATTTCAGAGAGCTTTTCTTGTATATGCTGATATTCAGAAACATTAATGGTGTCGACCAGAAGCTGTGCAACCCCTAATAGAAATTCAATTTTGACCATTTGCCTAATGACGACCTGATGAAAGGTAAAGGCATGAAAAGAGCTTTTCGTCATAAAATCATTAGCCGCTTCAACGTTATCGTAAAAAAACACACGATTCCATGGTACCAGCACGTGATCAAAAACGACGATTGAATCCATTTCTTCATACCTTGAGCTTAAGGGATGATTAAAGGCAGATTCGCTTAATACAAACGATTCTCTTGTGATGAATTTAACGCCTTTTGTGTTTGAGGGAATCGAGAATGCAAAAGCTTCATCCATTTCAAAGAAAAATTTAGGTGCCGAAAAAACCAAGATTTCATCCGTTAGCCCGCCTTGAGTTGCAAGCAGACGTGCGCCTTGTATAATTAAGCCTTTTTCGGTTCTATCGATGACTTTAGCTGATATCGGCTTTTCGCTAAGCCCCAAATATGACTGTGACCGGTTTACTTGGGGAGTAATGAACGTATGGGTAAAGGAAAGGTCATGCTTAGCAGCTTGCTTATACACGTCTATTATATGTTCCGGAAAGCATTTCTCTTCATTTCTAAAAAGCTCTGCTGACGATGCAAAGCTCATCATGGCCGTATTCATATAATCCGGACTTCTCCCCATCATCCCGTGAGTGTGTTTAGCCCATTCTTCAATCATCTTTCTTCTTTTTCGCAAATCATGCTTGGTTTTAGGCTGGAGGTAGGAAAGGCCGATTCGATCATGATCTCCAGAATGGCGATAAGTCATTTCATTGATGAACTCATCCTTTGTTTGCAAATCATAAAGCGAGCTTTTCGTTTTGATTATTCCTTTAAATGCAGGATGATCAGAAATGTTACCCTCTATTTTTTCGCCATCATACCATATGTCGTTTTCTAGTTTATTCAATCGGTCAATGAATTCTTTTCCATTGATGATCCCCATTTGACGTTTCGCTCCTTCCGTATTGTCATTATATTTTCGAAAGGAAAGCCTGTTTAGGCCTTTTGAGACTGGAAAAGCCTATTTCTCAAGTAAACGATAGTTCATATTTTCATAGGGCAGAGGAGCAAGGCATTGCAGTTCAGCGAAAAAGGACAGTTTTCCCAGTGAAGACATGGCTGAAAACTTTATAAAACATGTCGATATGATTGTTGTGGGTGTCGGCAAATACATGACGCATGCACATATTTTATTTTGACCATACAAGAGTGCAGAAGGGAAAACTACACATGAAAGTGAAAACAAAATTGCTGGGGATTATTTCTATCTTAGTCATTTCAATCATTGGTATTGGAGGCTCCTCCGTTTTTATGATTTCTTCTACAGTGAAAAAGAATGAAGAACTTAAAGACAAAATGGAATTCCAAAAGGAGATGAAACATATCCAATATCGATTGACCGGTTTATCAAATGATGAAAGAGGCTTTCTGATTACCGGAGATAAAGAATATGACGAGGGAATGAATGAAAAAGCAGACGATGTCTTAAAGAGCCTTGATCGGGTCAACGACTTGATTGATGAAGAGAAATATCAATCAAATATTGAAGATATTCAAACAAGTTTCACTCAGTATAGAGCTTTAAATAAACAAGTATTAACAACCTACTCTTCAGACCCTAAAAAAGCAGAATCCATCCATTTTGGAGAAGAAAGAACGTTAAGAAAAGAAGTAGTGGATCCAGCTGTCGATAAGCTGTCTGATCGCCTGGATCAAGAGGTGCAGGATCTAAAAGGTGAAATACGCAGCAATGGGACAATGAGTCAGTGGTTTATCATTATTGTCACAGGGATATCAGTAGTGTTAGGCATTGTTTTAAGCTTGCTGCTGCTAAAGTCCATTATGGTTCCTTTGAGAAGTATGAATAAGCAGCTGGAGGACATTGCTCACGGAGAAGCTGATTTAACCAAAAAAGTGATTGTGAAAAATAAAGACGAATTTGGTCAGCTTGCTCAATCTTTCAATTCATTTACCCATTCATTAACTCAAATTGTGAAGCAGATCAGCAGCTCATCTGAACAAGTTGCCGCATCTTCCGAAGAGTTATCGGCAAGCGCGGAAGAATCGAAAACAACTTCTGAACATATTTCCGGAGCTATGCGGATGGCTGCCGACAGCAATGTGAAGCAAAGCTCAATGACAGAAAAGAGTGCGGAATCCATTACTGAATTATTAGACAGTATATCATCGGTTGCTGCAAATACAGGGAACATAGCTGATCTTTCTTCTTCGATGAGGGACAAGGCAGAGATAGGATCTAAGTCCGTTAACAAAATGTTAGATCAGATGAAGTTCATTGATACATCTGTAGATTCAGCAGGTAACGGCTTGAAGGCATTGGTAGAGAGCACTGCTGAGATCAGCGATATTTCTTCACTGATCACAAACATTTCCGAGCAGACAAATTTATTAGCACTAAATGCAGCAATCGAGGCGGCCAGAGCAGGAGAGCAAGGAAAAGGTTTTGCTGTGGTGGCGGAAGAAGTTCGAAAATTGGCCGATGAAACAAATAAATCTGCCAATCACATTCAATCGGTTGTAACAACCATCCAAAATGAATCGGTTGAAACGGTGAATAACATCAAGGTTGTTCAAGAAAATGTGGGCTCAGGCATTGCTCTTTCTCAAGAGACAACAGGGAATTTCAATGAAATACTGAATCTGGTGGAACAGGTCGCTTCTCAAATACAAGAAGTCGCAACGGCAACTCAACAGCTTACATCAGGTGTTGATGTGATTCAGCATACTGTTCATACATTGGCCGCTGGAACAAAAGAAACGTCAGCGAATACAGAAGCGGTTGCGAAAGCATCACAGGAACAGCTCAATTCAATGGAGGAAATCTCCTATGCTGCAGAATCTTTATCCCAATTGGCGGAAGAACTTCAAACCGTCATCAATCGTTTCAAGTATTGATTAGGTTACATGACGTTAAAACCCCACCTTAATCGGTGGGGTTTTATATATGTTGAGCATGAAGCTGGAAATGATGTTAGCAGAGACAGTCATTTTTACCGTGATTGTATTTAAAAACGGAACTAACTTCCTTCTGTCCAGTCAGCTCCGCTTGAATGACTAGTCCAAATTTTGATCGATAGTCCCTTCAAAATAGTCATCGCTGACTTGTTCATGAGTTTCAGCCAAGCCTTGTTCCAATTGTGTGGCTCCCTTATAATCTGAGGGATCAAAGGATTTCCCGGCTAGATTCGTTGTGTCATCTATGTTTTCTTTGTTATGAGCTTGTGTTTTAGTGTTTACACTTTCTGTCCCAGCTTTGCTGTTTACAGATTGCTGAAAATTATCTTCCTTGTCTAATGAAGAAAATCTTTTGTAATCATCAGGCCTGTCGGCTCCATTTTTTTGAGTCACTTTACTTCCTCCAGATTATTGAAATTTTAGTGCGGGCAAAAAACTTATTTCGTTCGTTTAGCATCAGAACCGTGTTTTTTAGGGTCATCTGCTTTGAAAGCTGTCTCAGTCTCATGGTCATTTCTTATTTGTTCAATACTTGAATTTTGAATTCCTTTTTTACTCATTCGTCTCACTCCTTTACGATAAGTGTTGAAATAACAACTCTTGTTATTTTGTCTATTGATCAGGTATTCATTCGCTTTTTTCATTTGCGATTTCGCCAATCAGGAGAGGCATCTTCATCCCAGTCGTATGATGTAATAAAAAAACGTCATTTTTGAAACCTTTTATGAGCGCACTGCGTATGGCATGTTGGGGAGAACTGTGGATGATACATAACAGTTACTTTGAATCATAAAACAGGAGGTGAAAAAATGAACAAAATCGTATCATGTTATCTAAAAACATTAGGGCTATCCAGTCTTACCTTTGGTTTGTTTTTGGGGTTTTATTCTTACATTATGTATGGCGAGATGGTGATTGCATTATTTACGGCAGCAATTGCTTTATTATACGGTTTTATGATGTATGGTCTTTTTGCTTTTCCGCTGCAAATGATGTTACAGAAAAAAGCGAGAACATTTCATGTCATGTATCTATTGATTTACAGTATGATCGCTTTTATCGCAGTTTTCCTGTTTTATGTTATCAATGAGCCTTCGTCAATCGCATGGAATTTGCAATCGTACCTTTATTATATGTTAAGTATTGCGGCTGCAGTGATTTACTGGTTCTGGGATTCTCTGATCCTTTATAAACATACAGCTTCCGGCGTATAAAGCAAACTGTCTAACGTAATTTTTAGCAAATCGGAGAAACTGAAGTTGAAATATGGAAAAAGACGGATATTCAATAAATTCAGGATATTGCACAACCATTGCTTCGTGAATCTAAAAGTTTTCATTTTCATATTTTGTAAAATAAATCTTCCTCGGATAAAGGCGCAGTATGAGGGGGACATAATGAGAGCATACATTCAATACGAATAGGTTTTCTAAGTGTTTTACGATACATATGTTCATCAAGATCATAACGTCATTAAACAAAGGAAATATAAAAATGATTGTTGTGGAGCAGGCATCTTGAGCCGTTTGAGGAAAGAACATTAATTATGGTTTATCCGTCTATCACCGCTTATGGAACACAAAGTTTTGGTGGCGGTCAATCCATACAGCTAAACTGAGAAGAGCGTGACAATGAATCTCGCTCTCATCAGAACTGCTTTATTCACCTTGATGTTTCTCAACTAATGTGAGTGCCCATTGTTTTAACATATGTTTCTGTACATACCTTTTTCCGTTTATTTCAACGTAAGGGATGTCTTTCGTGTCTTTTGCTAGCTGTTTTGCCTCGACGGCAGTAATTCCTAAGAAATGTCCGATATAAAAGTAAATATCTCGTTCTTTTATAAGCAAGATATCACTTTGTTCATTAGCTTTTGGATGGTTCATTTGCTTTAAGCCTTCACCGATAAAATATCCAGCCAAAGCAATACCGATTGCTAAAAAAACGTCCATGTGCATGCCTCCATTGTGTCGATGTTATGTTATACGAGCTAGGCATACTCCAGGTTTCATATTTTAATACAAAAACAGCCAGAACATTCACTGGCTGTTTTCTTTTCACGCTTTTTCAATCTGCACGCGGCCTGAAAAAAAGGTGGCGCCGCCGCCCATATCAGACAAACGGTCTGGCGTAAGCGCGTTTACAAGCTGTTTTTTCCCTTGCTCATCCGCCCATAACCCTTGGCTGACTACGACACCGGGCAGCACTTGTTCTCCGACTGCAGCGGCCAGCTCACATTCTCCCCGGCCGTTCCAAATTCGTACAGGTTCCCCATCAACGATTCCGTGTTTTTCAGCATCCTTTGTGTTGATAAAGAGCTTTGGCGCCTTTTCAAGCTTAATGTGTTTTGCATTGTTGGAAAACGTTGAGTTTAAAAAATTATGGTTTGGCGCCGGAACATACATAAACGGATGTTCATTATCAGATACAAGAGGCGTATGTGTCGGTAAAGCCGGAAATCCTGCTTGTTTCATTTTTTCTGAATATAATTCTATTTTTCCGCTTGGAGTAGGAAGTTCGCCTGGAAACAGCGGCTTTTCGCGTTTCGCTTTCATAAAAGAATGCTTAGAAAGGGAATCGTAATGAATCCCTGCCAAATACGGATTATCTGGATGGTCAAGCGCCTGACGAATTAATTCTTCATCTGTATCTTTGAGCTCCTGCTCTTCGAAACCCATTGCTTCAGCCAGTAATCGGAACACCTCGGTGTTAGACTTGCTTTCTCCGTACCTCTCAATCACCGGCTGCTGAAGCTGAATGTAATGGTGCCAGTAAGAGGTGTAAAAATCAGTGTTTTCAAAAGCGGATGTTGCAGGCAGGACAATGTCCGCATATGCAGCCGTTTCTGTCAAAAACAAATCATGAACCACAGTGAACAGGTCTTTCCGCAGTAAGCCCTGTCTGACTTTATTCGCTTCTGGCGCGACAACGGCAGGATTCGTCCCGTAAATAAAAAGAGAGCGAATAGGCGGATCTGTTTCCAAAAGCACTTTGCCCAGCTGATTCATATTAAACGATCTCGGTGTGCGCCCATTCAGTAAGTCAGGCCGCTGCAGGGCATCCGTGTTATATTCTAAAATTCCGCTGTTATGTTTAATTGCGCCGCCCCCTTTATGGAGCCATTGGCCGGTGATCGCCGGGAGACAGGCAATCGTTCTTACAATCATCCCGCCGTTATCGTGATGCTGGATTCCATTTCCGATTCTGATAAAAGAAGGGGAGGTTTCGCCGTACATTCTTGCCAGCTGATAAATATCTTCAGTGCTGATACCGGTGATCATTGATACCTTTTCGGGATTATACTGTTTCACGTGTTCACGGAGCTTATCATAGCCGACCGTGTATTCAGACAGGAATGCTTCATCATGAAGGTTTTCTTTAAATAAAATGTGCATAATGCCAAGGGCAAGTGCGCTGTCGGTTCCGGGTTTTATGGGAATGAACCAATCGGCGAGACGCCCTGTCTGATTTTTATGAACATCAATCACGACAATTTTGGCACCTTGTTTTCGTGCTTTTTGGGCGATTGTAATTTGGTGCATGTTTGTACTGACCGCGTTGATCCCCCAAAAAATAAATAGTTTCGTATGAATGGTTTCCTCAGGATCGATTCCCGCACTTATACCCATCGTATATTTATAGCCCTCAGATCCCGCTTTGCTGCAAATCGTCCGTTCTAGCTGGCTTGAGCCCATGCGGTAAAAAAAGCGGCGGTCCATACCTTCAGCCGTTAATTTCCCCATATTTCCGTAAAAGCTGTAAGGGAGTATGCTTTCAGCTCCCTCTTGATCCATTAGCTGTTTCCAGTGGGAGGTAATGGTCTCGATCGCCTCTTCCCAAGAAATCGGTTCAAATATCGCTCGGCCTTTAGCGCCTGTCCGTTTAAGCGGTGTAGTCAGCCGCTTTTCATCATAGATGCGCTCCGTCATGTTTCGAACTTTGTTGCATATGTTTCCGGCTGTGACAGGATGATCGGGATCACCTTGCACTTTCACAATTTTTCCGTCTTTTTTATGTACTAGCAATCCGCACTGATCCGGGCAGTCCAGCGAGCAAACGGATTTAAAAATGCCGTTTTGTTGTGTGGCAAAAGATTTCATGGCCCAGTTCCTCTCTCTAGTTAGATATTTTGTAAGAATTATAACATTTCGGATGATAACGTCAATTCTGAAAAAAGAGATTGACATCAATCTGAGACTTCTTTATGATAAACGTATTCTTCATTCTGAAAATTACATACTCAACATTTTCTATCCAGAGAGGTGGAGGGACTGGCCCTATGAAACCTCGGCAACATTATTGTGCCAATTCCAGCAAGCGTCAGCTTGAAAGATAGGAAAGCAAGGTTTATACCGGCGTCTGTCTGTAAACAGGGCACGGTTATACATGAATCTCTTTCCATCTTCGGAAAGAGATTTTTTTATGAAAAAATATGATGAAAAGGATGTTTTGCACCATGACGGTTTTGGTTACAGCACCGTACAACGAAGAAGGACGAAAAGAGCTTGAAAAATTGTTCGGCTCGATTGCTTATCACCCCTGGAAGGAACAAGGCCGGGCATACCGGGAAGATGAACTCATTCAACTGCTAAAAGAAACACATGCGATAGGCTTGGTTACTGAGCTTGATCACGTAACAGACAGCGTATTTGCATCTGTTCCAGACCTTTCATTTGTGGGGGTGTGCAGGGGAATGCCCTCCAATGTGGATGTGGCAGCAGCATCCAAAAGGGGGATACCTGTTTTCTATACACCCGGGCGGAATGCACAAGCCGTTGCTGAAATGTTTATCGGTAATGTGATTTCCTTTCTTCGCCATACCAGCACCTCTAATCAATGGCTGAGGGATGGAAAATGGGACAGCGATTACTTGCAGGCATATGTCAAATTTAAAGGAAATGAATTAACGGGAAAAACGGTCGGTATGGTTGGGTTCGGCGCAGTTGGGCAAAGGATTGCAAAACTGCTGACTGCGTTTGACTGTAACGTAAAGTTTTACGATCCATATGTACAAGACGACCATCCTCTATATGAGAAAGTATCTCTTAAAACGGTATTTTCAGACAGTGATATTGTTTCTGTCCATCTGCCTCGTACTGAGGAAACACTGGGACTTATTGATCGGGCGTATTTTGATCTGATGAAAGAGAGTGCGATTTTCGTCAATACGTCAAGAGCGGTTGTGGTAAACCGTGAAGATCTATTATCTGTATTAAAAGAGCATAAAATCAGAGGAGCGATTTTAGACGTTTTTTATCATGAACCTCCAGAAGAACCGGATTACGAATTGATCTCATTGCCTAATGTTTTGGCAACACCGCATCTCGCTGGAGCAACCTTTGAAGTGGAGGATCATCACGTGACGATCCTGAATAAAGCCCTCAAAAAGTGGAAGGGTGAAAAAACGCTTAATATTTCGACGTTGTATAACAAAGATGAACTCAAAACAGAGGTATAAGAAAGGGGGCTAATGGAGTGAAAAAACAAAAAGGCTATCTCGTTTTCGACATCGGCACAGGCAATGCGAGGGTAGCGGTCGTGAGTGTGGCGGGCATTGTTCAAACGGTTGAACGGGAGGACATCGAGTATTCCACCGAGACGCTTTACCCTGACAGCCGTTATTTTTCTCCTCAGGTGCTGTGGAAGCAAGTAATAAGATTGGCAAAACGTGCACTTTCCCGTTCGCGTGATATTGACATCATTGGTTTGACATCGACGAGTCAAAGACAGGGGATTGTTCTGGTCGATCAAAACGGCGACTCTTTTCTCGGGCTGCCGAACATTGATAACCGAGGCCGAGAGTGGGAGGAGATTATCCCCAATCAGGAAGAGATATATAGACGCACAGGGCGCCTGCCGACCGCACTTTTTTCTGCGCTCAAGCTTTATGGCTTAAAACAGCGTCAGCCCTCTTTATGGGAAAAGACTGCAAGCTTTACAAGCATCAGTGATTGGGTTACGTATCAGCTGAGCGGAATTTTGACATATGAACCATCGCAGGCAACCGAAACCCTGCTGTTTGACGTGAAGCAAAGCACTTGGTCAGAAGAGATGTGCGCCACATTCGGCTTTTCTCCATCCATCCTTCCGCCTCTTGTAAAAGCGGGAACTATGATTGGAACGATAACAAATGAATATGCGTCCGAATTAGGGCTTTCTATACATGCAAAGGTGATAGCTGGTGGCGGGGATACACAGCTGGCTGTGAAAAGCACCGGAGCTGCGCTTAAGGACATCGTCATCGTATCAGGGACAACAACACCAATCACCAAAATTACTGCTGAACTTGACGACACAAAACATAAAGCCTGGCTGAACTGCCATACAGATCAGGAACAATGGCTTGTGGAAACGAATCCGGGAATTACCGGCTTGAATTATCAAAAATTAAAACAGATTTTTTATCCGAATGAATCGTATGAAGTAATGGAGGAAGAGATATCTGCACTTGCTCATGAAGACAATGCATGTGTGGCGGCTCTCGGTTCTTATTTATCGATAGAAAAGAATGCGTTAACGAGAGGCGGTTTTCTTTTTGACGCCCCGCTTTCAGCAAATTTAAAGAGAGCGCATTTTGTACGTGCGGCGCTGCAAGAGATCGCATTTTCGATCAAATGGAACTTTGACATTTTAACGGAGGTTACTTCGTTTGAACGTGACTACGTTTGGGTGTGCGGAGGAGGATTCCAAAGTCAAGCGCTCACTCAGTATATTGCGGACCTTCTTCAGAAAAAAATCTATGTTCAAGAGGGATATCATCAGGCATCCGTCGTTGGCGCTGCAGTCGTTTGCAATGAAACCTTTCAATTGACGGAAGAGATGTCAGCAAATGTCCGGGTGATCGAACCGCAGGACTGTCAGGTAGAACTGGCTTTATATGAGGAATGGAAGCAAACACAGCGCTTTTTTTCAGCGGCAAAAAGCAAAGTGCCGGTATAAGGCATTTGCTGCTGTTTTGAGGAATGATCTCATTTCTAGCTTTAACAAGGTAATACTGCAATTGACTTAAGCATCTAAGGAGGAGACAGATATGTTAGATAAAATTGGAATACCGAAGCGGCTTGTCTGGGGGTTTTTAGGGGTTGTTTTGTTTATGATGGGAGACGGGCTTGAACAAGGCTGGCTCAGTCCTTTTCTGATCGAAAACGGTCTTACTGTTCAGCAATCCGCTTCAATTTTTAGCATTTACGGAATTGCGCTTGCTATCGCGTCCTGGTTTTCGGGTGTATGTCTTGAAGCATTTGGCGCAAAACGGACGATGTTTATGGGGCTGTTGTTTTATGTGATCGGTACAGCCGCCTTTATCGTGTTTGGGTTTGAACAGCTGAACCTTCCTGTGATGTATGTGACTTACTTCGTAAAAGGGTTAGGCTACCCGCTTTTTGCTTATTCTTTCTTGACATGGGTCATTTACCGAACACCGCAAAACAAACTGAGCACTGCTGTCGGCTGGTTTTGGATTGCATATTGCCTGGGCATGTTTGTGTTCGGCGCATGGTACTCAAGCTACGCGATCAAAGCGTTCGGTTATTTGAATACGCTTTGGAGCTCTATATTCTGGGTATGTCTCGGTGCATTCTTCGCATTGTTTATCAATAAAGACCGTTTTGAAAAGAAGAAAAGAAAGCGATCAGAAACAACCGAGGAGCTCTTAAAAGGAGTTACCATTCTTTTTACGAACCCGCGTGTGCTTACAGGCGGAATCATCAGAATCATCAACAGCATTGGTACATATGGTTTCCCAGTCTTTTTGCCGATGCATATGGCTCAGCACGGAATTTCAACTAACGTGTGGCTGCAAATTTGGGGAACGATTTTTCTGGGGAACATTGTGTTTAACCTCATCTTTGGAATTGTAGGTGATAAATTCGGCTGGAAAAATACCGTTATTTGGTTCGGCGGAGTCGGCTGCGGCATTTTCACCGTCCTCTTATATTATGCACCTGTTTTCTCCGGAGGAAGTTTAGCGGTTGTCAGTGTGATCGGCTTTATTTGGGGAGGTTTGCTGGCAGGCTATGTGCCAATTGGTGCAATTGTGCCGACGGTGGCCGGAAAAGACAAAGGAGCTGCCATGTCTGTATTGAATTTGGCTGCAGGTTTATCAGCGTTTGTCGGTCCTGCGCTCGCTTGGCTGTTCATCGGTCTCGTCGGGGCACAAGGCGTCGTCTGGATCTTTGCGGTCCTTTACCTTGCAAGTGCGGTCATGACGAAATGCATTCATATACCTGAGGAAAAAGCGGTACAGGAGGAAACATCTCCTCAATATGCATCTTAATCAGAAAGCGCCCTGTTTCAGGGGCGCTTTTCGTCTTTTGTATAGTCGAAGAAGCTGACAAACTTTTCTTAAGAAAAATAGACAATATGTTGACAATTAATCAAGAGGTGTTATGATGTTATAGACAATATATTGTCTATTCAGGAGGGAACATCATGGATTATTCTAAAGAACTGAAAGATTTATTTTTAATGCAGCAGTCTTACGCAACACTTTTTTCTGTTTTAAACAAAATCCAATCACGCGGGGACGATTATTATGAAAGTTTAACGTCAAGACAATTTATGACGATGGTTGCCATACTGCATTTACCGGAGGAGGAAACGACATTTAACAACATCGCAAAAAAATTAGGCACTTCAAAACAAAACATTAACAGGCTTGTCAGCGGCATTGAAAAAAGAGGTTATGTCACTACTGTACCAAGTAAACGTGACAAGCGTGCAGTTAATGTGAAGATTACAAATTCAGGAAAGCGCGTCATGGACGAATGCGGTGAAAAAGCGGTATACTTTATGGCCGATCTATTTAAAGGGTTTTCGACGGAAGAGCTGGAAACATTGTGGATTTTATTGAAGAAACTGTACAGTTTTGACGGAGAAGAACAGGATGGTTTTGAAGAAAACGCTGCTGATTTTGACATTGAACAGAATCGGGACGATTTGAAAACAAATTTATTGCAGGAATTCGCAAAACGGAGAATGTAAAAAGGAGAAATGTATGAACAACGTGGCGGCAGTAAAAGATTTGAAAATGCAGTACGGAAACAAAACTGCGGTAAATGGGATTTCGTTTGAAGTGAGAGAGGGGGAAGTGCTTGGCTTGTTAGGTCCAAATGGTGCAGGGAAAAGCACCACCATTCATATGTTATCCGGGGTATTGTCGGCCAGTTCCGGAAACGTGACAATATTGGGCCACAATGTGAAAAAGGGGTCAAAGGAAATGAAGAAAGGCATCGGGGTTGTGCCTCAAGATATCGCGATTTATGAGGAGATTTCCGCTGAGAAAAATGTTCGTTTTTTTGCGAGTCTTTATTCTCTTAAAGGAGAAGAACTGAAAGCCCGAGTCAAAGAGGCTTTGGAGCTCGTACAGCTATATGACCGGAAAGATGACAAGCCTAAGACGTTTTCAGGCGGAATGAAAAGAAGATTAAACATCGCGTGTGCCATTGCCCATCAGCCGAAATTGATTATCATGGACGAGCCCACAGTAGGAATCGATCCGCAATCCCGGCATCACATTTTGGAATCGATAAAAGAGCTGAAAACAAGAGGCGCGAGCATTATTTACTCGACCCACTATATGGAAGAAGTCGAGGCTATTGCAGATCGCATTATGATCATGAATGAAGGAAGAATCATTGCCAATGGAACAAAAGAAGAGCTGTACAGAGAAGTGAATAAAGAAATGACATATGCTTTTCAGCTGACGCGTGTTCAGTCATTAAATAAAAATTCAATTAGGGAAATCACAGGAGTGACAGGAGTTGATTTCTCTGACCATCAACTACAAGTGACCGTTCAGCAAAACCAGGATCACCTGAGTGAGATCATAACAGAATTGAGTGCCCAAGGCTGCAGCATCCTAAGCATGAACAAACAAGAGACGTCGTTAGAAACAGTATTTTTAGAGCTGACGGGAAGAAATTTAAGAGATTAGGAGAGCAAAATGAGTTTGTTAAAATTGATAACGTTTGATTTTATGAATATTGTAAGGAATCCGGTTCTTGTGATCGCCAATACGGCCTTTCCTTTCGTTCTCATTCTGGTCATGGGCTTTGTGACGAAAAACAGCTTTGGGGCAGGCGGGGTCAGTTCGTATGATTATTACGGTGTGAATATGATAATTTTTGCTGCAGCTCTGATCGCTATGACTGCCTCTAATGCGTTTATGGAGGAAAAGGTGAAGAAAGCAAACCTCCGCATTGTATATGCGCCCGTTTCGACAACCGGTATTTATCTTTCTAAATTGCTATCAACCTGGATATTCAGTGTCATTATGTACAGTGTGAATGTGTTGATCGCCCAGACGATTTTTCATTTGAACTTTGGCGGACACCATCTTCCGTATTTCATACTCTTATTGTATGTATTTTTATTTTTTGGCTGTTGTTTTGGCACAATGTTTTGCTGTTTGTTCAAAAATGAAGAACAGGCAAATGGGATCATGCAAATCCCGATCGCTTTTTTTATTTTCTTTGGCGGCGTATTTTTCGGGATTCATAGATTTGGAGATGCCGTCAATCATATATCGCTTTTTTCTCCGGTTAAATGGGTAACAGAGTGTTCATTTCGTCTTATTTATGATCACGATTTCAGTATGCTGCTGCCTGTTATGTCAGGACTATTATTTGCTTCAATCATTTGTATTGCCGTTTCGCATGTTCTATGTAAGCCGGAGGGATATGTATGCTGAGTTTATTTCAAAACAGGTGGGAGCGAATCTTGACCAAAAAAGCGATTATCATCATTGCAGTGATCATTATTCCCCTGATGATTGGTGTTGCGATTATGTTTTCCGGAAAGCCGGTTTCCAAAGAAACGATCGCTTTTGTAACAGAGCAGGACAACGTGCAGCATATGCCGAGTGACTCTGCATTTAGAGTGGTGGCGGTACATCAGAAGCCGAAGTTTTCTGATCTGGTGTTAGGGAAATATACGGCTATTGTAGAAAAAAATCAACGCGAATACAAAGTGACCACTTTGAAAAGTAAAGCGGATCAAAAGATGATTCAGCAATTTTTTGAAACTGGAAAAATGCCAGGCGGCTACCAGGGAGAGGACAAATTAAGGACTGAAAGGGGCACAGGAACGAATATATTAGGCTTTATCGTAATGCTTGTCTTGGTGCAAGGTGTGGCATTAGCTTCGTTATATCCAGAAGACCGGATGCTCAAAACCTTTAGAAGGATTTTGGTGTCTCCCGTACATGTGGGGAAATATTTGCTTGTTCAGTTTATCTTTACGTTTTTATGTCTTTACATACCCACTTACTTGGCCATCGTCATTACTAAAGTATTCTTCCATGCTGAAATTGGTTTTCGTTTGGACATTCTTGCTGGGCTACTGGGTGTTCTAATCATACTTGCAACAGGATTCGCTATCTTTATGGCTTCTGTGATGGACCGAAATATCAGTTTGGTGTCAAGCGGTATCAGTGTGGTCACATGTGTATTGTCAGGCTGTTTTCTTTCTTTTGCTCCGCATCATCTGTTGTTGAATGCGCTTTGTGCGATACTGCCGCAAAAAGCGTATATGACTTTCATTCACGGGGTAGAAATGGGGCATACAATGTGGGGATACAAAACTCAGGTTGTCTATATTTTGATGTGGTCAGCTGTGTTTTGTTTCCTTGGAGGTTTTATCACAAGAAGAAGGACCAATAAAGGGATTTATGAATAGGGGGAGAACGAACAAGAGATGCATAGGCCGCTATGCATCTTTTTATTCTGTTAAAATATGGAAGTTGGTGATCGAGAATTAAGGTGTCATAACTTGTGCAGGTCATGAATCGGACATTTTAAAGAGAAGGGAATGTACATACAGATTGAGAGAATGCCGTCCGTTCATTCGCTTGATTTTAAAATAGAATATACATTTGTATCATAAGGGATTCCATTTTGATACATGTACTGTCTTAAGACGCCTTCTTTTTGGAATCCCATTTTGACGAGCAGTCGATTTGATGCTTCATTTTGGGTAAATACAACTGCGCCAATACGCGTCAGGCCAAGAGAAGCAAACCCGTATGATACAGCCTCTGAAATGGCTTCTGATGCAAATCCGTTTTGCCAATGCGCAGGGATGATTTCGTAGCCGATCTCTGCACGCCTATGCTTTTTGGCCAAAGCGTGAAAGCCGATTGTCCCGATTAATTCTTTGGTGTCTCTTCTTTCTAATCCCCACCGTATACCGCGTTTTTCTTGATAAAGAGCGGCAAACGTTTGAATCATTGAAATAGCTTCTTCGATAGATTTCATGTTTTCAAGCCCGTAATAGCGTGTCACTTCATCGCTTGAAAAGCAAGCAAAAATGGCTTCTGCATCTTGATCTGTCATTTGCCTAAGTGTAAGCCGATCCGTTTCTAATACAGGAAACATTCAACCACTCCTAAAGTTTGTGTTTTTGTTTATCATATCCCTTATATTTCCTCTTTTCTATAGTGAATCCAAAACTGAGGAAGCGAAGGAATGAATTTGTCTTTCTAATTGCTCTTTGTTTTTGCTGAATTGTTTCAAACGATGGCCGTTCGCGCCTGATGGATGGGGGAAGCCATGAAGGCAGAAAAAGTTCCGGAGGCTGTGCCGGGTGATCAATGTTCCACAGACTGTTTCGGCTGCTTTTCCAAGCGGAATAAGAAGAGCCGGTCCTGTCACTTTATTGAGCTCCGCAGGGAAGTGCCCAAAAGCATAGGTGCTTTAGGATAGGAGAATGAGTGATGGCCGGTCTGTATCCGGTATAGTTTTTTTGCTGAAAGAAAACATGATATTTGATAATGGAAGTAGTATGAAGCATATGCCGCAAGTCTCCAAAAAGCTGTGCAGCGCTTTGGATCTCTAAAGCTTGCGGCAGCCCGCATGAATCCAGCATGGTAATAAGGTTATGCCTCATCGAACCGGAGAGACCCGCCGCTTTTTTCGTATCTACCGCCATTTGCTCAAGAGATCGGCCCTGCCGCAGGCTTTCTGCGGCTGTTTCGTACGCTGTTTTCATCTGGGAAAAACCTGGCGTGATTCCGGCAATCACAATCGAGGCATCCCGGTTGATATATTCATTATGAGGTGAATAGTAGATGTCAAGGTCGTTTTCTTGATGAAGACGAAATGGATCAGTAAGTAAATCGGACTTTGTAAGAGAAGAAGGAAGAGAATGTATTTTCTCTGCGAACTCCTCTAAGCAGCTGCGGTTTATAATCATATGTAAGCCTCCTCAAAAATGAGATCCCATTGTCCATTCTAATCGTAACAACGGGATCTCATTCATCTTTATCTGCTATTCAAATGTCCTGCCTGCCACACCTCTTTGACTGCTTGGGGCACTTCTTTCACTTCAGCTGTTGTCTGCTGAAAGGCGTTTTTTTTCATTTGAACATCCTGCTGAATCTTCTTTTGTTTTTGCGTCAGCAGCTGCGCTTCCGTTTTTAATCCTTCGACTTGTTTTTGCATAGCCTGCGTAACAGAAGTGAGCTCCTTTAGTGCGGGATCTATTTTTTTCTTGTTTTGGATCACATTACACCCTAAGAAAATGATAGAAATAGCCAATACTGCCAGACTGATATACACAATAACCATATGTTCACTCCTTTTTCTTTTGTCATTACCCTGTTTTCGCTTTTTTAATCCAAAGAAATGATGATTGCACAGTTCGTTTGATTTGCGTATTGGATTTATTCTACTTATAATGTGATATCGTACATAGGTAAACAAAGAAAGGGTGCTTCAATTGCAAAATTTACAAAATAAAACCGCTCTTATCACAGGCGGAGGCAGAGGGATCGGCCGCGCTACAGCTCTTGCTCTTGCGAAAGAAGGCGTCAATATCGGGTTAATCGGCCGGACTGCCGCAAATGTTGAAAAAGTGGCTGAAGAAGTCAAAGCGCTTGGTGTAAAAGCTGCATTTGCCACTGCAGATGTAAAAGATGCCGAGCAGGTTAATCAAGCTGTAGCTCAAGTGAAAGAACAGCTTGGTGATATTGACATCCTCATTAATAACGCCGGAATCAGCAAATTTGGCGGTTTCTTAGACCTGTCAGCTGACGAGTGGGAAAATATTATAAATGTCAACCTAATGGGTGTGTACCACGTGACTCGCGCGGTGCTTCCGGAAATGATCGAACGCAAAGCCGGAGACATCATTAATATTTCATCTACAGCGGGCCAAAGAGGAGCAGCGGTGACAAGCGCTTACAGTGCTTCTAAATTTGCGGTTCTTGGGTTAACAGAGTCTCTTATGCAAGAAGTGAGAAAGCACAATATCAGAGTCAGCGCGTTAACACCGAGCACTGTTGCTAGTGATATGTCTATCGAACTGAACTTAACAGACGGTAATCCTGAAAAGGTGATGCAGCCAGAGGATCTTGCTGAATATATGGTGGCACAATTGAAATTAGATCCGCGAATTTTCATCAAAACAGCGGGATTATGGTCAACAAATCCGTAAAAAAAACGAGAAGCCTGTCTTGCGACAGGCTTTTTTATTTGAATGCGATCCGCTCTGGTATATGCATACTCGAAAACCAGGAAATTTGAAGAAAACAGTGAAAAACGCTATAATAAAACTAAATGAACTATGTACCAAATGTTCACTTTTGTTTTATAATCCGTTCCACATTATAAACAGCTAACACTAATTTTTTTGAATATCAGGCCCTAATATAAAGGAGGAAACCGATAGATTAAAATTGAATATTTAGTACATAGTGTTCTCAGTTGACAGAAGAAGGAGTGAATATAGTGAAAGAGGAAAAAAGAAGTTCAACCGGCTTTTTAGTTAAACAGCGCGCTTTTTTGAAACTTTATATGATAACAATGACAGAGCAAGAGAGGCTCTACGGATTAAAACTGCTTGAAGTGCTTCGGTCTGAATTTAAAGAGATTGGTTTTAAACCGAATCATACAGAAGTATACCGGTCTTTGCATGAGCTTCTTGATGACGGAATATTAAAGCAAATCAAAGTAAAAAAAGAAGGGGCTAAGCTCCAGGAAGTCGTCCTCTATCAATTTAAAGATTACGAAGCTGCCAAACTATATAAAAAACAGCTGAAGGTTGAACTGGACCGCTGCAAAAAACTGATTGAAAAAGCGCTCTCAGATAATTTTTAATAGAAACGAACACCCGGCGCAGCAGTGTGCATCGGGTTTTTTCTGCTATTCATTATACATAATTGTCGAAAAGAAACAATACACATCAATGATGACCTTCAAACTTGACATCATTTCCTCACGTGGTAACATTTTAAACGTGTGAAAATGCGAACAAAAAGCGAACAAAGGAGATGTTACCGATCTTTGATCAAAAGAAAGTAGCCTTTATAGGAGCAGGATCTATGGCGGAAGGAATGATATCAGGTATCGTCCGTGCCAACAAAATCCCGAAACAAAACATCTGCGTTACAAACCGCAGCAATACAGAGCGATTAGCTGAACTCGAACTTCAATATGGAATCAAAGGCGCTGCGCCGAGTGACATATGTATTGAAGACATGGATGTACTTATTTTGGCAATGAAGCCAAAAGACGCCGAAAGCGCTCTGTCATCACTAAAAACACGTATTCAACCCCATCAATTAATATTGTCGGTCCTTGCCGGCATAACCACCTCTTTTATTGAACAATCATTGCTTAATCAACAGCCGGTTGTCAGGGTGATGCCCAACACATCCAGTATGATCGGCGCTTCTGCAACTGCCATTGCACTTGGCAAGTATGTGTCAGAAGACCTGAAAAAGCTGGCCGAAGAATTGCTCGGATGCATGGGTGAAGTCTATACAATCCAAGAAAATCAAATGGACATATTCACCGGAATTGCCGGCAGCGGCCCCGCGTATTTTTATTATTTAATGGAATTCATTGAAAAGACAGGCGAGGAAGCGGGCCTCGATAAACAGTTATCACGCAGCATCGGCGCACAGACGCTTTTAGGTGCCGCAAAAATGCTCATGGAAACAGGAGAACAGCCTGAGGTCTTAAGAGACAACGTCACATCACCGAATGGAACGACAGCTGCAGGGCTGCAAGCATTGCAAAAGAGCGGCGGCGGAGAAGCGATTTCTCAAGCGATTAAGCATGCCGCTAAGCGCTCAAAGGAAATCAGCGACGATATCGAAAAAACAGCGGCCGCACTATCAGGAGTGATAAAGTGACGCCTGATACAAACATGAAAAGAATCGTTGTGAAGATTGGAAGCAGTTCATTAACAAGCTTTCATGGAGAAATCAGCATTCGAAAATTAGAAGCGTTGGTCGATCAGGTCGTCAAACTCAAAGACGCAGGATATGAAGTGATTTTGGTTTCCTCAGGCGCAGTGGCGGCGGGATATCGGAAGCTCGGATTTATCCGAAGACCAGAGAAGCTTCCGGAAAAACAAGCATCAGCTTCAATCGGCCAGGGCCTGCTGATGGAAGCTTATTCAAAGCTGTTTTTAGCACACGGCTATGTCGCATCCCAAATTTTGATTACGAGAAGCGATTTTTCTGATGAACATCGATATAACAATGTCCGAAATACTATGAATGTACTGCTCGAACGCGGTATCATCCCGATCATAAATGAAAATGATACAGTGACCGTCAATCGGCTCAAGTTTGGGGACAATGATACACTCGCAGCAAAAGTCGCCGGATTAATTGATGCAGATATGCTTGTGATTTTATCAGATATCGACGGATTATATGACGGCAATCCGCGCGCAAATCCAGAAGCGAAAAGGATACAGCGGGTGAGTGAGATAACGCCTGACATCGAAGCGTGCGCAGGTGACCCTGGCAGCGTCGTCGGTACCGGCGGCATGCGCTCTAAGCTTGATGCGTTTAAAATCGTAATGGCATCCGGCATTAAAGGCTTTCTTGGTCAGGCAGATGCCGGCGACATTTTATATCAGGCCGTTCATGAAGAGGCGGAAGGCACCTATTTTGAAGCAGAGGGAACGCTTCCGCTGAATCATAAGGAGCAGTGGATCGCTTTTAATTCCGGCCCGGAAGGTGAAATGATTTTATCAGATGATTATTCACGAAAAGTAACAAACGGCCAATCGAGTTTATATCTGGACGGTGTACAGGAGATTAAAGGAAAGTTCAAAAGCGGATCGGTTGTTCGCCTGATGGATTCAGAAGGGGCAGAAATCGGGCTCGGAATCGTCAATTATTCTTCTGTACAGCTTCAAGAACATGAAAAAAAGGAAGAGCTGTTAAACAAAGCTGTGATTGATCAGGAAGCATTTGTGTGCCATGTAGATTTATCTTTGCCTGCAAATTAATTTGCAGCAAAAAACCCGAAGCTTCTAATAGAAGCTCGGGTTCATTTTTTTATTGATACTGCTCCAGCTTAGAGAAGAATTGAATGACAAACTCATAAAAGTCATTCGCAGACGGCGCAAGCTCTCTCTTTTTCGGTTTAATGATTCCGACAGTTCGTTTTACTTGAGGGAACTCAATTGGAATTTTCACAGTAAAACGAGGTGTCGTTTCTGCAAACGTGCTTTCCGGCAGAAGGGTAACGCCCATTCCTGCGGATACCAATCCTTTGATGGCATCCAAATCCTCACCTTCCGTAGATACGAGAGGAGCAAAGCCGGCTTGCTTACAAGCATCGATTGCCATTTTTCTAAGCACAAATCCTTCCGGGAACAATACAAATTGGTCGTTGCGCAAATCGATTAAATGCACCGTTTTTTGTTTGGCAAGCGGATGATTTAATGGAACTAGCGCGTAAATTTTTTCTGTGAATAAAATTTTTCCTGTTATGTCTGGAAAATTCGTCGGCACCGGTCCTAATAAGGCCAGATCAATATCGCGGGTTCTGACAGCCTCAATCAGAAACTTGTAGGAGCCTTGGCGCAGCAAAAATTCGACGTGCGGATATTCTTCTTTAAATGCTGAAATGACAGTCGGCAAAAGCTGGCTCGCAAGGCTTGTAGGAAAGCCGATCTTTACCGTTCCGCGATGCGGGTCGAGATACTCATCAATTTGTTCTTTCGCATAATCGATGGCTTTCATTGCTGTTTTCACATGAATTAAAAATTCTTTTCCGATCGGCGTGAGTTTGATATTTCTCCCTTCGCGCTCAAATAAAGTCACATTTAATTCTTCTTCAAGATTTGCAATTTGTCTGCTGATTGCTGATTGGGCCACATGCAAATGATCAGCGGCTTCTGAAACGTGTTCACGTTCAGCCACCTCCATAAAATAGCGCAGTTGGCGCAGCTCCATGTTTGTCTCACATCCATCTATCTCATTTTGAGATTCTTTTGATCTAAATTATATATTGTTTATATCGTTTTGAAAACCTACAATAATTATAGAGTTGTTAGATTTTATGACCGGTATTATCGGAAATTGATCGGGGGAGAGGAATTATGACGTACAATCAAATGCCAAAAGCTCAAGGTCTCTACCGTCCTGAATTTGAACATGATGCATGCGGAATCGGCCTATATGCGCACTTAAAGGGCAAGCAGACTCATAACATCGTCAAACAAGGGCTTAAGATGCTTTGCCAGCTAGACCACAGAGGAGGCCAAGGCAGTGACCCGGATACAGGAGACGGAGCCGGCTTACTGGTTCAAATCCCTGATGCTTTCTTTAGAAAAAAGTGCAAAGACATCAATCTGCCGGAAAAAGGACGTTACGGGGTAGGAATGGTCTTTTTCTCACAGAAGGAAGATGAAAGAAAAAAAATCGAAAAGCAAATCAATGCACTGATTGAACAAGAAGGCCAAGCCGTTCTTGGATGGAGAACTGTACCTGTAAATGTCGGAAAAATCGGAACAGTGGCGCAAAAAAGCTGTCCGTTTGTCCGCCAGGTGTTTATCGGTGCAAGTTCTGATCTGAAGGACAATTTGTCTTTTGAACGAAAATTGTATGTCATTCGTAAACAAGCTGAAAACTGGGGAGTAACGGAAGGTCTTGATTTTTATTTTGCCAGTCTTTCAAGCCAGACCATTGTTTACAAAGGCCTTTTAACACCTGAACAAGTTGATGCGTTTTATTCTGATCTGCAAGATGAAGCATTCGTTTCTGCTTTTGCGCTTGTTCATTCACGCTTCAGCACCAACACATTCCCTACATGGGAAAGAGCGCATCCAAACCGGTATTTGGTTCATAACGGGGAAATTAACACCCTTCGTGGAAACATCAACTGGATGAGCGCGCGTGAACAGCAATTTGTATCAGAAAGCTTCGGTGAGGACTTAAACAAGATTCTGCCGATTCTGAATGCTGACGGCAGTGACTCTTCCATTTTAGATAACGCATTTGAATTTTTTGTAATGGCTGGACGCAAGCCGGCACATACAGCAATGATGCTCATCCCTGAGCCGTGGACGGAAAATACGCATATGTCCAAGGAAAAAAGAGCGTTCTACGAGTACCATAGTTCCTTAATGGAGCCGTGGGACGGACCGACAGCTATTTCATTTACTGACGGAAAACAAATCGGTGCTATCCTTGACCGGAATGGTCTTCGCCCTGCACGTTATTATGTAACAAAAGATGATTATATTATTTTCTCATCTGAAGTGGGCGTTATTGACGTTGAACAGGAGAACGTTTTATATAAAAACCGTCTTGAGCCTGGAAAAATGCTTTTAATTGACCTGGAAGAAGGCCGGATTATCTCGGATGAAGAAGTCAAAACACAAATTGCAACTGAGTACCCGTATCAAAAATGGCTTGAAGAAGAGCTTGTCCAAGTGAATCCTGATCCGGAATCAAGAGAGGAAGAACAGTTTACAGATCTCCTTACTCGCCAGAAGGCATTCGGATACACATATGAAGATATCCAAAAATATTTAATTCCTGTCATTAAAGAAGGCAAAGATCCTCTCGGTTCAATGGGGAATGACTCGCCTCTTGCTGTTCTGTCAGATCGCGCGCAATCACTGTTTAACTACTTCAAGCAGTTGTTTGCACAAGTAACGAACCCGCCAATCGATGCGATCCGTGAGCAACTTGTGACATCTACAATGACATGGCTCGGTGCAGAAGGCGATCTTCTTCACCCGAGTGAGCGAAACGTTCGCCGGATTAAATTGTATACTCCTGTTTTATCCAATGAACAATTTTACGCATTGAAAACGATTGTTCATCCTGATTTAAAAAGCCAAAAAATCGATGTGCTGTTCTCTGAGGATATTGAACGCGGATTAAAGGACATGTTCACACAGGCAGAGAAAGCCATCAGCCAAGGTGTAAGCTTGTTAATTTTATCAGACAAAAAGATGAATGAACGCCTGACACCAATTCCGCCGCTGCTGGCAGTCAGTGCGCTGCATCAGCATTTAATCCGCAAGGGGCTGCGTACGAAAGTCAGCATTATTGTGGAATCAGGAGAAGCGCGTGAAGTGCATCACTTTGCAGCATTAATCGGTTATGGCGCGGATGCGATTAATCCTTATCTGGCGTATGCGACCTACAAACAGGAAATTGATGAAGGCCGTTTGGATATCAGCTATGAAGAAGCGGTCAGTAAATATGGAAAAAGCATTACTGAAGGCGTCGTAAAAGTCATGTCCAAAATGGGGATTTCAACTGTACAAAGCTACAGAGGCGCTCAAATTTTTGAGGCGGTAGGAATCAGCCGTGAAGTGATTGACCGTTATTTCACAGGAACTGCATCACAGCTCGGCGGCATCGACTTAAAAACAATTGCGGAAGAAGCGCAGCGCCGCCACCAAGAAGCGTATCAGGATGATTACAGCAAAACGCTTGAACCAGGAAGTGACTTCCAATGGAGAAACGGCGGAGAGCATCACGCGTTTAACCCGAAAACGATTCATACCTTGCAATGGGCGTGCCGAAGAAATGATTACAATCTGTTTAAACAATATACAAAAGCGGCAGATGAAGAGCGCATTGGATTTTTACGGAACTTGTTCGCATTTGACGGAGACCGCAAGCCTCTGAAATTAGAGGAAGTCGAATCCGCTGAATCGATTGTTAAACGCTTTAAAACAGGGGCAATGTCATTTGGATCTTTGAGCAAAGAAGCGCACGAAGCTTTAGCTATCGCGATGAACCGTCTTGGCGGAAAAAGCAACAGCGGTGAGGGCGGAGAAGATCCGAAACGCTTTGTTCCAGATAAAAACGGCGATGACAGAAGAAGCGCGATCAAACAAATTGCCTCCGGACGTTTCGGTGTCAAAAGCCATTACCTCGTCAATGCGGATGAACTGCAGATTAAAATGGCGCAAGGCGCAAAGCCGGGGGAAGGCGGGCAGCTGCCTGGCAACAAGGTGTATCCTTGGGTTGCCGATGTCCGCGGGTCAACGCCAGGAGTCGGATTAATCTCGCCGCCTCCGCACCACGATATTTATTCGATTGAGGATTTAGCTCAGCTGATCCATGATTTAAAAAATGCCAACCGTGACGCAAGAATCAGCGTAAAGCTGGTATCAAAAGCAGGTGTAGGCACAATCGCTGCAGGTGTTGCCAAAGCGACTGCAGATGTCATTGTGATCAGCGGTTACGACGGGGGGACAGGTGCCTCTCCGAAAACCAGTATTAAACATACAGGGCTTCCGTGGGAGCTTGGTCTCGCCGAAGCACATCAAACGTTAATGTTAAACGGGCTTCGTGACCGTGTTGTATTAGAAACAGACGGAAAGCTCATGACAGGCCGTGACGTTGTGATGGCGGCCTTGCTCGGCGCCGAAGAATTCGGTTTCGCAACGGCTCCGTTAGTTGTACTCGGCTGTGTCATGATGCGCGCCTGCCATTTGGATACATGTCCTGTCGGAGTAGCGACACAAAATCCAGAGCTTCGCAAAAAATTCATGGGCGATCCTGATCATATTGTGAACTATATGCTGTTCATTGCTGAAGAAGTTCGTGAGTACATGGCTGCGTTAGGCTTCAAGACATTTGATGAAATGATCGGGCGCACGGACGCCCTTCATGTAAGTGAACGGGCAAAGGGACATTGGAAAGCAAGCCAGCTTGATTTGTCTACCCTTCTTTATCAGCCTGAAGGTGTACGGACGTTCCAATCGCCGCAAAATCATAAAATTGATCAATCACTTGATATTACAGCGATTCTCCCGGCCGTACAAGAAGCCATCGAGTCTGGAAAAGAAGCGGAAGTTTCTATCGAAATCAACAATACAAACCGTGTAGCCGGAACGATAACAGGAAGTGAAATTTCAAAACGTTATGGTGAAAAAGGGCTTCCGGAAGATACGATCAAGCTGCAGTTTACCGGATCAGCAGGACAAAGCTTTGGAGCCTTCGTTCCTAAAGGGATGACGCTTTATTTAGACGGGGACTCAAATGATTATGTCGGAAAAGGGCTTTCTGGCGGAAAAATCATCGTCAAATCACCGGAAGGATTCAATTCCGCTTCAGATGACAACGTCATTATCGGCAACGTAGCTTTCTACGGCGCGACAAGCGGAGAAGCATATATTAACGGACGTGCGGGTGAACGTTTTGCCGTTCGGAACAGCGGTGTGAACGTGGTGGTAGAGGGCATTGGCGACCACGGCTGTGAATACATGACTGGCGGCAGTGTTGTCGTACTCGGTGATGTAGGCAAAAACTTCGCTGCAGGTATGTCCGGCGGAATCGCTTACGTTCTCGCCGAAAACGTAAAAGCGTTTAAACGCAAATGCAACCTTGAGATGATTTTATTTGAATCATTAGAGGATGAAAAAGAAATTGAGCAAATCAAAGCAATGCTTGAAAAACATGCTGCGTATACAAACAGCCAAAAAGCGGCAAGCCTGCTTGATCATTGGGAAGACAGTGTAAAAAAATTCGTCAAAGTCATTCCGAAAAACTACAAACAAATGCTCGCAAGCATAGAAGAGCAAAAAGCTGCAGGCTTATCAGATGAAGAAGCTGTCATGTACGCATTTGAAGCCAACACGAAGCCAAAGCAGAATACAGCGTCATCGGGACAAAAACAAGCGATAGTACAGTAAGGAAGGGGAGAGGAACATGGGGAAACCAACTGGATTTATGGAAATCAAACGAGAAAAACCTGCTGAGCGGGACCCTCTCACTCGCTTAAAGGATTGGAAAGAGTATTCTGCTCCTTTTTCAGAAGAAGCATCGAAACGGCAGGGGGCGCGGTGTATGGATTGCGGTACACCGTTTTGCCAGATCGGTGCGGACATTAACGGATTTACATCCGGCTGTCCGATTTACAACTTAATTCCTGAATGGAATGATCTTGTCTACCGGGGCAGATGGAAAGAAGCGTTAGAACGCCTTTTGAAAACAAACAACTTTCCTGAATTCACAGGGCGGGTATGCCCCGCTCCTTGTGAAGGATCATGTACATTAGCGATTTCAGACCCAGCCGTATCCATTAAAAACATCGAAAGGGCAATCATTGACAAAGGATTTGAGAACGGCTGGATTCAGCCTAGAATTCCTAAAAAACGAACAGGCAAAAAAGTGGCCGTCGTTGGGTCAGGCCCGGCCGGACTGGCGAGTGCTGATCAGCTGAATCAAGCGGGGCATTCCGTCACTGTGTTTGAACGCTCAGACAGAGCGGGGGGCCTTTTAACATACGGCATTCCGAACATGAAGCTTGAGAAAGGCATTGTAGAACGCCGGGTTAAATTGCTGACACAAGAAGGAATTGATTTTGTCACAAACACAGAAATCGGCGTTGACATTACAGCTGATGAGCTGAAGGAGCAATTTGACGCTGTGATTCTGTGCACAGGTGCGCAGAAACAGCGGGATCTATTAATTGAAGGGCGCGATTCCAAAGGAGTCCATTACGCGATGGACTACCTGACACTTGCGACAAAAAGCTATTTAGATTCTAACTTTAAAGACAAGAAATTTATTGATGCCAAAGGGAAAGATGTCATCGTAATTGGAGGCGGGGATACAGGAGCTGACTGTGTCGCTACTGCTCTGCGACAAAAAGCCAAAAGCGTACACCAATTCGGCAAACACCCGAAACTTCCGCCGGCCCGCACGAATGACAATCTATGGCCGGAACAGCCGCACGTCTTTACGCTTGAATATGCGTATGAAGAAGCAGAAGCAAAATTCGGAAGAGATCCGAGAGAATACTCCATTCAAACGAAAAAAATGGTTGCGGATAAAAATGGCCAGCTAAAAGAGCTCCATACCATCCAAATGGAAAAAGTGAAAAATGAGCACGGAAAATACGAGTTCCGCGAGCTGCCCGGAACGGAAAAAGTATGGCCTGCTCAGCTTGTCTTCATCGCTATCGGCTTTGAAGGCACAGAACAGCCGCTGTTGAAACAGTTCGGTGTTGATTCTGTAAATAACAAAATCAGTGCAACATATGGGGATTATCAAACAAATATCGATGGCATATTTGCCGCAGGGGATGCAAGAAGAGGCCAAAGTTTAATCGTATGGGCGATTAATGAAGGCCGTGAAGTGGCGCGCGAAGTGGATCGATATTTGATGGGGAGTTCAGTTCTACCGTAAATAAAGGGGATTATCATATATAAGAGAAACCGGTCTGTATATCAGCCGGTTTCTTTTTTATTCCATCACGATTCCGATGTTTCCAAACTGTCTGCCTTCCTGCATTCTCGTATATGCTTCAAACGCTTTTTCTAAAGGATATGTGCGATCAATTACAGGGCGAAGCTTGTGTTTTGCAATGAAAGCAAGCATATCGTGAAATTCTTCACAGCTTCCCATTGAGGTCCCCAATACATTGATCTGAGGAAAGAATAAAGAACGAACCGGAAAATGGAGATCGTCCCCTGAGCTTGCTCCGAAGCTGACAATACGGCTGTTCGGTTTTACATGGCGGAAATATTCTGAAAAGAGGGCGGGGCCTATGCTGTCAAGAACAACATCAGCCGTTTCTCCCTGCAACTGTTCATCCCAATTGCTATAGCTGTTAAAAGCATAATCAGCACCTAGATGGAGCGCTTTTTTTCTTTTCTCCTCACTGCGGGATGTCACGCTTACTGTCGCTCCGATCGCTTTAGCCATGAATAAAGCGTAGGTTGCAACTCCGCTGCCGATGCCGGGAATCAAGAGATGCTCGCCTTTTTTCAATCGCGCTTTTGTAAACAGGGCCCGATATGCGGTTAAAGCGGATAAAGACAAAACGCCTGCTTCTTCCCAGGATAAATATGCAGGTTTTTTGAATACGTTTTGCGAAGGGATGATCACGTATTCAGCAAGCGTTCCGTCAGAAGGTCCTCCCAAAATCTCTGGAACAGGCGGTACATTCACTGTCAAATCCCAGTTCAATGTCGGGAAAATGATGACTTCTGTTTGAACAGCTGTGTTTTTGACGCCTTCACCAACCTCTTCAATAATACCGGCGCCGTCAGAACCCAGTATTATATGAGGATCTTGTTCAGATTTGTTATTCATCAAAAACAGATCGCGATGGTTTAGACCTGCAGATTTTACTTTTACTTTTACCTGTCCGTATCCGGGTTTTTTTGACGGAATGTCTTGAACTGATAACCCTTGAAGCCCTGCTTTTCCGTTGTGAATTGCTGCTTTCATGCTGTCTGCCTCCTAATTGAATTGTAGTTTTATATCTTTACATATTTTACATAGCGGTTTTCTTCAAGTAAAATGAACAAAAATGATAGCTGATATCACTTTTAATCATAGCAAGAAGGTGAGAGCCCGTGGAAAGCGGAGATTTAAAGATTTTTCAGGCTGTTGCCCGTGAAGGAAGCATAACGAAAGCAGCGCAAATGCTGAATTATGTACAATCGAATGTGACAGCCAGAATACATAACCTTGAGGAAGATTTGAACACCAGGCTTTTTCATCGAACGAATCGCGGAATGAAGCTGACCGTTGCCGGAGAAAATCTTTTACAATATGCTGATCAAGTACTAGCGCTGTTAAACGAAGCTGAAAAATCGGCACAGATGAGCCAGCAGCCGAAAGGGCCGTTGCGGATCGGATCGCTAGAAACAACGGCGGTAACGCATCTGCCCGAGCATGCGGCCTCCTTTCTTAGGCGTTTTCCTGAAGTTGATTTATCAGTGAACACAGCTGATACGCACAATTTGATACAACAGGTTCTAGATCATAAGGTTGATGGCGCTTTTGTATACGGACCGGTTGAGCACACGGATATCAGACAAATCCCTGTTTCCCGCGATGAATTGGTTTTGATTTCATCACGGGAGGGGACGGCAGAAGACATGCTTCGGCAGCCGATGCTCTTTTTTGGAGCCGGCTGTTCTCATCGCACCAGGGTCAAAAGATTGCTGGAGGAAGCAGGCGTTCAACATCAAAAAATCATAGAGTTTGGCACATTGGAAGCCATTGTAAGAGGAGTATCCGCCGGTCTGGGTACGGCGCTGCTCCCTAAGTCCGCTGTCGACTGCTACGAGCAACGTACGAATGTATGGATTCATCAGCTGCCAGCGGCGTATCAAGACTTAGAGATTGTATTTATATATAGGAAAGACTTTTTTATTACGAATGCGTTTCAGAGATTTATGGATGAGGTAGACGAAATGAAGAAGTGAAGCCTGTTGCGCTGCGATTATCAGGCATGAGGCAGGACATAAAGGTCTGTACAAAAAAACTGTACTCATGTGAACCGAGTACAGTTTTTTTTGTTTTATTTCCGTTTTAAATTAATGCCGATCGCCGCGCCGTTTCTGCTTGAATCAGCTACGCCTTTAAAGGTGCCGTTTTCATGGTCGATCGAAATGCTTTGCACGTTTCCGATATCAACCGGGCTTTTGCCGAATTTGTGGTCCATGCCGTTTAGTTTGCTGAGGACATCTTCAGGAACTCCATCTTCGTAGCGGTAGGAGCTCATGCTGTTTGTGTAAATTCTCGGCTCTTCAACAGCTGCTTTTAATTCCATGCCGTATTCGATGTGATAAAGAATGGTTTGCAATACAGATGAGATAATGGTAGCCCCGCCGGGAGATCCGACGGTGAGGACGGGCTTGTCATCCTTAAATAAAATCGTCGGAGTCATGCTGCTTAAAGGCCGCTTGTTCGGCTGTACTTCATTAGCTCCGCCTGGCACCGCATCAAAATCCGTTAATTCATTGTTTAAAATGACCCCGTAATCAGGGACCATAATGCCTGTTCCGAATAGCTGTTCAATTGTCGTTGTATAGGACACAACATTTCCCCAGCGGTCAGCAACTGTAAAGTGGGTTGTTTGGCCTTCTGCTTTGTCTTTCGGCTGTTCGACTTGCTTATAGTTTGCCGATCCTTCTTGGTATTTCCAAGGGTCGCCGGCTTTTGGCTTTTTATTCACTTGGTCTAGGCTGATTAACTGCTGGCGTTCTTTAATATAATCGGGATGAAGCAGGCCTTTGAGAGGAACGTTTACAAATTCGGGATCACCTGCGTAAGATGCACGGTCGGCATAAGACAAATGCATCGTCTCGGCAAGCAGCTGATATTTTTCCCATGAGCGGACATCGTATTGTGAAAGGTTAAAATCATCTAGTATTTTCAGCATTTGCAATAAGAAAATACCGCCGGAGCTTGGAGGAGGGGTAGTGGCGATTTGATAGCCTTGATAATCTCCCCAAATCGGTTCATCGATTGTAATGTCGTAATTTTCTAAATCTTTTTTCGTCATTGATCCGCCGAAATCCTGTACTGTGTCAGAAAGCGCTTTGGCAAATTTCCCTTCATAAAAAGCGTCAGTGCCTTTTGAGCGAATAAGCTTAAACGTTTTTGCCAAATCCTTTTGAATCAATGTATCGCCTTCTTTAAGAGGCTCGCCATTTGGCAAAAATACATCTTTTGCGGCAGTCCGTGACAGTTTTTCCTGATAATCAGAAATGGCATCCGCCAACACCGAATCAATCGGAAAGCCTTTATCAGCGAGTTTGATAGAAGGGGTGATTAATTGCTTCATTGAACGGGTTCCCCATTTTTCCAAGGCTTCTTCCAGCCCTTTCAGCGTACCCGGAACACCGACGGCAGTGCCTTTTGTCACGCGTTCAGAGAAGGGAATCGCTTTGCCGTCTTCATCAAGAAACATATCAGGAGTTGCGCCTGCTGGAGCACGTTCACGGCTGTCAATGATGGTTGTATCCTTTGTTTTTTCATCATACACCATCATAAAACCGCCGCCGCCAATACCTGACATCATCGGCTCTGTTACATTGAGCGCAAATTGAATGGCGACCGCCGCGTCAATGGCATTTCCCCCTTTTTTCAGTACATCAGCACCAATTTCCGAAGCGAGAGGATGCGCCGTGGCCACCATGCCGTCGTTCCCAACATCTACTTGCTTGTACTCATCATAGCTTTTGGGCGGTTTTTTAGCTTCCGCCTGAAAAGGGACACTTCCAGCGACTAACAGAACACTAAGCAGAGCTGTTAAACAGACGTTCACCGTTCTTTTCATGTTCTCCCTCCTATATGAAGCTGTTATGTTACAATCTTAGCGTAAAAAATTCACAGCTTTTTCACAAGTGACAAATGGTATATTATATAGAACATTCTCCCGCTTTTCTGAGCGAAAATGATTATATTGGTATGAGCCTTGTGCTATATTAGAATCAGCATACGGATGAAGAAAGGACTGCTATATGTATTTAACGATTGAAGAAACAGCAGAATATACAAATCTCCCAGAGGATTATATCAAAAGCTTGGTGCTTGAAGGAAAAATCAGAGCGGTTCATGACGGTGAGCAATTTTTGATTTTTAAGGAGCAGTTCAAAACGCATCTCGAACAGCTGGAAAATTACAAAGCGCTCGTGCAGGAAATATTAAATGAACCGATCCCGGAAGATATTGATGTGAAGGATGAGGATTAGGACACAATTTCAAATTGTGTCTTTTTTTTGCATGTTTTTTTAGAAGTGCCAGAAAAATGGAATCCTCAGATTTTGTTCTAAGAGGTTTTTAAACAGACGTTAGAGTAATAAGTATCAAATGGGGCAAAAGCTTTATATGGGCGTTTTAACGCATTTTAATAGGGAGAGGGTTTTTGGAAAGCTATTTAATCCCTTATGTAACACTATGTATATTATGTTACATAAATGCCGCCAGACTTTGACTTTCAAGGTTTTTCAGCTATAATAGTAACATAAGCCTCAAAACGTTACATAACCGTTTTTAAGGAGTTTTTTGATGCATATTGTACAGCCGATTCGCAGTTTAGAGAAAATCCAACAAGTAAAACAGTATTTGCTGAACAAAAATAAACGGGATTACTTTTTATTTATTTTCGGCATCAACAGCGCGCTCCGTATTTCTGATATTCTGCCACTGCAAGTGAAGGACGTGAAAAATAAAGATCATTTATGGGCGACGGAAAGCAAAACGAAAAAGAAAAGGAAGATTCTGATTTTAGAATCGCTGAAACACGAAATATACGAGTATACGAAAGACATGAAAGAAAACGAATATCTATTTAAGTCTCTCCGGACCAGGAAGCCGATTTCCCGCATTCAGGCCTACAGAATTTTAAGAGAGGCCGCGGCGGCGTGCGGACTTGAGGAGATAGGGACGCATACGCTCCGGAAAACGTTCGGCTACCATTTTTATCAGCGGACAAAAGACATCGCCGAGCTGCAGAGAATACTGAATCATTCATCACCCTCGATTACAATGCGGTATATCGGTATTGATGAAGATACGACAAGAGCCGCGTATAAAGTTTTTGGAGGGCTTTAATACAAAGCGCTTGAAAATATTGATCATCAGAGCTACTATATACATACGAAAAGCTCTAGTAGCACAGCGGATAGTGCAGCAGTTTCCTAAACTGCAGGTCGGGAGTTCGAATCTCTCCTAGAGCGTCAATATGACAATGGGCTATTTGCCTGTTGTCTTTCTTTATGCCAAATAAAAAACGCCCGCTTATGGGGACTGACCCCATAAGATGAGACAAATAAAAACACCTTCAAGTTTGAAAACGGATGATTGTTATCCGAAATTAGACTTGGGGGTGTTTTTTCTATGGGGACAAGAGTGAGTTATCCGGTTGAAGTGAAACAGAAGGCTGTAGAAATGAGATTGGCAGGCGTACCTATGAAAGAGATCATGCAGAAATTGAATATTAAGAATAAGACACAGGTTCAGACATGGGTTAGATGGCATAAGGCTGGTGATACACATCGATTCGAACAGCCTGTTGGAAAGCAATACACTTACGGAAAAGGTCCGGAGTATTCTTCCGAATTAGAGAAACTGCAGGCAGAGAATTGTTATCTAAGACAACAGAATGAAGTGTTAAAAAAGTACAACGAATTGGAAAGGAAGTTGATAGCGAAACGTCAGTCGAACTTGTAGAAGTATTGCGCAGCACAATGACCGTGCAGGATATCTGTATTCATTTAGGTATCTCTCGAGCGTCTTATTATCGTTGGAAGAAGAATCGGATGAAGGATCATCCCAAGCGACATTTGGAAAAACAAATCGGTACGTTGTGCCGAGAGCACAAGTATCGATATGGATATCGGAAAATCACAGCCATTTTAAAAAAGGGAATGCGTATCAACCATAAAACGGTTCAACGTATTATGCAGAAAAATCAGTGGCAGTGCCGGGTTAAGGTGAAAAAGCGTAAGAAGAATGGGCAGCCATATGCCGTAGTCGATAATATATTGGATCGGAACTTTCAGTCTGATCGCCCTCTTGAAAAACTAGTAACGGACATCACATATTTGCCTTATGGGCAGAAACAATTGTACCTTTCCAGTATATTAGATTTATACAATGGAGAAGTGATTGCTTATACGATTGGCGATAAGCAGGACACAGACTTTGTCTTAGACACACTTGAGCAGCTGCCAACATTGCCTGAGAACTGCGTGTTACATAGCGACCAAGGTTCTGTGTATACATCCTACGAGTATCAAAAAGCTGTTAACACAAAAGGCATTATCATGAGCATGTCCCGCAAAGGGACGCCCGCTGATAATGCCTCCATCGAATCGTTTCATTCCTTACTAAAGTCTGAAACGTTCTATCTTAACAGCATTGATCGAACTACGACCGCCATCGTAGAACGCACTGTCACAGAATACATTCATTATTATAACAATATTCGTATTCAAACGAAACTAAACAACCAATCACCGATAAACTATCGGCAATTGGCTGTTTAAAAGGTGTTTTGATCCCTGTCTCAAAAACGGGGGTCAGTCCCATGCAGGGCGTTTTTTTCTTATATAACTGCGTCAAATTGATTGACTTTCCACTCTTTATTTTCTTTTACAAAAGTCACTTTGCGTTTCGCTGAAGGTGATCCGTCTAAAGTAGGAACGGTAAATTCGTATGTGACTGTGCCGCCTTTTTTAGAGATCAGTTTAGCCGTTGATTTTTTCCAATTTAAAAGGTTGTCTCCATCGCCGATTGGAACCGCAAGTTTTCCTTTTGAAACAGTGAAATGATATTCTTTAAAACCTTTTTCGATTGCTGTTTTTGTGAAAATAGGAGTTAAGTAATTTACCGCTTTTGCTTTAGTGCCTAAATCACTACACATGTACACGTATTGAAGATTTTGATACTCAAATGTACCTGAAGGGCAAACTGCTTTTTTCGCTTTTGGATTATGTCCGCTCATTGTGTTCCAAAAGTGTTCTCTTGCTGATAATGCCAGCTGCAATGCTTGTTTTTGTGATAAATCGCCAGATGTATTTTTCGCAAATGCATTTGTGCTTAATGACAGAATAAGTGCAATCGTTGTTAGAAATAGAAGACATTTTTTCATTGTGGTTCACTCCTTCGAAATCTCTTTCTCTTATGTTACAAATGTTACAATAATTACGGATAGATTACAACACTTTTGCATAAATTATTTTTTATTCTTTTATTCACAAAGAAATAGGCTGTTACTTGCTAGTTTATTTTTCGAAAGTTAAAAAGATGTGTAAAATGAGAAGAATCGGGAAGGGTTTCATATGGACAGTGATGAATAATAACATGTTGCATATCCTGTTTTTGTCAAAAAGAATAGGAACATGTTTACAAACGAATTTATATAAAGGAGCCTTCAATATGGAAACATCACAAGAACATCTTGTACCCCAGAAGAAAAGTAATCCATCTGTCTGGCGGTCTATGTCACTCTTTTTAGTGCCGCTTCTGCTAAGCAATGTACTGCAATCAGTCGGCCAGTTAGTAGGAATGATGGCTGTAGGCAGATGGCTTGGTGTTGATGCCGTTGCGGCTGTATCATCCTTTTTCCCGTTATTTTTTCTTTTAATCTCATTTACGATAGGGATTGGTTCAGGAAGTTCGATTCTGATCGGACAGGCCTACGGGGCGAAGAATGAGGAGCGGTTAAAGGCTGTTGTCGGAACGACGCTCACATTTACGTTTTTATTAGGGGTTGTGTTAGCTGTCATTGGCAGTATTTTCACCCTCGATATTCTTCGTTTAATGGGCACGCCTGAAAACGTCATTCATATCAGCGCCAGCTATGCACGCATTTTATTTTACGCTATGCCATTTATGTTTTTATATTTTGCTTATACAACATTTTTGCGCGGTACAGGGGATTCTAAGACACCATTTTATACGCTGATTGTGAGCACGGTCATTAACATAGCGCTTTTGCCTGTCTTAATCCTTGGCATGTTCGGTTTTGCGAAACTGGGCATATACGGCTCCGCATATGCAACCGTCATTTCCACGATTGCAACTTTTATCGTGTTAATGGTGTATTTGCGAAAACGAAACCATCCGCTGCAATTTGATAAAACAGTGCGCCGTTATTTGAAAATGGATAAAGAATTACTGGCTCTTCTGCTGCGCCTCGGGATTCCATCAAGCATTAACATGATTCTCGTCTCATTATCAGAGATAGCGGTTATTTCATTCGTCAACCATTACGGATCTAATGCGACAGCTGCATACGGTGTGGTCAACCAGGTAGCCAGCTATGTGCAGATGCCGGCCGTCAGCCTCGGCATTGCGGTGTCTATTTTCGCCGCGCAATCGATCGGAGCGAATGAGTTTGACCGCTTAAAGCAGGTCATTCGCGTCGGGATTTGGCTGAATTATATCATTGGCGGTGTGCTGATCATCCTGATCTATGTTTTTTCACAGCAAATTTTAGGCTTATTTTTAACCGAGAAAGACACACTTTACATCGCGCACCGTCTCTTGATGATTACTTTGTGGAGTTATTTGCTGTTTGGAAATGCCCAAATTATTTCTGCAACGATGCGGGCAAGCGGAACGGTTTTATGGCCGACCGTTATCAGTATTTTCGCCATCTGGGGAATAGAAGTGCCTGTTGCGTTCGTACTTTCCCACTACACAAAGCTTGAAATACTTGGCGTCTGGGTTGGCTATCCGGCTGCGTTCGCTGTCAGTTTGCTGTTGATTTATGGGTATTATCAATTCGTGTGGAAAAAGAAACAAATTACACGTCTCATCCAATAGTCTCCCGAATCACACCGTTCATGAGTTTGAACGGTGTTTTTTTATTTGGAAGGGGAAACATAAAATGGAGGAAATATGGCACAGTACATTGAATTCTTATACAAGCGATGAATCAAGGAGAGGTTGAGTAGACATGGCAAACTTTATTGAAAAAATCACGTATTTGGGAACGCCGGCCATTAAAGCGGGGAACGAACACTTAGAAATGATTGTTGTCCCCGAGTGGGGGAGCAACGTCATTTCTCTCGTGGACAAAATAACAAAGATCCAGCTTTTGCGTGAACCGGAAACAGCAGAAAGCTTCCAAGACACACCAACATTGTACGGCATTCCAATCCTGTTTCCGCCTAACCGCATAAGTGACGGTACATTCAGTTTCCGGGGCAGAACATATCATTTTGATATTAACGAAAAGGATAAACACAACCATCTTCATGGGTTTCTTTATCAGGAAAAGTGGGACGTTGTGACAATGAAGCAAACGGACGAAGAAGTTATCGTTGAAACTGAGATTGATCTTTCAGAGCTTTCTCATGTGTATAAGCAGTTTCCGCATCATGCTGTCGTTCGGATGACATACACGCTAAAGGGGAATACTCTATTTAAATATGCGACGGTCATGAACAAAGGAAAGGAAGCGTTTCCTTGGGGAATCGGTTATCATACTACATTTGTGTTCCCGGAAGAAAGCTCCCTATTCTCCCTGACAGCAGATGAGCAATGGGAGTTGGATGAACGCCTGCTGCCGACTGGGAAGCTGGCGGATGTACCGAATAAAGAAGCATTGCATGAAGGCATGGATTTACGTCAGAAGCAGCTGGATGATGTCTTTTTATCCGCTTATCAGAAAAGAGGCGGAGAAAATCAGGCAATCATTTATCATCAGCAGGCACATATAAGTATTGTTTATAAGGCAGATGAACAATTTAAACATTGGGTTGTATACAATGCGGACGGAAAACAGGGGTATTTATGCCCTGAACCTTACACATGGGTGACAAACGCTGTGAACCTTGATTTACCTTCATCACTGACTGGTTTACAAGTGCTGGAACCGGGAGAAGAAACGACTGCCAAAAGCAGTATCACCATTGAACTGAATCATCAATAACCAATGATGAGACGCAGAGAGGCGGGGTAAATTATGAATAAAAGCATAAAGCTTTATGTTGCTGTTTTGCTGCTTTTCGTCGTTGCATCGGTACCTTATATGCATCAGGCTGCGCAAGCGGTCGAAAAACAAGATGCGCTTGCCGGACAGATCGATAAGATTTTAGCCGAACATCCTGCACTCGACGGCGCAATGGCTGGCATCACTGTTCGCTCTCTGGATACAGGCGCTGTTCTATATGAACATTCAGGAGACATTCGAATGAGGCCCGCCTCTTCTCTGAAACTTTTGACAGCGGCCGCGGCACTTTCTGTCCTTGGCGAAGACTATTCCTTCACAACCGAACTCCGGACAGACGGCAGTCTGAAAGGGAAAAAGCTGAATGGAAACCTTTATTTAAAAGGGAAAGGAGATCCGACACTTTTACCATCTGATTTTGAAGAAATGGCTGAGAAATTGAAACAGTTCGGCGTGAAAGTGATTAAAGGCAATCTGATCAGCGATGATACGTGGTATGATGACATCCGATTATCACCTGATACGCCGTGGAGTGATGAGTACACGTATTACGGCGCGCAAATCTCGGCTTTAACAGCGTCTCCGAATGAAGACTATGATGCAGGCACTGTGATAGTAGAGGTCACTCCGGGTAAAAAAGAAGGGGAAAAGCCCGCTGTTTCTGTCTCTCCAAAAACGGATTATGTAACGGTTAAGAACGATGCCGAAACGACTGGTGCCGGTCAAAAAAAAGAGCTCACAATTGAAAGAGAGCATGGGACAAACACAGTCTCAATTGAAGGGAGTGTACCGGTTGACGCAAGCGAGACAAAGGAATGGATTGCCGTTTGGGAGCCCGCGGGATATGCTTTGGATTTATTTAAGCAAGCACTAAAAAAGCAAGGGATTACTGTAAAAGGGAAGGTCATGACGGGCGCTGCGCCTGATTCCTCAGACGTGTTGATCTCTCATAATTCAATGCCTTTGTCGAAACTATTTGTACCGTTTATGAAATTAAGCAATAACGGACATGCTGAAGTGCTCGTAAAAGAAATGGGGAAAGTGAAAAAAGAAGAGGGCAGCTGGGAAAAGGGACTCGAAGTATTAAACAGTACGCTTCCGAAATTTGGTATTGATCCCAAATCATTTGTATTAAGGGATGGATCAGGAGTCTCTCATATCAACGCTATATCCTCAGATCAAATCTCACAGCTGTTATATGACATTCAAGATGAAAAATGGTTCTCACCTTATCTAAATTCTCTGCCTGTTGCGGGCCATAGTGACAGAATGATAGGCGGAACACTGAGAAATCGAATGAAAGACACTCCTGCACAAGGAAAAGTAAGGGCTAAAACCGGATCGCTAACTACGGTCAGCTCTTTATCCGGGTACGCAGAAACCAAGAGCGGAAAAAAACTTGTTTTTTCAATTCTTTTGAACGGATTGATTGATGACGAGGACGGAAAAGATATTGAGGACCAAATCGCTGTCATCTTGGCAAACCAATAATAGCTTCAAACCTGTTTTCAAGCGAAAACAGGTTTTTTTATGCCTGCAATAACGATCCAATCCCATCTGACAACAAATAGAAAGATAACATGGAGCAGCAAATTAGTGCAAGTGAAAAAATAGTGTGTAAGACCCTACTGAAAACGGTGCTTTTATCACTTTATGTTCAAAAATTTGTTAAAAAACGAAACGGAAATTAAAGAAATAATACTATATTCAAAAAAAAGTTATAAAAATTTAATATTTTTTATTGTACTTTAAAAAATATCCGTTAATATAGTGCATATATGGATTATATAGTCATATAATTTCTTTTATTGTCATTTTTCTACTTTTTTCTTATCCTCTTATTATGAGAACTGGAGGGAATCCGTTGAACGAACATACTTATTCTTTAACCCATGCCCAAAGGAGAGTGTGGTTTACCGAACTGCTGGATCCAGGCACCAGCATTTGCAATCTCACAGCCTGTGTGAAATTAAGAGGCAATATTGACCTTGAGGCTCTAGAGGAAGCGCTGAATCATTCCATCTCCCGCAATGACGCCATCAGGTTTCAGCTGCTGGAAGGAGAAGAGCCTGAACCGCGACTGTGCCTTACTGAATATAAATATACTCCACTTGAAATAATAGATTTTTCAAATGTTGAAATGATAGAAATAGAGCAGTGGATACAAGATCAAGCCAGAATTCCATTTAAACTGTTCAACTCGCCTCTTTATCAATTTTGCATCCTCAGAATACACACTCACGAGGTGTGGCTGTTTGCGAAATTCCATCATATCATAATGGACGGCATCTCCTTAAACGTGATGGGGAATCAAATTATAGATCTTTATCAAAAAATGAAAAAGCAAGATTCTTTACCTGATCACCCTGAACCTTCTTACTTGAGCTACATCGAAAAAGAGAGTCAATATCTACAATCTTCACGTTTTGTAAAGGACCGTTTATTTTGGACTCAAACCTTTCAGCAGCCGCCGGAATATCATTCGTTAGCTGGTCAGACGTCCTTACAAAAACAGAGCACATCCGCATCAAGAGATACCATCACACTTTCACCTCATCTAGGGCAAAAGATTCAAATCTTTTGCGAAGAACACAAGATCAATATCATTTCCTTATTTATGGCTTCATTTTACATATGCATCAGCCGGCTCACATCTAAAAGAGACCTTGCCATTGGCACCTACTATGGCAACAGAGGGTCAAAGGCTGAAAAAGAAATGCTCGGTATGTTCGTCAGTTCTCTTCCCATCAGAATAACGGTTGATCCTGACACGGATTTTCTTTCCTTTGTCCGCAGAGTAGGCAGGGAACAGCTTTCCGTTATGCGCCACCAACGGTTTCCTTATAATTTGCTGGTGAATGAATTAAGAAAAGAACAGAAAGATTTACACAACCTTATTGGTATATCTATGCAGTATCAGCCGCTCCAATGGCACAATGCTGACGGTTTTGATTATGAAACGGCGCTTTATTTTAGCGGATACACCGCGAATGAGCTTTCTGTTCAGATACAGGAACGGATAGACACCGGAACCATACATTTAAATTTCGACTATCAAAATACCTTGTTTTCTCTTGAGGATATTAAACGAATACAGAACCATCTGCTTATGTTACTGGAAAACGCCCTTCAACATCCTCACAAATTGATAAAAGAATTAGATATGACTGACGTAAGAGAAAAACAAAAATTGTTGTATGAGTTTAACAAGACGATAGCAGTTTCACCTGAAGCCCCAACCCTGCACGGACTGTTTGAACGACATGCAGCTGTCACACCGGAGCGGACGGCCATTCGATTTTCCGGCGGTTCGCTGACGTACGCTGAGCTTGACATGTATGCCAGCCGGCTGGCCGCTCACCTCGCGGCGCGCGGCATCACGAAGGAAAGCATTGTCGGTGTCCTGTCTGAGCGGTCACCCGACATGCTGATCGCTGTACTTGCTGTATTGAAGGCAGGCGGGGCCTATTTGCCGCTTGACCCTGCGTATCCAGAGGAGCGGCTGAGCTACATGCTGAAAGACAGCGGGGCAGCGCTCTTGCTGACACAGCCGGGATGCTCCGTGCCGAACTTTTCTGGCGAAACGCTTGAAGTTGACATGGCATCTCTTGCGGGCGAAAAAGCAGAAAATCATGTATTTGTTCCTGCTGACGGCGGTTCTCTCGCCTATGTCATTTATACATCAGGCTCTACCGGACAGCCAAAAGGAGTGGCCGTTGAGCACCGCCAGGCTGTTTCCTTTCTGACCGGCATGCAGCACCAGTTTCCGCTTCAGGAAGATGACATTGTCATGGTGAAAACCTCTTTTTCCTTTGATGCATCTGTGTGGCAGCTGTTTTGGTGGTCGCTTGCCGGCGCTTCGGCTTATCTGCTTCCGCCCGGCTGGGAGAAAGATCCGGCATTGATCGTAAAAGCCATTCATCAGGAAAAGGTGACAACGGTTCATTTTATTCCGGCTATGCTGAACAGCTTTTTGGATCAAGCGGAAATCGAAAGGCTGAGTGACATGACAAGCTTGCAACGTGTATTCGCCGGAGGTGAACCGCTTGCGCCCCATATGGCAGCCCGTTTTGCTTCTTTATTGCCGCATGTATCGCTGATCCATGGGTACGGACCGACAGAAGCAACGGTAGACGCGGCATTTTATGTGTTGGACCCAGAGCGGGACAGGGGTCGCTTGCGGATTCCGATCGGGAAGCCCGTACCCGGTGCGCGTTTGTATGTTTTAGATCCGCATTTAGCCGTACAGCCTTGCGGTGTTGCCGGCGAACTGTACATTGCCGGAGCGGGTGTTACCAGAGGCTATTTGAATCGGCCGGCATTAACGGAGGAGCGTTTTCTTGAGGACCCGTTTTATCCAGGTGAACGCATGTACAAAACCGGGGATTTGGCGCGCTGGCTCCCTGACGGGCATGTTGAATTCCTCGGCCGCACGGATGATCAGGTGAAAATCCGCGGCTACCGGATTGAGCCCGGAGAAATTGAAGCGGTGCTAAGAGGCATAGAGGGCATCAGGGATGCAGCCGTTACCGTACGGACAGACAGCGGCGAGCCGGAATTATGTGCCTATGCAGAAGGACTAAGAAGAAACGAAGTGCGGACGCAGCTTGAAAGACTGCTGCCGAGCTACATGATCCCAGCCCATATGATAGAGATGGAACAGTGGCCGGTTACCCCAAGCGGGAAACTGGACCGAAACGCCCTGCCAGCTCCTGGCGGAGCTGCAGATGCGGAGACTTACACGGCGCCGAGAAATGTGACCGAGATGAAGCTTGCCCAGCTGTGGGAGGACGTGCTGAAAAACGGCCCTGTCGGGATTCACGACAACTTCTTTGACCGCGGAGGACATTCTCTAAAAGCAACGGCGCTTGTGTCCCGGATCTCAAAAGAGTTCGATGTACAGGTCCCGCTGAAAGATGTGTTTGCCCATCCGACGGTAGAAGGGCTGGCTTCTGTTATCCGTGAAGGAACGGGCAGTCCATATGAAGCAATGAAACCGGCGGAACAGCGTGATACCTATCCGGTTTCCTCTGCCCAAAAGCGGATTTATGTCCTTCAGCAGCTGGAGGACGGAGGGACAGGCTACAATATGCCGGCTGTATTAGAACTGGAAGGGAAGCTCGATCCCGAAAGGCTGGACAGGGCTTTCAAAGAGCTGATCAAGCGCCACGAGTCGCTTCGGACATCCTTCGAACAGGATGACGGCGGCGAGCCGGTGCAGCGCATCCATGACGAGGTGCCGTTTGCATTACAGACAGCAGTCCTCGGCGAGCAAACCGAACAGGAAGCGGCAGCCGCGTTTATCAAACCGTTTGATCTCAGCCAAGCTCCGCTGTTCCGTGCCCAAATCGTAAAGGTATCAGGTGAACGGCACCTGTTGCTGGTTGATATGCATCACATTATATCAGACGGTGTTTCCGTCAACATTCTGATTCGGGAATTCGGGGAGCTGTACAACAACCGGACCCTTCAGGCGCTTCCCATTCAATATAAAGACTACGCCGTATGGCAGGAAGGATATAAAAAAGGAGACGCGTACCAGACGCAGGAGACGTACTGGCTGAAGCAGCTCGAGGGCGAGCTGCCGGTGCTGGATCTTCCGGCTGATCATACCCGCCCGCCGGTGCGGAGCTTCGCGGGTGACAAGGTCTCCTTTACGCTTGATCAAGAGGCCGCATCAGGGCTTCACAAGCTGGCACGGGAAAACGGAAGCACACTGTACATGGTGCTCCTTGCGGCCTACACAGCGTTATTGTCGCGCTTAAGCGGCCAGGAAGATATCATTGTCGGATCGCCAATTGCCGGCCGGCCGCACAAGGATCTTGAGCCGATACTCGGCATGTTTGTGAACACGCTGGCGCTTCGGGCACGCCCGGAGGGCGAAAAGCCGTTTGTGCAGTATTTGCAGGAAGTGCGTGAGACTGCATTGGAAGCTTATGAACATCAGGATTATCCGTTCGAAGAGCTTGTCGATAAACTTCAATTAACACGGGATATGAGCCGGAATCCAGTATTTGATGCGATGTTCATCCTTCAAAATATGGAAAAGCAGGACGTGAAACTGGAAGAGGTAAAAGTCCGGGATGCCAATGTCGCACAGCACATTTCTTTATTCGATATCACGTTAATAGCAACGGAAACAGATGGTGCCCTTTGCTTTGAATTGGAATTCAGTACAGAAGTATTTTTGAAAGCTACGATGAAACGCTGGGCAGCTCATTTTATTGAATTTCTGCATGCGGCCATTTCTAATCCTGAAACAAGACTTTCACAAATAAACATACTTAGTGAAAAAGAAAAACAAAAAATACTTACTGAATTCAACAAAACTCAAGTTGAATTTTCTAAAAAAGATACCGCATTTCATCGCATATTTGAAGCAAGAGCTGAAGAAACACCAGAACATATAGCTGTTATTGATGATGAAACAGAGATTAGCTATCGGCTTCTAAATGAAAAAGCCAATCGGCTGGCGCGGACATTGCAAAGAAGAAAAGGGACGAGACCAACTGTGGCTGTTTTAGCCAAGCGGTCCATTGATGCAATTGTTGGAGTACTGGCAGTGATGAAAGCTGGCGGAGTGTATATCCCAATCGATTCACACTACCCAAAAGCTCGCATTGAATACATTCTTCGTGATAGCGGAGCAGATATTCTTCTTTTACAACAGGAATTGAAGCATTTGATTTCAAACACATCTGAATCTGAGATGTCCCACATCTGCCTTGATGATGAAGTCTCATATGAAGAAAATAGCTGTAACCTTAACTTATCACCTGCTCCTGAAGATGCAGCATATATCATTTATACGTCAGGAACTACAGGTGCGCCTAAAGGTGTTATTGTCACCTATCGTAACTTTACTCATGCTGCTCTTGCGTGGCGTCAAATTTACGAATTGGATCAGAAGCCTGTCAGACTGCTCCAAATCGCGAGCTTTTCATTCGATGTCTTCTCAGGAGATTTGGCAAGAACATTGACCAACGGCGGGACTCTCATCGTTTGCCCGGATGAAAAGCGCCTGGAACCTGCTGAAATATATAAAATCATGAGCTCTAAGAGAATCACGATGATGGAGTCCACACCTGCTCTCATTATTCCGGTGATGGAGTATATATACCGCAACCAGCTCAAGCTTCCTGACTTAGACATACTGATTCTTGGTTCTGACATGGTGAAAGCTCAAGATTTCAAAACATTAACAGAACGCTTTGGCCAAAGCATGCGCATCATCAATAGCTATGGTGTCACAGAGGCAACGATTGATTCGAGCTTTTATGAAACAAGTATGGGAGAAGAGTGGACGGGAGATAACGTACCAATCGGCAGCCCGCTGCCAAATGTACGTATGTACGTACTTAGCCAGACTGGTCAAATTCAGCCTATTGGCGTTGCAGGCGAACTGTGCATCGGCGGGGCAGGTGTTGCGAAAGGCTATCATAATAAACCTGACTTAACACAAATGAAATTTACAGAAAATCCATTTGTCTCAGGAGAGAGACTGTACAGAACCGGCGATCGAGCCTGCTTGCTTCCAAACGGAACGATCCGGCTTCTTGGCCGAATGGATTATCAAGTGAAGATAAATGGATACAGAATTGAAACAGAAGAAATTGAAAGTGTTCTGCTTCAAACGGGGCTTGTCAGAGAAGCTGCTGTTACCGTTCAGCATGATAAGAATGGACATGCTGGTTTGGCAGCATATATTGTGCCTTCAGATGTCAATACGAATGCTCTCCGTGCTGCTTTAACAAAGGAGCTCCCAGCGTATATGGTTCCTGCGCATCTGATTCCTTTAGAAAATATGCCGCTGACCCTAAATGGAAAGCTGGACAGAAATGCCTTGCCGGCTCCAAATAATGTGTTGTCGCGCCCATATACCGCACCAGTTAACGACATGCAAAAAACGATGGCGTATATATGGGAAGATGTACTGAGCTTGTCACGAGTCGGCATTCACGATTCCTTTTTTGAGCTTGGCGGAGACTCAATTAAAGCATTACAAGTGGCAGCACGGCTGGCAGCTGAAGGCTGGAGCATGACAATACGCGACTTATTCCGTTATCCAACAATTCAGGAACTAAGCGGACATATCAAACCATCGGCAACTCAAGCGGACCAGGGACCTGCGGAAGGTGAAGCTGGCCTCACCCCGATTCAGCGAAGATTTTTCGGACAGGCTCATGCTTTTCACGATCATTACAACCAGTCCGTCATGCTTTTCAGTGAAAAAGGATTTAATGCTAACGCGCTTCGTCTAGCGCTGCGTAAAATAACCGAGCATCATGATGCAATTCGCATGGTTTTTCAACGAGACCAAAACGGCCATGTCGTTCAGTATAATCGCGGAATAAATCACAAGGATTATGAACTGTTCGGCCTTCACATCGCAGATTGGAAAAAAGAATTGCTGGAAAGAACTCATCTTGATGAAAAACTATCCGCAGAGGAAACCGTCATTCAAAGCAAAATGAATGTACAAAACGGGCCTCTGCTGCAAGCAGGTTTGTTTAAAACGGGAGAAGGGGATCATCTTCTGATTGCGCTTCACCATCTTGTGATCGATGGCGTTTCATGGAGAATTCTGCTTGAGGATTTAGCGGCAGCATACCAGCAGGCTTTAGAAAAACAAGAGGTCCAACTGCCGCCCAAAACCGATTCTTATTTGTCCTACGCCAGTGGTCTTGCACAAATAGCTGAAAGCAAACAATTGCTTGCAGAAAAACCGTATTGGCAAACGATTTTGGACGCTCACACTGCTTTTCTGCCTAAGGACACGGAGAATATGCCGGACAGACTGCAATTGAACAGTGATAGCTCGATGTTTGCACTATCCGGGGACTGGACTGAAAAATTGCTGTTTGAAACTCAGAAAGCCTATGGCACTGATGCCAACGAGCTTTTGCTTACGGCTTTAGGATTGGCGCTTTCTGAATGGACAGGGCATGACCAAATCGTGATCAGCACTGAGGGACACGGAAGAGAAGGGCATGCGCCAAATATTGATATTTCACGTACAGTTGGCTGGTTTACTTCCATTTATCCTATTCTGCTGGACATGAGTATTCCCGAGCCTTTCGAGGATCAGCTTGCTTACCGAATTAAGACGACAAAAGATATGCTTAGAAGAGTGCCGAACAAAGGAACTGGTTACGGATTGTTAACACACAAAGGAGAACTGCCGCATAAAGAGCCTGAGGTCAGCTTTAATTATCTTGGCCAATTTAGCGAAGAGAAGGAAGCTGAAACGTTTCAATTATCATATTACCAGCCTCGTTACGAAATAGCGGGTGAGAGAGAACGAGAATATGAGCTGGACATCAATGCTCTCATTACAGACGGACGGCTTCAAGTAAAAGCGGTATACACCCAAGTATTCAGCAAACACACAATTGAGTGTTTTATGGATCGTTTTCACAGGCATCTTATCGAGACGATTGAGCATTGCTCGCAGAAAAAAGCACGCGAAAAAACGCTGAGTGATTTCAGCAATAAGGAATTAACGTTGTCTGCATTATCTAGCATCGAAAATCTTGTAAAAGATCTTTAACTTTTGAAAAGGTGTGTGGAATTGATGGCACAATCGGCACAAATTCAAGATATTTATCCGTTATCGCACATGCAGGAAGGAATGCTGTTTCATTCACTGATGGATTTCAGCTCAAAAGCCTATGTCGAACAGACCTCGTTTACGATCACGGGGAATCTATGCATCGACTCGTTTCAAAAGAGCTTAAACCTTCTTGTCTCCCGATATGATATTTTCAGAACGATTTTTATTAAAGAAGTACCAGATCTTACAGGGCCGCAGCAGGTAGTCTTGTCAAAACGCGAATTGACAGTGTATAGAGAAGATTTTTCTCATCTGGCTGATCATGAACAGCAGACGTTGATTGATGCTTTTATGACCGAGGATCGGGATAAAGGATTTGATTTGCAAAAAGATCCATTAATGCGTCTTGCCCTTTTTGATAGAGGCGACAGCAAATATACGTGTGTATGGACACATCACCATATCATCATGGATGGCTGGTGTCTCGGCATTATTCTTAAAGAGTTTTTCAGCATGTATGATTCACTCAGCAATAACAGGCCTGTGCAGCTTGGCAGCACGGTACCGTACAGCCGTTATATTGAATGGCTTGGAGAACAAAATCAAGAAGAGACTGCCGCTTACTGGAGCGGATATTTGGAGGAATACGGCAATACCGCTACTATTCCCCGGATAAAGCGCCGCCCAGAGAACGGGGATTATATAGCTGCTCAGATCAGCTTTTCTTTAACACCGGAAATGGTTAAGAAACTGACAGAGGCCGCCCAGAATTGGGGAGTTACACTAAACACGTTGTTTATGAGTATTTGGGGCGTGCTTCTGCACAGATACAACGCAGCTGATGATGCAGTTTTTGGTTCCGTTATATCAGGACGCCCGTCAGCGATTGACGGGATTGAATCAATGGTCGGCTTGTTTATTAATACGGTCCCAGTGCGAATTCAATCTGCGGAGGGCATGACGTTTTCTTCGCTGGTCAAAGCCGTGCAGGAGGATATTTTATCATCTGAACAGCATGGGTATTACCCGCTTTATGACATTCAAAACCATAGTCCATTGAAGCAAGGGTTGATCGATCATATTTTTGTCTTTGAAAATTATCCTGTACAGCTTGATCAGGCATTACGCATTGAGAGCGAGAATGAGGAAAAGGCGTTGAAGCTGGGTGACATTTCAATGTCGGAGCAAACCAATTACGACTTTAATATCGTTATCGTTCCGGGAGAATCATTTTATATCAAATTCAGCTACAACGCAGCCGTTTTCGAACGTGAAGAGATGCTGCGGATTCAGGGCCATCTAAAGCAAGCTCTGGATTGTATTGTCACACATCCCGATATTGCCGTCAGTGACATCAATATCGTGCCGCCGGAGGAGCAACAGGTTATCCAATTGTTTAACAAAACAGAGCGTCTTTATGCAAACAAAACGATCTCCCAATTGTTCGAGGAACAAGCTCACAAAACACCTGAAGCTGCTGCATTGAAAATGGGAGACGAATGCTGGACCTATCGCCAATTAAATGGAAGAGCCAATCAGATTGCGCACACCCTGATAGAAAAAGGCGCTGAACCTGGAGATATCGTCGCTGTGATGATGGGCCGGTCAATGGAAATGCCTGCGGCTTTACTTGGGATTTGGAAAGCAGGATGCGCTTATATGCCGCTTGATCCAAATTTTCCAGAAGAACGTCTTTCTTTCCTGCTGAAGGACAGTCAAGCGGCTCAATTACTGATAGAAGAAGACCTTATAACATTCATCCCGCCGCACTATGAAGGGGAAATGATACCGATAGAACGTACAGAAAGGCACCAAACAGCGGCTCCAGATGTGCCGTCTGGTGATCTTGCCTATTTAATCTATACGTCGGGAACGACAGGGCGGCCAAAAGGTGTTCTCGTTGATCATCAAGGTATTGCCAATACACTGCAATGGAGACGGGAAGAGTATGGCATGGCCGAACAGGATATATCCCTCCATTTGTTTTCATATGTGTTTGACGGCTGTGTGACGAGCTTGTTTACCCCGCTTTTATCCGGTGCGTGCGTACTGCTGACAACGGATGACGAAGCAAAGGATGTGCTGGCCCTTAAGAGAAAGATAGCATGCTATAAGGTCAGTCACATGATCATTGTTCCTTCTCTGTACCGGGTGTTATTGGAAGTGATGACTGCAGAGGATGCAAAAAGTCTTCGGATTGTGACATTTGCGGGTGAAGCGGTCACGCCTGATCTGCTTGAGATGAGTCAAAAGATTTGTCCTTCTGCAGAATTGGCAAATGAATACGGACCCACAGAAAACAGTGTGGCAACAACCATTTTGCGTCAATTGAACGAAAAAGAGAGGATCACGATCGGACACCCCATTGCAAACACGAAAGTATCTGTTTTACACGGAAATCAAATGCAGCCGATCGGCGCGGCGGGCGAACTGTGCATTTCCGGCGCGGGTCTTGCCAGAGGATACTACAAACAGCCGGAGCTGACAGAGAAAGCCTTTTTTTATCACCCGTTCCTTGAAGGGGATCGTGTATACCGAACAGGTGATGCAGGCCGATTTTTGCCGGATGGAACGATTGAATATGTCGGCCGTTTTGATGATCAAGTGAAAATCAGGGGTTACCGCATTGAACTAGGAGAGATTGAAACGGTTCTTCGACAGGCACCAGGTGTAAAGGAAGCAGCGGTGCTGGCCCGGGATGTTTCTGCTGAGGAAAAGGAGCTCGTTGCTTATATCGTATCGGAAAAGGGAAACAGTCTCCCGGATTTGTATCGGCATCTTGCCGGAACACTGCCGTCCTATATGATTCCCGCAAGTATGATCAACATCAGCCGGATGCCATTAACATCCAGCGGAAAGCTTGACCGGTCAGCACTTCCTGAACCAGAAAGCAATGCGAGCCTCACCTATATGCCGCCCCGGACTTTAATCGAAGCGGATCTCGCACACATTTGGGAGGATGTGCTGAATAAACAGCAAATCGGCATTCGTGATGATTTCTTTCAGTTAGGCGGACAGTCCTTAAAAGCCGCCGCGCTGGTTTCAAGAATACATAAAAAGCTAAATGTCGAGCTGCCGCTCAGTGAGGTTTTTTCTAACCCGACGATTGAAAGCATGGCAGTCAAATTGATGAGCTTAAAAGAACATGTTTTTACACAGATTGAGCCTGCGGTTCATAGAGATGTCTATCCGCTGTCTTTCTCGCAAAAACGATTATATGCTCTTCATCAGCTGGCAGATGACAGCACAGGCTATAACATGCCCGCTGTACTTGAATTAAACGGAGATCTGGATCGCCAGCGGCTGAGAAGCGTTCTCACAGTACTTGTGAATCGGCATGAAGCATTGCGGACTGTTTTTGAGCTTGATAAAGGCGAGCCCGTGCAGATCATTTATCCAGAGATGGATGTTGATCTGAAAGAGCTTGAAATGGAATCAGAAAAAATGCTTGAGTCTGCAATTGAGTCCTTTATCAAACCGTTTGATCTATCGTCCGGTCCGCTTTTTAGAGCTTGTGTCATTTCGATGGGCAATAAACGCGGCTTTTTGCTGCTAGATATGCATCATATTATTGCTGATGGTGTCTCGATGAGCACTTTAGTCCAAGAATTTACTGACTTATATTGCGGAAAAGAGCTGCCAGATTTAAACCTGCATTATAAGGATTTTGCTGTTTGGCAGCAAGAGAAGTACCCGAAAGAGCTATACAAGAAACAGGAGGCCTACTGGCTCAATCAGCTAGGCGGGAGTCTTCCTGTATTAGATTTACCGATTGATAAAACAAGGCCGCGCCTCCCTGATTTCAGCGGCGGAACAATCGAAGTACACATTGATAAAGACATGGCGGATGAGCTGCGTCATTTAATGGCCGAAACGGGAACAACGTTGTATATGATCCTTCTGGCTGTTTATTCTATTTTGCTATCCAAGCTAAGCAGGCAAGAGGATATTGTTGTCGGCTCGCCTGCTGCCGGAAGACCGCACGCCGATCTGGAACGCGTCATCGGAATGTTCGTCAATACGTTGGCGATGCGCAGCCAGCCCGAAGGCCACAAAACGTTCAGCTCGTATTTGCAGGACATTCGCCACCTGGCTCTGACGGCTTATGAGCATCAAGATTATCCTTTTGAGGAGCTGGCAGATAAGCTCCATACACATCGAGAGGTAAACCGCAACCCGCTGTTCGATGCGATGCTCGTGCTTCAAAGCAGTGAAGATTTCCAGTTCGAAGTGCCAGGTTTATCGATTTCGTCTGTCACTCCAAAACATGATATATCTAAATTCGATTTGACATTACACGCTGAGGAGCATTCGGGCGGAATTCGCTGCCGTTTTGAATACAGCACTGCTCTTTTTGAAAAGGAGACCATTGCACGGTGGGCATCCTATTTCATTGAGCTGTTAAAAAGTGTAATGGCGGATACCGAGATGAGAATTTCGGATATCCAATTGCTTCCTGCTGCAGAGCGCAATTTGCTCGTTGAAGAAATGGGACAGTATGCGGCATTCCCGAGAAACGAAAACATTGTAAGCTTATTTGAAAAAAAAGCCGCTGAGCATCCGGAGCATCTCGCAGTGGTGTGCGGCGACTCTCAGCTTACTTATCGAGAGCTGAATGAAAAAGCAGAGCGGACAGCTGCTATGCTGATCAAACAAGGAATCAGCACTGGAGATATCGTCGGGCTGATGCTCGATCGGTCACCTGATATGGTCATTGGCGTTTTATCGATTTTAAAAGCTGGGGGGGCCTATTTGCCGATTGATCCTGAATATCCTCAGGAACGTATGAGCTTTATGCTCAATGACAGCGGGGCAGAAATGTTGCTGACAGAGCGCGGTCAAATCAAACCTCCAGACTACAACGGTCATATTTTGTATATCGATGAAGGCGAAAACGACTCAATTCCGATTGATTATAAAATTCAAGAAACCCTAGCGGATCAGCCGGCATACGTGATATACACATCCGGAACGACTGGCCAGCCAAAGGGCGTCATTGTCGAGCACCGCAATGTAATCAGTCTCTTAAAGCATCAAAACCTGCCTTTTGAATTTGGCCATGAAGACGTCTGGACGTTCTTTCATTCCTATTGCTTTGATTTCTCTGTATGGGAAATGTTTGGTGCGTTATTGAACGGAAGTACGCTAGTCGTGGTCTCTAAGGAAACAGCCCGTGACCCTCAGGCATTCCGATTATTGTTAAAAAAAGAACGCGTTACTGTGCTCAATCAGACCCCGACAGCTTTTTACGGCCTGATGCATGAAGATCAAAACCATTCGGATCGATTAAACATCCGATACGTCATTTTTGGCGGCGAAGCTTTACAGCCAGGCATGCTTCAAAGCTGGAATGATAAATATCCTCATACTGATCTGATCAATATGTACGGAATTACAGAAACAACAGTGCATGTAACATTCAAAAAATTGTCCGCAGCTGACATTGCCAAAAACAGAAGCAATATCGGACGGCCTCTTTCAACTCTGCAGGCTTATGTGATGGATGCTCATATGAACCTGCAGCCGATTGGAGTTCCAGGGGAGCTTTATATAGGCGGTGAAGGCGTGGCACGGGGATATCTCAACAGAGTTGAGCTGACCGCTGACCGTTTTGTACCCAATCCTTATCTTCCGGGGGACAGATTATACCGGACAGGAGACCTTGCTAAACGCCTGTCAAATGGCGAGCTGGAATACTTAGGCCGCATTGATGATCAGGTTAAAGTCAGAGGGCACCGTATCGAGTTGGGTGAAATTCAAGCGGCTCTTCTTCAGCATCCGATTATTAAAGAGGCAGCTGTCATTACAAGAGCAGATGAGCAAGGACAAACAGCTGTTTATGCATACATGGTGACAAAAGATCAACAGGCCGCGAATACATCACATATTCGTGCTTCTCTAAAAACCATGCTGCCAGACTTTATGCTGCCCGCCCGTTTGATACAGATTGACAGCATCCCGCTTACTGTTAATGGAAAGCTTGATCAGAAAGCCCTGCCTGAACCTGAAAAACACGCTTATCCTGCTGATGATATCAGCCCAAGAAATGAGATTGAAAAGGTGATGGCTGCAATTTGGGAGGAGCTTCTTGATGTGGATGAGCTGGGCGTAAACGCCAATTTCTTTGAGTTGGGCGGAGATTCTATTAAAGCGCTGCAAGTTTGTGCCAGACTGAAGCAGCGCGGATTCGAAACGACAGTACGTGAGATGTTTGAACATCAGACTCTTGGCGACCTGTCCGCTCAGGTTCGAAAAGCCGTGCACGTCATTGACCAAGGCCCGGTCGAGGGCGAGATCACTTGGACGCCTATCCAGCAATGGTTTTTCTCTCAATCTCTGGAAACCCATCATTTTAACCAGTCAGTTATGCTTTACCGGGCTGAACGATTTGATGAGATTGCGCTTAGAAAGGTGCTAAAAAGCCTAGTGACTCATCATGACGCGCTGAGAATCGTATGCAAATATGAAGATGGCCAGCCGGTGCAGTTGAATAGAGGGATTGATCTTCCAGATGATGAGTTATATGCTCTTGAACTGTTTGATGTAAAGGGTAACTTAACAGAAGCACGTAACAGGATTAAGGAAACAGCCAGCCAGATGCAGAAGCATATTTGTTTGGAAACCGGCCCCTTGCTTCACACTGGATTGTTTAGAACCGAGAATGGTGACCATTTGTTTCTGACGATTCATCACTTGGTTATTGATGCAGTATCATGGCGCATATTGTTCGAGGATTTTTCAACAGCTTACAAACAGGCAGTCACAGGAGAATCTATTCATCTGCCGCAAAAAACAGATTCATATTTAACGTATTCACAAAAAATAGCTGACTATGCTAAAAGCCGCCAGATGCATCGCGAAGCAGCGTATTGGGATGAGCGTGAGAACCGTCACATTCAACCTATTCCTAAAGACAATGACGCAGCGCCTAACACATTCAAAGAGACAGAAGTGATTGATTTTGAGCTGTCCCGCCATCACACCGAATTATTGTTAACGGCTGCACATAAAGCATACAGCACGGAGATGAATGATATCCTGCTGACAGCTTTAGGCCTTGCTTTGCAGCAATGGACGGGCTCTGACCAGTTTAAAATCAGCATGGAGGGCCATGGAAGGGAGTCATATCTTGAGGACATTGACATTAGCAGAACAGTCGGCTGGTTCACCTCTATTTATCCTGTGTGGCTTGATATGAGCGATTCTGATCATAAGAACAACGATGAGCGGCTGAGCCATCTCATTAAACAGACAAAAGATATGCTGCACCGTATACCGCATAAAGGCGCAGGCTACGGTGTGCTGAAATATATCAGCAAAAGATGGGGCTCTGAGAAAAACAGCCCGGAAATCAGCTTTAATTATTTAGGCCAGTTTGATCAGGATATTCAATCAAAAGCCTTTGAGGTTTCTGACATCAAGCCAGAAAATGAGATCAGCCCGAACTGGGAGCGGCCTTATGCACTGGATATCAGCGGCGCCGTTTCTTCTGGGTGCCTGAACATGCACATCATCTATAACAGGCTTCAATTCGAGGAAAAAACAATCCAAACATTTGCCGGGCATTTTAAACAGGCACTGGAAAACATCCTTGAGCATTGTACAGGCAAAGAAAGCCGAGAGTGGAGCGCATCTGATTTCACTGATGAAGATTTAACGCTTGATGAATTGAGCGAGATTATGGGAGCCGTCAACAAACTATAGGGAGAGGAGATTCAACTGATGCCGCAGCAACCCGAAATACAGGATATATACCCTTTGTCTTTTATGCAGGAAGGGATGCTTTTTCACTCACTGTATGATGACCAGTCAAGAGCTTATTTTGAACAGGCTTCTTTTACGATCCATGGACAGCTTGACTTAGAGCGTTTTCAGAAAAGTATGGATGCTGTTTTTGACAGATATGAAATCTTCCGAACAGCGTTTATCTATAAAAATGTAGCTAAACCTCGTCAAGTCGTGCTCAAGCATCGTCATTGTCCTGTTCATTTTGAAGATATTTCCCACCTCAATGAAAGGGATAAAGAACATTGTATCGAGGCATTCAAAGAGCAAGACAAATCCAAAGGCTTTGATCTCCAAACGGATGTATTGATGAGAATCTCTATTTTAAAATGTGCGCCTGATCGTTATGTCTGTATCTGGAGCCACCATCATATTTTAATGGATGGCTGGTGTTTAGGCATCGTCATTAAGGATTTTCTTCACATTTATCAAGCGCTGGATAAAGGACAGCTTCCTGATTTGCCTCCCGTACAGCCGTACGGTACGTATATTAAATGGCTGATGCAGCAAGAGCGTGAGGAAGCAGCTGAATATTGGAAAAAGAGGCTTCAGCATTTCGAAAAATCTACGCATCTGCCAAAAAGAACAGATCAAACGCAGGATGGGACATTACAGCAGATCACGTTCACCATTCCTGAAAAAGAAACCTCCGATTTACAGAAAATCGCAGCGGCTTCCGGTGCGACACTAAACACTGTGTTCCAAGCTTTATGGGGGATTATGCTCCAAAAGTTTAATCGCTGCAGCGATGCTGTGTTCGGATCAGTTATATCAGGCAGACCTTCTGAGCTAAAAGATGTGGAAAACATGGTCGGACTTTTTATCAATACCATTCCTATTCGAGTCCAAAGTGATTCTCTTTCTTTTTCTGACTTAGTCAGCAAGATGCAAAAGGACATGACTGAAGCAGAAGCGTATAGTTACTTCCCTTTATATGACATTCAGGCGCAGAGCGCTCTTAAACAAGAGCTGATTGATCATATTATTGTCTTTGAAAATACACCTACTCAACAAGAGATTGAAGGGCTGAATCAGGCTGGATCATTTGATTTTTCCGTGAAAGATTTTGAGATGGAAGAGGTAACTAATTATAGATGCAGTGTCAAAGTGATCCCAGGACGTACCTTATACGTTCGGATTCATTTTCATACCGGCGCTTATCAACCAAATATGATGTCTGAGATAAAAGATTATTTACAGCACATGATCTCTGACGTCATCTCTGATCCATCTCTTCCTGTGTCAAAGATGACATTGCTAGATGAGAACAAAACACAGAAAATCGTTTCTCAAAATAACAGGACAGTATCTGTTTCACCTGAAGCCCCAACCCTGCACGGACTGTTTGAACGACATGCAGCTGTCACACCGGAGCGGACGGCCATTCGATTTTCCGGCGGTTCGCTGACGTACGCTGAGCTTGATATGTATGCCAGCCGGCTGGCCGCTCACCTCGCGGCACGCGGCGTCACGAAGGAAAGCATCGTCGGTGTCCTGTCTGAGCGGTCACCTGACATGCTGATCGCTGTACTTGCTGTACTGAAGGCAGGCGGGGCCTATTTGCCGCTTGACCCTGCGTATCCAGAGGAGCGGCTGAGCTACATGTTGAAAGACAGCGGGGCAGCGCTCTTGCTGACACAGCCGGGATGCTTCGCGCCGAACTTTTCTGGCGAAACGCTTGAAGTTGACATGGCATCTCTTGCGGGCGAAAAAGCAGAAAATCATGTATTTGTTCCTGCTGACGGCGGTTCTCTCGCCTATGTCATCTATACATCGGGTTCTACCGGACAGCCAAAAGGAGTGGCCGTTGAGCACCGCCAGGCAGTTTCCTTTCTGACCGGCATGCAGCACCAGTTTCCGCTTCAGGAAGATGACATTGTCATGGTGAAAACCTCTTTTTCCTTTGATGCATCTGTCTGGCAGCTGTTTTGGTGGTCGCTTGTCGGCGCTTCGGCTTATCTGCTTCCGCCCGGCTGGGAGAAAGATCCGGCATTGATCGTAAAAGCCATTCATCAGGAAAAGGTGACAACGGTTCATTTTATTCCGGCTATGCTGAACAGCTTTTTGGATCAAGCGGAAATCGAAAGGCTGAGTGACATGACAAGCTTGCAACGTGTATTCGCCGGAGGTGAACCGCTTGCGCCCCATATGGCAGCCCGTTTTGCTTCTTTATTGCCGCATGTATCGCTGATCCATGGGTACGGACCGACAGAAGCAACGGTAGACGCGGCATTTTATGTGTTGGACCCAGAGCGGGACAGGGGTCGCTTGCGGATTCCGATCGGGAAGCCCGTACCCGGTGCGCGTTTGTATGTTTTAGATCCGCATTTAGCCGTACAGCCTTGCGGTGTTGCCGGCGAACTGTACATTGCCGGAGCGGGTGTTACCAGAGGCTATTTGAATCGGCCGGCATTAACGGAGGAGCGTTTTCTTGAGGACCCGTTTTATCCAGGTGAACGCATGTACAAAACCGGGGATTTGGCGCGCTGGCTCCCTGACGGGCATGTTGAATTCCTCGGCCGGTTGGATGATCAAGTCAAAATCAGAGGCTACCGGATTGAGCCCGGAGAAATTGAATCAGCGCTTAGAAGCATAGAAGGCATAAGGGAGGCAGCCGTTACCGTACGGACAGACAGCGGCGAGCCGGAATTATGCGCTTATATAGAAGGGCTTCGGAGAAACGAAGTGCGGGCGCAGCTTGAGAGACGGCTGCCGGGCTACATGATCCCAGCCCATATGATCGAGATGGAACAGTGGCCGGTTACGCCGAGCGGGAAGCTGGACCGAAACGCCCTGCCAGCTCCTGGCGGAGCTGCAGATGCGGAGACTTACACGGCGCCGAGAAATGTGACCGAGATGAAGCTTGCCCAGCTGTGGGAGGACGTGCTGAAAAACGGCCCTGTCGGGATTCACGACAACTTCTTTGACCGCGGAGGACATTCTCTAAAAGCAACGGCGCTTGTGTCCCGGATCTCAAAAGAGTTCGATGTACAGGTCCCGCTGAAAGATGTGTTTGCCCATCCGACGGTAGAAGGGCTGGCTTCTGTTATCCGTGAAGGAACGGGCAGTCCATATGAAGCAATGAAACCGGCGGAACAGCGTGATACCTATCCGGTTTCATCTGCCCAAAAGCGGATTTATGTCCTTCAGCAGCTGGAGGACGGAGGGACAGGCTACAATATGCCGGCTGTATTAGAACTGGAAGGGAAGCTCGATCCCGAAAGGCTGGACAGGGCTTTCAAAGAGCTGATCAAGCGCCACGAGTCGCTTCGGACATCTTTCGAACAGGATGACGGCGGCGAGCCGGTGCAGCGCATCCATGCCGAGGTGCCGTTTGCATTACAGACAGCAGTCCTCGGCGAGCAAACCGAACAGGAAGCGGCAGCCGCGTTTATCAAACCGTTTGATCTCAGCCAAGCTCCGCTGTTCCGTGCCCAAATCGTAAAGGTATCAGGTGAACGGCACCTGTTGCTGGTTGATATGCATCACATCATATCAGACGGTGTTTCCGTCAACATTCTGATTCGGGAATTCGGGGAGCTGTACAACAACCGGATCCTTCAGGCGCTTCCCATTCAATATAAAGACTACGCCGTATGGCAGGAAGGATATAAAAAAGGAGACGCGTACCAGACGCAGGAGACGTACTGGCTGAAGCAGCTCGAGGGCGAGCTGCCGGTGCTGGATCTCCCGGCTGATCATACCCGCCCGCCGGTGCGGAGCTTCGCGGGTGACAAGGTCTCCTTTACGCTTGATCAAGAGGCCGCATCAGGGCTTCACAAGCTGGCACGGGAGAATGGAAGCACACTGTACATGGTGCTTCTTGCGGCCTACACAGCGTTATTGTCACGCTTAAGCGGACAGGAAGATATCATCGTCGGATCGCCAATCGCCGGCCGTCCGCACAAGGATCTTGAGCCGATACTCGGCATGTTTGTGAACACGCTGGCGCTTCGGGCACGCCCGGAGGGCGAAAAGCCGTTTGTGCAGTATTTGCAGGAAGTGCGTGACACAGCATTGGAAGCCTACGAGCATCAGGATTATCCGTTCGAAGAGCTCGTCGACAAGCTTGGTGTCACACGGGATATGAGCAGGAATCCCCTGTTTGACGTGATGTTTGTTCTTCAAAATATGGATCAGGAATCGATTCAGCTTGAAGACCTGCATCTCAAACCTGCAGCAAACAACGGGCATCAAACGTCCAAATTTGATTTAACCCTGTATGCTCACGAACAGCACTGCGGTTCGCTGACGTTCCAAATGGAATTTAGTACAGACTTATATAAGAAAAAAACGCTAGAAAAGTGGCTTCAATACTTCATCAATATGTTACTCTCCATCATCCAAGACAACAATGCCGCTCTCGGAACAATTAATATACTGAACGAGGATGAGACCCAGTACCTTATCCATGAGCTCAATCGTACAAAAATAGAATATCCAAGAAATGAAACCATCAGCAGACTCTTTGAAATGCAGGCTGAACTAACACCTAATGCCATTGCAATTGTCAGCGATACACAAGAGTTAACTTACGCGGATCTGAACAGCTGGGCAAATCAAATTGCTTCACTTCTAAAGAGAAAGGGAGTCGGGCCTGATCAAGTCGTAGCCTTGTTGACAGGACGAACGCCAGAACTCATAGCAGGAATGCTGGGTATTCTGAAAGCCGGGGGAGCCTATTTGCCTATAGCTTCTGATCTGCCTGTTGAACGAATAGCTTACATCCTGTCAGACAGCGGAGCGACATTCCTTCTTCAATCTGAAAAAGTCGAAAAACGGCTTTTAGACATTGAATGTGAACAAATCATAATCGAAGACATTCAAAAGCAAGGAGAAACAAAGAACATTGAATCGTCAGCAGGACCGCATTCGCTCGCTTATATCATTTATACCTCTGGATCAACCGGTAAACCAAAGGGTGTCATGATTGAGCAGAGAAGTGTCATTCGCCTTGTTAAAAACAGCAATTATATTGCATTTACACCCGCAGACCGTCTTCTCATGACATCATCAATCGGTTTTGATGTTGTGACATTTGAAATATTTGGACCGCTGCTAAATGGTGCAGCTTTGCATCTGTCTGATAAACAAGCATTTCTCGATTGTCATCAGCTTAAGAGATACATAGATCATCATGGGATCACAACGATGTGGCTGACATCGTCTCTATTCAATCATTTGACAGAGCAAAAAGAGACAACATTTTCACAGCTGAACCATCTGATTATAGGCGGGGAAGCTTTGTCGGCAAGCCACGTTAATCGAATCAGAAATCTCTGCCCGGATGTATCGATATGGAACGGATATGGGCCAACCGAAAATACAACTTTTTCGACATGCTTTCACATTCAAAAAACATATGAACTTTCCATTCCGATCGGGCGGCCGGTTGGTAATTCCGCCGCTTATATCTTAAATAAATGGGGAATGCTGCAGCCGATCGGAGCTGTTGGTGAACTTTGTGTCGGTGGAGATGGCGTCGCCAGAGGATATTTGGGCCGTCCTGATTTAACGAAAGAGAAATTTATCCCAAATCCATTTGCGTCTGGCGATCGACTTTACCGCACAGGTGATCTGGCGCGCTGGCTTCCCGATGGCACAATTGAGTACGTTGGCCGTATTGATGATCAAGTAAAAGTCAGAGGCTATCGAGTGGAGCTGGGTGAGATCGAATCAGCACTTCGCCAAATAGACGGGGTCAAAGAAGCAGCTGTGTTGGCACGTACAGGACAGACAGGGAGCAAAGAGCTGTTTGGCTACATCAGTGTAAAAGCAGGCACGCACGCTGAACAAGTGCGTTCTCTTCTCGCGCGTTCACTGCCAAATTATATGATTCCGGCGTACATCATTGAAATGGATACACTTCCGCTCACATCAAACGGCAAATTGAACCGGAAAGCACTGCCTGAACCAGATTTCGCATCTAAACAAACGTACGTCCCGCCACGCAATGAACTTGAAGAGCAGCTGGCATTGATCTGGCAGGAGGTTCTAGGCATCCAGAGGATCGGAATAGAGGATTCGTTCTTTGAATTGGGCGGAGATTCAATCAAAGCGCTTCAAGTTTCTGCACGCCTCGGGCGCCACGGGCTAAGCCTGCAGGTAAGCGATTTATTCCGTCATCCAAAGATAAAAGACGTATCACCATTTATCCGTAAGACAGAAAGAATCATAGAACAAGGACCAGTTGAAGGAGATGTTCCATGGACGCCCGTTCAGCAATGGTTTCTTTCACAAGATATTGAAGAACGACACCATTTCAATCAGTCTGTCATGCTTTTCCATTCTGGCCGTTTGTCTGAAGACGCTCTTAGAGCATCCTTAAAAAAATTGGCTGAGCATCATGATGCGCTTCGGATGGTTTATCGTAACGATAATGAGAAATGGATTCAAATCAACCAAAGCATACATGAATCACAGCTATACAGTTTAAGAATATCTGATCTTTCACAGACAGAAGGCGGTTGGGAAACACAAATCAAACAAGAAGTTGCAGATCTTCAGCAAAGCATCAATTTGCAGGAAGGACCATTGTTACATGCCGCGTGGTTTAAAACATTGACCGGAGATTACTTGTTCCTTGCGATCCATCATCTTGTCGTTGATGGTGTGGCATGGCGGATTTTGCTAGAGGATTTGTCAGCAGGGTACCAACAAGCGTCTTCAGGCCAGGCGATTCAGCTTCCGCCTAAAACTGATTCCTACCAGGAATACGCCAGACGGATTCAGGAATATGCCCAAAGCAGCAAGCTGATTCGTGAAGAGGCGTATTGGCGAAGTGTAGAAGAACAGCGAGCTGCGGAACTGCCATATGAAATGCCGCTTCATGAGAACATCGACTACAGCAAGAGGGACTCGGTAAGCTTTTCACTCTCTGAAGCAGACACTGATGTTTTGCTGCAAAACGTCAATTACGCCTATGGTACAGATACACAAGATATTCTGTTAACGGCGGCATCCTTGGCGATTTGTGAATGGGCAGGCGGAAGCAAGCTCCGAATCGCTATGGAAGGACACGGAAGAGAACACATTATGCCGGAGTTAGATATCAGCCGAACGGTCGGCTGGTTTACATCCATGTACCCGGCTCTCATAAGCTTTGAAAATCATGGGGGTGAGCTCGGGACCGCAGTCAAAACCGTTAAAGATACACTGGGCCGGATACCAAACAAAGGGGTGGGTTACGGTATGCTGAAATACCTCACACACCCTGAAAACAAAAGCATTACATTTTCAAAAATACCTGACATTAGCTTTAACTATTTAGGCCAGTTCAATGACATAGAAAGACAGGGCAGTTTCCGCCCATCAAGCCTTGGAAGCGGGAAGGATATCACTCCTACATGGAAACGGAAGCAAATCATCGAGATGAGTGCAATGGCAGCGGACAAAAAGCTCCATTTCAATCTCAGTTATCCGCCAGCCCGCTTTCATAGAGACACAATGGAACAGCTTATCAACAGGATCGAACACTTTTTGCTGGACATTATGAAACACTGCGCCGGTAAACAGAAAGCAGAAAAGACACTGAGCGATTTTAGCAGTCAATCATTAACGGCAGAGGATTTGGACAGTATATCCAGCTTGGTGGAAGAATTGTAGAAAATCGTGACAGGGAGACATGAACATGACAAAAGCGAATTCAATTCAGGATATTTATCCGCTGTCTTACATGCAGGAAGGGATGCTTTTCCATTCCCTCCTGCAAAAAGATTCACAGGCATATATCGAGCAAGCTTCTTTTACAATAGAAGGGAAAGTCAACCCGCAATATTTTCAAAACAGCATCAATGCTCTTGTAGCAAGACACGATATTTTCAGAACGATTTTTATCAGTCAAAATGTTTCATCTCCCCAGCAGGTTGTCCTGAGAGAACGGAATGTCATCGTACAGGAAAAAGACATTACGCATTTAAACGAAGAGAAGCAATCACAGTTTATCGAGCAATGGAAAGAAGAGGACCGCGCTCAAGGGTTTCAGTTGCAAAAAGATATGCTCATGCGCATCGCTCTGATTCAAACAGGAGAGGGCCAATACACTTGTATTTGGACCTTTCATCACATCATGATGGACGGCTGGTGCCTCAGCATTGTCTTAAAGGAGTTTCTCCATATTTACGCATCTTATGTAAATGAATCCGCAATATCACTTGAGCCTGTCCAGCCATATGGAAGGTATATCAAATGGCTGATGGAGCAAGACAAAGAGCAGGCAGTTTCATATTGGGAACATTATCTTTCCGGCCATGAACAGCAAACCATGCTCCCGAAGCAGAAAAAAACAAAGGGAAGAAGCAAGCAGGAACACGTTACGTTTTCATTCTCTAAGGAAGAAAGCAGCAAGCTTTCGGAGCTCGCGGCAAGAGAAGAAGTAACACTTAGTACGATTTTCCATACCATTTGGGGTATTCTGCTTCAAAAATATAATAATAATGATGACGCCGTATTCGGTTCTGTCATTTCAGGAAGACCCGCGGAAATCGAAGGCATTGAACAGATGGTCGGTCTTTTCATTAACACGATACCGGTTCGGGTGCAGGGGGCAAAAACGCCATTTCTGCAGATCATAAAAGATATGCAAAAAGACCGTCTTGCCGCTGAAGCATACAGCTACCACCCTTTATATGAGATTCAAACCCGTTCAGCGGTTAAGCAAGGGCTGATTGATCATATACTCGTATTTGAAAACTATCCGGTGCAGCAAGAGATTCAGATGCTGAACAAACAGGAACATGCTTCTGATCTTTTTCAGATTCACAACTTCACTGTGGCAGATGAAACCAACTACAGCTTTTATCTTATGGTGGCGCCAGGAGAAGAAATCCATATGAAAATGAGCTATGATGCTGAACAGCATGACCGGTCTTTTGTGCTTTCAGTCAAGGAGCATCTTCTGAATGCTGTATCACAAATCTTAAATAATCCGAATCTTTCACCCTCAGAAATCGATATTACGACAGACCATGAAAAGCAGCAGCTGATTGGAAAAATCGCAGATCACACACCAGTTTACGAAACCATCCATGCTATGTTTGAAAAGCAAGCAGAAAAGACACCGGATGCTTATGCTGTAATTGATCAAGCCTGCACATTAACATACAGAGAATTGAACAAATCGGCTAACAGATTGGCGCGGCATTTACGAATGAATGGTGTTGCGAGACAGGAGCCTGTTGCGATCATGATGGAACGCTCTGCGGCGTTTATCACCGGTGTTCTTGGAATCTTAAAGGCAGGCGGCGCCATTGTTCCGATTGATCCGTATTATCCGGCTGACAGAATCAGTTATATTCTAAATGACTGCGGCTGTTCGCATGTTGTTTCACAAGCGCACCTTTCCTCATCGCTTGAAAACAATTACTCTATCACTCATGCAGAAGATATTGAAAGCCAAGAAGACGGCAGTAACCTACAGTCAGTCAACAATGCGGACGATCTTCTGTATATGATTTATACATCAGGTACAACAGGTAAACCGAAGGGTGTTCAATTTGAACATCGAAACATGGCTAACTTGCTGAAGTTCGAATATACTCACTCTGGCATTGACTTTGAAGCAGATGTTTTGCAATTTGCGACACCTGCCTTCGACGTCTGCTATCAAGAGATATTTTCTGCGCTTCTGAAGGGCGGCACACTGCACATCGTACCAGAAGCCATAAAAAGAGATGTGCCGCAGCTTTTTGCATTTATAAACAAGCATCAGACGAATATTGTGTTTCTCCCAACTGCTTTTATCAAAATGATTTTCAGCGAACGGCAATTTGCGAACTCGTTTCCTTATGGCGTGAAACATCTGATTGCAGCCGGAGAACAATTAATAATTTCTGACCTTTTTCAAGACGTGTTGCGTGAACGCGGCATACATCTGCATAATCATTACGGACCTTCAGAAACCCATGTGGTATCTACGTATACCATTCATCCGGGGGACCGTATTCCTGAGTTTCCGCCAATCGGTAAACCGATAGGCTGTACTGATCTATATATTTTGAATCATCAAAAACAGCTTCAGCCCTGCGGCGTACCTGGTGAACTCTATATTTCCGGCGCAAGTGTTGCCAGAGGTTATGTCACTCACGATAAACTGACACGCGACAAATTTTTATCTGACCCATTCAGGCCTGGTGCGATCATGTACCGTACAGGTGATTTGGCCAGACGGCTTGAAGACGGCAACATCGAATATATCGGACGGGCAGACAATCAAGTGAAAATCAGAGGTTATCGAATCGAGCCGCAAGAAATCGAAGTCACATTGATGAACCACCCGGACATTAAGGAAGCTGCCATTCTCATCAGGCAAGATCAAAGCGGTGAACATGAATTATCCGCTTACTATTGCAGTATACAAAAGCTGGATGCAATAGATTTACGCCGCTATATGGCTAGTGAGCTCCCAGAATACATGATCCCGGCGAAATGGGTATGGGTGGACAGCATACCTCTTACCCCAAACGGCAAAGTAGATCAATCAGCACTTCCAGAACCAGATGCTTTAATCAGCGGAAATCCATACACTGCCCCTCGTAATCTGTTAGAAGCGAAGCTTTCGCAAATATTTGAAGATGTGCTGAAGAATGGCCATATAGGCATCCAAGACAACTTTTTTGACCATGGCGGCCACTCGTTAAAAGCAACAGTGCTTATGTCGAGGATCGCTAAGGAGTTTCATGTGCAAGTTCCGCTTAAGGACATCTTTGCCCATCCGACTGTAGAAGAACTGGCTTCAATCATTCGAAGTGCAGAGGAAGATCAGTATGCAGCAATTGAACCAGCAGAAGAAAAAGAGACATATCCTGTGTCTTCAGCTCAAAAACGGATATATGTGCTTCAGCAGCTTGATGAGGGTGTCGCCTACAATATGCCTGCGGTCTTAGAACTGGAAGGGGCATTGGATGTCGCTAAACTGTCGGCTGTATGTAAAGAACTAATCAGGCGGCATGAGCCTCTTCGAACTTCCTTTGTATCCGGGACAGATGGCGAGCCTGTTCAGCGTATTCACACTGAAGTACCGTTTACATTAAGTACAGAGACAGCTATCGAAGGATTTGTCCGTCCCTTTGATCTCAGCCAGGCGCCATTATTTAGAGCGGGCCTTATAAAGGTGGCGAACGAGAAGCATGTATTGCTGGTGGATATGCACCATATCATTTCAGATGGCGTATCCGTTCAGCTTCTAATCCGAGAATTCACCGATCTTTATGCAAACCGCCAGCTTAAGCCGCTGCGGATCCAGTATAAAGATTACGCCGTTTGGCAGCAGCAATTCAAAAAGGGAGACTCGTATCAAAAGCAGGAGACTTATTGGCAGCAACAGTTTAGCGGGGACCTTCCTGTACTAGAGCTTCCGACAGATAAACGCCGTCCGGCAGAACGGCAATTCACAGGCGGAAAAGTAACCTTTCAAATGGATAAAGAGCTCACATCCCACATAAAGCGGCTCGCCCATAAAAATAGAAGCACACTTTACATGACGCTTCTCGCTTTGTATTCAGCTTTTTTATCACGGTTAAGCGGTCAGGATGATATCGTGATTGGTTCACCTATCGCCGGACGGCCCCATGCCGACCTTGAAGCTGTTCTTGGGATGTTCGTTAATACATTGGCTCTCCGTACACGTCCGGCCGGTAATAAGACATTTGAAGAATTTCTGAAAGAAGTCAGACAGACGGCACTGGAAGCGTATGAGCATCAGGATTATCCGTTTGAAGAGCTTGTGGATAAACTCGGCGTACAACGGGAAATGAGCCGGAATCCACTGTTTGACACAACGCTTGTCCTTCAAAATATGGACCAGCAAAAACTGAAAATGAAAGATGTAGAGCTTCACTGGAGCAACTTGCATCATCCAATATCAAAATTTGATATTTCCCTGTATGTAACAGAACACGATGCCGAGCTTTTCTGTCAGTTTGAATACAGTACAGCTTTGTTTGAGAAAGCGACCATCCAAAGGTGGGCTGATCTTTTCACCACGCTTGTGGAACATACAACTGTCAGTCCAGAAACAGAATTGGACAACATTCCAATCTTAACAAAAGAAGAAGAGAGAGAGTTCATTGAATCATGCCATCCGGTTCAGGGGACGGGCTATCCGATGAATCAAACGCTCCACTATGCACTCGAACAGCAGGCAGCAAAAACGCCTGATCAGACGGCTGTTGTTTTTGAAGATGGAGCAATAACATATAAAGAATTGAACGAACAGGCTAACCGTATCGCCTGGGAGCTGATCGAACGAGGAGTAAAATCTGAAACGACTGTTGCCATTATAGGACGGCGTTCTCCTGAAATGCTGATTGGCATTTATGGCATTCTTAAAGCTGGCGGCGCTTATCTGCCCATTGACCCGGATTATCCGGAAGAACGAATCAGCTTTCTGCTGGAGGACAGCGGTACAAACATTCTCCTGCTTCAGTCTGCCGGCCCGCATGTTCCGGGATTCGCAGGAGAGATTGTCTATCTCAATCAGACAAATAGCGGGCTGAAACATCGTTTGTCCAATCCGAATGTGGACGTTCTCCCGCAATCTTTAGCATATGTCATCTATACATCCGGCTCTACCGGAAAGCCTAAGGGTGTTGAAGTTGAACATCGATCAGCGGTGAATTTTTTGAATTCCCTTCAGTCCCGTTATCCACTGAACCAATCAGATGTGATTATGCATAAAACATCTTATTCATTTGACGCTTCAATATGGGAACTGTTTTGGTGGCCTTATGCCGGTGCTTCTGTTTATCTGCTTCCTCAGGGAGGCGAAAAAGAACCTGAAGTGATCGCGCAGGCTATAGAAGAACAAAAGATCACAGCTATGCATTTTGTGCCTTCAATGCTTCATGCATTTTTAGAACATATAAAATATCGCCCTGTAACGATTAAGACAAACGGACTCAAGCGGGTGTTTTCCGGGGGAGAGCAGCTGGGGACCCATCTCGTTTCCCGATTTTGCGAGTTGCTTCCAAATGTTGCGCTAACCAATTCTTACGGACCAACGGAGGCAACTGTAGAAGCTTCATTCTTTGATTGTCCGCTGCATGAAAAACTTGAACGAATTCCAATTGGAAAACCTGTTCATCATGTCAGATTGTATATCCTCAATCAAAAGCAGCAGATGCTGCCTGCCGGATGTATCGGCGAACTGTACATTGCCGGAGCGGGCGTTGCCAGAGGCTATTTAAATCGGCCGGTATTAACGGAGGAGCGTTTTCTTGAGGACCCGTTTTACCCGGGTGAACGCATGTACAAAACAGGGGATGTGGCGCGCTGGCTCCCTGATGGACATGTTGAATTTCTCGGCCGGTTGGATGATCAAGCCAAAATCAGAGGCTATCGGATTGAGCCCGGAGAAATTGAAGCGGTGCTTAGAAGCATAGAAGGCATCAGGGAGGCAGCCGTTACCGTACGGACAGACAGCGGCGAGCCGGAATTATGCGCTTATATAGAAGGGATCCGGAGAAACGAAGTTCGGGCGCAGCTTGAGAGACGGCTGCCGGGCTACATGATCCCAGCCCATATGATAGAGATGGAACAGTGGCCGGTTACGCCGAGCGGGAAGCTGGACCGAAACGCCCTGCCAGCTCCTGGCGGAGCTGCAGATGCGGAGACTTACACGGCGCCGAGAAATGTGACCGAGATGAAGCTTGCCCAGCTGTGGGAGGACGTGCTGAAAAACGGCCCTGTCGGGATTCACGACAACTTCTTTGACCGCGGAGGACATTCTCTAAAAGCAACGGCGCTTGTGTCCCGGATCTCAAAAGAATTCGATGTTCAGGTGCCGCTGAAAGATGTGTTTGCCCATCCGACGGTAGAAGGGCTGGCTTCCGTTATCCGTGAAGGAACGGACAGTCCATATGAAGCGATGAAACCGGCGGAACAGCGTGATACCTATCCGGTTTCATCTGCCCAAAAGCGGATTTATGTCCTTCAGCAGCTGGAGGACGGAGGGACAGGCTACAATATGCCGGCTGTATTAGAACTGGAAGGGAAGCTCGATCCCGAAAGGCTGGACAGGGCTTTCAAAGAGCTGATCAAGCGCCACGAGTCGCTTCGGACATCTTTCGAACAGGATGACGGCGGCGAGCCGGTGCAGCGCATCCATGACGAGGTGCCGTTTGCATTACAGACAGCAGTCCTCGGCGAGCAAACCGAACAGGAAGCGGCAGCCGCGTTTATCAAACCGTTTGATCTCAGTCAAGCTCCGCTGTTCCGTGCCCAAATCGTAAAGGTATCAGATGAGCGGCACCTGTTGCTGGTTGATATGCATCACATCATATCAGACGGTGTTTCCGTCAACATTCTGATTCGGGAATTCGGGGAGCTGTACAACAACCGGACTCTTCAGGCGCTTCCCATTCAATATAAAGACTACGCCGTATGGCAGGAAGGATATAAAAAAGGAGACGCGTACCAGACGCAGGAGACGTACTGGCTGAAGCAGCTCGAGGGCGAGCTGCCGGTGCTGGATCTCCCGGCTGATCATACTCGCCCGCCGGTGCGAAGCTTCGCGGGTGACAAGGTCTCCTTTACGCTTGATCAAGAGGCCGCATCAGGGCTCCACAAGCTGGCACGGGAGAATGGAAGCACACTGTACATGGTGCTCCTTGCGGCCTACACAGCGTTATTGTCGCGCTTAAGCGGCCAGGAAGATATCATTGTCGGCTCGCCAATTGCCGGCCGGCCGCACAAGGATCTTGAGCCGATACTCGGCATGTTTGTGAACACGCTGGCGCTGCGGACACGCCCGGAGGGCGAAAAGCCGTTTGTGGAGTATTTGCAGGAAGTGCGCGCCACTGCATTGGAAGCCTATGAGCATCAGGATTATCCGTTCGAAGAGCTTGTCGATAAGCTTGGAGTGACGCGGGATATGAGCAGAAACCCGCTATTTGATACCATGTTAGTTGTCCAAAATAATGATTACGAGCCATTGCATCTGCATGATTTGAAAATGAAGCCGGCAGAAGTTTCTCATCTCGTTTCTAAATTCGATTTGACACTACAAGCATCTGAGGGTGACGGGAACATTCATTTTCTTTTTGAATATTCTACCGCACTGTTTGAGAAAACCACCATGGAACGCTGGGCATCGCATTTGACAAATGTACTTCGCATCATCGGAAAGAACCCGGAGGTGACACTCAACCATATCGACATCCTGACCCAAGAAGAGCGTAACCAACTGCTCAATGAATTTAACACCGGGAAAGCAAATCAATACGAAGAACAAACAATCAGTCAATTGTTTGAGCAGCAAGCTGCACGAACACCAAAAGCCTCTGCCCTTGTCATCGGAGACAAAACACTCACTTATCAGGATCTTGACGAATGGTCCAATGGAATCGCACACACATTGCGCAGCAGAGGTGTTAAACCGGACACACCAGTAGGCATCATGATGCCTCGTTCGTTCAGCATGATAGCAGCCATACTTGGTGTATGGAAAGCAGGCGGCTGTTACGTTCCCATTGATCCTGAGTACCCATCGGAACGGAAACGCTATATTCTCAGCGACAGCGGAACGAAACTGCTGTTGACAGTAAATGAAGCGGATTGGAGAGCTGCTGAAGATTTTGAAGGAGAGATCTTGACCATACAAAACGCGGAGGCATACGACAAATCACCGCTGCCGCAAGTATCGTCTGCTCATCATTTGGCCTATATCATTTATACATCAGGAACGACGGGCCGCCCAAAAGGGGTAATGGTCGAGCATAAAGGCATTGCCAACACTCTTCAATGGCGGCGAAGCGCTTATGCTTTCAACGAGACAGATACCATCCTGCAGCTCTTTTCTTTCTCATTTGACGGCTTTTTAACTAGTATGTTCACACCACTTTTGTCAGGTGCAAAAGCAGTTCTGCTTCATGAAGAGGGAGCGAAGGACATTCTGGCCATTAAGCATCAGCTGTCTCGTCACCGGATTACACATATGATTATTGTGCCTGTTTTATATCGAGCGCTTTTGGACGTAGTGCAGCCGGAAGATGTAAAGACGCTGAGAGTTGTCACACTGGCGGGAGAAGCAGCTGACCGCGAATTGATCGACCGCAGCATGGCCATATGCCCGCATACCGAACTCGCCAACGAATATGGGCCGACAGAAAACAGCGTAGCCACTACCGTCATGAGACATATGGAAAAGCAGACATACGTAAGCATCGGCCAGCCAATTGACGGGTCCCAAGTGCTGATTTTGAATAGCAATCAGCAGATTCAGCCAATCGGTGTTGCGGGAGAGCTTTGTATAGCGGGAACTGGGCTTGCAAGAGGGTATGTCAACCTTCCTGAACTGACAGAGAGAGCATTCATCCAGAACCCATTCAAACCCGAAACACGAATGTACCGAACAGGAGACGCCGCCAGATGGATGGCCGACGGAACACTCGAATATCTGGGAAGAATCGATGATCAAGTCAAAATCAGAGGCTATCGTGTAGAAACGAAAGAAATTGAAGCAGTCATCCGTAGTATAAACGGTGTACAAGACGCCGCAGTAGTTGCTCATGAAACAGCGTCAGGACAAACCGAATTAAGCGCTTATGTTGTGACAAAACCAGAGTTGAGCACAAATACAATACGCTCAGCATTACAAAACAAGCTGCCGGTGTTTATGCACCCTGCATTTATTGAAAAGCTCAACTCTCTTCCATTGTCACCAAACGGCAAGCTGGATCGCAGAGCACTTCCAAAACCCGTATCAAAGAGAGAAGCTGAACGTCCATTCCTCGTACCAGCCAGCAAGATGGAACAAATACTGGCGGATATATGGAAGGAAGTGCTGGGGGCAGAAAAGATCGGGACTGCTGATTCGTTCTTTGAGCTTGGCGGAGATTCGATCAAAGCGTTACAGGTATCGGCACGGCTTCACCGGATAGGAAAGCAAATGGCAGTGAAAGATTTGTTTAGCCATCCGACCATTCAAGAATTGGCAGCTTATATCCGGGATTCAAATACAAGTTCCAGCCAAGATCCGGTTGAGGGAGACGTGCAATGGTCACCTGTTCAGAAATGGTTTCTTTCTCAAGATATAAAAGAAAAACACCATTTTAACCAGTCCGTTATGCTGCATCGAAGCACCTCTATACAAGAAGAAGCACTGCGCAAAACGTTAAAAGCAATAACGTGCCATCATGATGCGCTGCGGATGGTATTTTCACAGAATGAACAAGGAAAGTGGGATCAATATAATCGGCCGATCAGTCATTCGGACGACGCGCTGTACGGCCTTCAGATGATTGATTTATCAGCTCCAGAAGGCACTAACGGAAATAGAGCGTATGAGCCTCTTATCAAACGCCATGTGCGTGATATTCAGCAGAAAATGGATTTGAAGAATGGTCCGCTGCTGCAAGCCGGTCTTTTCCGCACAACTGACGGTGATTTCTTATTTTTAACTGCACATCACTTTGTCGTTGACGGCATCTCGTGGCGGGTTCTGCTTGAAGATTTGGCTTTAGGATATCGCCAAGCTGCTGGCGGGGAAGATATCAAACTGCCGCCTAAAACAAGCTCATTTAAAGCGTATGCGAAAAAGCTTTCTGACTATGCCGGAAGCCAGCAGCTTATAAAACAGCTCAAGTATTGGCGCGAAACCGAAGAATATCAAACAGAAGCACTGCCTTTTGATCAAATCATCGGACCCATAGCAACCGAGAGAAAACGGTCCACGATTTCGTTTACATTAAACGATAAAGAGACAGCTGCGCTTTTAAAAGATGCCAACAGCGCATATAACACAGATACTCAGGATTTGCTTCTTGCTTCTGTCATTCACGCGCTGCGCCATTGGACCAATCAATCCGCCTTCAAACTATCATTAGAAAGCCACGGGCGAGAGGATGTATTAGATGGAATTGATGTGAGCCGTACGGTTGGATGGTTTACCGCCATTTATCCGTTATTGGTTAAACTGAACGCAGACTTGCCAGATTCGGAAGAAGGCATGGTTCATGTGCTAAAAACAACAAAAGATACACTGAGACGTGTACCGGACAAAGGGTTCGGCTACGGTGTCATCAAATATTTGACGCAGCCTGACAAAAAAGACATCAATTTCACCGGCGCGCCAGAAATCAGCTTCAATTATCTGGGGCAATTTGAAAGCGGCAGCCCAGCTGAAGTACCTGAGGAGGACGCCTTCTCATTCTCTCCGCTGGGTGCCGGGGATGATATCAGCACAACCTGGAACCGTGAACAGTCGCTGGATATCAGCGCAATCGCTGCAGAAGGAAAAATGACTGTCAATATGACTTATGACAATGCCCGCTTTCAGCGCAAAACCATCGAACAGCTCAGCGAAACATGCCGTCAATTTTTATTACAGCTGATCGAACACTGCCAGAACAAAAGAGAAACAGAAAAGACCATCAGTGATTTTGATGATCAAGAACTGACCGAGGACGCGCTGCAAGAGATTGCCGATATGCTCAGTTTTCACTAATGAATCCGTGAAGAAAGGTGCAGACACTATGGATAACATCAAAAAAATCAAGAACATTTATCCTCTGAGTCATATGCAGGAGGGAATGCTGTTTCATTCCTTCCTCCGCAAAGAGGAGGGGGCATACGTTGAGCAGTCGCTCTTCACCATTAAAGGAAGCCTCAGTTATGAATGGTTTCAACGCAGCATTCAAACCATCATAGACCGCCATGACATTTTCAGAACCGTGTTTTTGCCGCACGTCCCGCATTTGTCGGGACCTCGGCAAGTCGTGATGACAGAACGCGAATTCCATTTGTACAGCGAAGACATTTCCCATCTGCCAACAAACGGGCAGAATGAGTATATTGAATGCTTTAAGGAGAAGGACAAGCAAAAAGGCTTTGATTTGCAAAAAGATATGCTGATCCGGATTTCTCTGTTCAAAACTGCTGAAGAGGAGCATGTATGCATTTGGAGCCACCATCACATTTTAATGGACGGCTGGTGCCTTGGCATCGTTCTTCAGGAATTTATGCTGATTTATCAATCGATCCATGCAGGAAAACCGCTTTCTTTAGACCCTGTCCGTCCGTACAGCACCTATATTTCCTGGCTGACAAACCGTGACAAAGAAACAGCGGCGGAGTACTGGGATTCATATTTAAAAAACTACAGCACTCCATCACCGCTGCCTCGTGTGTCTGATGAAGAAACAAAAGAGGGGTATCAACGTGAAGATTTGATATTTTCATTAAATAAACCACTGACAGACAAGCTCAAAGAGACTGCCAAACAACATGGCGTCACGCTTGCCACCTTCATTCAGGCAGTTTGGGGTGTGATGCTGCAGCAATATAACCGCACCGACGACGTTGTATTTGGCGCGGTTGTCTCAGGCAGACCGTCAGAAATTCCGGGTGTGGAACAAATGATAGGATTGTTTATCAATACCATTCCGGTTCGCATTAAAACACATCAAGACGAAACGTTTCAGGAGCTGGTCAGACGATGCCAGAAAGAAATGCTGGAAGCTGAGCCGTTTACCTGCCAGCCTTTATTTGATATTCAGGCAAACACCGCTTTAAAACAGGAACTGATTGATCACATTATTGTCTTTGAAAACTATCCGATACAGCAGAAAATCGCCGATTCCGCTGATCAAACCGATTCACCGCTGCAAATCGATCAAGTGAAGGTATCTGAGCAATCAGGATATCACTTTAATCTTGTCGTTGCTCCAGGCGAAGAACTGATCATCAAATTCAGCTATAATGCGTTCATTTACGATGCCGCCTGGATCAACTGTATCAAAAGGCAATTTACACAAGCGCTAAGCACAGCGGCACATCACCCTGATACGCCAATTGCTGATTTTTCTTTTCTTGATGCTACGGAAAAAGAGCAGATTGTCACACAGTTCAACAATACAAAAACAGAATATCCAAAGAATCATACAATTATAGATTTATTTCGTGAACAAGCAGAAAAGACGCCAAACCATATCGCACTTGTGTGTGGGAATTTGTCTTTTTCGTATGAAGAGCTTGATAAACGCTCTAATTCACTCGCCAGAGCGTTATATCAAAATGGGTTTCGGAAAAACGAGACAGCCGGGATATTGGCTGCTCATTCTGCCGAGTTCATGATCAGTGTGCTTGCCGTTTTAAAAGCAGGGGGAGCATACCTCCCGCTTGATGCCGAGCTTCCGCCTGAACGTGTCAGCTTTATGCTTGAGGAAACGCAAGCAAAAATGCTGATTGTTCAAAAGGGGCTGGAGCAAAACGCTGCGTTCTCAGGAACATGTATGATTTCAGATGCGCAGGCATCGATGGAAGAGAACGATATCCCTATCAACATCAGCTCCAGCCCGGATGATCTTGCATACATCATGTATACCTCAGGATCAACAGGCCGGCCGAAAGGCGTCATGATCACCAATCGCAACGTCGTATCCCTTGTCAGCAACAGCAATTACACGTCTGCGTCCGTTGATGACCGATTTATTCTGACTGGATCTATCAGCTTTGACGCCGTCACCTTTGAAATGTTCGGTGCGCTTTTAAATGGCGCAAGCCTTCATATCATTGATAAATCGACACTGCTGTCACCTGATCGGTTTGGGGCGTACTTGATTGAAAATGGCATCACAGTCCTATTTTTAACTACGGCTCTTTTTAATCAGCTGGCACAGGTACAAGCAGACATGTTCCGCGGTCTCCATACGTTATATGTCGGCGGAGAAGCACTCTCGCCTGCCCTGATGAATGCTGTCAGACACGCCTGTCCAAATCTGGCGCTTCACAATATTTACGGGCCTACGGAAAACACGACATTTTCAACCTTTTTTAAGATGAAAAGAGACTATGCAGGGCCGATTCCAATCGGAAAACCAATCAGCAATAGCACCGCTTTCATCTTAGATGCAAAAGGCCGCCTTTTGCCGATAGGCGTTCCCGGCGAGCTTTGTGTAGGCGGCGATGGAGTCGCAAAAGGCTATTTGAACAGAGATGACCTGACAAAGGCTGTTTTTTCTCCTCATCCTTACTTGTCTGGAGAAAGAATATACCGTACCGGTGATTTGGCGCGCTGGCTACCCGATGGAAACTTAGAGTACATCAGCAGGATTGACAGGCAGATGAAAATCCGAGGAAAACGAATTGAGCCCGCCGAAATTGAAGCCCGCCTGTTAGAAATGGAAGGCGTGCAGGAAACGGCAGTGACATTGAGAGAAGTTGACGGAGAGGGACAGCTGTACACTCATTACGTCGGCGATGATAAACGAACAGAAAAGGAGATACGTGCCGATTTGGCGCGTGTGCTCCCAGACTATATGATCCCGCAGCACTGGGTGCGTGTGGACCGGATGCCGCTTACCGGAAACGGAAAAATAGACCGCAGCGCTCTTCCTATTCCAGAAAATAAGCCTGACAAACGGAAGGACATCACACTGCCAAGAAACTTGGTTGAACAAGAATTGGCGAACATATGGAAGCATGTTCTCGGAGTCAATACAATCAGTATTGATGATGACTTCTTTGCTATTGGCGGACATTCACTAAAAGCGCTGCAAGTCATACACACATTAAAGCATCAGCAGCAAATAGACATGCCGATTGATCTCTTGTTCGAAAATCCGACAATCGCTCAGCTTGCCGAAAAACTTTATTCTAAACAGCTCACAGCGGCAGATGAACAGCATGTAATCAAACTGAACCAGCACGGCGCGCGAAATCTTTTCTGCTTTCCGCCGATATCAGGATTTGGCATTTATTTCAAAGATCTTGCTTTATTGCTGAATGACAAGGCATCTGTCTACGGATTTCATTTTATTGAACATGACACCCGCATTGAACAATATGTCAATTGCATCACGGACATACAGCCTGAAGGCCCATACGTTTTATTAGGCTACTCCGCAGGCGGAAACCTGGCTTTTGAAGTGGCGCAGGCGATGGAGCGCAAAGGATTGGAAGTCAGTGACTTCATTATTGTGGACGCTTATCTAAAAGAGCAGGCTTTGCCTATCGATACCGGGAATGACGAATCTGCAGCATACCTGCCTGAAGCGGTCAGAGAAAAGGTGATGAAGAAAAAAAGAAATTATCAGGAATATTGGGCGCAGCTGCTGAATCGAGGGCACATCAAAGCGAATATTCATTTCATTGAAGCTGGAATTCAAACCGAAACCAGCGGGAATACAGGCTTAACGAAATGGAAAGGCGCCGCTTACGGAAACTACAGCGAATACAACGGTTTTGGCGCTCATAAAGATATGCTGGAAGGCACATATGCTGAAAAAAACGCTGACATCATCCTCGATATTTTAGACAAGATCAATTCAAATAAAGCACTGCTGCACAAACGATAAAGCGATTTAGCGGACAGAGGCATTCTCTGTCCGTCTTTCTTTTTACATCAAGAATGGATAAAGAACACGAGGGAATGATAACATCATCCTTTTTTGTTGGAGGCTATTATGGACGATCTCTCTTGGCTTACTTTTATCATGCTAATTCTAGCCAGCTACAGGCTGACACATTTGATTGTATTCGACAAAATCACGGAATTTATCCGGAAACCATTTATGAAAAAGAAAAAAATCGTTGATCAAAACGGGCATGTGAACGAAAAAAGCGTGCCGGCATCTAACTTCGGATACATGCTGAATTGCTATTGGTGTGCCGGCGTTTGGTGTGCCATCTTGATCGGACTGGGCTATCTCTTTTTGCCTCGAATTGCAGTTCCAGTGATCTTTATTTTAGCCATCGCAGGAGCTCAAGCGATTCTTGAAACAGCAGTCGGTGTCGGTGTAAAACTTATTGATGTGTTAAAGAGCCTGCAAACTATGATCGATGATAAAAAGTCCTAAAGCGGCGGACAAATGCTTCAGGACTTTTTTCGTTTACCTGATGATATAGACATAAATCCTGATTTCTTCAATCCGATTAAGCACTCTTTTACAGCCCGGGAATACCGTAATAGCGAAGAGTGAAAGTGATGTAATGGGGGAGAAGAAACAGAATGAAAGTTCGACAAAAGCCGTTTGTCCGTTTCCTTGTCAGCTTGATCATCGGAACGTTTGTGATCTCCGTTCCGTTTATGGCCAATGCGCAGTCTGACAGGGAACTGAGAGCCGTATGGATTGCTTCCGTATTAAATATTGATTGGCCGTCAAAAAAGGGGTTAACAGTTGAAGAGCAAAAGCAGGAGTATATCAAACTGCTGGACGATGTACAAACAATGGGGATGAATGCCGTTATTGTTCAAATTAAACCGACTGCAGACGCTTTTTATCCGTCCGCTTACGGACCTTGGTCCGAATACTTAACCGGTGTCCAAGGGAAAGACCCGGGCTATGACCCGCTTGCATTTATGATTGAAGAAACCCATAAACGAAATGTAGAATTTCATGCCTGGTTTAATCCTTATCGCCTTACAATGAATCACACGGATCTCAATAAATTGTCTGAGGATCACCCGGCAAGAAAGCATCCAGACTGGGTTGCCGCTTACGGAAAGCAGCTTTATTATCATCCGGGCATTCCTGAAGCGAGAGACTTTATCGTCAAAGGCATTGAAGAAGTGGTAAAACAGTATGATATCGATGCCGTTCATATGGATGATTATTTTTACCCTTATAAAATAACTGGACAGGAATTTCCTGATCAAGCACAGTATGAACAATACGGAAAAGACACATTTTCCAATATTGATGACTGGCGGCGGGATAATGTGAACCAGCTTGTCAAACAAATCAACCAAACGATCAAATCCGCAAAACCGTATGTCAAATTTGGCATCAGCCCCTTTGGCGTATGGAGAAACGCGGCAGATGACCCGACCGGATCGAATACAAACGCAGGCGTCAGAAATTATGACGATCTATACGCAGATACGAGACATTGGATCCAACAAGGCGACATCGATTATATTGCCCCGCAGATTTATTGGAGCATCGGCTTTAACGCAGCGGCTTACGACGTCTTGGCTGATTGGTGGAGTAATGAAGTCAAACATAAGCCTGTTCATTTATACATTGGCCAGGCAGCTTATAAAATCAATAACAATTTTGATCCGCCATGGTCCGACCCCGAGGAGTATGTGAGACAAATCACCTTGAACCGTCAGCTTGCGCTTGTAAAAGGAAGTATGCATTTCAGCCTCAAAGACCTCAACAAAAATCCGCTTGGCATCAAAGACAGACTCATCACTGAACTTTACAGCCAGCCGGCACTCATTCCGCAAATGCCTTGGCTTGACAATACCGCCCCAAAAAAACCGAAACTTACGAAAGTGACCGAAGACAAAAACGGCAATCTTCTGCACATTCAAGACCACCCATCAAATCAAAAATCAAAAGAAACAGCTTACTATGCGATATACAGAACCGAAGGGAAAAAGAACAAAACATTGCTGGCAACCGCGCGTAAAACAAATGAGCAGCAAACCTTCTTGGATAACACCGCAGACCCAAACAAGACGTATACGTATTATGTCACTTCAGCAGACCGGCTTCATAACGAAAGCAAGGCTTCCAAACGAAAGACAAAATAAGAAAGACGGCTTTTTAAGTCGTCTTTTTTAAAAGTGATTTTGAAAACAGGAACTCATGATGAGCCGCTGAATTTGTTAAAGAATAGAAAAGCAAAGGAGAGACTCACATGAATATGGAAGCGGTTTTTGGGCATTTCCCAGTATTGGAATCTGAGAATCTAATGTTAAGGAAAATCGAAGAGGTGCACGTACAGGACCTATTCTCGCTCTCTGATAATGTCAGAGTATTTGAGTACTGCGGCATCATTCCGAAACATAACATCAAAACTGTACAAAAAATGATTGGCCATTTTGATCGGGATTACAGCAAAAAAAGCAGAATCAAGTGGGGGATTTTTCCGAAGAGTCATGAGAATACATTAGTTGGAATCATTGAAGCGATGGATTTTAACCAAAAAGTAAACATGGTATCGATTGGATACTACTTGGCTGAAGAATATTGGGGGAAAGGCAATGCAACAGAATCCGTCAGCACGGTGATCCCATTTTTATTTAAGAAAGTCAACGTAAACAGAATTCAAGCTGAAGTCATGCCGGCAAACGAGGCTTCAAAAAATGTTCTCTTAAAAAACAATTTTATGAAAGAAGGGCTAGTCAGACAAGCTTCCTATTGGTCCGGTAAAGGGGTTGTCGATTTGGAAATATACGGCATTCTTAAGAATGAATATATATAAGCCTTTCATTTTCAAAAAAACATTTTCTAGCCCTAAAGTCAGTTATTAAACTAACTAACTCATAAGGAGGAACGCCATGGCAAAACCAAATGTTATTTCCAAAGAAGCACTTATTCAGTCTGCCAAAACATGTATCGCAGAAAACGGTTTAGAAAAACTGACGTTACAATCGGTTGCGAAACAAGCCAATGTCACCCAAGGAACGGTTTATTACCATTTCCGCACAAAAGAAAACCTCATGATGGAGGTCGTTCGCCATGTGTGCGGCAGCTCTTGGGCGAACGTAAAGAACAGCTTGCTCCCGTCAAGCGAAAAGCTGAAAAAGGCATTGTTGTCAGCAAAATCACGAACAAAAAAAAATGCTGATTATCACCGGTTATGTTTATCACTTTTGCTGAACTTTCTTCTTCTGGAAGCGTGCACTGCTCTCGTTTTATGTCTTGTGTTCTTTCTCTATCAAAAACTCGACCAATCACAGTATGCGGTGATCAAGCTGGGCGTATGGGGATCAGCGATTGGTTTATTCATTGATACGATTTCCCTTTGGAATCATCCCATCATCTTCCCGGCATTATCAAAGGGGCAGGTCATTGCGTTTGCCATATGGATGGTATGCGCCTATGCCATGTATTTACTCATTCCGCTGATGTTTCCACATAAAAAATGATACAATTTCAATTTTCAGATTTCTTTTGTCAGGGAATGATTACAGCACTCGCCTAATAGGATGTTACAAAGATGTGAAGGAGGAAACCACGGTGAATTTTGAGCTGACAAAAGAACAGCAAATGGTTCGTGAAATGGTAAAGGATTTTGCGAAAAAAGAAATTGCTCCTCACGCTGAACATGTAGATCAAACAGGCGAGTTCCCGGTCCAAACATTTAAAAAAATGGGTGAACTCGGGCTGATGGGTATTCCTTTTCCCGAAGAATACGGCGGATCAGGCGCTGATACGATTTCATATGCCTTAGCGGTTGAAGAAATCGGCAAAGCCTGCGGCAGTACTGGATTAAGCTATGCTGCAGCGGTCTCACTCGGCGCATGTCCTCTTTATTATTTCGGAACAGAAGAACAAAAACGGGTGCATTTGACACCGTTGGCTTCCGGCAAAGCACTCGGGTCATTCGGCCTGACGGAACCAAATGCCGGCTCAGATGCAGGTGGCACTCGAACAAAAGCGATTACAAATGGGGAAGAGTATGTCATCAACGGCGAAAAGTGCTGGATCACGAATGCAAGCTACGCACGAACGGTGATTGTAACCGCAGTAACAGGCAAAAACAAAAACGGAAAGAACATCATCTCAGCATTGATCGTGCCAACCGGCACACCCGGACTTACGATTACGAGCCCGTACGATAAAATGGGCGTCCGCGGTTCAAATACAGCGGAAATTTTGCTTGAGAATGTCAGAGTGCCTGCGGGCAACTTACTCGGCGATCCAACAAAAGGATTTAAGCAGTTTCTGTACACGCTGGACGGCGGACGGATCTCCATCGCTGCTCTTGCAGTCGGCATCGCCCAAGCGGCACTTGAAGCATCATTGGCATACGCGAAAGAACGAAAGCAGTTCGGACAGCCGATTTCTTCCTTTCAGGCGATTCAATTTAAACTTGCCGATATGGCGATGGAAATTGAATTGGCACGGCAAATGGTGTTAAAAGCTGCTTGGCTGAAAGACCATAACCGCCCGTTCACAAAAGAAGCGGCGTATGCCAAGCTGTTTGCATCTGAAATGGCGACAAGGGCTTGCAATCAAGCCATTCAAATCCATGGAGGTTCAGGCTACATGAAAGAATATGGGGTAGAACGGATGCTGCGGGACGCAAAATTAATGGAAATCGGTGAAGGCACATCTGAAATTCAGCGTATCGTGATCGCCAGACAGCTTTTAACATAAAATGTAAACGCTTTCCCACAACTTAGAAAGGTGGAACAATGCATGGCTGAACTCATCCATTCCACAATCGGCAGGCTGCTGGAACAAACCGCTGAAGCCTATCCTGATCAAGAAGCGGTCGTTTATCCAGACAGAAATATCCGCTATACGTACGCCCAATTTAACAGTCTGTGCCGTCAAACCGCTAAAGGGCTAATGCGGATGGGGATTGGAAAAGGAGACCACGTAGCCATATGGGCTTCGAATATCCCCGAATGGCTTGCCGTTCAATTCGCCACCGCGAAAATCGGAGCCGTGCTCGTGACCGTCAATACCAATTATCAAGCACACGAGCTCGATTACTTGCTGAAGCAATCGGATGCCGCGGCGCTTATTGTCATGGATTCATATCGGGGCACTTCTTACACAGACATCCTGAACAGCTTAATTCCCGAACTGCAAGAAGCAGAACCCGGCCAGCTGAGATCAGAACGATATCCCTTTTTAAAAACGCTGATTTATATCGGTGAAAACCGTTTGCCTGGCATGTATCATTGGGACGATACAGAGATATTGGCAAAAACAGTGACGGATGCTGAGCTGGAAGCAAGAATGAACAGCCTTGAAAAAGACGATGTGATTAACATGCAATACACATCAGGAACGACAGGGTTTCCCAAAGGAGTGATGCTGACCCATTTTAATGTCATCAATAACGCTGCCAATATCGCTGAATGTATGGGATTAACCTCTCAAGACCGCCTGTGCATCCCGGTTCCGTTTTTTCACTGCTTCGGATGCGTGCTCGGGATTTTGGCGTGTGTGTCCGTCGGGGCAGCCATGATACCTATACAAGAATTTGATCCGGTTACCGTCCTTAAAACGGTCGAAAAAGAGAAATGCACAGCGCTCCACGGCGTGCCGACCATGTTTATCTCAGAGCTGCATCATCCGGATTTTGAAGCATATGATTTATCGACGCTCCGAACAGGCATCATGGCCGGTTCTCCCTGTCCGAGTGAAGTCATGAAAGCTGTCATTGAAAAGATGGGCATGAAAGACATTACAATCGCCTATGGTCAAACTGAAGCCTCACCGGTCATTACGCAAACGAGGGCAAATGATTCTTTCATACGGAGAGTCGAAACAACCGGCCGTGCCCTGCCTCATGCAGAAGTGAAAATCGTAGAACCCGGGACATGTCAAGAAGTTCAAAGAGGCGTGCAAGGAGAGCTATGCACCCGCGGCTACCATGTCATGAAAGGCTATTATCAAGACGAAGAAGCGACCAGAAAAGCAATCAATCCCGATGGATGGCTGTTCACCGGAGATCTTGCTGTCATGGATGAAGACGGGTACTGCCGCATCACCGGAAGATTAAAAGACATGCTCATCAGAGGCGGTGAGAACATTTACCCGCGTGAAATTGAAGAATTCCTATACCGGCATCCCGCTATTTTAGATGTCCAGGTCGTTGGTGTGCCTGACGCCAAATTCGGGGAGGAGGCCGCTGCCTGGATTAAACTGAAAGACGGAAAAACCGTTTCGTCTGAAGAGCTTAAAGCCTATTGCAAAGGGAAAATCGCCCGCCACAAAATTCCGCGTTATGTTATTTATGCAGACGAGTACCCGATGACGGCTTCAGGTAAAATTCAAAAATATAAACTGCGTGAAAAAACGATTGAAATGTTCAACTTATCATCATGTCAATGAGGTGAAGTTATGTTTACAAAAATACTGATCGCCAACCGCGGAGAGATTGCAATGAGAATTATCCGAACGTGCAGCCGTCTCGGAATCAAAACGGTCGCGGTTTATTCAGAAGCAGACAGAGACGCACCCCATGCAAAGGCGGCCACAGAGGCTTATTTGATCGGGGAATCAAGAGTCAGTGAAAGTTATTTAAATATAGAGAGAATCATAGAGACGGCGAAAAAAGCAAACGCCGACGCCATCCACCCGGGCTACGGGTTATTATCAGAAAACAGCCGGTTCGCTGAACGCTGCAAGCAAGAAAACATCGTGTTTATCGGCCCTGCACCCGATATCATTGCTAAGATGGGCAGCAAAATCGAAGCGCGTAAAGCAATGGAGGCGGCAGGTGTCCCCGTCGTTCCCGGTGTTTCCGAATCCCTTGGAGACATTCAGGCAGCTTGCCGCACTGCAAGCCAAATCGGCTACCCAGTCATGCTGAAAGCTTCAGCGGGCGGAGGCGGCATCGGTATGCAGCTTGTCCAAAATGAGGAAGCTTTGACAAAGGCGTACGAGGGGAACAAAAAGCGCGCAGCAGATTTTTTCGGTGACGGTTCGATGTATATCGAAAAAGTCATTGAACATGCGCGCCACATCGAAGTTCAGCTGTTGGCCGATCAGCACGGCCATACAGTACATTTGTTTGAACGCGATTGCTCTGTTCAGAGACGGCATCAAAAGGTCATTGAAGAAGCGCCGTCACCATTTGTAGATGATGATCTAAGAATGAAGCTCGGGCAAACGGCCGTAAAAGCAGCAAAAGCGATCGGCTATACGAACGCAGGCACCATCGAGTTTTTAGTAGACGCGAATCAAAACTTTTATTTTCTCGAAATGAATACAAGACTGCAAGTTGAACACCCCGTGACTGAAGAAATAACGGGCCTGGATCTAGTTGAGCAGCAGTTACGGATTGCTGCGGGCCATACACTCGCATTCTCCCAGCAAGACATCAAACGAAACGGGCATGCGATAGAAGTTCGAATATACGCGGAGGACCCGAAAACATTCTACCCATCACCAGGTACGATCACTGCGTTTTCACTCCCTGGCCAAAAAGGAGTCAGGCACGAATGTGCGGTAGCAAAAGACAGCACCGTTACCCCTTTTTATGACCCGATGATCGCCAAAATGATAGTCAAAGGCCATACCAGAGCGGAAGCAATCGAAAAGCTGAAGACAGCGCTCCGTGACTACCGGATAGAGGGAATCAAAACAAATCTCCCGCTTCTCATACAGACTGCTTCATCAAAAGCATTTAAAGAAGGGGATGTCACGACTGACTTTTTGAAACAACTTTTATAAAGGAGGCAGTTGTTATGACGGTTAAGATACAAATGGCGGGAAACGTGTGGAAAGTGCACGTCAAAGCCGGCGACCACATTGAAAAAGGCCAGGAAGTTGCCATTTTGGAATCAATGAAAATGGAAATCCCGATCGTTGCAGACAGAAGCGGAACCGTAAAAGAAGTCAAAAAACATGAGGGCGATTTCGTAAATGAAGGAGACGTGCTGCTCGAAATGAGCGATTCCACTCAATAAACTGGAGGAAGACCATGTCATATCCTAAAAAAGTGAAGATCAAAGAAGTCGGACCGCGTGACGGCTTACAAAACGAGCCTATATGGATCACAACCGAAGATAAAATCACTTGGATCAACCAGCTTTCCCGGACAGGGCTTTCGTATATCGAAATCACATCCTTCGTTCACCCGAAATGGATTCCGGCACTTCGAGATGCAATAGACGTGGCAAAAGGCATTAACCGTGAAAAAGGGGTAACATACGCGGCGCTTGTGCCCAATCAAAAGGGTCTGGAGAGTGCCCTTGAAGGAGGCATTGACGAAGCCTGCGTCTTTATGTCTGCGAGCGAGACGCACAACAGAAAAAACATCAATAAATCCACAACTGAAACCCTTCATACTCTCAAACAAGTAAACGATGACGCAAAAAAAGCAAACCTCTCAACAAGAGCCTACCTCTCAACTGTTTTCGGCTGTCCGTACGAAAAAGATGTCCCCATTGAACAAGTCATCCGCCTTTCTGAAGCCCTATTTGAATTCGGGATTTCTGAACTATCGCTTGGAGATACGATCGGAGCGGCAAATCCCGTCCAAGTTGAAACCGTACTTGAAGCTCTTTTGGCACGATTCCCGGCCAATCAAATTGCCCTGCATTTTCATGATACGAGAGGAACGGCGCTCGCCAACATGGTCACAGCTCTCCAAATGGGCATCACTGTGTTCGACGGCTCGGCAGGAGGACTTGGGGGCTGCCCGTATGCTCCGGGTTCGTCCGGAAACGCCGCGACTGAGGATATCGTGTACATGCTGGAACAGATGAACATCAAAACAAATATAAATCTCGATAAACTGCTTTCCGCGGCCAAATGGATAGAGGAAAAAATGGGCAAACAGCTGCCAAGCCGAAATCTAAAGGTATTTAAATCATCTTGATAAAAGAGAGGACAAAAACATGGGAGAAACGATTCTTTTTACTGTCCAGAAAGATCACATTGCCGTCATCACGTTAAACAGGCCTCAGGCGGCAAATGCTCTTTCAGCGGAAATGCTGAGAAGCCTGCAATCGATTCTTCAGGAAATTGAATTCAACTCAAACATTCGCTGTGTCATCCTCACAGGCACCGGCGAAAAAGCGTTTTGTGCGGGGGCAGACCTGAAAGAACGGATAAAGCTGAAAGAAGATCAGGTTCTTGAAAGTGTATCTCTCATTCAAAGAACCGCGGCTTTACTTGAAGCCTCACCTCAGCCGGTTATAGCTGCGATAAACGGAAGCGCATTAGGCGGCGGTCTTGAATTGGCATTGGCATGCGACCTTCGCATCGCAGCTGAATCTGCCGTGCTGGGCCTTCCGGAAACAGGGTTAGCCATTATCCCAGGTGCCGGCGGAACCCAAAGACTGCCTCGTCTGATTGGCAGAGGTAAAGCAAAAGAATTAATTTTTACAGGCAGACGCGTAACAGCACACGAAGCAAAAGAAATAGGTATTGTAGAGCATGTCACGGCTCCTTGTAACCTTATGCCAAAAGCAGAGGAGCTGGCCGCAGCCATCTCTGCCAATGGGCCGATCGCTGTCCGCCAGGCGAAATTCGCAATCAATAAAGGATTGGAGACAGATCTCGCAACAGGGCTGGCAATTGAACAAAAAGCATATGAACATACCATTCCGACAAAAGACAGGAGAGAAGGGCTTCAGGCGTTTCAAGAAAAAAGACGGGCCGTATACAAGGGATTATAAAAGGGAGGAAATGCTCATGGATTATGAAAAGGAACGAACAGAACGGGCCGAACGGATCCGAAAAGGCGGGGCGGAAAAGTATCATCAGAGCAACCAAGAAAAAGGCAAGCTCTTTGTCAGAGAACGGCTTGCTCTTTTGTTTGACGATGACATCGAGCTTGAAGACGCTTTTTTTGCGGAATGCATGTCAGACGCGCTTCCCGCTGACGGAGTCGTAACAGCCATCGGCAAAATCGGCGGCCGAACCGTTTGCACAATGGCAAATGATTCAACGGTGAAAGCAGGCTCATGGGGAGCAAAAACCGTTGAAAAAATCATCAGAATTCAAGAAACCGCCGAAAAATTAAACTGCCCGCTCATTTATTTAGTCGATTCGGCAGGCGCCAGAATCACCGATCAAATCAATGTTTTTCCAGGGAGACGCGGTGCGGGAAGAATTTTTTACAACCAAGTCAAACTATCGGGACGAATTCCGCAAATCTGCCTGCTTTTCGGACCGTCTGCGGCAGGCGGCGCTTATATCCCGGCCTTCTGTGACATTGTCGTTATGGTAGACGGCAACGCCTCCATGTATTTAGGATCGCCGCGGATGGCGGAAATGGTTATCGGCGAAAAAGTGTCTCTCGAAGAAATGGGAGGCGCCCGTATGCATTGCTCAATCTCAGGCTGCGGGGATATTCTTGCAGAAACTGAAGAAGAAGCCATACGTCTGGCACGGGCTTATTTATCATACTTTCCGGCTCATTATCAAGAAAAAGCGCCTACGCAAGAGAAACGCCCGCCAAAACACTACGACATTCCGCTTGCCGATGTCATTCCCCAAAATCAAAATGCGCCTTTTGATATGCATGAGCTGATTGAGCGGGTCATTGACGAAGGCTCATTTTTTGAAATTAAAGCTTTATTCGCACCGGAATTAATAACCGGCCTCGCACGGATCGAGGGACAGCCTATCGGCATTGTTGCAAACCAGCCGAAGGTAAAAGGCGGCGTCTTATTTCACGATTCAGCAGACAAAGCGGCTAAATTTATTACCTTATGTGACGCGTTTCATATTCCATTGCTGTTTTTAGCAGATATCCCCGGCTTTATGATCGGCACAAAGGTAGAACAAGCGGGTATTATCAGACACGGGGCAAAAATGATTTCAGCGATGTCGGAAGCAACCGTTCCCAAGCTCTCTATCATTGTCCGAAAAGCGTATGGAGCAGGATTGTACGCAATGGCAGGTCCGGCATTTGAACCGGATTGCTGCTTAGCGTTGCCAACAGCCCAAATCGCCGTTATGGGTCCTGAAGCAGCTGTAAATGCCGTCTACGCGAAAAAAATCGCCGAGCTTCCGAAAGAAGAGAGAGCGCAATTTATCAGCAGCAAACGCGAGGAATACAAAGAGGACATCAATATCTACCGACTGGCTTCAGAAATGATCATTGATGCCGTGATCCCGGCAAATTCGCTGCGTGATGAGTTGGCTAAACGGCTAAAAGCATACATGACAAAGGAAATGACATTTACCAACCGAAAACACCCGGTGTATCCTGTTTAAAAAGCAAGGACTTAGGAGCGCAAACAGCGCTCTTTTTATATTCACAATAATAACATTATGTAAACTAATCAACTTTGCATAAAACGCTATGTTTTTTAGAATAGTAAATAAAGGCTGCCGCACCTCTAGCGGCAATTGTCAGTTCATCATAAAAAGGGGCCTACATTATGTATCATTTATATTCACATAACGACTTGGACGGAGTAGGGTGCGGAATCGTAGCAAAATTGGCATTCGGGAAAGATGTTGAGGTCCGGTATAACTCTGTCAACGGCTTAAACGCTCAGGTGCAGTACTTTTTAGAAAAAGCGAAAGAAAGCAACAGACAAGACGCGTTATTTATCACCGATCTCGTCGTCAACGAAGAAAACGAAGAGAGATTGAATGAGTATGTTCATGCGGGCGGGAAAGTGAAGCTGATTGATCATCATAAAACTGCCCTTCATTTGAATGAGCATGAATGGGGATTTGTTCAAGTGGAATACGATGATGGACGGCTCACATCGGCCACATCGCTTTTATATGGCTATCTCGTTGAAAATGGTTTCATGAAACCGACAAACGCCTTAGATCAATTCACAGAGCTCGTCCGCCAATATGATACATGGGAGTGGGAGCGCTACGATCAAAAACAGGCGAAGCGGCTTAATGATCTGTTCTTTTTGCTGTCGGTCGATGAATTTGAAGAAAAAATGATTCAGCGTCTTTCCGCGCATGACAAATTTTTCTTTGATGATTTTGAAGAAAAGCTGCTTGATTTAGAAGACGTAAAAATCGAGCGCTACCTTCGCAGAAAGAAAAGGGAAATGGTGCAAACTTTTGTTCACGAACACTGTGTAGGCATTGTTCATGCAGAATCTTATCATTCTGAGCTGGGAAACAGGCTCGGTAAAGAAAATCCGCACCTCGATTACATTGCGATTTTAAGCATGGGGTCAAAACGGGTCAGCCTGCGCACTATTCATGATTACATCGATGTGTCAGAAATCGCCGGCCGATACGGAGGCGGCGGTCATGCTAAGGCGTCCGGCTGTTCAATCACCGACGAAGTATACGAATTGTTCGTTGCTGAAGCATTCCGAATCGATCCTGTCCGTCCAGATGCTTTCCGTAATATCTATAATCTAAAGGGATCGGCGAACGGATCACTATATGAAAATCGCGCACAAATGAGATTTTTTCTGTTTCCTTTAGACAACGAGTGGAATATCCAAATTAACGGGGAAACACAGGATGAGACATTTGCAGCGTTTGAAGAAGCTGAATGGTTTATTAAAAGAAATTATGCCGCATCGCTTGTGCGTGATGAAGTATTTGTCGCATTTTTAGCGGAGCATTTGAAGCTGGCAAATCTGCATCGCAGATAAAAAAATATGCATAGGGGAGAATCAACCATCCCTATGCATATCAGCTAGCTATCGTTTAAAGATAACTGCACGTTTTTTAATTACAAAATAAAGAGCAATCACGACAATAGCCAGTATCATAATCGGTGTCGTATAAGTGCCTGCAATGTTCTCAACATCATCCCACTGGCTTCCGAGCTGAATGCCTAAATAAACAAACAGGATAGACCACGGAATGATAGCAAGCACAGTCAGTACCACAAATTTTAGAAAAGGCATTTTGGCAATGCCTGCGGGAATGGATATCGCATGTCTGACAACCGGTATAAAACGTGCCGAGAAGACAACTCCAGCGCCGTACTTTTGAAACCAGTTTTCTGACATGTCAATATGATGCTTTTTAATCAATAAGTACTTCCCGTATTTGTCCAAAAACGGTCTGCCGCCATACCGTCCGATCCAATAAATAAAGATCTGGGCAATGGTGCCCCCGATAACACCCGCAATAATGGCGCCAATAAATCCAATGGTGCCTTCAGATACCATATAGCCGCCATAGGCCAATACAATCTCACTAGGAATGATTTCAATCATCAATCCAATCGCAATACCCGCATATCCCATGTTCGTCAGCCATGTTAAAATTTCGCTTATCAAACTGCCCACATTCTTCACAACCTGTCCTAATCTTTTTCACTATTATATGACTGATTAACGGATAAGATGGTTACATTTTTTTAACGCAGCATTTCTTTCGTTTCCCGTTTGATCACATCTTCTAAATAAGCCAAAAGCTGAGATCGCATGTCGGGGCGCATTAAGCCGATTTCAGCGCTCGCTTTAAAACAGCCCAGCTTATCGCCAATGTCATATCGATTTCCTTCCAGCAGCCGGGCATGGATAGGCTGCTTACGGCAAACCTCACTAAGCGCATCTGTGAGCTGAATTTCGTTTCCCGCGCCTCTGCCAATTGACTTCAAAACGGGGAAGATCGATGAATTCAGCACATAACGTCCCATTACGGCGATTTCGGAAGGCGCTTCATCAGGTGAAGGCTTTTCCACTACATCCTTCACCTCATACACATGCCCATGAGTTCCAGACGTATTAATAATACCATATTTGCTGACATCCTCAGGGAGAACTGATTGTACACCGACAACCTCTGCGCCATAAGCATCGTATACATCCATTAATTGCCGAAGAGCCGGTTTTTCAGACACCATAATATCATCGCCTAAGAGAACGGCAAAAGGCTCATCTCCGATAAAATGCTCCGCACACAGCACTGCATGACCTAATCCGAGCGGTTCTTTCTGTCGGATGTAATGAATATTGGCCAAATCGGCAATCTGCTGCATTTCTTTAAGCGTCTCCGTCTTGCCTTTTTCCCGCAGATTGAATTCCAATTCCACCGACCGGTCAAAATGATCTTCAATCGAGCGTTTGTTTCTCCCTGTAATAATCAGTATATCTTCAATTCCTGATTCGACGGCTTCTTCTACAATGTATTGGATTGCTGGTTTGTCGACGATCGGGAGCATTTCTTTCGGCTGCGCCTTTGTCGCCGGCAGAAATCTCGTTCCTAAACCCGCTGCGGGAATGACCGCTTTTCTCACTTTTTTTCTCATTCATCTTCACTCCTGATCCTGTATGTTTTTCAGCGAATCTCCAAATACCCAGATTCGGTTCCCGATAAAATTCACCATCATTCCGCCGATAGTGGCGGCGAGCTTACTCACCAAAAGCGAACAACCGCCTTTTTGAAGTAAATAAAGCAGCAAAAAGGTGATCCCCGACGCGGCAATATTAATCATGAGAAAGCGCACGATCTCTTTCCCGCCAGCCTTACGTTTTACACGAAACGTCCAACTCCGGTTCCACACATAGCTGTTGATGATACCGGCAGAATAGGAGCAGATCTGCGCCGGCAGATAAGGGACATGACAAGCGGCGAGAAGAAAGAAGACACCAAAATCTATCAGTGTATTGCCGACGCCCACGGTGCAAAAACGGCCTAATGTCTTTATGTTTTCTTTCAGCATAACGGCACCCGGTTTTGACCTCCCTTCATAAAAGATGCGGATGGCTGTCATATTTGTTGATATGGATTACTTTAGCGGACAGTGTTGAATAAACAATTAATAAAATATGAACAAAACATGAAAAAGTAATGAAGCCGCCTTGCAGATTCATTAAGTTAAGATTTTGCTGCACTTTAATATTCTGTATAAGTGTTAACTTTTAATCATTTTTTTCAAGGATGAGAAAGGAGGGGGATGTGATGCAGGAAGACCATATGAGAGCTTCCCACGACGCCCCATGAACCAGAAGGAAAACACATTTCCGGCGGAGAACGGCTCATCACTTACAGCGGTTTACAGGAAGCGTGGAATGCTTTATTACATAAAACAGCTATGGAAGAAAAGGTACATTCAAGGTTCCTGCAAGCTTACCGTTTGCACTGAACCTGTTCCAGTAAATACAAATAAACGTTGTGCACACCGATTGCCCGGAGACTTTCGATCTATTATCAAAAGGATTGAAGAACGGCATCATCAAGGACTTGTTCTTAATGAACAACTGTCAATGGGATCGTTGCTGGAGACGCAAAGTTTTTACAAATTGTAAATGATCAAGTGCAAAACGCCGCTGGCCTGGCTGTCAGCGGCGTTTTTTATTAAAAAGGCGAGAGTCATACTCCTGTGTTTGCAAGGTTTACTCTAGAAATCGTCCATTTTATGCGTTCTTCATGACCAGTTGTCACCAAATGGTAAAAAAACATCCTCCATTTTAAGGAAAAAGGAGGATGTCAAGTGATTTAAAAAAAGTGTAGCGTATGTTTATGGGTTCTAGCTTTATTATTGAGTTGCTTATCTGCGGAGCCTGCTTTTGCTGCCGGTCTACAATTTGTCCTCAAATGGTAAAAGACCCCCATTTTAAAGAAAAAGGAGGAGCGTTAAGTTATGAGTAAAAAGTGTAGCGTATGTTTATGGGTCCTTGTTTTATTATTGAGTTGCTTCACTGGGAAGTCTGCGTATGCTGCCAGTACTACAATTGCAAAACATGCAGGGAATTCAAACCCGCTTATAGACCATCATTTGGGAGCAGATCCGTTTGCGCTGACCTATAACGGAAGAGTCTACATCTATATGTCAAGTGATGACTATGAATATAATAGCGACGGAACGATTAAGGATAATTCATTTGCCAATTTGAATAAAATATTCGTCATATCTTCAGCGGATATGGTGAACTGGACAGATCACGGAGCGATTCCCGTAGCGGGTGCCAATGGGGCGAATGGCGGCCGGGGGATTGCCAAATGGGCAGGAGCATCATGGGCCCCGTCAGCCGCGGTGAAAAAGATCAATGGCAAGGATAAATTTTTCCTTTATTTCGCAAACGGCGGCGGAGGTATCGGGGTTCTCACCGCAGACAGCCCGACCGGCCCATGGACAGATCCGATCGAAAAAGCGCTGGTAACGCCAAATACGCCAGGAATGTCCGGTGTTGTATGGCTTTTTGATCCGGCAGTATTCGTAGATGATGATGGTGCCGGTTACCTATATGCCGGCGGAGGCGTTCCGGGCGGTTCAAATCCCACGCAGGGGCAATGGGCCAATCCTAAAACAGCTAGAGTCATGAAATTAGGGCCTGATATGACCAGTGTTGCCGGAAGTGCATCTACGATTGATGCGCCTTTTATGTTTGAGGATTCGGGAATGCATAAGTATAACGGAAAATATTACTATTCCTATTGTATCAATTTCGGGGGCGCGCATCCGGCCGATAAACCCCCAGGTGAGATCGGCTACATGACGAGCTCAAGTCCCATGGGTCCCTTTACGTATAGAGGACACTTCTTGAAAAATCCAGGTGCATTTTTCGGAGGCGGCGGAAACAACCATCATGCTGTTTTCAATTTTAAAAACGAGTGGTATGTGGTGTACCATGCTCAAACTGTCAGTTCCGCTCTGTTCGGGGCAGGCAAGGGATATCGTTCTCCCCATATTAATAAGCTGGTGCATAATGCAGATGGATCCATTCAAGAGGTTGCGGCAAATTATGCAGGCGTAACACAGCTTTCCAATTTGAATCCATATAACCGGGTAGAAGCTGAAACGTTTGCCTGGAATGGACGCATTTTGACCGAGAAATCCTCAGCACCCGGCGGGCCGGTAAATAATCAACATGTTACAAGCATCCATAACGGAGACTGGATTGCTGTGGGAAATGCAGACTTCGGGGCGGGCGGTGCCAGGACGTTTAAAGCAAATGTAGCATCCACTATTGGCGGGAAAATTGAAGTGCGTCTCGATAGCGCAAACGGTAGGCTTGCAGGAACCCTGAATGTACCTTCCACAGGTGGAGCGCAAGCCTGGAGAGAAATAGAAACTGCGGTAAGCGGCGCAACCGGTGTTCACAACGTATTCTTTGTATTTACCGGAACTGGTACAGGAAACTTGTTTAATGTTGATTACTGGCAGTTTACGCAAAGATAACACCAGTTATGGCACCGCTTGCTTGCGATATAAAAGCAGACAAAACACATTTTTCTAATACGGTAAAAGACATTGAAGGAGAGGAAAAAATGATGTCGAGCGTCAAAAAAACAATTTGTCTACTATTGGTATGTTTCACTATGCTGTCAGTAATGTTAATGGGCCCAGGCGCTGCTGAGATCTTGGCGGCAAATGATGTAACAGTTAATATTTCTGCAGAAAAACAAGTGATTCGTGGATTAGGAGGAATGAACCACCCGGCTTGGGTTGGGGATCTTACAGCAGCTCAAAGAGAAACCGCTTTTGGCAATGGACAGAATCAGTTAGGTTTTTCGATCTTAAGAATTCACATAGATGAAAACAGAAATAATTGGTACAGAGAAGTGGAGACTGCAAAGAGTGCGGTCAAACATGGAGCAATCGTTTTTGCTTCTCCCTGGAATCCTCCAAGCGATATGGTTGAAACCTTCAATCGTAATGGAGACACATCAGCTAAACGGCTAAGATACGATAAGTACGCCGCATACGCGCAGCATCTTAACGATTTTATTACCTACATGAAGAATAATGGTGTGAATCTTTATGCGATTTCCATTCAAAACGAGCCTGATTATGCACACGAATGGACGTGGTGGACGCCGCAAGAAATACTTCGCTTTATGAGAGAAAACGCAGGCTCGATAAATGCCCGTGTCATTGCACCTGAGTCATTTCAATACTTGAAGAATTTGTCTGACCCAATCTTGAACGATCCTCAGGCTCTTGCCAATATGGATATTCTCGGAACCCACCTGTATGGGACTCAGGTCAGTCAATTCCCTTATCCTCTTTTTAAACAAAAAGGAGCGGGGAAGGACCTTTGGATGACGGAAGTATACTATCCGAACAGTGATAACAACTCGGCGGATCGATGGCCTGAGGCCTTGGATGTTTCACAACATATTCACAATTCGATGGTTGAAGGGGATTTTCAAGCTTATGTTTGGTGGTACATCCGAAGATCATATGGTCCTATGAAAGAAGATGGCACGATCAGCAAACGTGGCTACAATATGGCTCATTTCTCAAAGTTTGTGCGCCCTGGATATGTAAGGATTGATGCAACGAAAAATCCTAATCCGAACGTTTACGTGTCAGCCTATAAAGGTGACAACAAGGTCGTTATTGTTGCCATTAACAAAAGCAGCACAGGCGTCAACCAAAACTTTGTTTTGCAGAATGGATCTGCTTCTCAGGTATCTAGATGGATCACGAGCAGCAGCGGCAATCTTCAACCTGGAACGAATCTCAATGTAACGGGCAATCATTTTTGGGCCCATCTTCCAGCTCAAAGCGTGACAACATTTGTCGCAAATCGTTAAGGACACCTAAGGCACTGCAATGGTCATGTTTTGCCAAAAACCCATATTGCAAAAGCAGGGAAGATACTAAACTAAGGAAGAAACGAAGAAAGATGTGTAATGACACAATTATATGTTCAAAAAACCCCGCATTTAATGGGGTTTTTTGAATTTTCGGTCATGTAATTACTGAAAATGGCAAAACGGTCATTTTTATTTTTATTCATTAAGGGGGAACAAGAGAATGAAAACTTATGACGCATTTCCAGAACCAATTGGCGGCTATACTGTCGGTCGAACCCAGATGGATTTTGAGTACACGGCATCAGATCACTCAAAAAGAGAATTGACCGCGTTTATGTACTATCCATCTGATAGCAGCGAAGGGAAGACTCCATCAACGTACATGTTTCCTGAAGTCTACGAAATGCTTCATGACCAGCCACTTGTCACCGAGTATCTGAAGGAAAAGGATTTTTTCTCTATCGATATCAAAACTCATTGTTACGACGACCTTGCTCTCTCCGGGAAGGAAAAGCGTTATCCGGTGTTATTCTATGTTTGCGGCGGGGGCGGTTCTCCAGAATGGGGTACGGTGATCTGTACAGACTTGGCAAGCATGGGATATGTTGTGGTAAGCATCGGCCATCAGAATAGCACGATGTATAAGCGTAAAGATGGGCGCCTGTTTAATGTATCAAAGGATTTTTCGGATGTCATTATGGCGTTTTCTGAAGATCAGGAGATGCGGGCGTTGGCTGGTAAGATGGAGATGCGGCCTGACGAAGAAACTGCCATTGAGATGTGCCGTAACGTGCTTCAACTGCCGATACTTGACAAGTTAACAGAGTATAGTGAATTACAGGCAGAAGATGTAAGGTATGTAGCCGATTATCTTTACAAACTGGACTCTGGAGAGCTGAATTCCATCTTTAAACGCAGATTGTTGCTTAATATCGGCATGGGCATAGTCGGACATTCTTACGGAGGGCCTACAACGGCGATTGTTTGCCGGGACGACGACCGGTTCGCCTGCGGGGTTGGCTTGGATAGCGGAGCGTTCGGCCTTGTTGACAGCGACCTTAAGAAACCCTTTTTGCTCCTGTTTTGTGAACCTAACTATAACATGAATGCGATAATCGGCGCTAACAATAGCATGGAAACCTATTATTTCTCTGTTGATCGTGTTGCGCATTTAGATTACTGCGACATCTTGTTTACCAGTGTTAATGAGGAACTCAGAGGCGAACGGGATGCTATGGAGATGCGAAATCTTGTTACAGACTATACGAAGAACTTTTTTGATCATTACATACTGCAGAAGGCTGCAAGTGTGGAAAGTCTGGCATACGATGGTGTGGACTTGATCAAGAAGACCAGCAACAAGTGACATAACCGAGAGATTACTGATAAACGCATGTCAAAGAGCTAGCCATTTGTTATGTCTAAAAACTTTTATAATAATTAATAAAAAAGCACTTGAGAAAAATGAAATGGAATGAATGAGACAAATTAAAATACTCAAACTGAAAAACCTTTATGACCAATTTAATTTATTAAGGGCGTAGAGGTTTTTTAATATTACACTACAAAAAGGGAGATGCTGTGGATAAATCAATAGGATTTTCAAAACTCTAGTTTACATAATATATATTCTAGGAAGTAAATAAAATAAACAAATTTCTGTCTCATTACCAAAGTATACTTAAGTTAGTGAGACAGAAATTAAAATTTTACTGTGTTGAATCAAAAAATGGCGTTGTCAATCCATAATAAACTGCTTCTAAATCTTCCAGCGTCATATCGCCATATGCACATTTGATAACCGAGTCAGCAAATACATCGTAGTCATAATCAGTAGAGAAACCTTGCTGCAGCTGTTTTCCGTAAGCATCGATCTGTTCTTTTTGATGTTGGATGTCTTTTTCCTTACCTGGATAGTCAGGACCATTTATCACATGATTCATTTCTTTGAACAGCATCATATACTGTTTCAGTGTTTCTTCCACAACGTAAGCCTCCTTGTTTTGCTGTATAAGATGATGAAAACGGACATCATTGCTGATGTCCGCCAAAATCTTAACTAATTGGGTTCTGTTCCCCAAATCAGTTTTCCGTGATTATATAATGTGATTTTTTTCGATGTTTTAAACGTATTTGATTGGAAAAAGGAATAATCGCCGCTTTGTGCATAATTGCTCCAGTCATCATTGTGAAGACGAAGCTGAATTTCCCCCGTGCTTGCACCCGGTGACAGCGTTCCGTTTTTAAACCCTAGTTCCAGATAGGTATCAGCACCCTGCTTAGGTTTATGCAACGTCACAAACTTGTGGGTCACATTGCCGCATCCAATTTGCGCGTAGTCACAGTCAAAGTTTTGACCTTTGTTTTTCGCGTTATACCAGTAACGGACAGTGACATCCTTTAAATCAACCGCGGTGCTGCCGTTATTTTTTATATGAAGCTGCGGGCGGATTTGGTTTCCGTTCTCACTTCCATCACCTGCTTTGTATTGCACAGAGATGCTGTTTTTCTGTGCCGGTTGATCTTGTGCTGGCGTTTCAGGGCTGTCTTTTGTCGAATCTTGGGTGCCGAGAATGTTTTCTCTTACAAATGTTCCTGAGGCGGATAAATCTGACAATGGCCAGCCGCCGGTTTTAGATGCTCCAGGCTTTAAAGCTGAAGATGATTCCTGTTTATCAGAAAGATTCCAGTTCACCCAGCTGATCTTCTTGCTGTCGAGATAATTCAGCCATTCCCGTGACTGGTCAAGAAATACCCCGCCGTTTCCGGACGCATCGCTTGTCCCCCATTCCGTCACAAAAATAGGCGCTCCTTTGCTGAGTGCGTAGTTTGCCTTATCCCGTAAAAACTGGCCATGTGTGCCGGCATAAAAATGAAGCGCGTACATGACATTTGCATCTTTTAGCTGATCATCGGCAGCATCATTCACATCCTGGCTCCATGTACCGGTACCGACAATGATGATATTGTCAGGATCATTTTTACGGATAACGGAAATCACTTCTTCCGCATACGGTTTAATATCCCGCTTCCAGTTCACATCGCCGTTTGGTTCATTTGCAATTTCATAAATAACGTTTGGCGTGCTTCCGTAAAGGCTTGACATTTCCTTGAAAAATTCTTTTGCCTTCTCTTTATTTTGGTTTGGATTGCCATCATTTAAGATATGCCAGTCAATGATGACATAGATCCCAAGCTCTTTTGCCGCTTCAACCGCTTCTTTCACTTTGTTTTTCACAGACGGATTATCAATATAACCGCCGTCTGCCGTATACATTGCCGCTCGGAAAACCGTAATGCCCCAATCGTCTCTCAGCCATTTTAAGCTGTCTTTATTGACGAAATCGCCATACCATTGCAATCCGTGTGAACTGATCCCCTTCAGCTGCACCGCTTTGCCGTCTTGATTGACTAACTGTGTACCTTTTAAACTAAGCTGTCCATTCATGGATACTGGCGTTTTTGCCCCTGCTGCAGATGCGGTTGAACCCAGCAAGCCGCCTATTGTTAATACTGCAATCAATACACACGTAATAAAGATAGAGATTGATTGTTTCATATTTTTTGACATCATTTTCTCCTCCTCATCTAAGCTCTTCACTTCATGTGAGCACGAACTCATTGTAAAAATCTTTCTTATGATTGTCTATCAACCTAATTTCTTGTTTTTAGAAGGTGTATAAGCCTGTCTATTTGCTCTTTCTCTATTGAATAAGATACACCTGACACATATAGAATCAAAGAAAACTGGACTGGATCGGGACTTTACACGTTATTTTTCAACCGAATCAAAAAATTAAATTTATTTCCAATAATGAAAAAGCTGCATTCACTTGTTGAATGCAGCTTTGTTTTATATTTGTATTACGCTTCTTGTTTCTCATCTTCCCAAGTTTCAGCGTTTTTCAGCCCTGGGATATTCTTCGCTTTGAATACAGGATCAAGTCCTTGTTTACGCTGTTTCGCGTAATCTTTATACACTTTATAAGCAACGTTGGACAGCAGCGTAATCACAATCAAGTTAATCAGCGCCATGATTCCCATAAAGAGATCTGCCATATCCCAAACAATTTGGAACCCTGCTACACATCCATAGACAACCATAGCAATAACCGCGATACGGTAAATGTTCAGCCATGTTTTGCTTGTTTTAATAAATTCAATGTTTGTCTCACCATAATAGTAGTTTCCGACAACTGAACTAAAAGCAAACAAGAACATTGCGACCGCGATAAAAGTCGGCGCCCAGCCACCAATGTGATGGTTAAGAGCAGCTTGGGTTACTTGGATGCCATCGCCTTTTGGAGTTACACTGTACAGCAAAATGATAAATGCTGTGGACGTACATACGATAAATGTATCAAAAAATACGCCTAATGTCTGAATAAATCCTTGCTTTGCCGGGTGCGAAACATGTGCTGTCGCAGCAGCGTTTGGCGCGCTACCCATCCCTGCTTCGTTAGAGAAAAGTCCGCGCTGTGCACCGATGACGATGATAGCTCCCAGTCCTCCGCCGACAACTTGTTCAATGCCTAAAGCATTTTTGACAATTGTCGCAATAACGCTTGGAAATGCAGAAATATTCGTGAATACAACATATAGAGCAATAAGAATATAAAGTCCAGCCATGACAGGAACAATCAATTGTGTCACAGCGACAACACGTTTTAAACCGCCGAAAATAATAAATGCCGTTAAAACAGCAAGAATAATAGCCACAACTGTTTTATTCACATGAAAAGCGCCTTCTAATGCTCCTGCAATTGTATTGGATTGGACAGCGTTAAAAATTAAGCCGAATGAGACAGTGATTAAGACGGCAAAAACAATGCCAAGCCATCTAACTCCAAGACCCTTTTGAATATAGTAGGCCGGGCCTCCGCGGAAATCTTCCCCGTCTCTCACCTTATAAAGCTGCGCTAACGTACTCTCAACAAAGCTTGAAGCCATACCTACAGCAGCTACTACCCACATCCAAAATACAGCGCCTGGTCCGCCTGTCGCGATTGCTAAGGCAACACCAGTCAAATTCCCTGTACCGACTCGGGATGCGGCAGAAATAAAGAATGCCTGCATAGATGAAACGCCTTTATTTCCCTCTGGCTTCTCCCCTACGATTCTAAACATTTCAATAAAGTAACGGAATTGGATAAACCCAAAACGTATGGTAAAAAATAAACCAAGTCCTATTAAAATATAAAATAGGTATTTCCAGATGAAATCACTTGGAATATTAATCAAACTGTTGAAAAAAGCCTCCATATTTACCTCCCGTTTTCATCAATTCATTGTGAATTCGTTTTTGATGTTAGATTTTTTAACATAACGAGTTTTATTATATCACAATATGTCGAATTAGGAAGTTTTTTCGTGAAGATTATTGTCTTAGACTGATGCTCAGTCCTTACCTTCCCTCTCTATTATTTTCCTATGAATAAAATATATCTGAAAAACGGGTCATATAAACAGAGTTCTTTTTTAAATGTAAGAAATCTTCCCTCTCATTTTTTGATGTAGCTGAACGATAAAATAATAATTCTTTAGCAACCAACATATCATCTAAAATGTGTTTTTATTCACATCTTATAGCGGGTATACATACACTAATAAAAGAAATTTCTCTTTCAAAAATAAGAAAAAAGATATATACTTAACAAAGTGAAATTTATTTTTAAATTTAAAAAATCAGGTTTACTTTCGAGATCGATTAGGGTATTATTATAAAAATATTCAGTAATATGAAAGGAGGGGGAGATCATTTGAAAAAAGTAACGATACTGAAAGCATCCATCTTATTTTTGGCGATTGCCAGTTTTCATTTGTTCTCAATTCCCCACGCCTTTGATATCGGCCATCATTATAAAGCCGTAGCCGACCAGCAGGAAATGCATGAGATGAAAGCCGGCCAAAATGCTGATGATGAAAAGAAATCCATCACAGGGGCATTTGCGCTGACTGCTATATGGGCAATGGCTGTTCTGCTTCTGACCGCTGAAAGCAAAAGTACGGGAGACACCCGCAGGCGCCAGCGGAAAAAAAGCTTTATACTGGCCAAATTTTATCAATCGTCTTATTTCGGCAAACTGCATGTTCAACATCACCCGATTATATAACGAAATATAAGGAGGCTGTTAAACATGTTGTTTATCTTAAGAATGGTGATTTTAGGCTTATTTTCTTTCACGGCGTTGAATTTATTTGTATGGCAAGGAATCGAAGTCGTTCATGCCGTAACAGATCTTTTCACCAACCATGAAAGCTGATAAGAAAACAAACGAAACCCGCTCACGTAATATGAGCGGGTTTTTTATTATTGTTCTGTATGAACGCGCCAGACAGCTGTGACCTTGCCTGATTCCTCTTCATCAATAAAGAAAGAGCCATTGCTGTATCTGTCGTTTGTCCGCAAGTCTTTCGCCTGCAGTTCTTTTCTGTCGCCCTTTTCTGTTTCCGCCATAAGCCGCTGTTCTAGACCGCATGCGAACAGGCCGACGACACGGTGAGGATTCTTCTTCAATTCCCTTAGCATCACAACACCGCGTTTTGCACGGGATGTTTTTTCAAACTCGGAAAGACTCATGCGTTTCACCGCTCCCCGCTGTGTGAACAATACAATTGAATCAGATTGTTGAAGGATGTCCCCTGAGACAACAAAGTCATCTTCTTTCAAGTTAATTCCTTTTACACCAGCGGCACGCGCGCCAACTATATTTACTTCGTCTTCTCCAAACCATAAGCCGTACCCTAAATGAGTAGCGATAAAGATCTGGCTTTCCCCATTTGTTACATGTACATCAATCAGTTCGTCTTCACCCTTCAGGTTTAACGCCACAAGCGCTTTAGAATAACGCTGTGCTTTATAATGAGTGAGCTCTGTCTTTTTCACCATTCCATTTTTCGTAAAGAACAAAAGATATGCCGACGGATCAAATTCTTTTATCGGTATGGCCTTTACAATCGTTTCATCCCGGTCAATGGTGATGATATTAGAAAAATGCTGGCCCATGTCCTTCCATCTGATATCAGGCAGCTGGTGAACCGGACAATAGATGTAGCTTCCTTTGTTCGTAAAGAGCAGCAGCACATCCGTCGTATTCATTTCAAACTGATGCAGCATCCTATCCGTATCTTTCATGCCGAAATCCTGGCCATTAGAAGCGGCAAATGAACGCTGGCTCGTCCGTTTTAGGTAACCATCCTTCGTAACGGTCACATATACATCCTCAGACGCAACCATGACTTCAAGGTTGATTTTAATTTCCTCAATTTTTTCTTCAATTACGGATCGTCTAGCGTCTGCATATTTCTTTTTCAGTGCTTTCAAGCTGTTTGTGATCACTTTCAACAGCTTTTTATCATTGCTCAGAATGGATTCGAGCTCTTCAATCTTTTTGCCAAGCTCTTCTGCCTCTTCCTTAAGCGCTGTGATATCTGTATTGGTTAAACGATATAGCTGCAATGATACGATGGCTTCGGCCTGAGGCTCTGTAAAGTCATATTTCGCTATCAAGTTGTTTTTAGCGTCACGCTTATCGCTTGAAGAACGGATCGTTGCAATGACTTCATCCAAAATCGACAAAGCTTTCATGAGGCCTTCTACGATGTGATGTCTGTCTTTTGCTTTTTGAAGCTCATAAACGGACCTGTTTGTGACGACTTCCTTTTGGTGGCCGATATACGCATCCAAAATGGACGGCAGGCTCATCAGCATTGGGCGGCGGTTATGGATAGCCACCATATTAAAGTTATATGTGACTTGCAAATCGGTGTTTTTATATAAGAAATTCAAAATGCCTTTTGCATCCGCTTCTTTTTTCAGTTCAATGACCACTCTCAGCCCTGTTCGGTCCGTTTCATCGCGAACCTCTGAGATGCCTTCAACCTTTTTATCAATGCGGTACTCGTCCATTTTTTTCACAAGGTTGGCTTTGTTTACTTCAAACGGAATTTCCGTAATGACAATTTGTTCACGGCCGCCTCTGATTCCTTCAATTTCAGCTTTTCCGCGGATAATGATTTTTCCTTTTCCGGTTTCGTAAGCTTTTTTTATGCCGTCAACGCCCTGAATAATACCGCCTGTCGGAAAATCAGGCCCTTTTATGACTTCCATCAGTTCATCAACAGAGCAAGATGGCATTTGAATGCGTTTAATGACAGCATCAATGACTTCCCCAAGATGATGAGGGGGAATGTCGGTCGCGTATCCTGCTGATATCCCGGTAGATCCGTTGACCAATAAGTTAGGAAACATCGCCGGAAGCACGACAGGCTCCTTGCTTGTATCATCAAAGTTCGGCACAAATTCAACCGTATTTTTGTCAATATCCCGCAGAAGCTCAGATGCGATCGGAGACAATCTCGCTTCTGTATAACGCATGGCTGCCGGGGGATCTCCGTCGATGCTTCCGTTGTTCCCGTGCATTTCGATTAACACATTACGCACTTTCCAATCCTGGCTCATCCGCACCATTGCTTCATAAACCGAACTGTCACCGTGCGGATGATAATTACCGATGACGTTACCGACCGTTTTGGCCGCTTTTCTGAAGTTTTTATCAAACGTGTTTCCATCTGTATGCATCGCATACAAAATTCTGCGCTGTACCGGCTTTAAGCCGTCTCTCGCATCAGGAAGCGCCCTGTCTTGAATAATATATTTACTATAGCGTCCAAAACGGTCGCCGATCACCTCTTCTAATGGTAAATCATGAAATAATTCTGGCTGTGACAATCATTAAACCTCCTCAGCGACCGATAAGTTTTCATTTTCTAAAATATTGCTTTCTTCATCTAAGCCGAAAGCGACGTTTTTCTCAATCCACTTTCTGCGCGGTTCTACTTTGTCTCCCATTAACGTCGTCACACGTCTCTCTACACGTGCCGCATCGTCGATTTTGACTCTTACAAGCGTGCGGGACTCCGGATTCATTGTCGTTTCCCACAGCTGGTCTGCGTTCATCTCTCCAAGACCCTTGTATCGCTGAATGGTATAGCCTTTGCCGACTTTTTTCAGGACATCATCCATCTCTTCGTCAGACCATGCGTATTCAATGATTTCCTTTTTCCCGCTTCCTTTGCTGACCTTATATAAAGGAGGCAGCGCAATGAACACCTTGCCATGCTCAATGAGCGGCTTCATATAGCGATAGAAAAAGGTCAGAAGCAGCACTTGAATATGAGCGCCGTCTGTATCGGCATCGGTCATAATGATGATTTTGTCGTAGTTGATATCCTCGATTGAAAAATCAGCTCCGACCCCGCCGCCGATCGCATGAATGATCGTATTGATCTCTTCATTTTTAAAGATATCCGCAAGCTTAGCTTTTTCCGTATTAATGACCTTACCGCGTAAAGGCAGAACCGCTTGGAATCTGCGGTCTCTTCCCTGCTTGGCTGAACCGCCTGCTGAATCTCCCTCAACGAGATATAATTCATTTTTTGCCGGGTTTCTCGAACCCGCGGGTGTCAGCTTCCCGCTTAATGTCGCTTCTGATTTTTTTCGTTTTTTGCCGCTTCTTGCTTCTTCACGGGCTTTGCGTGCCGCTTCGCGCGCCTGGCTCGCTTTGATTGCTTTTTTAACAAGTAACGTTGCGGTATCTCGGTTTTCCTCTAAAAAGTATGCAAGCTGCTCTGAAACAATCGCGTCGACTGCTGATCTCGCTTCACTGGTGCCGAGCTTTCCTTTTGTTTGTCCTTCAAATTGAAGAAGCTCCTCAGGAATCCTGACGGAAATAATGGCTGAAAGACCTTCCCTTATATCGGTGCCTTCCAGGTTTTTATCCTTTTCTTTCAGCAAAGCCACTTTTCGCGCATATTCATTAAAAGCGCGTGTCATCGCTGTTTTTGCACCTGACTCATGAGTCCCGCCGTCTTTTGTTCTAACGTTGTTAACAAACGATAAAATGTTTTCTGAATAGCCGTCGTTAAACTGGAACGCAAAATCCACTTCTATGGAATGATGCTCACCCTCAAACGAGACCACTTCAGACAAGACGTCTTTTTCCTCATTTAAGTAAGCGACAAACGCTTCTATGCCGTTCTCATAATAAAAAACCTCACGCTGGTCATTGCGTTCGTCAACCAGCTCAATTTTTAATCCTTTTAACAAAAACGCTGATTCTCTTAAGCGCTCAGAAAGCGTTTCAAAATTATAAGTCGTTGTGCTGAACATCGTAGGATCTGGCTTAAAGTGCGTTAGCGTTCCCGTCTTTTTTGTTTTGCCGATCTTTTCAAGAGATGTAACTGGTTTTCCTCCATTTTCAAATCGCTGCTGATAGACGAAACCGTCACGTTCAATGGTAACCGTCAGCCATTCAGATAAAGCATTCACGACTGATGCACCAACTCCGTGCAGCCCTCCGCTTGTCTTATAACCGCCTTGCCCGAACTTTCCTCCGGCATGAAGCACCGTTAAAATCACTTCAGGGGTTGGTTTGCCAAGCTTATGCATTCCGGTCGGCATGCCGCGGCCTCTATCCTGTACAGAAATACTGTTGTCTTTATGTATTTTGACGATTATGTGATCTCCATGGCCGGCAAGCACCTCGTCGACAGAGTTATCTACGATTTCATAAACCAAGTGGTGCAAGCCCCGTGCGTCAGTAGAACCAATATACATACCCGGCCTTTTCCTGACGGCCTCAAGGCCTTCGAGCACCTGTATGGCATCCTCGTTGTAATCAAATTGCTGTTTTCTAGCCAAACGTACAAACCCCTTTCAAAAACAAACATTGTCTTTCTCTTTTTCAGTGTTGCGTATCAATTGTATAAAATATTTTTTATAAACCTCGCCTCGAGCCGGTACTGCCTTGGACTCCTCATTATAACCAATATGTTTGCAATCACAACATAGAGCGAACGAATCAGTTCGCAAAACATCGGCAAGTGCTGTTTTCGCACTATGAGAACGTATGTTTGTTTATTATATATAAAGCAGCAGACCTTCGCAAATCGAACGGCCGAAACCCAGTTAGACAAGGTATTCAAAAAAAGCTGTTCAAGCTTTATTGTATCTGTTTCACCGTAATACGCAAACAATATCTTAAAATTAAAAAGCAAAAATCCTTGAATTCACAAGGATTTTTGCAGTTCTGCACCTATTTTGTTACAGCGTGCGCCACTTTTATGCACAGATCCATGATCACCGTTCTGCCTTTTTCCTTTAGCATCTGATAGGCTTCTTCATTTGCAAGCCCTTGCTGTGCCCAAAATACTGGAGCATCTGTCTTTAAAAACTCTTCCGCCACGCCTGGCAGCTGTTCTGAGCGCCGGAATACATTGACGATGTCAATCGGACCGTCAATCTCTTGTAAAGAAGAAACTGCTTTGACACCAAGTGCCTCATCAATTGTAGGATTGACGGGAATGATGTCATAACCAGCATCCTGCATCGCTTTGGAAACCATGTACGACGTTCTATCTGGCCGGTCTGAAAGCCCGACTACCGCGATTCGTTTGCTTTTATCAAGAATCTCTTTAATTTCCGCTTTGGAAGGGTTTTGCATCATGTAACACTCCTTTTTCATCTATTTTACACGATCAAAATAGATGAAATCAAAATATGATGCATGTTTGATTGGATTTGTAAGTAAACTTTACAAAAAAACTTATCATCAGATCATGACATCTCATGTTAAAATAGAAAGAAGGTACTTTGAAAAAGGAGAAATGTAGATGTTAATTGCTTTATTGATTTTTTTGGCCTACTTGATAGGCAGCATTCCATCTGGCTTAATTGTGGGCAAGCTCGCCAAGGGAATTGATATTCGAGAGCACGGAAGCGGCAACTTAGGCGCTACCAACGCATTCCGTACGCTTGGCGTAAAAGCTGGTTCGATCGTGATAGCCGGAGATATTTTGAAAGGGACGCTGGCAACTGCATTGCCTTTTCTCATGCATGTTGATATTCACCCGCTTCTTGCAGGAGTCTTTGCGGTTTTAGGCCATGTGTTTCCCGTCTTCGCCAAATTTAAAGGCGGCAAAGCCGTGGCAACGTCCGGAGGCGTCTTGCTATTTTATGCACCATTGTTATTTATCACGATGATCGCGGTATTTTTCATCTTTTTATACTTGACTAAATTTGTTTCTCTGTCATCAATGTTAACAGGGATCTACACTGTGATATATAGTCTCTTTGTTCATGATAAGTATTTATTGATTGTCGTTACCTTGCTCACTATTTTTGTGATATACAGACACCGGGCGAACATTAAACGAATTATCAATAAAACAGAACCTAAAGTAAAATGGTTATAAACGTAAAAACCTTCTCTTTTGACATAGAATAGCCTAATTCGTTTATAATAGAGAAAATTCAAATGAAGAACAAAGGGGTGTTCTGTTATGAATATGACAATTAACGAAGACGCATTGAACTGGTATAAAGAAGAGCTCGATTTAGAAAGCGGAGACCAGGTTCGCTTTTTCGTCCGCTATGGCGGATGCAGCAACGTTCAAAAGGGATTTTCCCTCGGTGTGGCGAAAGATGCCCCACAAGAGGCTGGAGTCACTGCAGAAGCCGGCGGCATCACCTTCTTTATTGAAGAAAGTGATCTGTGGTACTTTGATAACCACGACCTGCTAGTCAGCTTTTCAGCGGACGCTGATGAACCAGTTTTCGAATACCAATAAAAAAAGAACGCACATCATGTGCGTTCTTTTTTTATAGATGAAACCTTATAAGATGATCTGTCAGATTTTCTTGTTCCAAAATATACTTTTGTGTCTCACCCAGCAAATCGAAGTGAGGAAATTCACTTTTTTTATGTATCCATTCTTTTTTTAAACCGTACGCCGCTCCCCATTGAATCAGTTTATCAATATCTGCACAGCCTGCTTTTGTTACAGTCTTTGCTTCCGGAAACCGGTCATCCAGCCAATAATGTGTTAAAAAAGCGATTTCTCCTCTTTTCACTGCTTGTTTCCACCGATTGAGTTCCTCACGTTTCACACCAAACGCCATATCTCGTTCACTTCCCTATTTTCTGGCCTTTTCATATGCTGCGTGCCAATCAGGGAAAGCTTTGCGGAACTGAATAGGCTTAAAGCTTTCTTTATCCACACAAATATGAGATGAGGTGGCTTCAATAGAGAGCTCGCCGGCCGGATTATAAATGTGATAGCCATAGACGGTTTTAAAACCGTTGTATTCCTCTATCCATGTGTGCACAATCGCGATTTCTCCATAATGAAGCGGCTTTTTATAAGAAATATTGATATCAACAACCGGAGACAAGACGCCTTTCTTTTCCATATCACTGTATAAAAAGCCTAAGTCCTTAATGAGAGCCGTTCTGCCGACCTCCATCCACACAAGATAATTCGCGTGATAGACAATCCCCATTTGATCTGTTTCTGCATAACGCACTTCTATTTCTTTTTTTGATACATGCAAAATTACTCTGCTCCCTTAACGTCGATTTAGCCCCATTTTACCATAATCAAATCAGAAAGAAAAAAACCAGGTTTCCCTGGTTTTTATGAACGGTATCCGTTTTCTCTCGCTGCGGATTCATCTTGAATTTCATTACGAAACGCTTCAATACTCTGTTCGCGTCTTGCATTTTTTTCTTTGATGCGCTGTTTATCTTCTCCTGAAGCAAACTCCATTGACGCTTCCGCTTCTTCTATATTTTCAATTGTATTTTGAACCATATCCTGTAATTTTTCTACGTTATCGGAACGATCATCAGGTTTAGGCTGCTGGTATTGGTTTTGGTTGTTTGTCATTCGGTTGTACCTCCTAGAAATAAACTTGATTCGACGCTACTCGCCTTTTGTCTGCATGATAATCGGCTGCTGTCCGGACGTATCATGCATTTTTTCCCCTTTATTGGCTTTATATTTTACAGGCTTCGTACCCAAGTGGCTTGGAGCATATTGAGGCTGACCGTTTTTCTTGTTGTTTCCCATGTTTATCCCTCCTCAACAGATAGGATTCTCAAAAGGAGGGGTAAACATGAATACAAATTAAAGGTTATTTTTGCTTAAACCGCTGTTCAAGTTTTTCCTCAAGCTGATTTAAATACTCCGTATTGGTCATCAGCTCTTTTTTGTTTTCCATGACCAGCTCATGAAAAGAACGCTTTCTCATCTTCTTCACTCTTCTCACCTCCGCATGTTCTTTTATTTTTTCCAATTCTGAAAACTTGTAAGCATATCTGAACATAAAAAAACTGAACCTAATCAAGATCCAGTTTTTGTTCCATTTCTTTTTTTGTCATAGTGCCAATGTGTATGTCTTGAATAACGCCTTTTTCATCTAAGATATACGTCGTTGGATATGACATCACGTTATAGTCAGCATTAATCCCTTTTTTATCAATCAGAATGGGAAACGTTAAATCATACGCATCAGCAAACGCCCGAACCTGTTTCTCGTTTTTCTCAGCTGAAGTGAAATTTACCGCTACAACCGCAAGTTTATCTGGGTGCTCTTTTTGCAGCTGTTCCATCGCTGGCATTTCCTGACGGCACGGCTTACACCAAGTTGCCCAAAAATTGAGCAAGACTTTTTTTCCTTTTGAGTCCTGTAAGGAGCGTTCCTTCCCTGATAACGTTTTCAAAGAAAAATCAGGTGCTTGCTGTCCCTCTTCAATTCCAACTTCTTTTTTACTGTATGTTTGATACAAATTCCATCCCATATAGCCGGCAAGTATGATAAGCACGATCCCCGCAAGCCATTTTTTCAGCATATGCCACCTCCGCAGCACACTTTGTCATAAAAAGAAGAGAAAGCGAAATGCCTTCTCTTCCTATTGATTCATCAGGACTGTTTCATTTTTTCACGAAGTACCATTTGCAGGATGCCGCCATGACGGTAGTAATCAATTTCGACTTCGCTATCAAAGCGGACAACTGCTTCAAATGTTGTTACATTACCGTCTTCATTGATGGCTCTTACTGTGACAAGGTCACGAGGGCGGACTGTTTCATCAACATCAACCTCGATGACTTCTTTACCCGTTAAGCCGAGTGTTTCAGCATTTTCACCTTGTTTAAATTGAAGGGGCAGTACACCCATGAAGACAAGGTTGCTTCTGTGAATTCTTTCAAAGCTTTCAGCAATTACCGTTCTGATGCCAAGAAGGTTTGTTCCTTTTGCCGCCCAGTCACGTGAAGATCCCATACCGTAATCTTTTCCAGCTAATACGACAAGACCGGTTTTATCTTCTTTGTATCTCATGCATGCATCATAGATCGATGTTACTTCACCAGTCGGCCAGTACGTTGTAAATCCGCCTTCTGTACCCGGCGCGATTTGGTTTTTGATGCGGATGTTTGCAAATGTTCCTCTCATCATAACTTCATGGTTTCCGCGGCGGGAACCATAGGAGTTAAAGTCACGAGGAGAAACACCTTTCTCTTGCAAGTACTTTCCGGCAGGCGTGTCTTTTCCGATTGCCCCCGCAGGAGAAATATGGTCTGTTGTGACTGAATCGCCAAACTTACCGACAACACGCAAACCTTTTAATGGCTCAACCTTTCCAGGTTCAACAGACATTTCTTCGAAGAATGGCGGGTTTTGGATGTAAGTTGACTCGTTATCCCATTTATATAACGCTTCATCTGTTGTTTCAATCTCGTTCCAGCGCTTGTTGTCATCAAATACTGTTTCATACTCTTTGCGGAAGAGCTCAGGTGTAACAGTTTGCTTAACAAGTGAATTGATTTCGTCCATTGACGGCCAAATATCGTTAAAGTATACGTTTTGACCATCTTTGCCCACACCGATCGGATCGGTTTTCAGGTTAATGTTCACCGTTCCAGCCAGCGCATATGCCACAACAAGCGGCGGAGAAGCAAGATAGTTGCCTTTAACAAGCGGGTGAATACGTCCTTCAAAGTTACGGTTTCCGGAAAGGACAGACGTAATCAAAAGATCATTTTTCGCAACCGCTTCTTCGATTTCTGGTGAAAGCGGACCTGAGTTACCGATACATGTTGTACAACCGTACCCAACGAGGTTAAAACCAAGCTCTTTCATGTATGGAAGAAGGCCTGAATTCACAAGATAACCTGTAACGACTTTAGAACCCGGTGCAAGAGACGTTTTTACGTAATTAGGCACTTTAAGGCCTAACTCAACCGCTTTTTTCGCTACTAGTCCCGCGCCGATCAGAACGTACGGGTTAGATGTATTCGTACAGCTTGTAATCGCGGCAATGGCGATCGCACCCGTTTTCATAACTGTTTCTTCGCCGTTAAGGAGTTTAAACTTAATTTCTTTTTCTTCTTCTTCAGCATTTAAACCGAACCCTTGGTTACCCGCAGGGCTGACTAAATGCTTTTTAAACGTTTCCTGCATAGCAGAAAGCGGAATTAAATCCTGAGGGCGTTTTGGACCTGATAAGTTTGCTTCAATTTGAGACAGGTCAATTTCAACCACATCTGTAAATTGAGGGTCTTCCACATCAGGAGTATAGAACAATCCATTGCTTCTGCAGTACGCTTCAACAACATCAATATGTTCAGGATCACGGCCTGTCAAGCGCAGGTAGTTGAGCGCTTCTTCATCAACTGGGAAGAATCCGCATGTAGCGCCGTATTCCGGAGCCATGTTCGCAATTGTTGCGCGGTCTGCGAGCGGCAGTTCAGCAACTCCCGGTCCGAAGAATTCAACAAATTTGCCGACAACGCCTTTTTCACGCAGCACTTGTGTCACTTTTAACGCCAAGTCAGTGGCTGTTGTTCCGTTTGGAAGCTTGCCGACAAGTTTCGCGCCGATTACCTCTGGAACCGGGAAGTAAGAAGGCTGTCCAAGCATTCCCGCTTCAGCTTCAATTCCGCCGACACCCCAGCCGAGAACACCGATACCGTTAATCATTGTTGTATGTGAGTCTGTTCCGACAAGCGTATCAGGATACGTTACAAGCTCGCCGTCTTCTTCAATGGCATGGACGACACTTGCCAGGAACTCAAGGTTTACCTGATGCACGATACCTGTTGCAGGAGGCACTGCCTGATAGTTATTAAACGCTTTCTTTGCCCAGCTTAAAAATTTATAGCGCTCTGCATTTCTTTCGAATTCCAAGTCCATATTGATAGCTAACGCATCTTCTGTGCCCGCTTTATCAACCTGTACAGAGTGGTCGATAACAAGATCAACAGGAATTTCAGGGTTAATTTTATCAGGATCTCCGCCGACAGCTGCCATCGCTTTACGCAATGAAGCAAGGTCTACCACTGCCGGAACCCCAGTGAAGTCTTGTAAAATAACACGAGACGGTTTGAACGGAACGTCGATTTCCTTTAATTCGGCAGTTCCCCACTTTGCCAAATTTTCCACGTGTTCTTTTTTGATGACAAATCCGTCGACTTGACGCAATACTGATTCTAAAAGAACCTTGATGGAATAAGGAAGCTTCGAAACCTTCCCAATACCTGAATCTTCTAACGCTTTTAAAGAGTAGTAATGATATGTTTTCCCATTTGTAGTAAACGTTTTTCTCGCTTGGAAAACGTCTTTTGCTGCAGTTTTTTGCTCGTTTGCCATTCTCCAAAATCCCCCTTCAGATCAGATCATTCTCAGATGAACGTAAATTCCATCACAATTTTCTCACAATTTCATATTAAAACAAAATCATACATAAGTAAATATCAATGTTTTTATTAAATACAATAAGTTCGGCTTATCAGACAAATATACCGGTAATTATTGCTGTTTATACTCTCTCATATAACGCAGCAAAAGAAGCCATATTATGATTGAGGTGATAATGATGGTCAAAAGAAAAGCGAATCACGTCATTAACGGAATGAATGACGCAAAAAGCCAAGGCAAAGGCGCCGGCTACGTCGAAAACGACCAGCTTGTACTAACTGAAGCGGAACGCCAAAATAATAAAAAAAGAAAAACCAATCAATAACACCGGACTCTTTTAAGGAGGTTCTCATTTTATGACCAATAAAAATACAAGTAAAGATATGCATAAAAACGCCCCTAAAGGACATAATCCGGGTCAGCCGGAGCCTCTCAGCGGAAGCAAAAAAGTGAAGAACCGAAACCATACAAGACAGAAGCATAATTCAAGCCATGATATGTAAGAAAAGCAGACCTTAGTGTCTGTTTTTTTATGCGTTCACCCATTTCTGGTCCTTCGCATATGATGTAAAGCAAGGTTGATATGTGGAGGAATGCTTCCATGACCCATTCAAAACGTGATGATGCTAATGATTTCGATAGTATGGATGAATGGCTTCGGCAATTTTTTGAAGACCCTTTCGCCTGGTATGACGAAACATTGCCTATTGATTTATATGAAACAAGTCAGCAGTATATTATTGAAGCGGATCTGACTATTTTACAGCCGTCACAAGTAACGGTTACCCTGTCTGGATGTGAGTTCATCTTAACAGTCAAATCGTCAGGGCAGACTTTTGAAAAACAAATGATGCTCCCCTTTACTCTTAATGACAAAAGCATTCAAACCGAATGCGAAAATCAAATACTCACAGTTGCCGTCAATAAAGACACAAAAGATGGTTCTTCTTTTTCTCTTCAATTTCCTGTCAGCTAATATAAAAAGTCACTTTCATCCCCTATTATGAAAGTGACTTTTTTTTCCGTCCATTTATCGTCAAATACCCTCTAGTGACTCTCCCATGGCCAAATAGCAGATTCACTATACAATAGAATATGATCTACTATTTCTTTTGACTAGACGTCTATCACTTTTTTCTATTCTTTTTTACTGTGTTCTTCTAATCTCTCTTCGTATACAATATGGTTAGAATAAGGGGGAATGATTGATGCTGGAAGGCTGGTTTTTGTGGTTTATTCTGTTTTGGGTGATCACGATGGTTGTCTTATTATCAATCGGCGGTTTTTTTATGTTCCGAAAGTTTTTAAAGCGTTTACCAAAAGAAGACGGCAGATCAGAACTTGATTGGCAGGATTACTATATCGAAAACAGCAGGCATTTGTGGAGCAATGAAAACAAAGAATTTCTGAATGAATTGGTATCGCCGGTGCCGGAACTGTTCAGAGATGCAGCCAAAGCCAAAATCGCAGGTAAAATCGGTGAGCTCGCATTAAAAGAAAAGGTATCTAAGATTGATCAGCAGCTTATGATCAAAGGCTATATTCTCGCAACTCCTAAAAGAGACCATACCTTCTTAAAAAGGCATCTGAGAGACAAAAAAATCGATCTCGAGCCTTATCAGACCCTTCTCAAATAAAAAACCTTTCCTGATAGAAGGAAAGGTTTTTTAATTCATTTGAATATTAGCTGACTGCAGCTCGTTATGAAGTTTACGATATGATAAATACATGGCGATTCTCCACGGCACTATCATACCGAAAGCCAGAATCCAAAACATTCCGCTCAGTGCGCCATAGTCAATTGATGTGCTTAAGATCGATTTCATCACGATTCTGATCACTAAAAGACCGACTAATATAAATACAAAAGCTTTAGAGCGTTTCATATAGATTTCATTATTTTTAATTTCGAACTTAGAAGTTTTGATTAGAAAAATAGAGAAAATCACGCCTAAAGTGATTGCTTCTAAAAACTCTGCACCAGTTACCCAAAATACCGGAAATAAAAACATTAACGCTCCCGTACTCATAAAAATCGGCGGAAGAATAATTTTTCTCGGTGAAACGGGCTTGTCAGAGGACTTTATTCTGACCACCATCACAGTTACAGCCATTAACACAGCAATAATCGATGAAACTATTATCATCATACATATCATTCCTTTGTTTCTAGGAGTGTTGATACTATATACTATACTCCAAAACAATAAAAAAAACCATTTTCAAAAGAAATGACTTTAATTTCCTATAACGCGGCTAACAGCTTCTAACACTTTTGTTTCCTCAAACGGCTTAACAATAAAGTCCTTTGCCCCCAGCTCAATCGCTTCAGCCACAATTCTTTGCTGGCGCATAGCGGTGCACATGATGACCTTCGCTTTAGGATCGAAGGTTAAGATATCACGAAGTGCCTTAATGCCGTTTTTCACTGGCATTGTAATATCCATTGTCACGATGTCCGGCCGCAGTTTTTTATAAAGGTCTGCCGCTTGCTCACCGTCCGCCGCTTCGCCTGCAATGATGTAATTTGCCTCTTCCAAGATCTCTCTGATTTTCACTCTCATGAACTTGGCGTCGTCTACAACTAAAACTCTTGTCATATTCCCCTCCAAAAATCGATTTCAACAGACAATAGTCTTATTGTACCAAAAACAAAGGGATTAGTAGTAGTGCGAAAGTAATTCTCTATCAAAAACCGGTAAATCCTCCAAACAGATCAGACAGCAAAATAATGATCAGGCTCATCCAATCAAAGAATAACAGGACACCAATCACTATCATCAAAACGCCGCCTGCTTTCATAATCAAAAGCTGGTTCTTTCTTATCCACTTCAGCTTTGTGATAAAGAAAGACAATAAAAGAAACGGAACAGCAAAGCCGAGTACATATAACATCATGTATGGCACCGCTGAGCCTGGATTTGTGCCCGCAAGTGTGATAACAGCAGCTAATATCGGACCGGTACATGGCGTCCATCCCGCCGCAAACGCCATACCGATTAAGACAGAACCTAAAAACCCGCTTGGCTTATGCTTAAAATGGATTCTCCGTTCTTTCATCATCGCCTCAGGCCGGAACACGCCAAGCGTAATGAAACCGAACAAAATAATAAGCAGCGCTCCAATTTGCCGAATCGCATCGTGATAATCTCTAAACAAGCTGCCAATAAAAGATGTTCCATAGCCTAAAGCGATAAAAATAATGGAAAAGCCAAGCAAGAAACACAAAGTATGAAACAAGCTTCTTTTTTGCAGCAGCAGTTTTTCTGTTTTCACATCATCGATGCTGACCCCTGTAATATAAGACAAAAAAGCAGGGTAAAGCGGCAGGCAGCAAGGCGAAATAAAGGATAAAAATCCCGCTCCGAATGTCAAAAAATAATTCATGTCTCCCATGTCATCATCCCTTCATGATTTGACATTCCTTCAAGTTATGACAAAATCATTTCATTTTTTTAACACTTTCACTTGAAGGATTTCTATTTTCAGAAAAAACTTATATAATTTAATTTGACATTGAGATATTGTACTCCTTCTCATTTGAAAATTAGTATAAATATGGATATAATATAAACATTCAATTTGAAGATCTAATGTATGAAAGGATACTTCCCTGTGATTAGAGAGCATCTATTAAATGAAATTGAAAAAAAAAGAGCAGAGCTGCTGCAAATTGTCATGGCGAACGGAATGACATCTCATATTACGATAGAGCTCAGTCAGGAGCTTGACCATCTTCTCATACAATATCAAAAGCAGCGCCTTCGAGCAGTAGCGGGTGATGAATAATTGCAAAATAAAAAACCCGTATAAGGGTTTTTTATTTTATAACCATGTTTCTCTATATCATAATCTTTACGTATTATTTCGTTTGATTATTCATGGCTTTCATCATTTGGTTGATTTTCTTTTGAGAAGGTTTCATTCCCATTTGCATCATCATCATGCGTAACATTTGTTCATTAATAGGCGGATTCTTTTTAAGGTAGCTCATCATATATTTACGAGCAATAAAAAACCCGAGTGCAACACCTATGAGCAATGCAACAACGCCCACTAGGATGCCAACCCATAAAGTCATTTTATTTCCTCCTTCATGTTGTCTAGTTTAAAGTGTACTAAACCAAAAGCTATTATACAACATTTACATCTCTTTTTCTTCGGTTTTAGACAAAATTTCTTTCTTTCACCGGATTTAGCCATCCATATCGCTTCGAATTGAAATCCATTGCCAGAAAACAAGGGCTTACTTTTCTCAACACTTCAAAGAAAATCGTTTCTGCCTCGTAATCTCCCGAAGCCACAATTTCTATCAGGTTCTCCTTCATCATAAACGTCGCGTGGCCTTTTGCTTTCGGCAAAGCTAATCTATAAATATAATCCAGCTGCCTGTAATCCGCATTGTTTAAATTCATTTTTAACCGCTGATGCATATGTAAAATCGGGATTGGCTGTGTAATATATTGAATCTGTTTTTCTGTCATTTCATACTGCTGCTTTGTCAGGCTTGTCCAATGATAGTCTTGAAACACCTCAAACATAACCGATTCCCGCCCGAAATAGTGATTGGCAAACTCCTCTTTTATCAGGTACGTATAGTAGTGACGTTCCATCTTTTCATCCCCTTTTCCAGCAGCATCTCATTTGCTCTCTATTATACAAAAGAAGAAAAGAAAGAATTGTCTATTACTGTTAAACAGCCAATACTATTTTTGTCGGATAAACAAGAAAAAGAGGATGATTTGACTCATCCTCTTGAAAAGACTTTTACTTATTGAGTAATGCTTTCACTCGGTTCACTACGTTTGGAACTGAGAAGCCGTATTCATTGATGACGGTTTCGCCAGGAGCAGATGCACCAAATCTGTCTATACCGAGCACGTCTCCTTCAAGTCCCGTGTATTTGCCCCATCCAAATGATGCGCCCATTTCAATCGCAAGACGTTTTTTCACATCTGCAGGAAGGACAGTGTTTTTGTATTCATCAGATTGTTTATCGAAACGGTCCATAGAAGGCATGCTGACAACAGAAACATCGATATTTTCTTTTGCCAATTCAGCCTGCGCTTCAACGGCAAGGCCTACTTCTGAACCTGAAGCGATGAGAAGAGCGTCAGGTGTTTCGTTTTTAGATTTAGAAACAACATATGCACCCTTTTCTACTCCTGCCAATGCTTCTTCAGCTGTTTGGTCGATCGTAGGAAGGTTTTGGCGTGTCAATACTAGTGCTGTTGGCTGGTCAGTGCTTTGCACTGCAAGCTTCCATGCTGCCGCTGTCTCATTGCCGTCTGCAGGACGGATCAAGGAAAGATTAGGCATTGCACGGAGTGAAGCAAGCTGCTCAACAGGCTCGTGTGTCGGGCCGTCTTCACCTACCGCAATACTGTCATGTGTGAAGACATATGTGACAGGAAGACCCATTAACGCTGCAAGGCGAATCGCCGGACGAAGGTAATCAGAGAAGACAAAGAAAGTCCCGCCGAATACACGAAGTCCGCCATGAAGCGCCATACCGTTTAAGGCTGCACCCATCGCAAATTCACGAACACCGAACCAGAAGTTTTTGCCTGAGTAATCAACCGCTGTAAAATCACCGGCATTTTTAATTGTCGTTTTGTTTGATCCCGCTAAGTCAGCAGACCCTCCGACAAAGAAAGGAATTTTTTTCGCAAGTCCATTAAGAACCTCACCGGAAGATGCACGAGATGCCAGGCTGCTTCCTTTTTCATAAACAGGAACTTCTTGATCCCAGTCCTTCGGAAGCTCTCCTTTGATTGCCAGCTCAAGCTGTTCAGCAAGTTCAGGATAAACTTCTTTATATTTATCAAATTGGGCATTCCATTCCTGTTCCTTTTTCTCGCCCGATTCTTTAACCGCTGTTGCGAAATGCTCATATACTTCTGACGGAACGTAGAAATCTTCTTCATACGTCCACGCGTAAGCTTCTTTTGTTAATTTGCTTTCCTCTTTACCAAGCGGCGCACCGTGTACACCGGACGTACCGGCACGGTTAGGTGAACCAAATCCGATTGTCGTTTTCACTTCAATTAATGTAGGTTTTTTTTCATTTTGGCGTGCTTTTTCAATAGCCGCTGTTAATTCTTCAATGTTGTTTCCATCCTCAACATAAAGAACTTCCCAATTCATTGCCTCAAAACGCTGCTTCACGTTTTCAGAGAATGAACGGTCGAGATCTCCATCAAGTGAGATGTCGTTAGAATCGTATAATACGATCAGGCGGCCAAGCTGAAGATGGCCTGCGAGTGAAGCGGCTTCAGAAGAAATACCTTCCATTAAGTCACCATCACCGCAAATACTGTATGTATAATGATCGACTACGTTAAATGCATCGCGGTTGTAAGTTTCCGCTAAATGGCGTTCAGCGATAGCCATTCCGACCGCCATGGCAATTCCTTGGCCGAGCGGACCTGTTGTCGCATCTACACCGGCAGTATGTCCGAATTCCGGATGTCCAGGTGTTTTGCTGCCCCATTGGCGGAATCCCTTAAGATCTTCAATGCTAAGATCAAACCCGCTTAAATGAAGCATGCTGTATAAAAGTGCTGATCCGTGTCCAGCAGATAAAACAAAACGGTCACGGTTAAACCAGCCAGGGTTTGCCGGACTTACGTTCATAAATTTTGTCCAGAGCGTGTATGCCATTGGAGCAGCCCCCATTGGCATCCCTGGGTGACCAGAATTTGCTTTTTCAATAGCGTCTATTGACAGTGTGCGAATGGTAGCAACTGATTTTTTTTCCATTGTATCCATAAAAATCCCCTTCCTTATGTGTTGTACCCTTACATCATAAATGTCTGACGACTTTTTCTCAACTGTTTCAGCTTAAATTTGAGAGAAACTTGTTGAATTTTGTCACATAAGAGTTTTGCTTATAGTATATGCAAAAGAGGAATACGATATTGCCGTATTCCTCTTATATTAGTGAAGTTTGTTATTTTTTTGTTCTCTTTTTAGCTTTTCTGGTGTTACGTCATTTCCTTCTGGGTCAATGATTTTTACACTTTTTAACGTGTTTTTCATAGAAGAACGAAAACCTTTCAGGTACTCTTGACGGAGCTTTTGCTGTTCAGCTTTTTCTTCTTCTGTCATAACGCCAGCTTTAGCTTTGGCAGCAAGTTCATTAATTCTGGCAATTTTTGCGTTTGAAATCATGGTAAACTCCTTTATGCATTTTGTCTATATAGTACTAGATCAAAACGAGTTTTACAACTGATTCACTCGGCTGTCTCTTCATCTATGTATTCCTGATACCGCCGATGGACTGTCGCTTTAGACACATCATAGCCAAACCCTCTTAGCGTGGCCGCAATTTCCGCGAACGTCAGTTTATTCGCTCTTAGGCGGACGATCTCTGAAATGGGGACCTCTATTCTTTCTTTTCCGCTGTTTTCATGTTGGTTTTTCAGGTTTTTTTGCGGTTTAAAACCGTTTTTTACTGCACGCTTCATTCCCCGCTTGATTTTCATGTTGTGAATTTTCCGCTGATACTCTTCCACAATGCTGACGATCTCCAGCACCATCGAGTCAGCCTCCGATAACTCCAATTCACCTCTGTGAGCCGTTGTATAAACTTTCACACCTTCTCTGTAAATACAATGCAGCAATGCGATTTTTGCATTTCCCCGACCGAGCCTTGTCTCATCCTGAACCAAAATGACATCAATTTCAGCATTCTTGATCTCATCAAGCAGCTCAAATACACCATCCCGATCCATTTCATATCCACTGGCTTTTTCAGAAATCACTTTGACGACTTCCATGCCGTTCTCCGCTGCAATCGCTGTGAGCTCCTCTTCCTGCCGCTTTAATGACGTCTCTTGCTGTTCTTTATTTGTGCTTACGCGGGCATAAATGAGTGCTTTCATTTTTTCTATCTGTCCTCTCTATCTTACAGTTGCCAATTCATATGCATCCTGATGCTTCTTTTTCAATGGAATCACCAACTCATCTCCCGGCTGGATATCAGATGTCTGAAGATGATTTTTATCAGCTACCCATTCAATAAAATCACTTTTGTTTATCTTTTTTGTATCTGCAACCTGATCAGCAATTGACCATAGTGTGTCGCCTTGCTGGACTTCTATTTTAGCATATTGATTAAGCTCCTGGCCGCTGCTTGTATATGACAGCAATAGGATAACCGCGCTCAAAATCACTGTGAACAGACCGACAAAAATAATAGATTCTTTATTCATGATCATAACCTCCGACAGGAATGTTTGTTCGCTTTTTATAATTTCAGTATATACGAACAAACGTTTCTGTCAATTGTTTTTTCGAACCTATGTTTGTACTGGGAGGAAAATCATGCTATAATCTTCTTAAAATCGACGTTTTGAGGTGCGAAAAATGACGAAGCTATCAAAAAGGCAACTTGATATCCTGCGTTTTATTAAAGCAGAGGTTAAATCAAAAGGATATCCGCCTTCCGTGAGAGAAATCGGAGAGGCTGTCGGGCTTGCGTCCAGCTCAACTGTCCACGGCCATTTGGCCCGTTTGGAAACAAAAGGGCTGATCAGACGGGATCCGACAAAACCTAGAGCAATAGAAATACTTGATGAAGAAGTAGACATTCCGCAAAGCCAGGTCGTTAATGTACCGGTCATCGGGAAAGTCACGGCGGGTTCTCCTATTACAGCAGTAGAAAATATTGAAGAATATTTTCCGCTTCCTGACCGTATGGTTCCACCGGACGAGCATGTGTTTATGCTGGAGATTATGGGAGACAGTATGATTGACGCTGGTATTCTCGATAAGGATTATGTCATCGTTAAACAGCAAAACACAGCGAACAACGGGGAAATTGTAGTTGCGATGACAGAAGATGATGAAGCTACGGTAAAACGTTTCTATAAAGAGGATACTTACATTCGCTTACAGCCCGAAAACCCAACGATGGAACCTATCATTTTGCAGAATGTCAGCATTCTAGGGAAAGTGATTGGCGTGTTCAGAACCGTCCATTAACCTATTGATCTATCAGATGCATGAAATAACCCCCTCTTCTTTTACGGAGAGGGGGTTTATTGTACAAAAAAAAGCAGGCCCGCCCTGACTTTTGGGTGCGAGCCTGAATAGGAGGAAAAAGAACATCATGTTTACACCATAATTATCCACTAAACGATTGTTGAAGTCAAGAAATTTTCTTTCCTTTAGGAAACTTTTGTTTGAACGTTGTTTGTTTAAAAACTTTAGACGTTATCTTCTTAAAAAACGTTTCAATTTATGGGACGTGGTATGATACGGCTTCATGGTTATTTAAGAGCGAAATGACTGAACATAATGAAAATTTAGTACATAGTTTATCTAGTTCAATATTTACTACAAAAACATCAAAACGGCTGTTAAGCTCAGGAGTTTTATTTTCAATCAAATCACCCCTTTTTTAAACCCTACATGCGATTGATGTATATGTTACGTGTAATATCAAGAAGTCATTTCAATCATAAAAATTCATATGCTTTTTTTCCTCTTTATAATAACGCAGCCGGTCTTGAAGAGTTCCGGTATGAAATTCAAATTTATGGCCGTCGGGGTCGGTAAAATAAATTGATTTTCGATCGCGTTCATCTCGTTCTCTGCCAGACAGAATATGAACATGAAGTCTTTTTAATTTTGCTGACATTTCCTCAAACTCTTGATCTTCAATAGTAAAAGCAATATGGGTATAAGACGCCTTAATGTCATTTCTCGGAATATCAGGTTCTTCATTAAGCGCAAGCCAGGTGCCATTTAAATCAAAATATGCTGTTGTTTTCCCCCTTACTAGCAGCCTGGCATCAAACACTTTTTGATAAAAATCAATCGATGTATCCAGATGAGAAACTGAAAATAACAAGTGATTGATTCCTTTTATCTCCACAAATCATTCCTCCTCGAAAGCTGTTCATCCATATGTACGGCTTTTTTTTCAAAAAGGTTTCATGCAGCCCCAGGAAAAATACCAGTATAAACAAAATCGGATTGTTAAAAATAATGACTGTAACGCGATGACCTTTTATGGGTTCGAACTACTTATGTTTATAATTTGTTTACAGCCAATGGTTTTCTTCAAAAATAACAATTTAGGTGGTCAAATGAAACATATCATTGCTCTTGCTTCAAAGATTGCTTTCACTCTCGCCCTTTTATATGTAATTTTGGACAGAGTCTATCACGCGCCCTTTTTAAGTGTGATGTTTATTGCACTTTTTCTAGGTTTTGTGTCCTATCTATCCGGAGACATGCTCGTCCTTCCGAGAACAAACAATATTACAGCTTCATTGGCTGACTTTGGACTTTCATTCGTTATTCTTTGGGTCTTTGTTTTAACCCAAACTAGAAATGATTTCCCGCCGTTTGCTGCTGCTCTGCTTTCCGCTGCCTGTCTTACTGTTTTTGAATACTTTTTTCATCGGTATTTGCTGAAAAATGTGCTGGATGAAACCTTCCGAAATGAACTGTCAGCCAGAGATAACACACTGCAGTATCAAACAGAGGCCGCAGACGAGCTGTTTCCTGACGTTACGAATGAGAAGCATGAGGAATAGGAGGCAGGTTATTGCCCCCTATTTTTCAGTAGTTACTTTTCAGAAAACGGGACATCACTTCAGTAAAATCAAAAAATCTCTCATTTTGAGTAACAGATCTGCTTTTTAAAGAAAAAACGCCGAACAAAGATTTTCTAAAACCTGTGCTCATTTCTAATTGGATGCTCAGACCTGTTTTTGATTGATTTGCGATGTTATTTGGACTTACGCCCGCACGGGGGTGGTCCGTACTGAGCAATACAGCAGGAAAACCGGCATTTTGCAGTTTTTCAACTAAAACTGCCGCTCTTCCTCGATCTGTACCGCCGACTTCGATCTGCTGAGCTTCTTCTGCATATCCATGCAATGAAATGACATATTCATGACTTCCCGTCATTTTCAGTGCCTGAGGCTCATCAAAATGCGTGCTTGTAATGTGCAGCACTGCGTTTCCCGACGATTGTAAGCCTTCAAATAAATACATCGAATACTCTTTGCTGAGTTCTCTCGCTACTTCACTTGTCCCGCCTTCAATACCTCCTCCGTGAATGGCTAATACTAGAACCGGGCTGCCGGTTTCTTTCGTAACAATGCCGTAATCAGAAGGATCTTCAGTGTTTTTTAATTCTTCAAAATTCTGATATACATCTTCAGCATATATTGAAGAAATCGGAGTAAATACCATAAAAATAAACAATAATTTTACAATTTTAAGAGTTGATGGAAAACGTTTGGCTATGTTACAATCAACATGCTTCAAGGAATGGAGCAAACGGCGGAGCAGGGATACTTTGGCCGGTTTCATCTACTCCGCCTCTAAGTCCAAATAAACAGGATGTCGGTTTCTTTGAGGCTTTAGCACGAATTCTCTCGTCCTCCTTGTTAAATTTTTGTTAAATTCACAATATTATATACCATTAGCCCGGGCGCTGTTCTTCTCATTTTTAGATTTATCAAAAGTATGGGCACCACCTTTTTCCCATTCCCATATAAAAAAGAAAAAAAACGCACCTGCCCGTTGGCCTGTGCATTTTTATTTCCTTTTCATTCTTCGTTTTTTTGCTTTATTCAGTTTCATGATGTTTTTTTCAATTTTTCTTATTTTTCTCCTTTGCGGGATTGTTTTAACTTCATGATAAACAGCAATAAACCCGCTTAATGTCACTGCAGTGATGTAAAGTGCACGCTGTTTGATCATCCTATGATCACCCGCTTCTTTTTCCAGTCTTTCGATCACATCTTTATCAAACAGCTGATCGATATACACTCGTTTCATTCCCACTGCAAACCCCGCAGCCAGCCAAAGAATCAGAAGACAACTAATATAAAACATCATTCATCCTTCCTTTCCGGCAGAGAATCGGAATGTAATCATCAAACAGCTGGCAGACGAAGCCGCGTCTTTGTATTAGGTTCTTTCATTTGAGCGGGTAATATGTGTAATGCTGTAATGAACAGTTAGAAATTTTATTCCAAACAGCCACATGTGATGGACAGCGGTTAACCTGTTGTCAAGTGCAGCTTCTATCAGAAAAGTTTCAGATAAAGGAAGCGGAAAAGTTCCCGCTCTTGTTTGCAGATAAATCCCCTCATCCCCGGCTCTGCTTTTTCTCCGCCTGCTTGTCAAAACCAACTTCTTCTTCTGATGATAAGGCTTTAAAATGCCTGTCATGCTGCTGAATGGAAGCGGCAGAGAAATGTTCATATAGCCCTCTCCATTTGAACGATACACTGAGTATAGAGCGGTAAAAATGGTTTCGTTTTTTTCATTTGTTCTGATCCAGGCACGCACTTTTTTTCTTCCGTCTTTTTTCGAATCAACACCCTTTATCGTGCTGTACATCCTATACCAGTCACGGCTCGTCGACAGATGTATTTGGCCGGTTCTTCTGCTGAACCATTCGTAAACCATTGCAAGCGGCCGAAACCACGTGCTCCACGTCACTTTTGCTTTAACATCATAATCAATGGTTTGTTCATAAAACGATGGAATAAACGGTGCCAGTTTTTCGGGTGAAAAATCTTTTGAACGAAGGCTTCCCATATCATCCACAAGCCCCCTGTACTGAACGGTACTTTCAGCTTGAATGGTAGCTAAAAAGTCTTTTCCAATCCTTCTTTTTCCGCAGATACGGCTGAATGTCTTTACACTGCCTGCATCAAAAGGCTTCGGATCTTCTATTCTCCATCCTATGAAAGCGGGCAATACAACAAAAAACGCGTTCACAAAACCGTGAATCCAAATCATCTGATTGATGGTCAGTGTAACGTCTTGCCGAAATACACCAAATGAATAAATCATCGAGAAAGTGATCGTTATCATGAGGACGGCAGAGGAAAGCCGAATAAGACATTTCCCCATCCTGCTGCGAAAAGCTGTGGTGAACACTAAAAATGCTTGAAGATAAAGCGCCGCCATATAGATGCCAACCGCAATGACATCAAGTGTTTTTGAAAATGTGATCCCAAGCGCAATAAGCAGGGGCGAAAACAAAATCACCGTTGTTATCCAACTGTACAATATCCGATTTTTTCTGATGATTCTTCCGAGCAAACCGTTAAAGATCGGGATCAGAAAAGCTGAATAGTGAAAATGGACAGCAGTCAGCAAAATGATAAGAGGGCCAAATTGCATCACTTGCAAATGTGCAGCATAAGCAAAAAACCAAAACCCTCCTCCCGCCAAATAGATAAGCCCGAACAAAACTGATGTCTCTTCGATTCGATGTATCTTTGTTTTCCAAAGGCGAAGGATCGCATACAACGCCATAAAAATGGTGTACATCCACCAGATCAGCGCGAAGCCTCCAATGTCTGTGACAAGAGCCAGTACTGCAAAGAAAGCGGCGATCGGATAGCATTGGATGAACCCTGATTCCAGAAATTGAGCCATCCGAAGCGGCGATTGATGAAAAACAAAAGGAAAAATTTCTGGCACGAAAAAAAGAATGGATAATAAAACAAGTGCCTCTGCCACTGATATATGGGGTGCTTCCGCTGCTAGAAATCCCATAAAGCAAAGCGCACTGATCAGGCCATTTCGTTTTAGCATGATTCTCTCTCTTCTTCCTGAAACGTTCCTTTATAAAAGAAAAGAGTGCCGAGAATTGTATTTTGTACATGCACTTGAATGGTGAAGCAGTTCTTGCTTTCATCATACGTTTCGCAAACAACAGATGTACCGGTCAGCCATTTTGGGAGCGGTATTCTTTTTCCGCATATCAATAGCCACTGCTTTCCCGATTTAATAGTTAGAGAGCCGTCAGGAGATGCCTCGAACGCTAAAACAGACAGCAGAAGATGGGGTTTGCCGAAGAAATCAAGTATTCTATCTTCTTTTTCGTCGTATATCATTATCGCGTCAAAAAAACGTTTTTTTCCTTGAAAGAAAAATGTACGATTCCATTCTATCCCGGTATGTTCCCGATTCAAAAGACAAGTTCTATTTTGTATTGTAAATGGGATGTCTTTGCCTCTTTCTGAAAAGAAACACCTGAAGAAAACACCCAGCTTTAACAGCATTCTAACCAGAAAAGAGCCTCCGCTTATTTCTGACATCGTTCCTGTCCCGCTGAATGTATGAGATCCGTCTAATTGATACCGTTTTCGGAGCTTGGGATGCAGCAAATGATAGTTATTGATTGATTTTTCATAAATCGAGCTCACAATGTCACTTCTTTCTCTTTCGTTTTGTGTGCCGTGCACTGGGGAGCTGCAGACTAAGAACGCCGCTTGCCGAAGAACACACACTCAACAGAACCCATAAAAATATCTCGGAACCCAGAAAAGCGAATCCAGCAAAGATACAAGTCTGGACAGCATGAATAATCCATCTTCTCTTTAATGGAAGCAGCCATAACATACCCAATCCTATCTCCGCTGTTCCTGCGAAAATGCTGGTTTCAAAACCTGTAAAGCCTTGATAAAACCAAAACAGACCGAAAAACAGACTCATTAGCACATAGACGACAGCAGATCGAATTGTGTGTTTCGGATGTTTATTTTGCTCAATCCAAAGCCTTAATGCATCAAAGCTCCATGCGGTCGCCCAGCCAAGCAGCGGCCGAAATAATAAACGATCAATCCATCTTCCCGGCAGTCCGTATGCAGTTTCGTATTGGTACTGTGTTAAAAACGTCGTTTTCCCGTTGTTTTGCTTGATATACTTCCAGTACCCGCTGCCATGCTGAATCAGAGATAACGGATGATCAGAGCCAAAAGCCAGTGAGGAAACTCTTTCAGATGAACATTTATTGAAAAAACCGACTGTTTCTCCCGTACCTGATATCTTTAATCCAAAGCCTATTCTTGTTTCATAAAGAAACTTCTGTCTTTCACATGGCTGTCTATGTAAGTACGTGATATTTGAAAACCGGAGGTCCCATTCCTTATGCAGCGATGGGTTTTGTGTATATTCCCAGAGCGTATCCAGATCAGAACTCATTTCAATTTCTACATAAATCGGTTTTTGTCTCACAGCCCCTCCTCCCTTCTATTTGAAGCCATTCCTATATTAGCATATTGATCGCTTTAAAAATGTATTTCTACCAAAAAAAGTATCTTAATCCTAAAAGATGCATAGAAAAAGAAGAGATGTTGCCTTCTCTTCTTTTTAAGCATCTATTTCATTCATTACTGAATTTTAACCGTTCCATAATGAGTAATTGTAGCGTTAACGCTGTATGTGATGCCAGCCTTACTGAAGGTGTCATCCCAATTATTTTTCATCTTTTTCCATAAGTGGGGATGTTCAAGCCTTAATGATTCATCAAAACCCGCAACATCAGCTTTATATTCATGCTGGATTTTTTCTATTACATTACCGACGATTTTCTTTATTTCTTTTTCCGTATTCGTTTCTATACGTTTTATAAACTGAGTATCCAGCGTCTCTTTTGTATTCCAGTTTTCAACCACCCCCCCTTCTGATTCAATATCGACATGGAATGAAATATCCGTTCCTTTTACTATAGGATGGATTTTGCTCTTTATTTTATTGATATCGTATACCATCACCTGTCGGCTCTTTTTATCATGGCTTTTGACAACTCCGCCTTTCCCTTCTCCGGTAATCCATGTAATTCCTTCAGTTTCATATTCATTTAAAGTGCCAATCATTTTTTTAGACTTCCCGCTCATTACCGCTGCTCCGGAATACTTGATCGCTCCATTCGCCGCGACCACATTTTGCAGTAAAAAACTGCTGCCAGAATGCAGTTTGCCGATTAGTTTCGCAAGTGTCACAGGAGGAAGGATTCTGGATACTTTATGTTCATTTTCACTTAATCCAACCAGGCGAAATGCCGGAATTTCACCGCTCTCTTTTAGCTGGAGGGCTTCTCTCGCCTCTCCTTTCGCAGATAAAACAAGACAGCTCAGCCTGATTTCATTATCACGAAAAAATTGATCCAGCATTTTGTCGATAGGATATGTACGCAGCACATCTTGACTCATAACAACAACTTTTAAATGCGGGCTATACACTTCACGGTCCCTTCTTAACGCAATTTCGCTTCCGATCTGCTGTAACGAATCTCCTGTTTCACTAGCATTAATATACGCTTTTTGCGCTCCTTGTCCGCCACCTCCTCCTCCGTTTGTACCCGCACCTGCCGCTTTTTCATTAACAAACTGATAGGTCAGCGTCATGTTGTCTTCTTTCGGGTAGCTCCCGCCCTCTTCTTTAAAGTCTCTCTCAGTTTTTGTTTCTTTTCCTTTATCAATTGCGATACCGAATGTAAGACCCAGCTCTTCTATTTCCCGGCTGCTCCAGCATCCTGTTACACAAATTATCAGCAGACATACTATGACAATAGCGGACACTTGATGCTTTATTTTACGTTTCACCTCTTTTCCTCCATTTCGATATGACTAAAAGCAAAATCGGCAAAGCGCCAAATATATACAGAGCCATATGACTGACCGCATCGCCCAAAATAAACACGTCATTTTCATTTTTCGGCATGCAGGATAAGATATAAATAATAGGAAGCAGTCCAAACATACACGAAAGCGGTTTCTTTTTAAACACTTGCGAGACTCCCAAAGAAGCTGCGTAAAAAGTGATAATAAACGTGGCAAAAAGCTGCATAATCCAAATCACCAACAGAAATGATTCAAACCGTTCAAATATTAACCCAGGTATTTCAAAACTTCTCATCAGGTCAAGTCCCGGCCATGTTCTCGTCACAACTCCATCAACTGATAGTGCGCCGATAACCATAATCAGCGTAATGATATAAAAACAGGTCACAACACCTGTCCCGAACACAACCGCTTTCACTGCATTCTTTGGCTTCTTCATAAAAGCTACTATTATGAGCATAATTTCTGAACACGTGAATGAAAGAGTCGTTGTCTTCACTCCTTTGAGAGCCGGCATGATTCCATCCCCTAATACAGGGCGTAAATTGTTGATCTCAAATATGCCTATACTCATAAGGGCAATCGTTAAAAAGATGATGACCGTAATCGGAAAGATCATTTCAAAAAGCCGAGCAATTGGATCGATCCCTTGTGTAATCGCATAAAGCCCAATCCAAAGGACTATCATAATAATCGCCCAAGACGGTGTCCCTTCAAGGAGAAAAAACCCCACGATTTCAGACATCACTCTCACTTCAAAGGCGCCAAGTGCCAAAAAATAAGTAATAAAAACGATACTGATCAAACCGCCGATCCATTTTCCAACAATATGCCCCGAATATTCATAAAACGTCTCCTCAGGGTACTGTTGGCTTAATTTAACCATGATGATCCCAGCTATTACAGCGATCACCCCGCCTAATAAAATTGAAATCCATCCATCAGGAGTTTTCGTTTGTTCTGTTACTGTCCGAGGGAGCGTAAGAACTCCGGCAGCGAGCATATAATTAATGATGATAACCGTTGCCTGAGCGGTTGTAATTTTACTGGTTGGGCTGTACATGAGGCTTTTTTTCACCTTCCTGTCGAGTTCATCACTTCACCCGTTTTGTATTATCTGTATTCATCATTTTAGGCCGGCGTTTCATGACTAAAAGAGGCATTCTGATGACGAAGTCTTTCCAATCTTTTAAGTGATAAGGCACTGCCGGACTTGCGTATGGAACACCAAAACTCTTTAGCTTTACGACATGGCTGCTTAGCAGGAGAAAATACATACTGACACCAAATAAGCCAAAAACCGCCGCGCAAAACATCGCGCCAAACCGAAGCAAACGAAGTGCTATGCCTGTGCTGTAATGCGGGATGGCAAATGAAGAAATTGCTGTAAGCGCAACAACAATAACCATGATTGGACTGACAATCCCCGCCTGCACAGCTGCTTCCCCAATAATTAATCCGCCAACTATGCCTATCGCAGGTCCGATGGGTTTTGGCAGACGAAGGCCCGCTTCCCGTAAAATTTCGATCGCAATTTCCATAAATAAAGCTTCAATGAAGGATGGGAACGGAACACCCATACGCGTCCCAGAAATAGATATCGCCAGCTTGGTCGGAATTAATCCCGGATGAAAAGAAATAAATGATATGTATAAAGCCGGTGCAAATAACGTAATGATTGCCGCAATGAATCTGAGCAGCCTGATAAGCGAGCTTGGAAACCACCGTTCATAATAATCTTCTGGCGATTGAAGCATCATGTTGAAAGTGACCGGAACAAGCAAAGCAAACGGAGTGCCGTCAAGCAGAATGGCTACTCTTCCTTCCATTAATCCGCTTATGACGCGATCAGGCCGTTCTGTACTCTGTACTTGAGGAAAGGGGCTGAGATAATTATCCTCAATTAGCTGCTCAACGTAGCCTGATTCCGGCAAATGATCGATCTCAATCCCTCTCACTCTTTTTTTTACTTCCTCGACCACCTTTGGATCAGCGATGTCATTCATATACGCGATCATCAAATCCTTTTTTAGCCGTGTGCCTACTTCAAATTTCTGCAATGTTAATTGATCATTTTTTCCTTGCTGTCTCAAAAGAGCTGTATTCGTACTCAACTCTTCTGTAAAACCTGTGCGCGGCCCTCTGACAAGCGCTTCTGAAAGCGGCTCCTCGATACTTCGATTTTGTTTTTTTACTGTTCCCAGAAGAAAGGCCTGCGGCATTCCATCGATAAGAAGTGCTGTGGAACCCATGAAAACATTCAGCACGATATCATTAATGTTCTCTGATTCTATAACATCACTGACTGATACGATTTGATTCTTTATATATTGCGAAGTCAAAATGCCTTTGCCCGATTGAGAAATTTCATCGCTTGCCTGATTAGACTGATCCATGACTAACGCTGATAGCCCTTTATTCATCAAATCCTGATCAGACAGTCCATCAACAAAAATCAATGCCGCTTTCACATGTAAATGAGTCAGCTCAAGTTCACGGAAATGAACGTCTCCGTTATGTCCGATCTTTCTTTTTACATGTTCAATATCGTATTCAATGTTACCGGTTAACACATCATGATCCTGCTTTTCCGCTTTCGAATGATCTGGTTCTTGATGCTGCATCTTTGTTTTGTACTGATTGCTCCGCCACCTCATCATTGCACCTTCTTATATATGAATCCAAGTAAATACTTTATAGATTACATATGGAACGAGAAATACAACTAACGCTTGAAACCACACATTCCAGTCAGTAAGTGTTGATATCATGATCCATCTGTCAATTCCCTTCTTTCGAATAGAATTATTTTTCCCGTATATCTATTTTTTATGTTCACCTTTTTCCTCAATAAAAAAAGCATGATGAACGTCTTCATCATGCTTTAGAGAAATCTATGTTAAAGATGGTTCAAAAGAAGGCCGCCGATCACACCTGAGATGACAATCACCCAAGGAGGCAGCTTCCAATAAGCAAGCATACTGAACAATACAGCGGCAAACGCAAAATCAATCGGATTCAAAATCGCACTTGTCCAAATCGGTAAATAAAAAGCTGAAATTAAAATTCCGACTACCGCTGCATTCACTCCTGCAAGAGCTCCCTTTAGGTTAGGATTCCTCCGCAAAGCATCCCAATATGGCAACGCGCCTAAAATCAGCAAAAACGCAGGCAGGAAAATGGCAATGGCAGCTAACATTCCGCCCTGCCAGCCGCCCATAACAGCACCAAGATAGGCGGCAAATGTAAATAACGGGCCCGGCACAGCTTGTGCAGCACCATACCCTGCTAAAAACGCTTCTTTGCTGATCATTCCAGCTGGTACAAATTCCTGTTCCAATAACGGCAATACAACATGTCCCCCGCCAAAAACCAAAGAACCTGCCCTGTAAAAGCTGTCAAACATAGAAAGCCAGCGCAAATCCGCAGTTTCCCGCAGAACAGGCAGAAGAACAAGAAATCCTAAGAATAATGAAAGACACACTGTTCCGAATGTTTTAGAAATAGGAAAATGGAATGCTGATTCTTTTTTGTCAATAGACTCTTGAAACAGCAGAAAACCAATCGCTGCTGCGACGATTATAATACCTGCTTGGGTAAACACAGTTTGCCATAAAAGGGAAACAACCAATGCAAACAAGGCAATCGTTTTTCGCTTAACATCAGGTGTCAGCTTTTGAGCCATTCCTGTTATAGCATGTGCAACAACTGCGACCGCCACGATTTTCAAACCATGAATCCAGCCGGCCTGCTCTATATCGGTACTTTTTAACAAAAGGGCAAATATAATAAGTGCCAACACAGAGGGCAGCGTAAAACCTAGAAATGAAACGATTCCGCCGATTAGCCCGCCGCGCAGAAAACCAATCCCAATCCCAACTTGGCTGCTCGCCGGTCCAGGCAAGAACTGGCATAAAGCAACTAAATCTGCATAACTTTTCTCATCCAGCCATTTTCTTTTGCGAATATATTCTTCATAAAAGTAGCCAAGATGTGCAATAGGACCTCCGAATGATGTAAACCCAAGTCTTGTTGAAACTATTAAAATTTCTATCAAAGTTTTAAAGCTGTTGCGCTTATATTTGTGCATTGCTCCCTCCCATGTTTTCAGCTTTTTTTAAAAGCAGAAATACTCCACTTAAGTATAAAAAACTGAAACATGTTTGCAAGCGCTAGTTTGAAATCGTGACGAATCTTATCTTTGCAGTCTGAAATAGTCTAAAATTCCAGTTTAAAGCTTTCTGCCTGCTCTGAAACTTCCACAGGTATCCCCATTATCGTTTTCGGTTTGGAAACGTAAACAAAGCGCATCTCTTCTTTTAATTGTTGAAACGTATTTTCATTGACTACAATTCTAGCTGGCTTTCCTGGGCTATTATCAATGGCTGCTTTAATTTTTCCAAGCATAAAAAACCTCCTGTTTTAGATTCTAAATCAGAGATATAACCATCATGAAATTGATGACAGCTAAAACTCCTGAAAAATATGCTATACGTTTGCTCTTCTTCCAGAAAAACAACACATTCGCTAATAAAATAAAACTGATGAACGCATCAAATTCGCGCAGAACGATTTGGCTGAGCAGGATTTCCGAATCAAACATAACAATTGCCGCGGCACAAACAATCATGAACGAAAAGACGAAAATATACACTTTCCACTCTCTCACTGTATTTTCTTTTTCATACACGCAGAACCCCGCCTTTCACAGATCAAACTGGATGACTGACACGACGTTCATCAACAGATTGCAGCATAAATCATGCCAGCTATGGACATGATCTCATTATGTATTATATGATTTAAATGAAAAAACATTTTATGTCAAGAGGTAAATGAAATGGATCATATTAACGAAAATACATTACCGGATATTACGAAAAGCATTACTCTGGAGGCACCTATTCAGAAAGTGTGGGAGACAGTCTCCACTTCAGAAGGCATCGCCAAGTGGTTTATGCCAAATGACTTTCAGCTGAAGGAAGGACGAGAATTCCACTTACAATCACCGTTTGGGCTGTCCCCTTGTAAAGTTTTGGCTGTTCAAGTTCCCGCTGAACTTTCTTTTGCATGGGATACAGATGGATGGGCCGTTACCTTTCAATTAGAAGACTTGGGAGAAAAGACAAGGTTTACCCTTATTCACGGCGGCTGGAAGGAGCCGAATGAAATCATCGGTAAAGCAAATGAGAAAAGCTCAGTCATTCGTGAAAAAATGGACGGCGGCTGGACAGCCATTGTCAATCAACGCCTTCCAAAGGCCATCGAAGAATAAGATGATCATCAATCAAAACATGATGAAGAGAGAGGAAGCCCTCTCTCTTTTGCCATATTCAGCTCCGCTAACCGTCTTTCTTGATAATCAATCATAAAAGCTGACTGTTTTTGATTTACCTGAGTAATCGGTCACAAAGAACTCGGCTTTGTTATTGGTTCCATCCACAAATTTCCCGATACTGCTGAAAGTGCGGCATTCTCCGGGTGAAAAATAGTTTGACCCTACATAGTCATCAGGATTGTCACCGGCATCATCTTCATATACATGCAGCGAGACAGAAAAAGGAGTGCTTCCTGAAAGGCAGACTCTAAAATCTCCTCCGCTCGAATATACCGTAGGACTTGAATATGTATATGTGTAAGTCCCCAGCTTATCCCACTCCCCAGCCCCAGCAGTTCCCGCTTGTTCTGCTTGTGCCGTTAATGGAAAGACCGCAGCAAATCCTAAAACAGACAAAAATCCAATTACCTTAGTAAACCTCATCATCCAGATTTCTCCTCTCTTTCAGCCTTTGTATAACAACCATTCTGCGTGATTATTCACTCTATCTGCAGTACTGATTTGGACAAATGGCTTTATGCCATTCTGTTCAATCAGCACCTTATAATGTTCTCTCCCTTCTTTTTGTGGATGGCATCGACATTATATTCGGCACCAGACAGTTTATGATTCTGACCTCATCATCTCACTCGCTGATCGTTTTTAAAATGTTCAAATCAGTGTATTCCCAATTGAAACGCCATCTCTTATAATTTGCTTAGAAGGTTGTACTTCAATCAGGAGGTAAAGAACATGGAATTAAGCTTCACAAAAATACTCGTTATTTTATTTGTAGGCTTTTTAGTATTTGGACCTGATAAACTGCCGGCGCTTGGCCGTGCCGCAGGAAAAGCCTTATCAGAATTTAAACAAGCGACCAGCGGACTGACTCAAGATGTAAGAAAAAGTGATTCAGAAAGCAAAGAAGACAAACAAATATAAGATAAATGGTGGGCCGATGAATAATCGGCTCTTTATTTTGATTTGTTTCTATGTCATCTGTCTTTTTTCTATAATTTGGACAGCCCTTTTTTCCTTCTATGATTTTAACTGTCCAAGCCGCACAATCTATTCTTCGTATAATAAAGCGTATTAACAAATAAAGGAGGAGTATATATGGGTTATTACAAAAAATATAAAGAAGAGTATTATACGGTCAAAAAAACGTATTATAAGAAGTATTACGAATATGATAAAAAATACTATGATCACCATGATAAAAAAGATTACGACTGTGATTATGACAAGAAATATGATGATTATGATAAAAAATATTATGATCACGACAAAAAAGACTATGATTATGTTGTAGAGTATAAAAAGCATAAGAAACATTACTAAACTCCATTCACATCTCCTCGTTTTCACTTTTCCCCGGCTAAATGCCGGGTTTTTTTGTTTGACCTGCTGTGGTTTCATTTGAATTTTTCCTTAATGACAAAATCTAAATTTATATTGAATATTTAGTACATAGTTCTATTAGTTTATATGAGTGTGTATTTGTTCCGGCTTCCAAGTATTGCATGCGCAAAGAAATTTTTGTAAACTCTTTGAGGGCCATACATAAAAGGAGAGGTTCTTTGTCTAAAAACATAGTATTTTATCTCATTTTACTTTGTCTATTTATATCCGTTGCAATGAAAAACTTTGAGGTGATAAGAACGATTGCCAATGTTAGCTGCTTTGTTTTCGTATTGCTGTATGGTAAAGACGAAATGAAAACATACTCACGTACAGCGTTAACAACTCTAAGTATTTGTTTTCTTTTTTTAGTCGGTATCTGTGTTTTTATCATTTTGCAAGGACAGACATTTATGAAACATCACCCCTTTTTCAAAGGCTGGGAAACGATAGCTGGCATTCTTTTGATTATTGTATCTTTAAGCATTTGTTCTTTTATTTTGAGGAAGATTTCAAATTGTTTAAAACGATTGTGAGCTGGTCCTTTCATTATCATAATGTTAAAGGTGTCAGATTGGATGAGCAGTTTCTCTCCTTAAATAATCCCAATATGAAATATTTTGTCGATTTATATACATAAATCCAGTTCCAAAATAAGGTATAATAAATGACGAAACAACTATCAAAAGGGGGAATTTTGGTGAAAAAAGTATTGATTGCAGGTGCAGTAGGAACAGCAGTTCTTTTCGGAACAATTTCAACGGGTAAACCAGGCTTGCCAGCGGCAGACACTCAAGTCGCAAAAGCAGCCTCCCAGTTGCCTAAGGGTATCGGCGGCCGCGCTTACCTGAACAGTACGGGGGCCGTTTTCACAGCTAAAATCAAGCTTCCTGATACCGTGAAACATAATGACTCGGTCTCTACTTCTTATATTTATTCAGGCTTTAGCGCAAAAAACGGAACTGAGGCAGATATCGGGCTTCAGTACAGCGATCAATACAAAGTCTGGAAGCCCCTCATGAAGGTCGGGTCCAAAAATGAAGAAACGTACATTGAAGGAAAAGACAAATTCACATACACTAAAGGCTTCCGTCCTGGAAGCACAGTCCAAATGACAATCTATAAAAACCTAAACGGCAATACACGCATGACCCTTTGGGGAACGAACAATGACGGCTATACCGGACGGATTATCACAGAAATCCAAGGAACCAACATCGGCGCAATCTCAAAATGGAAAACACTTGCTACTGCGGCTGTTTCGTATGAAAGCCAGCGTGACGCCATCAAAACAACCTTTTCGACATCTTTTAACAATATTACAATCGACAATAAAGCGGTCACACCTGTCATAGATACGCAAGATAACGCAAAGGTTTCTGTTTCAGGAAACAACGTTACGATTTCTGTTAATAAATAAACGAAGCAGCAAAAGGCCGCCGGCATTGCCAGGCGGTTTTACCAGTTATGCAATCACCATAGTTGGGGTTATTTTAGAAACAATCATCAGTAACTTCAGCTCTTTTGTTTGTTCATACATACATTTTATAACAGGGTGGAATTGATATGAAATATAGAAAAACAGGTCCTTTTGGAATGATTTTGGTGATTATAGCTCTCTTAGTGTCAATCTATTTTATGTTTAATATAAAAGCTTTGATACCTGCTGGATATGATCTAGCTATTCATGGAATTGTGATATCAAGAACTATCATGATTGCTTTCACTTTGTATCTAGTTTCAAAATTAGGATATTTTCTTCTAAATAAAAAAGATTAACTTGTAAAGTTAATCTTTTTTACACTGAAAACTTTAGAACATATTCCCGCGCCAATCATCTTGATCTAATTTTTCTCCACATTCCTTAACCTGATCCCACAAAAGTCCCGTCTCCGGAGTCGACTCTTTATTTATGTCCCAATCCCCTTTTTCCATATATGAACAATATCCATTTTCATATGCAGGCCTATCTTCTCTCACACTCCAAAAAGGGCAAAGTTTGTCTTCATTGTAGCAATAAGAACCCTGTGGAATTAACTTTTTCTTTTGTTCTTGATTCATATTATTCCTTCTTTCATTGGTTATGAATCGTCAATCCCTAATTTTCATATAAAGAATTCTTTTACCATCATACTAACATTAAAACAAGCTTGTTCACATTACACATTTGGGATATATGAGTTAGTAAGTGATTAATTTCATTAATACACTTGAAAGGGAAACGCGTCCCTCTTTGAAACCCGAAAAGCATCACTTGCACTACCGCAATTTTCAATGGTATGATTTTCTATGTAAATTTTATCTAGAGGTGCAGTTAAATTGGATGTAAATAAAAGCAAAAAAGAGAAAAATAAACGTTTAGTAAATATAATATTATTCTTGATTAATTTTTGGCCTTGTGCATGATACATCATTTTTATTGTCGTTATTCAACTAATTAAGAATTCAAAGAAGAAAGAGTGTATACATGTTTAAAGATTTTTTCAACTCCCATCCATTTATTAAAAATTTATTAGAGATACTAATCACAGCTATTTCTCTTGGAGTATGGTTTAATGTGAATATCAATCATTACTTAAGTGTTATTTTTGGATTTTTAACAGCTGGAATTATTCATTCAGTTTTAGGGTGCACATGGGAACCTAAAAAGAAAGCTGCATAATGAAGAGGATTACCCTCTTCATTTTTTTACGTCTTAACATAAATGGAATATTGATTTAAAAACGATCCTACCGTTTTTAAGGTAGTTTACGCCCTTTTTCATATTGAGGTGCTCATGTCCCATCATACAATTGTTTTAAACCATTAATTCCGCTGTCATCTCTCATTTCTCTCAGCTGCCCACCGCAATTCTTTAGCTTTTTCGATAATCCAATTTAACTATATCTTCTGATCCAAGCACCTTTCATATCCAATAATTACCGAAAACAATACAATGAAAAAAGAGGCAGCATTAAACCGCTACCTCAAATGAAAGCTTGTCCCCGTGTTTATAGTTGATTAACTTGAAATCATCTATGGTAAAGTCATAAAAATCTTTAACTTCAGGATTGATCCATAATTCAGGTGCTTCAAACTGTTCTCTTTCCATTTGAATTTTCAAATTGTCTATATGACGTGTGTACACATGGCAATCCCCAATATTAAAGATATATTCACCAAGCTCATAACCAGTGACTTGAGCAATCATGCGCTGCAACACATTATACTGAAATACATTGAACGGATTCCCCAAGGCCATGTCATTGCTTCGCGCTCTTACCTCTAGGTGGAGCTTACCTTGCTTAACATACCATTGAGTTTCGTATACACATGGCGTTAAAGCCATTGAATCTAATTCATCTGGATTCCATAACATTGTAATGTGTCTCCGTGAAGATGGGTTGTTCTTCAATTGATGAAGAAGATAATCAACCTGATCCATTCTTTCTCCATTTAGATTTCTGTTATTCTTCCCCAGCTGAAATCCATATGCATGTCCGATGGTGCCATCTTCTTGTTTCCATTGATCCCAAATATGTACGCCCATCTTGTTTAATTCATTAACATCGTTCGATTTTAACTGCCAAATCCAAAGCAATTCTTTGATGGCTGTTTTCCAGGCAACCTTTTTTGTCGTTAAAATCGGAACTTCCGAGTTGTCGAATCTCATTTGCTTACTGATGACACTTAGTGTGTGAGCCGGTGTTCCATCTGAGTCCCACTTTGTTCTCACATGAAATTCTTCGTCCGAGATTCCATTATTTATTATATCCTTTATAATTGAATTGTATTGTTTATCAAATTGAGTCATTTTAAAATCCTTTCTTCCTTTTTTAATTCGTAATGAGGTGAAGCATGAGAAAATCCTTATATAAACACAATGAGAAAGTGACTGGTTTTGAGTTCGATAACATAGGCAGTGTCAAAATACGTTACTTTTTAAAAATTAAACTTGATAATACGTTTGATAAAGTATGTACTTTTATTTGTAAAAATCCGAGTGATGCTGATGCAACAGTTTCTGATCCTACAATTAACATTCTGTCTGATCTTCTCCATACAAGAGAAAACTGTTATGAAATAGGTACAATATACATTGTTAACGTCTATCCATTTCACGAACCTAATTCAGAAAATTTGTTTGAGTTACTGAAACATATTAACATCTTATCTCCAGATAAACACCGATGTATGAAAACAAAAAACTTAGGCACCATTTTAAGAATTTGCGGTGAATCCGATCACGTTATAGCTGCTTGGGGAGAAAATCCAAATGGTTTTCCTAAAGAAATGTATAACCAAGACATACATAAACTCGAAAACGAATTACGATCTAATGGTATCACAACTGGTCACCTACATTGGAAGGGAAAAGAACTGACTGACACAGGATATTATTTTCACCCTGGAAGGAAAAGCGTCAGCGACTTAATGATAAAATGGTGACACAATTAGACATATCAGAGGAGGAATCAACCTCCTCCTTTGTTGATTATACAATGATTTGTTCATAGCAAAGTCTACTGCAATATTGATAATCAAATGTCATTTGTGCTTACGAAATTGGGCTTTGTTTAAAACAACGCCCTTTCACTTCATCTATGTTCAGATTTCCAACAAGCTTTTGATGTACCTTCATAATCAGTCCAGCATTTTATGAAGACAGTCAAGGTTTGTTATTTACTTTGTTCCGGTTGATCCAATCCCACCGCGGTCTTCATTCCCCAAATGCTCAACCTCGACCAGTTCTACTGCCGGCATTTTCTTCATAATCCTAAATTGACAGATCCGGTCACCCTTCTTAATCTCTGTATCACGCAATGCATAAGCAGGAAAGAACCAGAAATCGTTGTCTCCCTTATAAGACTCATCAATAACACCCATTGAATTTGTTTGAATAACGCCAAAGTTCTTATATGTACTCGAACGAGGAACGACATGTGCTTCGTAGCCTTCAGGCAGCTCCATTGCTACACCTAATGGGACAAGCTTAAATTCATCTTTTTTGATTGCTACATCTTCAACTGCTCGAAGATCAATCCAATCTCCCTGCTCAATTTTGCTGATCCTTGTTTGTGTTTCATCTAGATATTTAATTTTAATTTGAATTGTCATATGTATTACTCCTTTAACATTATAAACTATCATACGGTAAGGCCTGTTCTTGTGTCGTTTTCATCAGTTATAAATTGAACGTCTGCAAAATCATTCTTTAAAGCATTAAAGTAAAGCTTTTCAATAGTATGTTTGTTTTTGCAGTATATCGAAACATAGCTATTATCCGCTATCAAAAGGACAAGTTCGCAACCACTGTCAACAAACTCTTCATATGTCTTGATTTGATTAACCGTTTTTCCACATGGAAATGCTTGCGGTTCAACGAATATGGTATAGTACTGATTTGTTTTTAATCGTTTCGCTAAGTCAGTCTTAAAGAGCACCTCGTCATCTAGCTCTCCATCTACAACAAAGTAAGATTCCCCACTCGTTTGCCAATTATAATTCGTTATTTCTAACGGCTGCAGTATTCTCCATAGAAAACGTCCATATTCATTCGGTATTTGAAAACTAACTCCTCTTTTCATGTAATCCCCACTAAACAATTATATACTCTGATGTTAGGTTTGTGGAATAAGGAACCCCTGCCTTTTGATACCGAGTTCTTGAAGACGTTTCAAAAACAAGCAGAGACTTTTAACAAGACAAGAACAAAAAAATAAACTTCGAACATTGATAAATACCTTCTCGTATCACATGGATTTGCTGTTGAATGATTTTAAATAAAGTTGAATAAAATAAGATCGAATCATCCAACAATTAACATTTATTCTTGCAGTTATGCGGTTTTTTACAATCCATAAGAAGGAAGGAAGCGTTAATGACGAAGCTTTGCCGAGAAGTTTGGATTGAAGTCAATCTTGATGCCATAAAAAAAAATTTACGAGCCATTCGCCGTCATATTCCAAATAAGAGCAAAATGATGGCTGTTGTAAAAGCGAACGGTTATGGTCATGGGTCTGTAGAAGTGGCGCGCCATGCACTGGAACACGGGGCGAGCGAGCTTGCTGTTGCCAGCGTGGAGGAAGGAATCGTTTTACGAAAAGCGGGGATTACAGTACCGATCCTTGTGCTTGGTTTTACAGCACTTAGTTGCGTGAAAAAGTCAGCAGCTTGGAATATAACATTATCAGCATTTCAGGTTGATTGGATGAAAGAAGCTAACGAGATATTGGAAAATGAAGCGAGTTCTAACAGATTGAACATTCATATTAATGTGGATACCGGCATGGGTCGATTAGGTGTACGCACAAAAGAAGAACTTTTAGCAGTAGTGAAAACGTTAACGGAAAGCGAATTCCTCAGGTGGACAGGGATTTTCACACATTTTTCGACAGCTGATGAGCCAGACACAGCACTCACAAAGCTGCAGCACGAAAAATTCAGCAGTTTTCTCAGCTTTTTAAAGAACCTGGGCATTAAACTGCCCACCGTGCACATGAGCAATACGGCTGCAGCCATCGCTTTTCCGGAATTTAGTGCTGATATGATTCGTTTAGGTATCGGCTTATATGGTTTATATCCTTCAGCTTATATCAAACAACTAAACCTTGTGGAGCTTGAACCTGCTTTAAGTTTAAAGGCGCGGATCGCTTATGTGAAAACCATGCGGACAGAGCCCCGAACCGTTAGTTATGGCGCTACATACGTCGCAGAACCCGACGAAGTCATTGCCACACTCCCGATTGGATATGCTGACGGTTATTCTCGTGCCCTTTCCAATCGCGGATTTGTTCTTCATCGCGGAAAACGAGTGCCAGTGGCGGGAAGAGTGACAATGGATATGATCATGGTTAGCTTAGGAGAAGGCGGTGAAGGTAAACAAGGAGAGGAAGTCGTGATTTATGGTAAGCAAAAGGGAGCTGAAATTTCCGTTGATGAAATTGCCGAAATGCTCAATACGATTAACTATGAAGTGGTGTCTACATTAAGCCGCCGGATCCCTCGTTTTTATATAAGAGATGGTGAGATTATTAAGGTATCAACTCCAATATTATACGTGTAGATTTACGCGTGTTTGTAAACACCTTAATCCCTCTAATAGACTGAATCAGGATTAGCAGAGGAATTTTGTTTTTGTTTCTATATGATTTTTTGAAATCAAACAAAATCCCTCTATTATAAACAGAGGGATTCAATGGATCATGCCTCAATAACTGATTTTTCAGGAGTATTTTTATCGTGTCGAGAACGAAAATGCTCCTCTAGTTCTTCAAGTGTGCGCCCCTTTGTTTCCGGCATGAATTTGTACACAAAACCGATTGCCAATACACCCAAAGCCACAAATATAAAGAATGTAATAGACATACCTACAGAGCTAAGCAAGATCGGAAAAGCAAAACCGATAATAAAGTTCATTATCCAGAGAAAAAAAACACTTATTCCAGAACCAAGCCCCCTTAATCTTTGAGGGAATATCTCCGCAATGACCAGCCAAGTCACAGGCCCTACGCATCCTTGCATAAAGGCTAGAAATAAAACGGTCAAAGAAAGTACTGCATAAGGAAGTGCTGCAGATCCATCAAGCACGATTGAGAATATTGCAATCAATAAAAGCGCTGTTGTCGTTCCTGTTAAACCAATCAATAATATTGGGCGCCTCCTCACTTTTCCGACAAGCCAAATCCCAAATATAACGCCAATAACTGATATCAACCCATTCCCAATATTAGCGATTAAGGCCGCTTTTGTGCCAAAACCAGATTCTTTAAGGATTTGAGTGCCATAATACATAATCGAGTTCACACCCGTAATTTGATTCACTATGGCAACACCGATTCCAATCAGTAAAAGACGGCGCAGCCATGGTGTAGAAAAGTCTTTGAGCGATGCCTTCTCCAGTTCTGTATCCTTTTCCACCGCTGCTTGAATTTCTCTATATTCAGCTTCTGCACGTTTCTCTTCACGAATTTGTTTAAGTACACGCAGCGCCTCACTTTTTTTACCTTTGGAGAGTAGCCATCTCGGACTTTCTGGCACCTTGAGCATACTGACAAATAACATTAAAGCCGGTACCGCGCAAAGGACAAGCATGTATCTCCAAACATGTCCGGTATTTGCCATTGTAACACCAAGAATTGCATTAAAAACATATGCTAAAAATTGCCCGCCGACAATCATTAGCTCATTTTGGGTTACCATACGTCCTCTCTTCTCATGCGGTGCCATTTCTGCTAAAAAGGCCGGAACCATCGCTGAAGCTCCACCAACAGCCAGTCCGAGCAAAAACCGAAAGACCGCCATGATTGAAACATTAGGCGCTATTGCTGTTCCAAGTGATGCCAGAAAAAATAAAAAAGAAAGATTAAGAAGCATTTTCCGGCGGCCATAGCGATCAGCTAATCTGCCGCATAACAACGCTCCACACGCCGCACCTAATAAAAGAATACTTGTAACAAGTCCTTCTGTAACCGGCGTTAGGTTAAGCTGGTCTGATCTTGCCATAAAAGGCAAAGCCCCATTTATAACTCCGGTGTCATATCCAAAAAGAAGCCCTCCAAATGTTGCTGAAATCATGATCAGTTTCAATCTTTGATTTCGATGTTCATTCATCCATTTCCCCTGCCTTTATTAAGAATACTTAATAAATTCCTTTTCATGTGGATAGTGAAACAAAGATATGGACTTTGAGCTAAAAGTAAGAACGTTTGAAAATCATCTCTATCTTAGATTTCAGCCTCTGCATTTGTAATCGCTTTCAACTCTCGCCAAAAAAATAAACATAAGCGATGAATTGTTATGTTATAGTGATGTTTTTGTGATTTTATTGTCATTTCTGATATTATCATAATTCCAAAGACTTTTTGAGTCAATATAATTATCAGAATTATTCGTTTTCATCATATTCAAGGTATGTTTTAGTTATTTTATTGTGAAGTTTACATTTTTCAAGGATGCCAAGTCTGTTTTAAACCGGCTGTCATCTAATTCAGAGAAAGATATCACCTCATTGTTCGCTACTTGCTTGTTGATACTTCTGAGACGAAGAAACCAGATTCTTGTGTTCTACCATATAGCGAAGATGTATCTAACCGAAATAATAATTGGTTAAAGCGGTAAGCTGCTTCGCAAAGATAAGCCTGAAAGACTGTTAGCTGACATTTATGTTGATGGCATGTCTGTTCAAGAAGGATTGGCCAGAGTGGCTTATGTTTATATGCCATACACGAAATACATAGATCAATTCAGCCAAGATGAGTTAGAGGAAAAATCAGTAGAACGTTCAATCTGGAACAGGAATGGATATGTGGCTAACAGAGGAATTAATGAATGCGGGAATAAAAAAACAATGCGGTTAATAAAGCAACACAGCAGAATGCGAAATTCAAAGAATTGAGTGAAACTTCCACTTCAAATGAAAATGAAACCTCTTCTCCCCAGCGTCAGTAACCCCATATAAGTAGTGTTAATATTGCTTTTCCAACACAATTTTTTAATGATATAGAAACAGCAATTAGATAATGCAGGTACTAAAAAACACCCCATCACGTTAATATGAGGGGTTATTTTGTGTAACAACACTTCCGATTTCAAGAATTTGAGCTGTTTTCAAATCAAGATTTGAATTTATTTACTTTGCCCTCTAATAATCAGCACATTAGTAGTTACATTAGCACCGCCATTACTTTGATATCCTTCTACCGTAAGCGCGGTTTCATACATCTTACCCATCGGCATTCCTAAGCTTTCCCACTTCTTGAAGTGTTCGCTGACAGATACAGTTCCGCTCGTTCGTTTTGTCTGCCGGACACTCCAATACTGTTTAAAGGTTTCGATACCTATAAGAGAAGGTTGGTTGTTTCGAATCGTTTCATAAATGTCATATGTGCCCCCATCAACAGTAAAAGTGCCCTTTGGCATTCCGGTCGGTCTATAGGTTCCCCAATTGTCGACGATGTAATACTCAACGAACGGGTCCTTGGGTCCTTGGTCCATCTACACACACAGATAGGAATTTCCGCCTGGATTGAAGGCTGCGTTATGATGAAACGATATGTTTCCAAGTTGTGAGTGAGTTTTGGTTTAGCCGAATTTCTTGCCTTTTTCGGAATAACGCATTCCTAATGTTATTCCACTGGGCACTAAATGCGCCCCTGCTATTGAGCGTCATACTGATGTCCCCATGATCTTCCACAATCCATAGTCATAGCGATCATGGGAGCCGGTTTGATTTGAGGTGATTGTAGTTGCCGCCTGTGCGACCATTCAGGTCAGCGATAACTTAATAAAACTGCTAACAAAAACTTCATTCTTTTTTGGTATGCCTGCTGTTTGATTAAATTGTACTTAGGTCTTACCGTATTGTTTTGTTTTTCTCACCATCTTTCAAAAGAAGGATACAAATTACATAGTAGTTTATCCCCCTAAAAGTTCGTTTTGAATGTAATAGCTTTATGTTTTTGATGGGAAATAGAATGGCAGTATTTGATTTTTTCATGCATCTGTAATGTCACCAAAGGCCTTTGATGATGATTCGCCGTTCATTGTTCTTTCGTTACGAATCATTCGTTTTTTCGAAAGCTCTTCAAAGCTGTATTTAGATCCTTTGTGTGAGTGTAAATGTTCTTATACACATCGAATAGTGTTTTATATTTTTGAACATTTTGTTCCTTTGGATAAAATGCAGCAGCCTCGCGAATGAACTGCTCTGCACATTCTTCAAGGGATCCAAACCACCCGCTTCCAAAGGCAGCCAGCATAGCAGCACCCATGGCTGGACCTTGTTCATTTTCTAATTTGATCACCCTCGCATTGAAAATATCAGCCTGCATTTGCAGCCACGTTTCATTTTTAGCTCCGCCGCCAATAGAAACAACAGTATGAACTGATTTTCCCGCTTTGCGGAATAGCTCAATGGATTCATGTAAAGAGAATGTGATACCTTCCATTATCGCCCTCAAAAAATGCTCTCTTTTGTGAGCTCCATCCATTCCGATCAAGCTTCCCCGAATAGAAGAATCAGCATGCGGTGTTCTTTCACCAACCAAATAAGGAGTGTATAGCAGTCCATTTGCTCCTATCGGAATAGATTCCACTCCCTGCAATAATTGCTCAAACGATTCGTTTGGTGCGAACGTTCTTTTAAACCAATCCAAGCTGTATCCTGCAGCGAGCGTGACTCCCATCGTATAAAAAGAATCCTTTTTTCCATGATTAAAAAAGTGCACTTTCCCTTTAAAATCTCTTTCTTTGCCTTCTTCGCAGGAAAGGATGACACCTGACGTCCCAATACTGCATAGTGTTTTTCCAGAAGAAAGAATACCGGCTCCAATAGCACCGCACGCATTATCTGCTCCCCCAGCGTACACTTTTGTATTTTCCAACAGCCCTGTCTTCGCTGCAACGTTCGGAAGCAGCGATCCTACACAATCATGAGATTCTACTAGCGGAGGACAAATACTGGCAGAAATACCAAATTGCTTGCAAATCTCATCACTCCACTCCTTGCGGGTCATATGTAAAAGTAACGTTCCAGCTGCATCGGAGTATTCGGTGTGAATGGCACCAGTCATACGAAATCTCACATAGTCTTTCGGAAGCAAAAAAACAGCAGTTTTTTTAAAAAGGTCGGGCTCATGTTCCTTCACCCATACCATTTTAGGCAATGTAAATCCTTCTAGAACACGGTTCTTTGTGATATCAAGCAGATGGTCGCCAAATGTCTCGGTCATCCTGATACATTGAGGCGTCGTTCTGGTATCATTCCAAAGAATTGCATGACGTAACACCTGCTGATCTTTGTCAAGCAGTACTAAGCCATGCATTTGTCCCGAGTAGCTTATTCCATCAATATCCTTGGCTTCAACGCGGGATTTAGAAACCAATTCAGCCAATGCACCAATTGTTTGCTGTACCCAGTCTTCAGGATTTTGCTCACTATATCCCGCCTTCTCTTGGATGAGCGGATAACTTTTGGACGTTTCTGCACAAACCTTGCCATTTTGATTGACTAAAATGGTTTTAACAGCACTTGTTCCAATATCTATCCCAATGACATACTTCATTTTTTCACTCCTTCCCCTCAAAATAAATCCCCGATTATATGAAATTCCCCGTCACAACAACAAAGTAATGGAATCATGACGGGTAGTTCTGGGGCGACTTGGCTATCCTGCCATATCTTTTGATAGCAGGATCTAGAGCTTCTCTTTTATCTGTTATACTTCTAAAATGTATTGGTTCAATATCGCTTTTAATCGTTCCTGTCTTCCAGATTCGTTTTTAATTGATTTATTATTGAACGCGTATTGCTCAAGCGTCTTGAAATTAGCTCTTCCTTCTACAATGTCAAGGCCAATCCCTTCAGCAAAGCTGCGATAACGATGTTGAATCACATCTTCAAACACACGATCTTCGATTAATTTGTGGGCGACTTTCAATCCTCTTGCAAACGCATCCATCCCAGCAATATGGGCATATATTAAATCATCAGGCTCAAAAGAAGATCTTCTGACCTTCGCGTCAAAATTTAATCCGCCGCTTCCAAGGCCGCCATTTTGCAGAATTTCGTACATTGCTAATGTCGTCGAATATAAATCTGTCGGAAATTCATCCGTGTCCCAGCCTAAAAGAGGATGCCCCTGGTTCGCGTCAACAGAGCCAAGAAGACCATGTACTCTTGCCATGCGTAATTCATGTTCGAATGTATGCCCGGCTAATGTGGCATGATTGGCTTCGAGATTTAATTTGAAATGGTTATCTAAGCCATATTGCTTCAAAAAGGCAATGGTTGTTGCTGCATCTGTATCATATTGATGGGCGGTCGGCTCTTTTGGTTTTGGTTCAATCAAAAACTGCCCTGTATACTCGATTTCTTTCGCATAATCCACTGCCATATGCATGAATCTGGCCAAATTATCAAGTTCAAATTTTACATCCGTATTTAACAATGTTTCGTATCCTTCACGGCCGCCCCAAAATACATAGTTCTCGGCGCCAAGCTCTTTTGCTGTTTCTAACCCTTTTTTTACTTGTGCTGCGGCATACGCAAACACATCTGCATTGCAAGAAGTCGCGGCGCCATGGACGAAACGGGGATCCGTGAACATATTTGCAGTATTCCATAATAGCTTAACGTTGCTAGTTCTCATGTACTCTTTCATCATGCTCACGATAATATCTAAATTTTGATTCGTCTCTTTTAACGTACTTCCTTCCGGTGCAATATCCCGGTCATGAAAAGCGAAAAATGGCGCATCCAGTTTTTCAAACATCTCAAATGCTGCCTCTACTCTCGCCCTCGCTAGATCCATGCCTTTATACTGATCCCACGGTCTTTGCATCGTAGCTGCTCCAAAAACGTCTGTGCCATCAGCGGTAAATGTATGCCAATAAGCAATAGAAAATCGCAGATGCTCTTTCATCGTTTTACCGCCGATTTCTTCTTGGGAATTATAATATTTAAATGCTAAAGGATTAGTGGAATCTTTCCCTTCGTAAACCACTTTGTTTGCGCTTCCAAAATAGTTGACTGAACTAGAATGAGAGTGAGCCATGTTATTTCCCCCTTAAAAATAAATTCAAAACATGATAATTCAAATTCAGATGCATTTTATGTCATATTGTAAGAAAGTTGTATATTAGTTTGTTGCACAAACAAACTAACTTACCCCTTCATCTTATATAACCTCTTCAGTATTTTCAATATTTTTTTTAGTTTTTTATGAACACATTCGATATAATAAAGGTAAGATTCGCTATGTATTATGTTTCATACTGAACACACAAAAATTTCAACTTAATTTAAAGGTTATACAAATGGAGTGGATTTAAGTGGATATCGCAGATCAAACCTTTGTCAAAAAAGTAAATCAAAAGTTATTATTAAAAGAAATACTTAAGAACTCACCTATTTCAAGAGCAAAACTATCTGAAATGACCGGATTAAATAAATCAACTGTTTCATCACAAGTAAACACATTAATGAAAGAAAATCTTGTATTTGAAATCGGTCAGGGACAATCAAGCGGCGGCAGAAGACCTGTCATGCTTGTTTTTAATAAAAAGGCGGGATATTCTGTAGGAATAGATGTAGGTGTAGATTATATTAATGGCATTTTAACAGACCTTGAAGGGACGATTGTTCTGGATCAACACCATCATTTGGAATGCAATTCTCCTGAAATAACTAAGGACATTTTGATTAATATGATTCATCACTTTATTACACATATGCCACAATCTCCGTACGGGCTTATTGGTATAGGGATATGCGTGCCTGGGCTTATTGATGAAAATCAAAAAATTGTTTTCACTCCGAACTCCAACTGGAGAAATATTGATTTAAAACCTTTTATCCAAGATAAGTTCAATGTGCCTGTTTTTATTGAAAATGAGGCAAACGCAGGCGCTTATGGAGAAAAAGTATTCGGTGCTGCTAAAAATCACGATAACATTATTTATGCAAGTATCAATACCGGGATAGGGATCGGTGTTATTATCAACAATCATTTGTATAGAGGGGTAAGCGGATTCTCTGGAGAAATGGGACATATGACAATAGACTTTAACGGTCCTAAATGCAGTTGCGGAAACCGAGGCTGCTGGGAATTGTATGCTTCAGAGAAGGCTTTATTAAATTCTCTTCAGACTAAAGAGAAAAAAGTGTCCACTCAAGATATTATAGACCTCGCTCATCTGAATGATATTGGAACTTTACATGCGTTACAGAGTTTTGGATTCTATTTAGGAATAGGCCTTACCAATATTCTAAATACCTTCAATCCACAAGCCATCATTTTAAGAAACAGCATAATTGAATCGCATCCTATGGTTTTAAATTCAATTAAAAGTGAAGTGTCGTCCAGGGTTTATTCCCAATTAGGCAATAGCTATGAATTATTACCATCTTTCTTAGGAAAAAATGCACCAGCGTTAGGCATGTCCTCCATTGTTATTGATCATTTCTTGGATATGGCTACAATGTAATTTATGATAAAAAGGACAAACTTCTATGTTCTGCGCTCATCTTTAAAGATGAGTTTTTTGTTTTGTTATTTTAATGTTGAATATGAAAAAGGAGTTGTAGAAGTCTCCTTTTTCATATGTAAATTATTTTTCTTCATAACGAAAATATTTAAAGTCGGCCGGAATATGATTACCGCTGGTATCTTGGCATTGCATCCCTACAAAGGCTCCTGTGAAGAATCCTCCTCCACGGATGTAATCATCTGATAATTTTTTCGATTCCAATGCAATGTCAATTTTTCGCCAATCTTCTCTGTTAAAAGAATAGAAATAATAATAATTTTCTCTTTCAACATTTGCTTTTAAATATACATACTTTACTTGAAGAGGAATCACAATTTTATTTTTTAATGGCTGTGAAAAAGAAAAGTTATCACATATTGTTAATTCAAGAATACGCCCAAGTTCTTCATCATGTGTGATTTGAAGAGCCGTCCAGTTCTCTGTATTGTAATAGTTCACCAATCCGGCGGCTTGTTGAAAATTTTCCGGATAAAACTCAACAGCCGTTTCCGCTTCAAAGTGGAGACTTTGCCAACGTCTGGCTACAAATGCCTGAGTAAATGTCGAGGTTAATGATTCATGGCCGTATAATCGTAAATGATTTGGCACTTGAGTCAATGAACCTAATTCATTCGTAAACGGAATCCTTAAAGTTTGGAAATTAATATTTAATGATGAATCCTCGAATTCATCAACTTCCGGGTATGTTGCTTCAAACGTTGTTTTGGGTATAGAAGGCGCTTTCACCTCCAAGCTCCCTTCTTTTCCACCTTCTACATAAGGCCATCCATCTTTCCAATAGAGTTTTTGGATAGCTGTTTCTCTGCCCAAAGGACAATATCCCCTCTGCTGAAAAATTGAATCATCGTCCGGATGAATAGGACGTCCCGTTAAGTGCGCTAAATACCACTCACCTGTATGTGTTTGGACAATGGACGCGTGTCCGCATTTTTGCAACGGATTTTCTGGGTCATGCCATGACGTTAAGATTGGATTATCGGGATGAACTTCATATGGGCCTTCAATATTTGCAGAACGGGCAATTGTAGCAGCGTGTTCGAACCGTGTTCCTCCTTCTGCAGTTAATAAATAATAATAGTTCCCGATAAGATATAGGTGCGGAGCTTCAGTCAGCTTTCTATCCGTTCCTTTAAATATAACTTTCGGTTTACCAATTAATTTTTGCTCCTTATCAGAATATTCCTGTATGACAATTCCTCCGAATGAGTGCCGATCAACACGTTGATCCCATAACATATTTAATAAATATTTTTTTCCATCTGTATCATGGAACAAAGATGCATCAAACCCCGAGCTATTTAATGTAATCGGCTCTCCCCAGTCACCATGAATCGTGTCACAAGTCACTAAATAATTGTGACAATCTTTCCAAGCCCCGTCTACTACCTTAACATCCGTATAGATCAGCCAAAACTTTCCATCGCTATAACTTAAACACGGCGCCCACACCCCGCCTGAATTAGGGTTTCCTTTCATGTCTAATTGGGAAACTCTCTGCAATGGATGTGCAACTAAGTGCCAATTTACTAAATCTTTCGAATGGTGGATCTGGACTCCTGGAAACCACTCAAATGTAGATACAGCGATATAATAATCCTCTCCTACCCTGCAAATACTTGGATCGGGATTGAATCCTTTAAGCACTGGATTGATAATCTTCATTTGGAACTCCCCCTCAGCTGTTTTTTTACATAAGCCTCTTTTATTTGACGCAGTCAATTTTACGCTTTGAAATCATCAATATGATCCAAATAAACTTTATCTCTATTCTCTAATTCTCGTATCATGTTTTTATATTTTTCATCATCCAAATTATAGAAATGAATATCAATCATGGCTAGAACCAGCAAAAACACGGGAATAATAGTTGTTGTAATTAAAATTCCCGTTAATGCCTCCGGGGTTTGTGCCTGATTTGCCACATATCCAAACTTATCTAGAACCAGTCCTGGCACTACTCCTCCCAGAGCCATACCAAACTTAAAGAAAAATCCGATGATCGCGTATATGAGCCCGCCCATTCTTTTCCCGGTCCTATATTCTCCATATTCTATTGTTTCAGGAATGAGCGCCCACATATATCCCCCGGCAGTGAGACTTCCTGCAGCAGCAATTAATCGAAAGAAGAATATGAGGTATACATAACTTGGCGGAACAAACAGTAAAGCTAGGAGGCCGATAATATTCAGTAATAATGCATAGTTTAGTAACTTCTTCTTCCCCAATAATTGATGAAGCCTTGGAATAAACGGTAAAATGACCAAAGCAGGCAAACTTCCAATCAAACCGTACCACTTCACTAAATCCTCTCTTCCTAAGTTATACGTCACGTAATAGATGCCAACCGAATTACTGATTGAATTCACTCCAAAAATAATAATAAAGAAAATACTCAATACAACGAGCGGACGATTAACATGAAATTGCTCAAATATATCAGATAATTTAATTTTTTCTTCAGATTTTTGAAGAGTGACACGCTCTTTTGTGCTTTTAAAACAAAAGATTAAAAGGCACCCGCCTATCATTCCCAAAATACCCATGGTTAGTTGCCAGCCAAGAGATTCGTTGCCGGACGTGTCGCTTAAATAAGCAGCCAGTAAGGGAACAAAAAATGCAACGACAAGTCCCCCAAGATTCGCAAATAACATACGAACAGATGTTATACTAACCACTTCTTGATTATTTCTAGTCATTGCAGAAGTTAACGCGCCATAGGGAACGTTTATCATTGTGTATGTAAGCGACAATCCAACGTAGGTTATATAGGCATATATTAATTTTCCCATATCCGAAAAATCCGGAGTTGTAAAACAGAGTATTGCCAGTACCACAAATGGAAAAGCTCCGAATAAAAGATACGGCCTAAAGCGTCCAAATCTGCTATGCGTTCTGTCTACTATTGTTCCAATAAAAGGATCAGCGAGAGCGTCGATGATTCTAACCACTAAGAACATAGTACCGGCTGTTGCTGCCGATAAACCAAATACATCTGTATAAAAGAACAAAAGATAAGTAGATACTGTTGCATAAATTAAATTACACGCGAAATCCCCAGACGCATATCCAACTTTTTCAACCATGCTAATCTTTTTTACATTTTCACTGAGCATGATTTTCTCCCCTTTTTTCGCTCATTAAATAAGGAATCGTATGAGATGGTCTACACTTATTGGCTAGCAAGTGTATATAAAAGCGCTTTCAAAAATGAAAGTGATTCACTTTCACAGAGCATTTTTGTCATATAAATGGTTATCAGCAAACAGTGCATGCATCTTTTTTCTCCATACCTTATATACGGAAAAGGATAAAAGCTTCATTCTTTCGTTTCTTATATTGTGTAGCTCCAATTAAATCGAGCCTGTTATCCCCCTTCCAAACATATTCAGCAAGAAGCTTATTTTATGGACAATTAAAGTTCGGCTCGTTAGTTTGTTGATCAAACAAACTAACTTGAGTTAATATTATAAAATCTTTTCAGCTTTTTCAATATCTTTTTCAGAAAATGTAAACTGACCTGACATAAATATTGGTTTTATCTTCTTTTTGTATATCAATTAATAACACCGGGTCCTTTGTTCGCTACTTACTGTCAACACTCCAAAGGCAAAAAAAACAGATCTACTGTGTTCAACCATATGACGAAAATGCATCTAAACGAAATAAAGGATTGATTAACAGCGGTAAGCTGCAATTAGAGTTTGGTACAGGCTGATTGCAGAGATAAGTATGGAACGTTGTTAGCTTACGTTTATGTTGATGGCAAGTCTGTTCATGAAACAGAGTAGCTTATATGTATGAGCCAAACACGAAATACATATCAATACAGAAAAGCGAACGAGAGGCAAAAACAGAGTGGTTAAAAAGCGACAACATCTCAGCCTGCAATTTTTAAAAATCGAGTGACACTCTGCTGGAGAACAGATACGTTTGCCAATTGCTCTGAGTAAAACCCGCATGGAGTACCTAGTTCCCACCCTGCTTACCAGCCTAAAATGGACAGAGATCATGACAACTATACTTGCGGATGATAATTAAAGCCCTTTGCGGCTTTTTTTATTTTCGGAGAGAACATCTTTAAACAACCATCTAGATTTTACGCTGAAAAAGCTTTTGAATAATGAACGACACCTTTTACATTTTCCAGAGAATCCTTTGATAATTCTAAAGCCATAAATGCTTCATCAGGCACCTCAAATGGAGCTTTGATATTCCATAAGCTAGCTGGCTTAAACCCAAACTTTGGATAATAATCTTTATGCCCTAAAACAATGACTGAACGATAACCAAGCTCTTTTGCTTTTTTCAACGCTACATGAATTAATTGACTCCCGATTCCTTTTCTCTGATACTCAGGTGCAACAGAAACCGGGGCAAGCGCTAAAGAATCGACTGCGTTATCACCATCCACAATCTTTATTTTAGATAAAAGAACATGGCCTACGATATCCTTGGCATTTAGTGCGACTAATGAAAGTTCAGGAATAAAAGCATCTGATTTTCTAATCCTATTTACAAGGAAATGCTCTTTTTTGTCGCTATATATTTCATTTAAGAAAGCTCTTTTAACAGTGTCTTCAGTCGTATCATATTCATGAGTGCGTTCTTGTCGAATTGAAAGTTCCATTTTTAACCCCCTGTTTTTTTAGTTACTGCAAGTTTACTTCATGCTATAAACGGTGCTTCCCTTCAAAAGTTGGAACAACAAAGAATACAGAAATTAATTCTGTATCAGTTTATTCAATATGTTAATTTTACTTTGGTCTTTATTATTCTTCTTTGTTCTTCTATAACTATCTAATAAAGACTTATGATAAACCTTGAGGTAATCATCAATCGTTAGCAAATGATATTTCGCTCCGTCATCTTCAAAAACCTCTAGGTTATTATAGTCTACATCTGCAAATGGCTTTAAATCCTCAATGTGAGCAATGCCCACTTTAGTATTAGTTTTCCTAAATTCATGCTCATGAAAATCGACCATTTTGTATCCTTGCAGTTCCATCATTTTTTTTAGTCTTTCCCACTTTCCCTCTAAAAAAATTAAAGGAATTAAGATATCAATATCTTCCGGGGAAAAGTCCACACCGGTTACCTTTTCAAGACCTAAAGAGCCATATAATAATGGAATTGTGCCTAGCTCTTCATTAAAAGTTTTAGCTATATTTATAAATTCATTGAATAATTTCATTTTGCTTCCCTTTATTTGGTGATTAATTTTTAAGAATAAATTGTCTTGAATTTCTCATATCCTCAAATTTTCCTGTGGTATATCCAGAATTTTTTCTGGGCGAGAAAAAATAAATGGAGTATTAGTCTTTAGAACTGGTTTGGTGCACTGGGCTATTTTTCAGCGCTGGTTTTAAAAACTTCAAATATCCAAACATCGTTTTCACAAATACACTTAAAAGGATTCTTAAAAAGCCTTAAATACTGAATTAAAGAAAAATATCAAAATAATAATGGCTAGCACAACAACAATTTCAAAAGTATGTGAACCGCCATCTACTTTATGTTGTTCTGTCTTCTCTCTCATTTGTTCTCTATATTTTCTTTGTATTTCACCCTTTTTCTTATTCATCTTACTCGACCCCTCTCAGAATAAAGTAAAGCCAAGCAATTCGAACTCTTTTACGCTTAATTTAATCCGTTCTTCATCATCAGTATATGGTCTTTTGGTGGTTCTATACCATCCGTTAAAATGAGCAACTAACTGAATATTCTTTTCTTACTGAATTTTCCATGGTCTCCCTAAACAAAAAGCAGTCGATTCAGATATGTTCCTTCGTGTTTTCTTCTTTTAACTTTTTGTTTAGCTTGAACCCAATTAAAACATTGACTAGCGCAGCGGGTAAATATAAAACTCCTGCACCCATTATTCCTAACGCAGTACTTGAGCCCACTATAAATGCCTGCATTTCTGTGTTCCTTGACTTCAGGCTTAGTAATACTAGGATACCAGCTAAAACCCCCATAAGCCGTGCAATACCTGGAATAAAGAAATCTGTTAGGACTCCAAATAATTGTCCAATCATTGATAGCACAATCCCGAAAATACTGGATAATAAAACTATTTTTTTAATCGCACTTCACCTCTTTTCAAAGCCGCTTCCATTCAACATACAATCAAACCGGTTTTGATATAGAAGCCTACTCTACAAACCCTTCAGCTACCATTCAATTTATCCATTCTCTTTCTTTACAACCCAATAAACACCTGAACATCCCTTAACACGTCAACTACTTGAATTTTCCCCATTACCTCACATTGGACAATACGCTCACTTGCTACTTCAATAACTTCAAAAATTGTTTGCAAATTGAATCGGAGATTTGTCTAGTCTTGAGAAAGTTTATCAAAATCTCTTTCTATCATTTCAGGCAGTGTTAGATCAATCCCTAACATTTTTATTAATTCTTGTACGTATCTTTTAATTGCAAGCATATCAAATGGGAAATCGAAATCAAATTCCTCTTTAACGCTCAGAATATCCATTGCATACGAACAGTTATGCTTCATACCTAAAAGATCATCATTGAAGCTTAATACATCTTTATATGACTGATCAGATAACTCAAAGTGAGTAACTAAATAAACACTAATATGGTTACCGCCTTGAGAATCAGAATCCACTAGTCTTTCATCAAGTACTAATAAAAATGCAGACCTCTCATCATCACATAATATCAATTGAAAAAATTCTAAGTTTCTTAGTTTCAATAAGCGTTAAATCTTGTATGTAGTGCTCTCACAATCTAATTCTGCCTCTCCTGGTATATGTATTTATATTCTTCTACCCAGTCGTGATGTTTTTCATAAAGTGGACGTATTCGTTCAAAATCAAGAGCTATGACTTCACATCCACGGTCATCATAGATAAAGAAAATGACGTCTTTTGTAATGTTCACAAAGAAAACATCAGGGTAATCAATAGAGTAACCTCCGAATCTTGGTTGCAATGGAAAATCTTCATTACTCGCTGCTTTAAGTAATTCAGTTACTCGTAAGTCTCGAGGTTTGCATAACAAGGAAAATTGTTGCATCTCGTATTCTTCTGCTTTATCTATTTCAAACGGGTAAGGATACGTCTTCACATGGATTTGATTTAAATATTTTTTACATTTTAGATACGGTTGATACACCTTCAATTTTCTTATACATTTCGTTTTGTGCTTATACATATTCGTCACAAGGAATATGTCATCGTTTTGTTCAAATAATTCATTGAAAATCGTGGAGATTTGGTCATATACAATCCAAAATCTCTTAAGATTCAATTCTTCATTCTCTTTGAGTTGATAAATATTTTCCCCGAGACAAAAGTGGATTCCTAAACCCCATTGATTATAGATACTAGGAATTACTTCGAGACTTGGAAACCTTTCATCCATATACTCCTTTATCTTCATTCACACATTCTCACTTTCGTTAATCGAATAAGCAAATCACTCGTTTTTTTACCTTTCATTTAATAATTATCGAACTACAGGTTCGCTTTACTAATTTAAACAAACCCTTTCTGAATAAAAGAATGAGTTTTTGCAGCCCCAGATAAATTGTAATTTCCTCCTGCATTTGTAACTTTAGTATATCATTTTCACCCTGAGTGATCGATATGGATATGATCTTTTTGGAATATCAATAACTCCTTTTTACACCTTCTGCTATTGAACTATACGCTGCCAAAAAATACTCTCTGATTTTCTCCCCTTTTTTTCTCCGAAAGCATCGAAACCAACTGTTACATCACTTGACTCATTAATTTCCCTGTTTGATACTTGAATAATTTCTTTTTCAATGTAAATGTTGGTGATTAAAAAGTTCATTTAAAGAAGTTCCGCCACACCAAAATGTGGATTTCGCACCTTAAGCCATTTTCACTTAAAAAAGCCGGATTCCCACTCTATGGGGTTCCGGCTTTGCTTATCATTAAAGTCATATTTTTCATTTTTGTATATTTCATTGATTCTCTGATACTGTCGAAGAATAGCTAAAACCTCAATGTGTGTAGCAATCAAATATTCATCATCTCTGCTCAATTAGATAAAAGAACGAACAGGATAACCGTTCTTTTATCCATTTAAGGCCTTCCATTATAACGAGGTTCTCAATTGATTTAATCATTACAATATTTCAATGTACCCTTCTATTCCATTCACGCGAATTCGTTGCCCGTCTTTGATCAGTCTGGTTGCGTTTTCCACTCCGACAACTGCCGGCAGGCCATATTCGCGTGCGATAACCGCTCCGTGGGTCATTAATCCGCCAACTTCGGTGACCAGTCCTTTTATGGATACAAATAATGGTGTCCAGCCTGGGTCGGTAAAGGAGGTGACTAATATATCTCCATCTTCCAGATCGGCATTTTCCATGTTTAAAATGACACGTGCTCTTCCTTCTATCACTCCGGAAGAAACAGGCAGGCCTGCAATCGCATTAGCCGGCAAATTTTCTCGTTTGTACTCACCTGTAATGATTTCGCCATCAGACGTGATTACACGTGGAGGAGTCAGTTTTTCATATAATTTGTACTCGTCTTTCCGCTTGCTGAGGATCTGGTCATCTATTTTTTTTGTGCGCGCGACTTCGTGAAGCTCTTCAAAAGTGAGGTAGTATATATCTTCTTTATCATGAATAACGCCCGCTTGTACGAGTTGTTCGGCTTCTTTCAGCAAAGCCTGCTTATATACAAAGTAACGACTTACTATGCCATATTTTGGATATTCCCGGTAGCCGATGAAATTCCGGATGAGGTCGATCATTCGTTTTGTTTCTTTCGCCTTTTGTTCACCATCCGGTAATTGCTTCAATCGATCTATTAACTCTTGTTCTTTTTCCAAAGCAACACGCCGCCCTTGCTCAAACTTTCGATTGCCGGCATTAGGCTCAAAGTTTTGGATATGACTAAGAATCATAGGGACAAGTGTTATGGGTTTTTCACTCCAGCGAGGTCTTGTAATATCAATTTCTCCAGGACACCGCATTCCGTATTTTCTGAGATAATCATAGATAGCGTCTTGGGTTTCCCTTCCTCCATCAAACGTAACCAGTTCTTCGAGAAAGTTATCTTCTTTTGCATGCTGCAAATAATCAATCACTTCTGGATAAGGGCGAATCACATCCGCCACATCCATCAGCGCCAGACCCATTTCAGAAGTAATATTGCCCGGTACAGATTGAGAAAGGGTATCAGCGGCGTTTTTTTCGCCTAGCCACTCGTTCATGTTTTCATTGATCCATGCAGAGGCATTCATCGCAGCCATAAACACAGCCGTACTTTGCGGGTCAAATAAGATCTTCTTTAATTGCTGAATATCTTCCAGAATAAAATCAAACAAATCCGATCCCGATTTCGCTTGGATGTTTTGCTTTAACTCTTCAATCAATGTTTGGCTGCGCTTCATCAAATCAGAAACGATTGTCGGATCGTTCTCGAATTGCGCCGGCATATCTGTATGACCACCGCCCGGAATCGGTGCTGTTTGATCATTTGGCAGCAATTTTATAAAATCGCGCTCGATTACGGTCGTGAGTGCGTCTTTTGTAAGCGGATCAGATCCCACGGTATTTAATAAAGTTTCCCGGCCGGCACGTGTCGTCAGTCTAGCCGCAACATCAACAAACAACCTTCCGCCGGCTTTACGCATAGGTGCAGGAGTAATTAACAGGTAAAAAGACAATCCCAACGGTTTAATGGGATCAGTCATCATTTGCTGATGACCAACAGATAGATAGACGTGATTTTCTTGATCATTCGCTTCTGGGATCGGGTATAAAGTAGTGATCGGCCGACTCTGAACAATATAAAATGTATCATCAGCCAAACACCATTCGATATCTTGCGGCTGGCCGAAATGAGCTTCGATCTGTCTTCCGAGACGTGCCAGCTGTAAAATTTGCCCGTCAGTGAGTGTTTGGGACATCTGCTGATCAAGATCGATCTGCTTTGTCTCTGTTCCGCCTTCTCCCCTTCCATAAATAGCTAATTTTTTGGTTGCGACCCTCTTCTCAACGATGCCCTCATCCCGCACTTTATAACAATCGGCAGATACCAAGCCGGAGACCAGAGCTTCTCCAAGCCCAAAACTGGCATCGATGGATAGCAATTTTCGGTTAGAAGTAATGGGATCAGCAGTAAATAAAATCCCTGAAGCCTTAGGGAAAACCATCTTTTGAATAATAACGGATAAATAAACTTGCCTGTGATCGAATCCATTTTGCATACGGTAGATGACCGCGCGCTCCGTGAACAGGGAAGCCCAGCATTTGCTGATATGCTGCAAGATCGCGTCTTTGCCGATAATATTTAGATAGGTATCTTGTTGACCGGCAAAAGAAGCATGCGGCAAATCTTCAGCAGTCGCGCTAGAACGCACTGCATAAGCATGTTCCTCGCCAAATTGGGAGAGATATTGAGAAACTGCTTTCACAACATCTGAAGGGATTTCTGCTTCCATAATGATTCGTCGAATCTTACTGCTGATTTCACCAATTTGATCTCGATCCTCTACTTTTAACATGGTTAGTCGATCCAACAAAACATGATACGTTTCGTTTTGTTCGATGACTTTTTGGTATCCCGCTGTTGTAACACAAAATCCTTCAGGCACTCGTATCCCTTGAATTTTTGATAATTCCCCTAAATTTAACCCTTTTCCTCCAACGAGCAAAAGCTGTGTTTTTTCCATTTCATTGAAACCAAGTATCAAAGTATCCATTCTACATCTCTCCTTCAAAAAAAAATTGACAATAGCTTTCCGGGGTGATACAATTAAAATATAAGATGGGATAAGTGTAATATTTTACATATAAAACAGACGTGTTCTGATTATATCATCGTGTCTGTTGTTGCGCAATATAAAAAAACTTGGTTCGATCCGTCTCCATTTACTGCATAATCATCTAGCCGTCCTATGCAACAACACGACATTAAAAAAACCCCAGAAACTCAGCAAAAGGAAGATTGTACGCCAGCTAAAAAAAGAATGACTGAGCACATTAAAACAAACGATAAAGATATTGAACGAATTGATACACTAATGATTATGAGATAATTTGAGGAGTCTATGACAAAACTAATGACGAAATAGGATCATTTACTGTAGATGCAACTCGTAAGCAAGTATGCGAAAATAAAGTATGTGAGAACTAAACAAACATCCCCTTACTTAGTGTGAAGGGATGTTTTATTTTCAACAATTGTTTAATTTAATTGATATTCCTTATTTAGTCTCTTTAGTTGTTCAAGTCTAACTTCATATTTACCTTCGTAAACTTTGCTGATTGTTTTCACTTCTTCCTTTGGCCCAAAATAAATAACTTTAAAATCATCATTTACGTATTGAACTACAAAAAAATGATCAAAATCATCAAATGTATTTTTATTTATCGAAATAAAACCATTTAATTGAGCTGTTGTTTTTACACTAATCCTTCTGCCACCACTTACAACATCAAAACCATGTTGATTCGTTTGGCGAGCTAAAGAACCATTGGTTTGAATTGCACAAATAAATTCACCAATCCTGCCAATTAAATGTCTCAATTCCGTGGGCTTACAGTTTAATATATTCATTTCATATCTTAAGATTTGGTTATATTCATTATAAAGATTCAAAATTTGTTGCTTACTAATGATTTCAGCTTGATCATTTATTTCTCGTAAAGATTTAACACCGTTTACCCATTCACCTACAATAACTTCCCTATCTTCCCCTTTTGATTTTCGGAAAATAAGTCCTGTATATAGAGAATTTTCACCTAAGTACTTGTAGGAACTCCTATTCACATATTCAAAGAGGTGTTTATTAAAAGAAATCCCCTTATTATATCGGTTATAACAATAATCAGATAAAATAACACTATCTGGATTCGTTCCGTATTTCTCTTGAAGAGTTTTCTTTACTTCTTGAGGTGTAACTAACTCATAAATTTTATGATGTAAAACACTCTTAATTTGATCGTAAATTGTCATTATACTTCCCTCAAATTGCAGTTTCTTTGGATATTGAAATCAGTCATGATTCTCTTCTTTTGCCGAATTGTTATTCTAACACCCGTTTATCATACTCTTGGATATTCGGACTCACTTCCCAATATTTCGTCCCATTAGAAGACATATTTCAAAGTTAGAATCTAAGTTAACTGCATCTTCAATATCATCAATTGAATCGAGATATAACATATAACCTAATCCTTTTTTTGATTTGTTTGTGTCTATGACATATCTTCCGTCAAAATGATATCCAATTAGGATGTATCCCTCGGGAAAATCTTGAACTTCATGATATTCAATGATTCCTTCTATGTTAAGTATTTCAACACCATCAAACATTTCCAAAAGGGAAATGAACACCTAACTTCTTTTCTAAGTCGCTAATTCCTTGAGGACTTGCTGGCTCTTTGAAATGAAAAGCAGCATCTTCCATGACATAACCCCCATGATGGAACAAAGGAAATGTACCATATTTAGAAACTGCTTTCTTCATACCATCTAGCGTCATGTGAACTAACTTTCCCTCTTCCATAAAAATTCCCCTTTGCAAATCATCTCACTAAATATTACTACACAAAAACATGTTAAAGCGAAATTTATCAGACGTCTCTTGTAAGAGGACTTTGTCCCATTACATTCCCAAAATGGAAATGAATTTAGCTGAAACACTTTTTTCTTCTATCCATAATTGAAATTCAGTAATCATCAAGCAGAGCTGCTTTACATGAGTATCATAGTTTTCCATAAATTCCTTCTCAGAATAAATAAATGGAAATCCTATTATACGTTTTAGTGAGTTTGGCTTAGGATCATTAATTAAATTTTGTTTTAAGCTTTCCAGTTCTTTAAAAATGATTTTCCACGTATCTATATCTATTTCATTGACACCGAAATAATCAAATTTTTTATAGCACTTCTCAAAGACAGGCACAATATAACCAAAGTTATCTTCTGTAAAGAAAATAGAAGAAGCATTCCAACATTTGTCGTTATACCTATTAGGAAGAACCTCTATATAACACGATCCTTCTAGTGTTTTAACATCATAAATTACATTGATCACTTTATCCCTCTTTTTGAACATGATAGGATACCAATTGTTTATTAAGAAACAATTTCACTCATAATTGAAGCAGCATTAGTAGTGAACAAAATATAAGTGTTATTTGCTGTTTTTATCACCACTCTATCTGTAGATCCATAAGGAAACCCAATCCTTACTGCGCTTTTCTCTTCTCCCCCATAGTTTGGGTCAAGAAATACATCATTGATTTCTTTGATTGGAATTTCAACTTTGGATAATTGCCAATTGATCATTAAGTTTTCATTTGACTTTTCAACGTTAATCCCCAGCATAATCTCATTCCCCTTTTGACAATAAACTCAGTAAAATTTTAACATACCCTTCGAAATGATAGACTGACATGCGAAACATATTAAGGAAAAATTAAATTCCGCTGTAATTGGAGATAGGATTATAATTATTAATGGTCTACCGATATAAATAGAGAACAAACATTCTAAGAGGGGTTATGAAGTTGAAGAAAGCAATATTAGGCTTTGCTGCATTCACTTTGAGTTTATCGTTAGCAGCCTGCGGCTCAAATGATGCAGAAAAAGTCAGCTCAGAAAAAGAAGCACAACAAGTTGCTAAGGATGCTGAACAGAAGACAGATCAAAAGGAATCTCCAACAGAAAAATCAACAGGCAAGTCTGGTTCAAAAGACAAAAAGGAATTGGTCGATGTTACTCTAGATAGAGCTGTTGATGGTGACACAATTAAAGTTAGCTACAACGGAAATGTAGACACAGTCCGCTACTTGCTCGTAGATACACCTGAGACGAAGAAACCCAATTCTTGTGTTCAACCATATGGCGATAATGCATCTAAGCGAAATAAAGAATTGGTCAACAGCGGTAAGCTGCAACTTGAATTTGATAAAGGCGATCGCAGAGATAAGTATGGAAGACTGTTAGCTTACGTTTATGTTGATGGCAAATCTGTTGAAGAGACATTGTTGAAAGAAGGATTGGCCAGAGTAGCTTATGTATATGAGCCAAATACGAGATACATAGAGCAATACAGAAAAGATGAACAAGAAGCAAAAACAGAGAAGCTTTCAATCTGGAGTAAGAATGGTTATGTGACTGACAGAGGATTTAATGGCTGTGTGAAAGGGAAAACCACTGCAGTTAAAAAAGCAACAACATCTCAACCGGCTTCAACACAGCCGACACCTCCAAAGGCATCGAACGACAGTTCTGCTACAAGTAAAAATGAGGCTTCCTCTTCAGCGTCAACTGGAGAAACAAAAACGTTTAAAAATTGTACAGAGTTAAGAAAGAAATATCCGCATGGAGTGCCTAGTTCCCACCCTGCTTATCAATCGAAAATGGACAGGGATCATGACAACTATGCATGCGAAAGATAATGGAAAGCCCTTTGTGGCTTTCTTTTTTATGTTTAAAGCTCAAAAAAGAGGCGTTCTTCTCAGTTGCACTTTCCGGTACAATCCGTTGCATATTTAAGTCATCATCTTCTATATATTGAATTTCAACCAGACAATCATAAATATAGTTTTCGTCATATTGGTAAGCCCACATATGTTCATACAGAGCCCCCATTTTTAATCCGGTTTGATGATTTCATCAATATTGGTGTGTGTTGCATTAGACGCGCTTTTTGCAAATAATCCAAGAGCAGAGATATTTCCATTTGATCGAAAAACGATCTTTCTATCTCCTGTTGTAACGGCTACAGGGCAGCTTTCACTTGCTGAAATCTAACCAATTCCTTCATTCATAACAACTCGAGTTAAAATCTTAATTGTCCGAGCTGTTGCGTTTCTGGTTAACGTTTAATGACAGATCCAACACGATCAGCCGCGCAATATTTAACCACTGTCAGGGTGATCTGAGAGCGTTTTTGTCTCTGTCGTCAGCATAGGGTTGCCTAAATTCTTTAAAGGATTATAGGCCGTCTGGAAGCCACTTTAAATAGCCATTATATTGAGTGAATTTATACCCTTGATACCCTTGAGCGAGATCCGAATTTGGCTGCATTTTCCTTTGAATGGTAAGCGTATACCTTAGCAAGTCTTTTTCCGCCACCTCCCGTCGCCACGCCTGCGAAGAGTGATTTTTTCCCTGTCTTCACAGGTCTTTGTATAAAAAGATTGACTCAGGCTCTCAGAAACCATGTCCGTATTTGCCTTCTGACCCATATCCAAAATCACAGGAGATACGCTTTTTCAAGCTTCCATCCTTTCAGCTAAATTGCGTGATTTCACGATACGTTTTGTTATTGGTGTCTCCCGTGTATCAGTACAAATCATATCCCTCTATTATGAACCCTTGGAGATAGATTAAGTCATTCGGAATGATCACCTTTCCCAACACCTTATTTACCCCGTTTTTTACGTCACTTAATTTCCGAAGCTCTACCAAACTATTATCATCTTTCAATCTGATTCGGAACGCAAAGCCATTTTTTCTATCAATGACAGGGATTGAATAGTAATCGTTGAATTTGTTATAGTGTTTAATTCCTCCGTTGCCCCGTTGGGTGTGGCGCCCGCTGTGTAAGCAAAACGCACAAAATCGTTTCCGACAGTGTTTCTGGTGGCAGTCGTAAGACAAAAAAGAGAATTTTTCACACTTAACTATTTTACTATATTTATACGTGTGATATTATTCCCGGAACATTCGCAGGGAACCCTTATTTTCAAGTGATAATAATGATAATTCACTAACTTGTGTTAACCGGTTGAAATATATTTTAGACGTGATATACTAATGTTGTCGACAATTAGAAAGCGCTTCCTAAATGAAAGGTAATTAGAATTGAGTGAGTTCATAAAATTTTTATGAAGAACCTTAACGTCTTTAGGAACATACTGATTTTCTTTGCCAAGAAATATTCCTTCTGAGCGAAAAAAATCAGAAAAACTGCAGGTGAAACACGAATTCGTAAGGCTTTACTTCCAGCTCTATCAAGGAAAAAGTAGTTTATGAACAAACACATTAAATTGATAGGAGAATTTATTTATGGCTAGTGAAAATTATTACGACGTAACAGAGTGGCCTGTCGGTAATCCGTATGAGGATATTGGTGAGGTAATCAATAGCATTATAGCAGATATTAAAAGTAGGCAAACGAACATTGATGAAAATGAAGGCGGAAAGCCGGGTGCGGTTATCTATATTCCACCGGGAGATTATCATCTTTGCAGTCAAGTATTTATAGACATCAGTTATCTTAAAATTATGGGTTCTGGACATGGGTTTACATCTTCGAGTATTCGTTTTAACACTCCTGAGAATGAATGGCCGAATTGGCATGAATTGTGGCCGGGAGGAAGTCGCATTCTCGTAAATATTCCCCTAGAAGTAAATGACGAGGAATACAAAGGAGCTGCATTTTATGTTGAACGAAGCGGAGATCCCCGAATAAGTTCGGTAGAGTTTTCTAACTTTTGTATTGATGGTTTGCATTTTGTTGCAGATGGTCCTGGAATAAAACCGGAAAACACATACACCAACGGGAAAACGGGTATTTATGTTAAAGATGCTTCTGACTCATTTCGGATTACAGGCATGGGGTTTGTGTATTTAGAGCATGGAATTATTATTCGTGATGCAGATGCTCTTAGTATACATGACAATTTCATAGCTGAATGTGGTAACTGTATAGAACTACGAGGCAGTGGACAGGCTTCAAAAATTACCGATAACTTGATAGGAGCCGGTTTTAAAGGATATTCAATTTACGCTGAAAAATTTGGTGGACTTTTGATTTCAGCAAATAATATTTTTCCACGAGGTAAGAACAGTATCTGTTTTGAGGGTGTGACACGTTCCAGTATTACAAGTAATAGACTTCATTCATTTTATCCAGGAATGGTGGTATTCAAGGAAAATTGTTCGGAAAACTTGGTTTCTTCAAATCACTTTTTTCGTGAACATGAACCTTGGCCTCCTTTTCAGGGAATAGACAATGGTTTACCTGATTGTTATGGTCTCCTCTATATCAGTGGCAGTAATAATTCTGTAATTGCTAATCACTTTTCTGAAGTAATTGAACGTAAGAAAATCAAACCGGAGGGTGAAACACCTGTAATCATACGTATTGTTTCGGGTGTTGGAAATTACATTTCTAATAATCATGTTGTTGCCACAGAAAAGAAGGAGGAGGCTCATGCCAAGATAAGTGCTTCTTGTTTCTCTGCTCAAGTAAACGCTTTATTGACTACCGAAGCATCAGAACCATATACCGTAAAAACAGTATTGGTAGAAGATGAATCACATGATAATACGATTCTTGATTCAGGAAGTAATAAACAGGTTGTTATGGACAGGTATAAAAACGCATTTAGAGTCACTCCAGCGCCAGGAGAATAAATAATATATGCAACTATGTTTTGTGATAAATTTGTTCCAAAGTTTCAATTGCAAATCGGGTACTTAAATTATTTTGTCATTTAATTAATTTTCGGGGCGCTTCCTAGCGATGGAAGTGCCTTTTTATGAGGCCTTCTAGGATTATGAAATCCTTCAATTTATAGCTAAACAGTCTTGTAATTGACGGAGTTCAGAAGAAAAGAAGGAACAAGTATTTAAATACCTGTTCCTTCGTATATTATTATTATATCCGTTAAATTCATAACCGTACGGTGTCCATTAAATATTCTGCTACTTCATTACACGTTTAAATTTAAACTTCTCTTTCTAATAATTCTATTCTAATATGTTCTTCACCTTTCTCATATTTTCCGTAAAAAAACATAGGAATGGCTGCCAATACAAAAAGAACAGCTGGCATCCAAACAAAACTAAGTTCAATACCAAAGAGTGCCTGAGGTGTTTGCATACTATTTGGTCTATAATTAAAAGCACTCATAACTTGCGAAGGTAAAAAGGCACCAATTCCACTCCCTGCTTTAACGCAGAAAGCGCTTCCAATTGTAGTTAACAGTCCACTTGCTCTTATACCATTTTTCCAATGACCAAAATCTACAGCATCTGATAACATAACAAAAGGCATCGCTGCAGCAACTCCAGTTCCCACAGAACCTATTGCGTAAAATATAATGACTGCCGTAGTGTTCATCCCAACAAAAAATATCATCACATTAGATATTGCAGAAACTAATAGTGCTCCAATTAAAACGTATCTTTTATTTGTTAATTTAACCATAAATGGGATTAATATCATCCCTATAATTGCAATAGAAGAAAAAGCTCCTGCAATAGGTACTAAATTCTTTGCATCAATATTATATTGAAAGTAATATATTAACCCAGAGCTTCTTACAGTAGTTCCAATCCAATAGATTAAATTAGTTATAACAATTATAATCCAAGGCCAATTCTGTTTTGCAGCTTTTACACTTTTCTTTAATGGAATAGATTTAACTGTACTAGAATTGACTTCACGAACATTTGCAAATGCAATTAAGAAGGAGATAATTGCGATGATTCCTAAAATGGCCAGCGTTAAGGAGAATCCTCTTTGATCATTACCTTGACCTAGAATTGCAACAAGGGGAAGCACTATACTATTGGCTATAAGTAAACCGATATTTCCACCCACCATACGGTACGAGTTTAATACAACACGTTCTTTTGGGTTGTTGGACAAATTCGGTAGAATAGAAGTCATTGGTGAACTAATACCTGTATAAAATACACCAGCAAAAATATAGGTGACAACTGCATAGACAACTTTCCAAGTTCCTGATAAATCTGGTGTTGAAAATGTTAACCATGAAAATAAGGCAAATGGGACACACAACCATAAGAAATAAGGTCGACTTTGCCCCCACCTTGTATTTGTACGATCAATTAAGGCCCCCCATATAGGCGCATCAATCGCATCAATAAACCGTGTAATCAATAGCAAGGTACCAGCGACTCCTACACTGAGACCAAACACATCGGTGTAAAAATAGAGCAAATAGGTACTAATAGTAACGAATAATAAATTACCACCGAAGTCAGTCAAAGAATAACTTAATTTTTGATATAATGGAACTTTGTCTCCTTGTGTTTGCTCTTCTTTATCTGCGATAATACCCCCACTGACCTGTTCTTTTATCATTATGGCAGCCTCCATTTTATCTAATTCGAATTGATCAAAAAATTATTAATAACTTCATTCATTGTTTCTTTGGAGATTGAAGTTAAAATACTAATCTTGTCAATAATGTTTAGATTTTCGTCTGATACTGTACATACAAACTTTGTGCCGGCCCAATGGCTCCATACTTTAATTTTCTTCCTTTTCACTTAATTAATTTATTCCAAATGAACATCTATTCTGTAATGTAATTTACTGTTTTCTTGCTTATTTATAAGATTATCTAAAACTTCTACACACGTAGTTGCAATCTCAGAGTAAGGCTGTTTTACAGTCGGGAGTGGTGGGTATACTACGTCAGCTATTGTCGTTCCATCATACCCAACCACCTTTAAATCATTAGGTATAGATATCCCCCTATCCCAAGCAGTCCTCATAATTGTTGCAGCAACTAGATCAACTGCAAATATGCCATCAATATCTGGATAGACATCTAAAATTTCATTTGAAACTTTTATATAGTCTTTAAAGTTAAACTGGTTCCACTCTAATTCATAATTAATACATTCAACATTATGATCTTTCATTATTTTTTCGAATGTGTAATGCCGTTCATTAGACGGTGTTTTCACTTTCGAATATCCGATTACTTGTAATACCTTTTGACAATCATATTGTAACAAGTGATTGGCTACCAACTCTCCACCCTGTATATGATTTGCAGAAACTACTGGTATAGTTTTAGTCAAGTATTTGTCCAACGCTACAATAGGTAGATTAATATTGTTATATACATCTATATCTAGAGAGTGACTACCTATTATAATGCCGTCTACTTTGTTCTCTTGTAACATTCTTAAACTCTCTAACTCTTTATCACTTGAATCAGTTGTATTATATAGGAGCATTTTGTAGTTTTTTTCGTGTAATGCCTCATCTATTTCTTTTACCATTTTAGCGAAAAATGGATGACTAACGTCGGGTACAATAACCCCTACAATATTTGTTTTTTGTTTAAATAAATTTCTTGCAATTTGATTAGGTATATAATTCAATTCCTCAATAGCTTTATTCACAGCTTCAATTGTTTTTTGCGATAAATACCCGCGATTATTTAGGACACGTGATACTGTATTAACAGATACACCTGCCTTCTTTGCAACATCCTTAATACTTGCCAAAGAATTTACCACCTTTCCTTATTCCTGACATGTTATTATTGAGATTCCATATTAACACGTCAGGAATAATAATAGCAGTAACATGCTTACCTAGATCTAATACTTAATTGCTTTAAGATAGCTTTTTTGTCGCTTTTTATCGCTACCTTTCGAATACCTTTAAAAAAGCATTACTTGACAGGGCGAACTCTCCATTATTAGATATAATTTCAATAGAAGAAGAATCCGATAATATTTTTAAACCATCTGCTCCTGAAAAAGGTATACTACATTTTTCCACGGTTATACAGTTCTTCCTCATTTGTCTCAAACTCTACTATTTTATCTTTAATTCTTACCTCAACAAATTTACTTTCTTTATTTTCAATCTTTAGAGTTAAGCTATTACTTTCATTCTCATTTTCATAATTTAGTTCTAGTAAAAAATCGCAAGATGCTATTTCTCTAACATACGGTTGTTTAGGTTCGAGCACTACCTCTTTTTCTTGAATAACTGTTTTGATGTATGAATTAAGTGCGGGCACAAAATTAAAACATAATGCGTTCTGATTTTCAGATAAAGTTACTGTCTGTGGAAAGCTCATTGATCCACACCCATTATCCTCCTGTGTTGGACCGAAATTTTTCCACCAAGGATCCACCTCCACCCATTCTGCCATCAATCATTATTCTTTGGCCGTTTTTATCAATGTTTGAGGGCATAAAAATCAAATCCATAATTCAGCTGTTTTTGCTCTTCTATCAAAAATTCACCACTGTTATAATCCATCGTGCCCAATAAATATAAAGTCGTTTTATCTTCTAAATTCATTGGTGAAAACATTAAAACATATTTATCTTTACTCCTGAAGAAATCTGGACATTCCCACATTGTACCTAAGTTATACTGTGAAATATTCTTAACTATAGGACCCCTTATTTTTCATTGATACAAATCACTTGATTCATATAAAAGAGCATTTCCTTTTATTTAATGACGTCCCTACTAACATATAGTATGTTCCATTTTCTTTCCAAACTTTAGGATCTCTAAAATTCTCAGTTGATCCACCTTCGTAATCCATTTCTAAAGAATATTTAGTGAACTTTATACCATCAGAACTATATACCATGTTCTGAGTTTGAATTGTCTTTCCATTTCTAAAAACTGTTCCAGTATAAAAAACATAGAGCATATCATTTTCAACGATTGATGTTCCGGAGAAGCACCCTCCAGCATTATCGTAATCATAAAATGCACTTGGAGCTAAAGCTACGCCCATATGTTCCCACTCAATTAAATCTTTACTTCTAGCATGCTCCCAATGCATTGATCACCATTTAGGAGCACAAGGATTGAATTGGTAGAACAAATGATAGTAACCTTTGATTTAGATTAATCAAATTGGTGTATCAAAGTGAACACATTGGCGATGTTTTGTATCCTTAATAGAATCTCTATATTCTTTAATGTAATCGTTTACTTTTTTAATTTTTGTGTATGTCGTTCCAAATACCTTTACCCCCATCAATGTTTTATGTGGTTCTTTTAATACCAATACGCTACACTTGAATAAGTACTTAGCATGATCCGGCTGTTCGGTAACCGGAAATTATAGCGCTTACAAATCATTTCAACCGGTTAACATGTTTCTATAAAACTCATTATACAAGGTTATTTTTTCATTTCAACCGGTTAACACATTTTTTTTGAAAAGTTTATATAAATAATGTCAACATTGTTACAATAAACAATACCATTATACCTATAACCATATATGTTTCAATAAATAAACAACCTATTCATGCTAAACAGAATAGGCTGTGTTCTGCTCTATTTTTCATTTTCAAACGAGAACGTTCAATATTCTTTTGAACTGTTCCTTTTTTTAATGTCCAGTAACTGGGTGATCTCTTCGAAAGACATGTTTTGCACAGTGTGCATGATGAAAATGTCTTTTTCTCTTTCAGTAAGCATAGAAAGGGCATCAGCAATTCTTTCTTTGTCCCAATCGCTTACCTCTCCATCTGGCTCCTGATTGATCACATACTCTTCTGGCATACGAGGACCAGCAAGAATAGCGGAACCATCCTTGCAGCTCCATTGGATAGAATGACCGCAAAACCATCGTGCTGTTTCGTGTCTAGGACAAGTTTATCTCTTTCAATTATATGAACTAAATTGATTAATCTCAAACTGTCAAATCTGCGCTCCAAATTTAAGAACAAGCCGTATTCTTTAATGAACGCCAGTGAGACAGTACCAAGAGAACCGTTTCTCTGTTTAGCAATAATGATTTCGATGATGTTTTTACTTTCGTTTTCCTTGTCATAATAATCATCCCGATAAAGAAACCCAATGACATCCGCGTCCTGTTCAATTTGCCCTGATTCCTAATATTAGACATCATCGGGCGCTTATCCGGCCGCTGTTCTACGCGCCTTAAAAGCTGACTAAGAGCGATCACACAAATGTCTAATATATGCTTGAGCATGCGGCTTATTTCACCTATTTCCTGTGTTCTGTTCCCCCTATGTTTTGCTGATCCTGTAATCAGCTGCAAATAACCAATAATGATCAAGACATCCCTGCCGGCGTACTCCCGTTTCATTTTCCTTGCCTTTGACCATATCTCATTTACTGTGACACCAGGGCGGTCAAATATTCTTAGATCTGCAGAACCGAGAATACCATTTGTTTGTGAAAGCTTGTTCCAATCATTTGCTGTCAAATTCCCCGTACGCATCGCATCTGCATTGATATTTCCGAGAATAGAGGCCATTCTTTTTAAGAGCTGCTTACGTGACATTTCAAGAGAGAATATACCTACTGCGCCGCCGCTATATTGATTTAATGAACTACCCATAAAATTTGACGCAACGTTTAAGCAAAAAGCAGTTTTTCCGACAGATGGCTGAGCGGCATTTTGCTTCATATCCTCCGCGTTTTTGCTCATTTCTCTTTTTTGCCAATACTCAAATATAAGCTTTTCGTAAAAGGATATATTGGCGGTAGGCGGTCCAGTATCGGTTAAGTCAGTATTTATGCCCGGACCAACGCTACCGATGGATTGCAACCAAATCTATCAGGATACCTTTAAAATCCGGTTCAATCATGTTGAACTGGAACAAACAGAGCGGTTTAATGCGACTGATAGATGCGAAGCAATCCTTTTAGAATCAGAACTAAAAAAGGCCTCTTTTTGATTTCTTAATGGAAGCCCGCTCCTTAGGTTAACTCAGTAGGGACAGCCAACATTTCGCAATATACTCTTTTGTTTCCTCTACAGAGGGAATTACATTCATCGGATCAACCGTTGCTGAGTTTGCATTCAACAAGTCCACAACCTTCGGCGGAAACTTATTAAAGCGGCGAAAGCTGATTAGATTCCGGCGTACTTTCTCGTATTCAGTTTCTTGCAAAAGCTCATGCCTAGAATCAATTTTTTTAAGTAATCTCAAAGGTTAAAGATTGACAAAGCTTCAATGAATAAGTATGAGGATTATATCTCCACAATTATGTGGGTGTTTTGTGGGTGGTGTATGATTTATATTAAGTTATTAAAATTGTTAAATAATCAAAAAACCCCTTGACACCAATAGTGCCAAGGGATTGAAAGATTAATACTGAGACATATACTGTTCGCGCTCCCAAGGGTGAACTTGTGTGCGGAACATATCCCATTCGATTTCTTTTGCTTCGATGAAGTGTTCGAATAGGTGCTCGCCTAGCGCTTTGACCATGACTTCGTTTGATTTGAACTCTTCTAGCGCTTCAGCAAGTGTTGCTGGAAGATCTACGATTCCGTTTTCCATGCGCTCTTCTTTGCTCATCACATAGATGTTGCGGTCGATTGGAGCTGGCGCTTCCAGTTTGTTTTTGATTCCATCTAATCCTGCAGCAAGCAATACGCTAAGTGCAAGGTACGGGTTAGCAGCTGGGTCTACGCTTCGTACTTCAACACGTGTGCTGATGCCGCGGGAAGCCGGGATACGGATAAGCGGGCTTCTGTTTTGCGCGCTCCACGCTACGTAGCAAGGTGCTTCATAGCCGGGAACAAGACGTTTGTAAGAGTTTACTGTCGGGTTTGTTACCGCTGTAAAGCTTGTTGCGTGTTTCACGATACCTGCAATGAAGTGTTTCGCTGTTTCACTTAACTGAAGATCTGCGCCTTCGTCATAGAATGAGTTAACGCCATCTTTGAAGAGTGATAGATTGCAGTGCATACCGGAACCGTTCACACCGAACAATGGTTTTGGCATAAATGTCGCATGCAGGCCGTGTTTGCGGGCAATTGTTTTGACAACTAGTTTAAACGTTTGGATGTCGTCACAAGAGCGGACCGCACCTGCATATTTAAAGTCGATTTCGTGCTGGCCAGGCGCTACTTCGTGGTGAGACGCTTCGATTTCAAAGCCCATCTCTTCAAGCTCAAGAACGATATCGCGGCGGCAGTTTTCTCCTAAGTCAGTTGGAGCCAAGTCGAAATATCCGCCTTTGTCGTTTAGTTCAAGCGTCGGCTCGCCTTTTTCGTCTAATTTGAATAAGAAGAATTCAGGTTCAGGCCCGAGGTTGAAATCACTGAAGCCGAGGTCTTCCATTTCTTTCAGAATCCGTTTTAAGTTGTTTCGCGGGTCACCTTCGAAAGGTGTGCCATCCGGATTGTAGATATCACAGATGAAACGTGCTACTTTACCTTTTTCAGCTGTCCATGGGAAGATAACAAATGTATTCAGATCTGGATACAGGTACATGTCTGACTCTTCGATACGAACGAATCCTTCAATAGAAGAACCGTCAAACATGACTTTATTATCAAGCGCTTTTTCAAGCTGGCTTACAGGAATTTCAACATTCTTGATCGTTCCAAGAATGTCAGTAAATTGAAGACGGATATACTTGACGTTTTCTTCTTTTACTAATTTTACGATATCTTCTCTAGTGTACTTTGCCATTTCGTAAAACTCCTCCTCTTAAAAGGTAAATGTATATAGCAAAACAGTTGCTAACGGATTAATGAAAGAAGCGGGACATGTCGCCTTGGCGGAATGTATTCCCTCTTTGAAAACGGCCGGCTTGCATGAGCTCGTTTTTCAGGAGCTGTCTCAGCTCGTCGTCAGACAGATCATGTTTCATTGGTTTTTTCGTCTTCTCGTTTTGTTTTTGCTCCGGCTCGGCTTCCGCTTTCGCCAGAATCTGTTTAATTCCTGCCATGTTTACACCTTGTTCTATCAGGTGCTTGATTTCTAACAGTTTATCTACATCATGAAATGAAAACAATCGTCTATTCCCTTCGCTTCTCGCTGGAAATATCAGTCCATTTTCCTCATAATATCGAATTTGTCTTGCGGATAACTCCGTTAACTGCATGACAATTCCTATTGGAAATAAAGGCATTGAGCGGCGAATATTATCACTCATCTCAATTTCCTCCTTTTCTTAACTTAGTTTCATTATAGGCGATGTTATATTTTGTGTCAATACGATGTAAGGATTCTTAACATCAAATTCAGTGAAATTTTTAAAAAATTTAAATTAATTGCTTTTTCATAAGTGAATCCACTGCACTGCAAATGGCATTCTTCACATGCGAATAGGTTAATCCTCCCTGAACATACGCTACATACGGCGGACGGATAGGGCCATCTGCTGATAATTCGATGCTTGCGCCTTGAATAAATGTGCCTGCCGCCATAATGACATCATCTTCGTATCCCGGCATGTAGGCTGGATAAGGTGTCACGTGGGCATTGATCGGTGATGCATATTGAATGGCCTGGCAAAAAGCAATCATCTTTTCTCTGTCAGAAAACTCAACGGATTGTATCAAGTCTGTTCTTTTCACATCCCACTTCGGATTTGAAGTAAAGCCCAGTTTTTCAAGGAATCTCGCGGTAAACACCGCTCCCTTTAAGCTTTGTGATACAACGTGAGGCGCCAAAAAGAAGCCTTGATACATTTCTTGGAGCGAGTAAAGAGACGCACCTGCTTCTCTGCCGATGCCAGGTGATGTCATACGGTATGAGCAAGCTTCAATCCATTTCGCTTTTCCGACAAGATAGCCTCCTGTTTTCGCAAGACCGCCGCCGGGGTTTTTAATGAGAGACCCCGCCATCAGATCGGCTCCGACATGGCAAGGCTCAAGCTCTTCCACAAATTCTCCATAACAGTTGTCCACAAAGACGATCAGGTTTTCATTGATTTCTTTTACAAAACGGATCATTTCTTTTATTTCGCTAATTAAGAAGGATGGACGATTCGCATATCCTTTTGAGCGCTGAATGCCGATTACCTTCGTCTTTGGATTAATCGCAGCGGCGACTGCATTATAGTCTATTTTTCCGTCCTCCGTCAGATCAACCGCATTGTAGCCGATTTGAAAATCCTTTAACGACCCGGCATTTTCTCCGCCTCTGACGCCTACAATTTCTTCTAGCGTATCATATGGCTTGCCTGTTATATAAAGGAGCTCGTCCCCCGGTCTGAGAACACCGAACAAAGCAATCGAGATGGCATGTGTGCCGGATATTATTTGAGGCCTTACAAGCCCTGCTTCTCCGCCAAACACATCCGCATAAATGCTTTCAAGCGTATCTCTTCCGATATCATCATAGCCGTATCCTGTAGACGGCGTGAAATGAGTGTCGCTTACTTTGTGTTTTCTATAGCTTTGAAGCACTCTCCATTCATTGCGCTCGCTGATTTCTTCTATTTGTTTATGAACACCGGCAATGTCCGCTTCCACTTCCATTGCCGTTTTTTTCAATAATTCTCCGTGTGTTAATGTGTCAAACATGTTTTTGTATGTCCTTCCTACATATACTTCTTTAATTCACCGATGATGCTTTGCTCTTCTTGAACATAGCCTGATATATCATACCGTTCATTTTCTTCATTAAAATAGAAGCGGTCAACCATCGTTTCCGATTTGATTCTGGAAAGGAGCTTCCCTTCACCTGCCGGCACACGCGCTTCAAAAGAAGTTAACAGCTCTTGGCGCAAATAGCGCTGAATCGCTTCTTTAAACGTATCAGCGTCAGCCTCAAATTTCGCACTGACCATAATGTGATCCCTTCCGGCGGTCGGTATAAAATCAGGCAGTTTTTGGTCACGTTTATTGTAAGCCGTCAGCATCGGGATGTTATCTGCCTCAAGCTCCTCAAGCAACCGAAGCACCGTTTTTTCGTGTCCCGCGTAATCCTCATTTGAGGAATCTATCAAATGAAGAATCAAATCCGCTTCTTTTACTTCCTCAAGCGTTGACCGGAATGCAGCAATCAGGGTCGTCGGAAGATCCTGAATAAATCCTACTGTATCTGACAGCAGTACGCTGTAACCGCTTGGCAGGACCATTTTTCTGGTCATCGGGTCCAGTGTGGCAAAGAGGAGGTCTTCTTCATAACTGTCCGCACTTGTCAGGCGGTTGAACCATGTTGATTTTCCCGCGTTTGTATATCCGACAAGCGCAATTTGAAGCACACCGTTTTTCTTTCTTCTTTCACGGTATCGGCTTCTATGGCGAATAACAGTCGAAAGCTGCGTGTTGATTTCATGAATGCGATTTCTGATATGGCGGCGGTCGGTTTCCAGTTTTGTCTCTCCGGGACCTCTCGCTCCAATTCCTCCGCCTTGCCGGGAGAGATTGATCCCTTGCCCCGTCAGACGCGGAAGTGCATATTGCAGCTGAGCCAGCTCAATCTGAAGTTTGCCTTCTCTCGTCCTCGCACGCTTTGCAAAAATATCTAATATCAATTGCGTGCGATCAATCATCTTCACTTCAATCGCTGTTGCTAATGATTTCAGCTGACTTGGCGACAGCTCATCATTAAAGATAAGGAGATCAGCTTCAAGCTCTTCCACAAGTGCCTTCAGCTCTTCGACCTTCCCTTTTCCTATATATGTAGCGGCGTCTGCTCTGTTCCGTTTTTGTGTGACGCTGGTTAATACTTTTCCATCTGCTGTTTTTGTCAGAGATGCTAGCTCTTCCATAGAATTCTCAAAATGCTCATCCGTGATATGCGGCAGCTGACATCCGACTAAAATAGCTTTCTCCTGTCTTGTTTCCTGTTCGTTCAAATGGATGTTCCTTTCTTTTGCATATTGGGCAGTAGTATTATCATACCAAACCCTGCATGTGTATACCACAAATCGATTGCTTTGAAAAGCAAGAAATACAGCAAAAAACAGACCTCTCGAAAACTGAGAGGCCTATACAGAGCCAGATGCTTCTTCTTTAATGGAAAGATCTTGGCTTTTAATGGTCATCAAGTCGCTTTTTAAGTATTGATCGCCCATTAAAAGCCTCATGGCTTGCGCTCTGATCGATTTTTCGATCACATTTCTGACAAAACGGCCATTGCTGAATTTAATGGGACTTGTCGTGCTTTTCACTGTCATTAAGTAATCTTTCAATTTCCATTCCGCTTCTTGACTGAGCTGGTATTCCCTTTCAGTGATCATTCGCTTCGCAATCTCCATGAGCTGGGTGACAGAATAGTCCGGAAAATCAATGGAGATGGGAAATCTTGACTGGAGGCCGGGATTTAATGAGAGAAAATGATCCATTTCCCGAGAATATCCGGCGAGGATCAAAATAAACTCATGCTGTTTGTCTTCCATATGCTTTACAAGTGTGTCGATCGCTTCTTTCCCAAAGTCCTTTTCGCCGCCTCTTGCCAGCGAATAGGCTTCGTCTATAAACAAAATGCCGCCTAATGACTTTTTGATTAAATCTCTCGTCTTTTGGGCGGTATGGCCGATATATTCCCCGACCAGATCAGCCCGCTCCGCTTCTATTAAGTGGCCTTTTGACAGGACATTCATTTCAAAGAACAGCCTGCCGATCAGCCGCGCGACCGTCGTTTTGCCTGTTCCCGGATTTCCTTTAAACATCATGTGCAGCGCTTGCTTCCCCACCTTCAGGCCTTGCTCCGCGCGTTTTTGGTTCACAAAAATCCAGGCGTATATTTCCTTGATGTTGCGTTTCATTTCCTCCATCCCAACCAGTGCGCTCATCTCTTTTTCGATTTCCTTCAAAATGCCGTGCTTTGCTTCGTTTTTTTGCAATGCAGCTTGATATTCCGCCTCTGCCTCAGCATTCGTCAGCACCTGCTTTTGCCCGTTAAGAATAATGTTAATCTGTCCGTTGTTTTTATAAGTCACAGCGCGCTCCAACATTTTCACCTCTCTGTTCTCTCTATATGATATTCAAGCGGATGCCGTTTGTGACAAACGCCTATCATGTGTCGAAACAATTGCTTTTTTCGGGAATGATAAGGAATCTTGCGCTTTCCCGAGAAATACTTTATTTCTTATTGTATTCACGGACATGGGGTGGACAAACCAAAAGATTTTGTTTTTAACAATTTTGTCAGATCACCCATCTATGAATAGGGTGATACTTCTATGACATCTACACCTCTTGATCACTATTTTCTCCATATCGGGTTCAAAAGAATCGATTGAAACCCCTCATTTTTCTATAACTTTGCCGGAAGCGGGATATCTCACCCAAAGCTGTATTTTGTCCGCAGCGCACCCTGTTTGGCATGCAGCTTTTGGTTTTGAACAGGCTTGAAGCAAAGGTTTGACGCGCACGCACACATATGTCAGCATATTGATCATTTTTCATTTGCCGGCCTCATTCGATTAAGATACCCGGCACAATTTTTTCTTGCATTTATAATGAGATGTCTTTTTGACGACTCGGCTCCGTTCTCTTTTTCTTGATCAGCATATGCAAGGAGCTTCGCCCGAACATTCTACATTTAAATGCCTGCTCCTAAATGAAGAACGATGGATGGATTGAGTATAAAACACATTTTTGCATTCAGATCGTATTTGCTGTCGCTTCATGTTGAATTGTGCGCTTTCCCGAGAAATAATTTCCGCATGTGAGAGGGTTATTTCCTCATTTTTCAGACGGATGATAATCGTACAAGCAGAAGCCGTGTTTTTTCATATCCTGTAATGAGGTGATGGAGAATGGTTAAGATTTTTATTGATCCTGGCCATGGAGGGTCTGATCCAGGTGCAACAGGAAATGGCCTTCAAGAAAAAACGTTAACTCTTCAAATCGCTTTAGCTTTACGTACAATATTGACAAATGAGTATGAAGGGATTTCTTTGCTGCTGAGCCGGACAAGCGACCAATATGTCAGTTTAACTGACCGGACAAATGCCGCAAATAACTGGGGAGCAGATTTCTTTTTGTCCATCCACGTTAATTCCGGAGGCGGTACAGGTTTTGAAAGCTATATTTATCCGGGTGTGGGTGCCCCGACAACAACTTACCAATCAGCGATTCACTCTGAAGTGATACAAGCTGTCGATTTTGCCGACCGCGGCAAAAAAACAGCAAACTTCCATGTCCTAAGGGAGTCGGCAATGCCTGCTCTATTGACCGAGAACGGGTTCATTGATACCCTCGCAGATGCAAATAAGCTGAAAACAAGCAGCTTTATTCAAAGCTTAGCGAGAGGCCATGCAAGCGGGCTGGAGCAAGCATTGAATCTTAAAAAAACATCCAGCTCAGGGTTATATAAGGTTCAAATCGGCGCTTTTAAAGTGAAAGCGAATGCGGACTCACTCGCAAGCAGTGCCGAAGCTAAAGGCTTTGACACGATTGTCGTTTTAAGGGACGGATTATACAAAGTGCAGATCGGCGCTTTTTCATCCAAAGACAATGCAGACGCGCTTGCTGCCAGAGCAGAGAATGCCGGCTTTGACGCGGTTGTCATTCTAGAGTCATAATTGAGACGCGGACAAGCGCCTCATAAAAAAAACCCGGCTCCTCATCACGAGAAACCGGGTTTTTTTATTCAAGAATATCAACAACAAATTGTGACCATGTTTCCAGACGGTTATAGATGTCGTCCTGTTTTAATTCAGAGACTTTCATCCATCTTCCCGCAATTTGTTCTTTCTCCTTTACTTCCACGTGTGAACCTGGCATTAATTGAAGCGCAGAAAGAATACCGATATGCACTTCGCCGACACTGTTTTCATCATCATTGATGAGTCCCAGAGTGACAATCGCCTGTTTATCCTCTTCATTTATTTGCAGCTCTTCGTCAAGCTCACGATCTGTGTTCAGCTTTAAAACTTCAGCAAATGAAGCCGCTCCTTCGATGGCGTTCATATGGCCCCCGAAGCCCAAAGAAAGCTTATTGTGCAGACGTGATTCCCCTCCGCCAGCAAGCCGCTCGTAAAGGAAAACTTCATCTTCTCGCTTAATGACGACATAAGGAATCGGCTGCTTGTAATGAGGATCTTCTTCTGCGTCTCCCCTTCTCATTTCGCGATAGCCTGCCTCGATCTGAGCCATGATTTCTGCTACTCTGCTATCTTCACTGTTCACGCCCTGAAAGGTTAAGCTTTCTTTCTTAAACACGTCGTCTCGCGGGGCGACCAAAATCATTTCGTCCATTTTTCCCATGGGTACTGCGTCCTCCTCATTTGAATCTTCAAGCCGAAAAGAGCAGATATTATATCTGCTCTTTTTCATCTCCAAAATAAAAGTCATCGTCTTTGAGCGGCTCAACTGTCGCTTTTTTATAACCGTTCCCCTTCATAGAGAAGAAGTCGTGTGATTTTGTTTTCGTATTTAATCCGTTTAAAACGATCGGATTAATGTCTTCCTCTTCAAAGTATGGATCAAATCCAAGGTTCATCAGCGCTTTATTGGCATTATAGCGGATGAATTTCTTTACATCGTGTGAGAGTCCGACTTGATCGTACAAATCCTCTGTATACTCAAGCTCATTTTCATATAACTCATTCAGAAGGTTGATCGCAAATTCGCGAAGCTCTGCTTTTTTCTCTTCTGTCTGCTTATTATAGATTTCCTGAGCGAGGAGACCAACATAGACGCCGTGAATCGCTTCATCACGAAGGATCAGGTTAATGATTTCACCGCTTTGCATCAGTTTACCTTGTCCGTAGAAATATAATGGATAGTAGAAACCGCTGTAGAACAGGAAGCTTTCCAGATAGACGGAAGCAACCATCGCTTTGAACAGTGAAATCTCGTCATCTTTTTGAATGGCTTTGTAAAGTCCGACGATGATTTGCGCTTTTTTCTGCAAATATTTATTTTGTTTAACCCATTCGAAGACTTCATTAATCGTTTCAGTCGGTGCCAGTGTCATGAAAATATTAGAGTATGACTTCGCATGGACAGCGTTCTCCATCATCGCCATAAAGTTCAGCACCGCTTTCCGCTGGTGGCCGTCTACGTGTTCAGCCACGATCGGCATTCCCGTATTCCCCTGCTCTGTATCAAGAAGAGTAAGTCCGGCAAGTACCTTCATATAAGTGTCCTGCTCGTTTTTCCCGAGATACTTCCATGTGAGGAGATCGCCGTTTAAAGCAATCTCTTCCGGAAGCCAGAACTGTTTCACGTTTTGGTTATAGAACATTTGGGTAAAATCATCTTCATGCTTTGACCAGTTTGCTGCGTCATAAATTTTTGTCACTATAAACTCTCCTTTAATCAAACAACACAAGAAAGGCAGCTGTCTTGCCCAGTATCTTTCGTTCTTGCATAGTAAATGGTTTTAATTCCTCTGTGATGCGCATACAGATCGATTCGGTTTAAATCACGAGTCGTCATTGTGTCTTTTAAGAACAATGTGAAGCTGATTCCCTGATCAATGTGCTGCTGGATAGTCCCGATCATATCTACAACCTTGAACATGTCCATATCGTAGGCTTCTTTATAGAAGAACCAGTTATTAGATGCAAGCCCAGGCATTGGGTAGTACGTTTTTGAGTTGCCGTATGTTCTTTCTTCAATCCGTTCCATAATCGGCATAACAGACGCCGTGCTTGATTGAACGTATGAGATAGAGCCTGTCGGCGCAATGCATAATCTGTAGCTGTGATACATGCCGTGTTCAGCGACAAATGCTTTTAGCTTTTCCCAGTCCTCTGTCGTCGGGATATGCATGCCTTCAAACAGGTTGGCGATTTTTTCGTATTTCGGTGAGAAATCAGTTGAAACGTATTTGTCGAAGTATTCACCTGTCGCATAGGTTGATCCTTCGTATTGATCAAACGTTTCGCCCTTCTCTTTTGCGATTTCCGCAGAACGCTGGATGGAGTAGAAGTTCACCATCATAAAGAACGTGTTTGCGAAGTCACGCGCTTCCGGGCTTTCATACGCAATGCCGTTTTGCGCAAGGTAGCCGTGAAGGTTCATAGCGCCGAGACCGATTGATTTCATCGCTTTGTTTGCCCGTCTTACAGCAGGCGCATTGCGGATATCAGTCGTTTCAGACACGTGTGTTAACGAGTCTGTCGCAAGCTTAACTGTCTTTTCGATTGATTTATGTTCCATGACGTTGAGAATGTTAAGCGAGCCCAGGTTGCAGGAAATATCCAAACCGATTTCATCTTCTTCATCATAGTCTGTGTATGAAGAAACTTGAGATGCCTGAAGCACTTCAGAGCAAAGGTTAGAAAATTTCACCTTGGAAATATGGTTATTCGCATGCACTTTATTCACGTTATCTTGGAACATGATGTATGGATAGCCTGATTCAGAACGAAGCATCGCCAGTTTTTCAAGCAATTTCCGCGGGTTGATTTTTTCCTTTTTCACCCGAGGGTTGTCGACAAATTTGTCGTACATTTCGTTCATGTCCATCTCATCCATGTGCTGGCCGTACTCTTTATAAATCGTGTGCGGATAAAATACGTAAGCCGCCTTGTCCTCACGCGCAAGCTCAACGAACTTATCCGGAATGACAACACCGATAGAAAGCGTTTTGACGCGCACATCTTCATCCGCTGAGATCTTTTTCGTATCGAGAAAATCATTGATATCGCGGTGGAAAATGTTTAAGTACGCCGCGCCGGACCCTTGTCTTTGTCCCATTTGGTCAGCATAACGGAACGCGTTATCAAGAAGCTTCATGACGCCTACAACGCCTTTTGTGGCATTTTCAACATCTTTAATGGCTTCACCTTTCGCGCGAAGCTTGGACAGGTTAAGAGAAACCCCTCCGCCAAGCTTAGAAAGCTGCATGGAGATATCGATCGCTCGTGAAATGTCATTTAAAGAATCATTAACTTCGAGCAGGAAGCAGCTCACAAGTTCACCGCGGCGTTTTCTGCCGGCATTCAAAAATGTCGGTGTGCTCGGCTGATATTCCTGATTGATCATCAGGTTCACATATTCCTTTGCTTTCTCAGTGTCGCCGTTTGCGAAGAACAGCGCAACAATTGAGATCCGGTCCTCATAACGCTCGAGGATTCTTTTCTTGTCATTCGTTTTCAAAGCATAGTCATTATAGAATTTAAACGCACTCATGAAGGAAGGAAAACGAAACTTCTTAGCGTAAGCTGTCTTAAACACTGCTTTAATGTCTTCAAAAGAATAAAGGCTTAAGAATTCCTCTTCGTAGTATTGGTTTTCAATCAAATAATCCAGCTTCTCTTTTAAATCGTGAAAATAAACTGTGTTTTGATTGATATAATCTACAAAATAGCTATGTACAGCCTCTTTATCCTTATCAAACTGGAATTTTCCATCTTTTTGGATCATGATTTCGTTATTTAACTGGATCCATTTTGGCACTTGATTTTGTGACAACTCTTTCTACCTCCTGAGTAAACAATTCAACGTCTTTAGATGTGCCGCTGAGTTCAAATTTGTGCAAGATCGGCACCTGATATTGTCTTGAAATGGTATCGGCGCTTTTTGCAAAGTTATCGCCCCATACTTTATTGCCGCTCGCAGCGACTCCTAATAAGAGATGGGCGTATTTTTCGAGAAATGATTGTGTTGATGCCGGTACCTGGCCGAAGTTTGTCGTGTAGGTGACCAAAACAAACGGAGTGTCCAGGTGGTCAATCTCATCCACCTTGCGTATCTGATGAAAGCCTATTTTATTCACAAACCGCTGAACATTCCCTGTTTTCGAATCAAATATGATTTGTACCACGTTTTATCACGACCTATCAAAAAATATGAATCTCTCATCACTAACACTATATATAGTATACTAACCTCTAGCAAAAACACAATATATAGATTCGTTTTTATGAAAAATTCATATTTTGATCAAATCAGGCAAATAGGCAGCCTCATAAGGGCCCAAAAAAGAGAGCAGAACGAGAATCATCTCTCGTCCTACTCGGGGTGTCGTTTTTAAGCCGATGTATATCATAACATGAAAAAAAACTGCTTAGTAGTCTAGATTTTTTTTTCTTAAGCTATCACAGCATTTTTCGCTCTCTACTGTTTCTTCTATTTCCACTTCCGCACCGATCTCTTCTAAAACCGCCTTCAAGGCGCTGATAATTGACGCTTCTCTGATTAATTCTTTTCCGTTTACAATGATGCTTGTTCCGTATTCATAGCAAGAATCATCTTCGCAGATTTCTTCCCAATGATTCACGATCACTTTATGCTTCATTTTTTCACCCTCTGTTTGATCTGTGTCTGTATTTAGTTTAGCGGGTAGCATCCGCTTTGTAAATTCGGATGCTTGTGAATTTTATTCAAGCTCATCATCCGCATATTCTTTCTTCAGCTTTACCTCATTGCGGGATTCATTATACTCATAAATTTTGATATAGCCGTCCTCCATAACGCCAAAATGATTATGTTCAAGCGGGAACGAGGTCGGCTGAGGCGTTTCCTCGCCCGAATTGCCGCTGTCTGTTTCAATAATGGTATCATGGTTCCCGCACGCCCCGAACAGTAAAAATACGGCTATCCATACAAGCGCAATCCTGATTCGTCTCAGTTCTGCTTCACTTTCAAACAAGATACGTCACTCCCAGATTCAGATTTTTACATGATATTCGATTTAGCCCTGCATATGTTGATCTCATAAAAAAAGACCATGCCTTGGCATCGTCAGCTTACAAAAACGTGGTTCATTTTAAAAATGGCTGCCGGGATTCCCCCGACAGCCTCCCCATGTGTATACATGGCATTTTTTGATCTATTCGAGTTCAAGCTGGACGTTTTTTTGCGGCGCAAACGTTGAGATCGCATGTTTATATATAAGCTGCTGCTTACCTTCCGATTCCAGCAATACGGTAAAGTTATCAAAGCCTTTCACCTGGCCCCGCAACTGAAAGCCATTCAGCAAAAAAACAGTGACATACGTATTTTCTTTCCGGATTTGATTCAAAAACTGATCCTGAATATTAATCGGTTTCATGTTTCGTCCTCCTTGATTCTCTATATCATACAGTTTCGATTAAAGTTCGAGTTTTCCTGCTATATGTGTGAAAATTTCCTTTTTTTTCAGCTCCATATCAACGGGCAGTGTCATATCGAACCAGGTAACCTGCATTTTGTTGCGAAACCACGTCAGCTGGCGTTTCGCATACCGCCTTGAGTTCTGCTTAAGCTGATCGACGGCATCAGAAAGTGTCACTAAACCGTCAAAATATGCATATAGCTCCTTGTAGCCTATCGCCTGTATCGATTGACAGTCTCTTATGTTCCTGTCGTAAAGGCGTTTCACTTCCGGAAGAAGACCGGCCTCCATCATCATATCAACACGCTGATTAATTCTTGCATAGAGCGTATCTCTATCCATTGTCAGCCCGATTAACACTGCATTATAGAGGAGCTCTCGTTTTTGCTCCTTCAAATGCTGAGACATCGTTTTTCCAGACGTATGTAAAATCTCCAGCGCGCGAATGACTCTTCTTGTATTATTCGGATGGATCGCCTCAGCTGCCTCGGGATCTGCCGCAGCAAGTTTGGCATGAAGGAATTCAGCGCCCTCCCGCTCCGCAGCCATTTGCATGCTCTCTCGAAACGCAGGATCGTTCGCCTCTTCCGTAAATGTATAATCGTACAGCACAGATTGTATATAGAGCCCTGTACCACCGACAATCATCGGAAGCTTTCCTCTTTTTGCAATCTCACTGATTTTGTTTCTCACTAAGCCTTGATAATCGGCGGTGGAAAAGGGATCTTGGGGATCTAAAATGTCAATCAGATGATGGGGCACTCCCTCCATCTCCTGTTCGGTGATTTTAGCAGTTCCAATATCCATCCCTTTATAAACCTGCATTGAATCTCCGCTGATAATTTCCGCGTTCAAAGATTTGGCTAGCTGTATACTTAAATTGGTTTTTCCCACTGCCGTCGGTCCGACTAAAATGACAACGGGCTGCTTCGTATTATTCAATATGTATCACTCTCTTTTATAAATCTCCCCCCATTATAGCATTCATCATGTACAACCACCTATCCATTTTGCCCTTTTTTTGCCCTGGTAAACATCCACCTACCAGCCGAACGGCTCATTGCCGACAATTTCCCTCGTCTTTCCTTTCAGGGCATGGCGATGCGTTTTTCTTCCGTCATCTCCGTGAGAATATACAACGCCTCCGTACTGGATCTCAATCGGCCTGTTATAAGCCAGATACGTCGTTTCCTCAAGTTCGTGATAATGTGTGCCGTCTGCTAAGGGAATCGCCGGGCCTGAGATTCCGTAATACCGGTGAAAATGGCCGTTGTCAAAAGAAGTGATCCCTGTAAAGTAATGTGTATGCTGATCGGTATTCGATCCGTTTGCCGGCTGGGTAAATCCTTCTATGAGATGATAATGTCCCTGTTCTCTCGTCGTTTTGACATGATAAGCATGTGCGTGGGGCGGTGCTTTTGACCAGTCAGACTGATACAGGCTCAATGTGTTCACATCCTTCTCTTTCCTCGGTTCGCCCAATCAAATCCAGGTAGGCTGAATACACTGCATCATCTACACTTTATTACAGGAGGAAAGAAAACATGAACGAGTTAGATAATTTCAGTGCTGAAGATACAAGAATATTTGGAAGACCTTTCGGATTCGGAAGACCTGGATTCGGCTACGGGTTTGGAAGACCTGGATTTGGGTTTGGCCGGCCATTCGGTTTTTACGGGGGGCCTTTTTTCGGCGGCCTAGTTGGCGGGCTTGTCGGAAGCGCTTTATTTAATCCTTATTTTTATGGCGGATATCCCTATTATCCGTACGCCCCATTCCCTTACTACTATTAAACACAAAAGGCCTCTTCAAAAGGGGCCTTTTTAAGTGGGCAAAAATGAATCTCTTGACTCATACATAGGCATACACTAATATTTTTCTAGCTGAAGATCTTTTTTTCATCTAAAAAAACAGCTGAAGTGAGGAGAATTTGCGATGTTGATAGGTTACATATTCCTCACGATTGCCATATGCTCGGAATCGATAGGAGCGGCCATGCTGAAAGTATCTGACGGCTTCAAAAAATGGAAGCCAAGCGCTTTGGTCGTGATTGGCTATTCCCTCGCCTTTTATATGCTGTCGCTGACCTTAAATCATATCCCCCTCAGCCTCTCCTATGCCACTTGGAGCGGTGCGGGCACTGTGCTGACGACAGTGATCGGAGTAAAATGGTTCAAGGAAGAACTGAATCTCAAAGGGCTTATCGGGATTCTTTTATTACTATCAGGGGTCGTGTTGCTTAACTGGCAGTAAAGGAGTGATGATCATGAAAGGATTTCTTTATTTGGCTCTTGCCATTATATCTGAGGTTTTCGGGAGTACAATGCTGAAGCTTTCAGAAGGATTTACACAAGCCTGGCCCATAGTCGGAGTCATTGCCGGGTTTCTTTCTGCTTTTACCTTTCTAAGTTTTTCTTTAAAAACAATTGACTTATCAAGCGCGTATGCGACATGGTCGGGCGTTGGAACGGCGCTTACAGCCATTATCGGGTTTTTGCTTTTTGGCGAAACCATCAGCTTAAAGGGAGTGTTCGGACTCACGCTAGTCATTGCAGGCGTAGTCGTGTTAAATCAGTCGAAAGCTCCTGCTAAAGATCAAAAACAGACGGCCTGTGAGTGACCGTCTGTTTTTTTATTCACCAGCCCGTTTTACAGAAGCTTCAAGCTGCAGCTCGACATTTCCTTGAATCGCGCGTGAAATCATGCATGACGACTCCGCCTTTTCACAAAGCTTGTGCGCCAATGCGACGTCTTCTTTTGAAGCATCATGTTTGAGCACGACAGATGGACGGTGAATGATCTTTTTATATGTAAAGACTCCTTTTGTGACATCGACAATCCCTTCTGACTCCATCTGCAAGTCGTCTTTTACCAGCCCGCTTCTTTCCATCATCGCAGCAAGTGTAATAATGTAACAGGTCGCTGCCGCCCCGAGAAGCATTTCATCTGGATTGGTTCCCTCTCCCGGGCCATCCATTTCTTTCGGAATGGAGATAGACGTGATTAAGTTTCCGCTTTCGATCGTACCGACGTCATTGCGGTTACCCGGCCAGTTCGCTTTTAAATAAAAATGGTGATCTGCCATCTTATGTTTTTCCTCCTTTTATGATCCTATTTCAGTCTACTGATCTTCTCTTATTTTGTCTTCTGATCTGCTTGTTACGAATACTCATTTTCAAGGACAGTTTTGATCGCACGGACATAAGCATAAAATTCACTGTTCTTTGTGTATTTCCTATTTTTATAATAAAAATCATCGAAAAATGCTTCTCTCTGCTCTCGGCTGATTTCAAGCTGGATACTCAGCCCCGTCTCCCCTTGGTTGTTAATGTTTTCGGCATTCAACCCAGCAAGACCGCTTTTAGACGACGCTAACTCGGCGGAAAACCCTCTTCTCTCAAGGGCTCTTACGATCATTTTCGCCCGCTTTCGGTCTGTTCCTCCAACAAGTGTATTCTTGCTCTCCCCTTTATATCCGTGAAAAGCGACAACATATTGATGCTCTTTGATTTTCTTTTCAGCCAATGGCTCATCAAAGTTGGTGCTGGTAATGTGCAGGGTTTGGTTATCTTGTGACTTGAAACCTTCAAACAGGTATGTAGAGTATTCATTATTGAAATACCGCACAAGCTCGCTTACTCCGCCTTCAATTCTTCCGCCATGCGGAGACATTATTAAGACTTTGCTTCCTTTTTTCTCATTATATGAAATATCATAATCAGCTGGGCTCTCATTCTCTGCCAAGCTGCTGAAATTTGAATATGTATCTGGCTGATTAGATGGTTCAGGTTCTAATGAGTAATGAACATATCTCAGAAATAAGACAATTGCTAAGACGAATATGACATTTAATAGAAATCTTCTCATGTTTAACTCCTTTCATAAGAATGACACGGTTCATTATATGAGGTTTAGTCAATAGGTTTTATCTTACCATTGTATACACTATATCATCAGTGAAAAAGTTCCCGGTTTCAAAAAATCAATTGATTGTCACGGTTCATAGCGGTTCATTTCAAATAGGAGTGAAAAAAGATTGAGAGAATAGACAAAAAAGGTAGGAATAACCTCACTTGGCAATTAAATGTATAGAGGTTTAAGGAGGGTTTTACCAATTATCAGGCTGCCCGGTATGCTGAAACGGACAGCCTGTTATCGGCCTGCAAGATAGCGGTTTTGCTTATTTGTTCTCACAATGTCACAGGAGAGGATAGAGTCTAACAAAAACGTTCTGATCTGTTGTTTCGACAAACAAAAAGCTTTGATTTGTGTTTTGCTTTTCTGTCTTACAATGATCGTTCTTTTACTAATCGTTCCGTCTTTCTTCATATATATAATGCAGATCGGCATTTGGCTTTCCAAAGATCGATGTAAGAAGAAATTCATACAGCTGCTCTCTCCTTGCCAGTTTGATATGACAAAATTATAATACGAACAAACGTTCCTTTTCAATCCCCCAATCATTTCCACAACCATTAATCTTTCGTATCTGATTCGAAAGATTCATAAAAAACCAACTCTTGTCCGCCTCTTATAAAGGACAAACAAACTTACCAAACCTACCATCTGTTCATAGAGTATACAGAAAACCTTATAATGGGAGGAAAATACATGTTTGGGTACTCTATGGTACAAATGGTGAGAGCAAATGCTCATAAGCTAGATTGGCCGTTACGGGAAAGCGTCTTGCAGCTTTACAAGCCCTTCAAATGGACTCCTTGCTTTTTGCATCAGTTTTTCGAAACCAAATTGAAAAACAGAAAAAAAATGTCAGTCATTATCGAATTTGAGGAAGGCTGCCACGAGACCGGCTTTCAAATGGCTGGAGAGGTGCTGCAAAAAGAAAAACGCAGCAAGCTAAAAAGCCGCTTCAACAAAATCAACTGCTGCAGCGCGGAGGTGACGCCTTCAGCATTAGATTCACTTCTTTCTGAATGCAGCGATATCCGCAAAGTGTATTTAAACCGCGAAGTCAAAGCGCTTCTAGACACAGCAACCGAAGCAAGCCACGCGAAGGAAGTCGTCAGGAACGGGGAAACCCTGACAGGAAAAGGCGTTACCGTCGCTGTTATCGATACGGGAATCTACCCGCATCCTGATTTAGAAGGCAGGATTATCGGATTCGCGGACATGATCAATCAAAAAACAGAGCCTTATGATGATAATGGTCATGGCACACACTGTGCAGGTGATGTCGCAAGCAGCGGCGCGTCCTCTTCCGGCCAATACCGCGGACCTGCACCGGAAGCCAATCTAATCGGCGTGAAGGTATTGAACAAGCAAGGTTCAGGAACGTTAGCGGATATTATTGAAGGTGTAGAGTGGTGTATTCAATACAATGAGGACAACCCGAATGAACCGATTAATATTATCAGTATGTCACTCGGGGGCGATGCGCTAAGATACGATAATGAACAGGAAGACCCGTTAGTCAGAGCGGTTGAAGAAGCGTGGAACGCAGGGATTGTCGTCTGTGTCGCTGCCGGAAACTCAGGCCCTGATTCACAGACCATTTCAAGCCCGGGCGTAAGCGAAAAGGTAATTACAGTAGGTGCACTTGACGATAACAATACCGCAAGCAGCGATGATGATACGGTCGCTTCCTTCTCAAGCCGCGGGCCGACAGTATACGGGAAAGAAAAGCCGGATATTTTAGCACCGGGTGTTAATATTATTTCCCTTCGCTCTCCGAATTCTTATATCGATAAATTGCAAAAGTCAAGCCGTGTAGGATCTCAGTACTTTACAATGTCAGGAACATCGATGGCAACACCAATATGCGCGGGAATCGCAGCCTTAATCCTTCAGAATAACCCGGATCTTACGCCTGATGAAGTGAAAGAGCTTTTGAAAAACGGCACGGACAAATGGAAAGATGAAGATCCGAACGTTTACGGAGCCGGCGCTGTCAACGCAGAAAATTCCGTTCCCGGCCAATAGGCAGCATCATAAAGCCAAGCCGGCAAATCTCTCAGCAGACTTGCCGGCTTTGTTGTTTTGAATTTTCATAATAGTAGGATAAAATAATAGAAAATGGAAGAAGGAAGTGGTATTAATGCCATATTATATCTGCGAAACATGCGGAGTACAACATGCACAGACTGTAAATCCGCCGATCTCTTGTTTGATTTGCGAGGACGAAAGGCAGTATATTCATCCGAGTGGACAATCTTGGACAACCCTTGAAGACATGCGTAAAATAGGAAACCTTCAAAACATCATCAAAAAAGAAGAAGAGCATCTTTACAGCATCAAAACTGAACCAGAGTTTGCGATCGGACAAACAGCACATTTGATCAGGCATAATGGCTTCAATGTGCTGTGGGATTGCATTTCATATCTTGACCAAAAGACAATTGACCAAATCAACGAATTAGGCGGGATTCAAGCCATCGCTTTATCTCATCCGCATTACTACTCTACTCAGGTTGAATGGGCTGAAGCGTTTCAGGCCCCAATCTATATTCATGAGGATGACAAAGAATGGGCGGCAAGGCCAAGCAATCACATTCATTTTTGGACAGGTGAAACGCTCAAATTGAAGCCGGGGCTGGCCCTTCACCGTTTGGGCGGACATTTTAAAGGCGGTGCAGTTCTCCATTGGAGCAGCGGAAATGAGGGAAAAGGCTGTTTATTGACCGGCGATATCATTACGGTTGCGGCGGATCGGAACTGGGTCAGCTTTATGTACAGCTATCCGAATCTCATTCCCCTTCCCGCTTCTAAAGTTGAAGAAATAGCAGCCAAAGTGAAACCGCTTCAATTTAACCGGATTTATAATGCTTTTTCTAAAGTGGTCAAAGAGAATGCCGGCGAAGCGGTCCAGCGTTCTGCCGTACGTTATATCAAGGCCCTTAACAGCGAATTGTTTCATACATAAAGGGTGAGGCGGCTCTTTCCCGTGTAAAAGATGCAGCAATTGGGAATAGTATCGTGTAGATCAAAAGGAGGAATATTGATGGCACACACAAATACACAGCTTTCTCAATGGCTGGAATCAAAAGTCGGCCAAACGCTTGATATTAGAAAAGGTGAATTGACCCATGATGAAGAGATTTCAGACTTGGATCAGATTGCTCTCCACCTTCACAAAGTGGGTATACGCAGCACGAACCACCCTGATGATTATGTTGCAAGAGAAGAGCTCGTTTTAGAAGGCGAAGGAACAACCTTCACTGAGGAAGGCGACGTGCCGCTTCCGCAAAATGCCTATGAGATTCCTTTATTAGGTGATATTCATATTCACCAAGAAAACGAAGGACTGAAGATTGTAACCGATCGTGCAGTATATACAATTGATGTCCAGAACAGCTGACAGTCACTATCATCACATAATACAGCTTAGCGCCTTTGAGCTCTCCTGCAAAGGCGCTGCTTTACATGGGCCGATTTTTCATTTTTTTCGTATTTCCCCCTATTGAATGACGCCTAAAATAGATATATAGTTTGAGAGACAGGATTACATTTCAAATAATTCTGTTTTTTGTAAGCTGGTTCTGCAACTTGTTTAACAGCATGAAATCATCTATTTACCCTATGAGGCGAGGAGAATGCAAATGGAAAAATTGATGTTTCATCCGCATGGAAAAGAATTTCATCAAAATCCTTTTTCAGTTTTGGGCCGATTTAGAGAGGAAGATCCCATTCACCGATTTGAATTAAAACGGTTCGGCGGCACATATCCAGCTTGGTTAATCACCCGTTACGATGATTGTATGGCCTTTTTAAAAGACAATCGAATTACAAGAGACGTGAAAAATGTGATGAGCCAAGAACAAATCAAAATGCTCAACGTCAGCGAGGATATCGATTTCGTATCCGATCATATGCTGGCAAAAGACACACCTGACCATACCCGCTTGAAATCACTTGTTCATCAAGCATTTACTCCACGCACCATTGAAAATCTGCGTGGCAGCATCGAACAAATTTCTGAACAGCTTTTAGATGAAATGGAAAAAGAAAACAAAACGGATATCATGAAATCCTTCGCATCTCCTTTGCCTTTTATTGTTATATCTGAATTGATGGGAATTCCTAAAGAGGATCGGGCACAGTTTCAAATTTGGACAAATGCGATGGTTGATACCTCTGAAGAAAATAGAGAGCTTACAAATCAATCCCTTCGTGAATTTAAAGACTATATCGCCAAGCTGATCCATGACAGAAGGATACAGCCAAAAGACGATTTAATCAGTAAACTTGTGCATGCTGAAGAAAACGGCAGCAAGTTAAGCGAAAAAGAGCTTTATTCGATGCTGTTCTTGCTGGTCGTAGCCGGTCTTGAAACGACCGTTAACTTACTCGGATCAGGCACCCTTGCATTGCTGCAGCACAAAGAGGAATGTGAGAAGCTGAAGCAGCATCCTGACATGATCGCTACAGCAGTGGAAGAATTGCTGCGATACACCTCGCCTGTCGTGATGATGGCAAATCGGTGGGCCATCGAGGACTTTACATACAAGGGGCATTCAATTAAAAGAGGAGACATGATCTTTATAGGCATTGGATCCGCCAATCGCGATCCAAACTTTTTTGATAACCCGGACATATTAAATATCAATCGGTCGCCTAACAGACATATTTCTTTTGGCTTTGGCATTCATTTCTGCTTAGGAGCGCCGCTTGCCAGACTGGAAGGCCACATTGCATTTAACGCGCTCCTGAAAAGATTTCGGGATATGGAACTCGCATCAGCGCCAGATGACATCCAGTGGAGAAAAAATGTCTTTTTAAGAGGGCTAGAAAGTCTTCCTGTATCACTTTCAAAATAACATATTCAAAACGCCCCCTTTTAAAGGGGGCGTTTGCCTTTCTCAGCGTTTCACCAATTCATCTTCTTTTTCTTGTTTCGCTTCATGTTTTTTCCGGAAAGCCTTAAGGAAATTCGCGTTTACTACTCCCTTGTTTGAATAGAGCTTTTCGCAAAATTCTAACATGGCTCTAGACGCTTTTGGTTCCGATAATATCATGAAGTGGTTGCTTGAATCGACATCTATCAGATTGAACTGGGGAATTTGACGCTCCCATTCCTCCCAGTAGGCAGCTTGATCGAACGGTGCTTTTTCATTTGAGAAAGTGAAATAAATGTCTAAATCACCAAAGAAAGACCTGCTTTTGTTGCGGAAGTAATAACATTTCACCGCCTCAGGGTCTGGGAGAGGCTCAACAGTGTACGACTCAATATCATAGGCGCGCTGGGTTTTCATCATTCGCTGAGTCTGCGCACGTATTTGCTTCTCCGGTTTGTTCAGCCCCCGTTTTTTTGCCAAATCAATCAGCTCAGACAGGAATTCATCATCTTCTGTGCTTGTGTCTACCTCATCACGGCTGATGAGAACGTCAGTAAGCCTATCCGGCTTGGCAATCGATGCCAGGATGGTGTTAATTGTTTGCAGCATTGACGTTTTTATCGAAGCCTCATTCTCTTTCGTATCAGAACTGTATGGAGAGTCAATCATCACCATGCTTTTGACAGCAAAGCCTTGGCTCTGCATCTGGCGTGTGACTTCATATGCGATCATCCCGCCTAAGGAATATCCGCCTACATCATAAGGACCTTCCGGCTGTATCGCTCGAATGATCTCTATATAATAGGAAGCCATTTGTTCAACTCCATGTAAAGGAGCATGATCCGTCATAAATCCCCTGGCCTGAATGCCATAAAAAGGGCGCTGGCTTTTTTGTGCAAATTGCTGATAGATTTCAACGCCTCCCACTCCGCCATGGAACCAAAATACAGGGCGCCCCCGCTTGGCGTCATTTAACGGTATCAATTCCGGAAACGTGCGAGTGTGCTCATTTTGTAAGGATGTATCCTTCTGTTTCCTTGCGATCAAGTCTGTCATATCCTCTACGGTTTGGCATGCTTGCAGCTCCGTTAAGGTGATATGAGGGTCAATCTTTGATTGCAATTGCTGTAATAACTGTATGCAAGAAATCGAATCAAACCCGTACTGCTCCAATGGCTTATGAGGAAGCAGTTCTTCCGAAGCCATCCCTAATACATCTGCTAACATGTGAGGATCGCTGCTGTTGTTATGCCCATCATGTGAAACAGCAGACGTATTCGCTATTGATTGAAAGCCATTCCAGCAGCTTTTCTTTTCAAATGGATAGGTCGGCAACGGTATTCTGCGCGCACCTGTTCCTTGATAAAGCTGCTCCCACGGGATTCGTACTCCTTTTGTCCAGCAGAATGCGATCTTTTCAAGATTGTTTTCAGACAACAGAGTCTCTATTACCATTTCTCTTAAAGGACCATCAAGCAAGGTTTCAATATCAGAGGAACCCTCTTCTGCATTCCCGCTAAAGACAGGTACAGAACTTTTCGACTTTTCACCTTTTTCCGCAGCTGTTAAGCAGTCTTGCAAGCCGATTGCCAGTTCTTCTTTATTGCGGACGACCAGCGCCAGTCTGTCTCCCATCTCCTCTCGTCCGGTTTGAAGTGTATAAGCATAATGTTGTAATGACAGTTCTTGTTGATTGTTCACATAATCAAGCTGCTGTTGAACAACTGCTTTTAGCCTGTCCTGGTTCTTTGCAGAAAAAACGACAATGTGAGCTTCATTCTCATTCATATGAACTGGCGCGTTTGGTGAAGGACTATATTCTTCTAAAACGACGTGCGCATTTACGCCTCCAAAGCTATAGCTGTTGATACTCGCTCTGCGCGGGATAATTCTGCCTGCGCCGTCCTTTACATCCTCCCACCGCTGGTTCTCCGCAGTCATTCGGAAACGGGTGCCCTTTATTGACACCTGCTCATTCAATGAAGAAAATCCGGCTATGCCTGGTATGGTTTGATGCTTCATCGCCATGCTGACCTTCATGAGAGCGGCCATTCCAGAGACCAGTTCACCGTGTCCGATGCTCGGCTTTAAGCTGCTGATATAACATGGCGCTTCCTCACGCACTTCCTGTGAAAGTTCCAATTCAGTCTGACTTAAGCCTGACGTTAACGCACCCATTTCAATCGCGTCAGCCAACGGAGAAGCAATCCCATGCGCTTCTACATAGGTCACCGTTTTGGGATCGATTTGCGCTCCCTGATAAGCCTTTAGCATTGCATCCTTCATGCCCGCCGGATTCGGCGCGTGAAGTGACATTCCCCTGCCGCCATGCGATACGCCTGTACCTTTAATGACCGAATAAATATGATCGGAATCTTCAATGGCTTTTTGCAATGGCTTAATAATGAGAACCCCTGCTCCTTCACTTCTGACAAAGCCATTCGCCCCATCTTGAAAAGATTTGGCCTGTCCTTCTGCACTCAAATATCCCATTGAGTCAAAGCCAATAAAGCCTTTAGGTGATAGCAGCAAATTTACGGCCCCAACAATGGCTTGTTCACACTCGCCGTGTTGGATGGATTGTATAGCTCTGTGCAAAGCCACAAGAGCTGAGGAACAGGCAGCTTCATAATATTCGCTTGGCCCTTTTACATCCAGTGCATAGGAAATGCGGTTTGGAATTAAGGAAGGAATCACAGCTGAATCCGTATTGCCGGCTGCGACGAACACTCCTGTCGGACGGCTGGATAAAGCTTGTCCCGTTAAGCCTGCGTCTTCCGTCGCCTTCCATGCATGTATCAAGAGCAGAAACTCCTGCGGATCCATTTGTTCCGCTTCTTTTGGTGATATGCCAAAAAACAGCGGATCAAACTCACCGATCCCTTCTATAAATCCGCCCCATTGAAGGCTAGATGGCCCCTCTTGATCAGCTGAAGAAAATTTGCGCCAGTCCCAGCGTTCTTTCGGCACTTCAGAGATACAGTTCTTCCCCTGAATGATGTTATCCCAAAATTCTGTCACGCTGTTTGCTTTCGGAAACTGTCCCGACATGCCGATAATGGCTATGCCGTCGGCCGCATGGTCGATTGTTTGATCCGTCTTCATCTCATAAGAAGGAACCTCTTTCATTTTGCTTTCGATTTGAGCTGGGCGATCCTCCTGCTGCTCGGCTTCACCAAACAGCCGCACAAATGATGTTTCATGTTTGTCCGCAAAAAAATCGGTCAGCTCTTGAACAGACGGATATTCAAAAAACAACGTCGGATTTAATTCGATTTTTGTCTCGGATTCCATCTCCCTCGTCAGTGCCACCAATTGAGAAGAATCGATCCCCAAATCCATAATATGCGCTTTTTGAAGAGACAATTTTGACGGGTCAGCCATGTTGACTGCCAGTTTATTGGTTACATAGCTTCTGATTCTGTCTTTTAGATTGCTGACGTTGATGGCCTGATTTTTATTTCCTCTTTGATTTGAAACACGCAGTTGCTTTAACGAGTAGCCTGAATAGCGCAGCACCGTTTCTGACGATTCGTTGATCACATCTACATCGAACAGCAGCATATCACCTGTATTTTTAACCAATGTAATCAAAAGCCAGCCATCCTCTTGTATCGCATGTTTTGTAAATTCGATATCATTGATACCAAATGGCAGAAAACTGCCCTCAATGTCAAATTGCTCTAGAAAACTGAGAATGGCCAAGTAGGCGCTGTTTGTTATCAATGGGCTTACAGCGTATTGATGCCCGTTTGCCAGACCGCTTTGAGGGAGGCGAATTTTTGCCAATATCGACTTATTGTCTCTATAAAGATGAGTAATCGTCTTAAATAGCTCTCCCCACTCAGGGCCGTTTCCAGCTTGATACATCTGGTTGATGTGATGGAGCTCGGTTAATGATTGCTTTAAGCTCTCGATATTGACTTTTTTCGTTTCAAATAAACTTTTTTGACATTGCCCGATTGCGGCAGGCTTCCATGTATCAGACGCCAGCTCGCGGTACATGATTTGTAATTCTATGGCATGATCTTTTTGGAGCGGCTTTGCCTGCAGTTCAATGGTCTCGCCTTGTTTGATCACAATTGGATTGATATAGCTTAATTTGCTGATACGGCCGCTGTTTTCCTCAGGGAACATGTTAAGAAATGCTTCAATGGCCATGCTGCTGTATGTTGCACCGACAAGCACCCGTTCATTGTTGAAAACGTGGCCTTGAACGTAAGGCTCATCATATGTGAATTGATCTTGTATGACCTGATCTTTCTTGCTTTCAACAGCCGATGATTTCCCATGTTCCAGAGGAACGTCGAAATGAAACGACGTATGGTGATCAAATGCATAGTGAGGCAAACGCACCCAGCCGGATCGGTTCCCTTGTGCCGCTTCTTTAAAAGCAATGGATGCTCCCGCCGCCCATTGGGCTGCTGCGTTTATTTCTCTTTCATCATGAGCTGATCCCGAGAATGGCTGTAAATCGAATGATGTATAGATGCCTTGCTGGAGCGAGCTTTCTTCTGATGTTCGGAGCACCTTTATTTTTTCGATCAGTTCCCGAGTCGATGTTACTGTAAATGCAGCCCTATGCTCTAAATCATGGTTTATTCTGTGTAAAGCCTGTACGATTGGTTCAATATCCAGAGCCGCTTCCTTCTCTAAAAACAATTGCATGCTTTCAAGGTAGCTGAGCAGGCTCCATTTTGTTTTTGCTGAAAAAACGGCTGTCAATTCCTGCTGACGGGAAGAGGTCTGTCTCTCGGGAGCCGGCTCCATATACTCTTCTATAATGAGATTGGCATAGGATCCCCCCGCTCCGAAGGAATTGATCATGCTTCTTCGCGGCAATTGTTTTCCGTTTTCAGGATCATTCAAGCGATGCCATGGCTCCGTTTGTTCCTGAAGATAAAAAGCCGTGTTTTCCAGCTTAATATTTGGATTGACAGGTGTTGCGTTGATTGTCGGCACCAGCGTTCCCTTTTTCATCTGCAGCAGCACTTTTGTCAGCTGAGAAATGCCGGAAGCCGCCTCCAAATGCCCCAAATTGGATTTGACAGAGCCGATCGCACAAAACTGTTTCTTAGTTGTATATTGTTGAAACGCGTTTGTCAGCGCAATCACTTCAATGGGATCGCCCAGCGCTGAACCATTTGCCGCCGATTCAATATAGCCGATCGTCTCAGGATCAATGCCCGATTGCTGAATCGACTTGGCAATTAATTTTGCCTGCTGCTTCGGATCTGGAGCTGTGTACATCTGTCTTCCTCCGCTATGATTGGCAAAACTGCTTTTGATGACAGCGTAAATATGATCCTGGTCCTCAATTGCCTTCGATAGCGGTTTTAACAGGACAGCTCCGACGCCTTCCCCGGGAACTAGGCCTGTTCCTGCGCCAAAGCTTTTGCTTTGATTTCCGCTTTCCAAAAGATTGGCTCGCTCCAAAGAATCATACTTCGAAAGATCGAGTGTTAAATTGACCCCTCCGGCAATCGCCATAGAGCAGCTTTTCAATTTCAGGCTTTCACAGGCAAGATGAATGGCGTTTAATGAACTGGAGCATGCTGAGCTGACAGCGATACTCGGTCCGGTCAGGTTAAAAAAATGGGAAACGCGGTTCGCGATATGCCAGTCTCCTCCATTTGAGCTGAGGACCGCCTGCTCTAATGATGGGATATTCCAAAAATACTGATTATACATATTCCCAATAAAGACACCCACTCCGGTATCGCTATCCCGCAGTTCATCCAGCCGGGTTCGGGTATAGCCGCCGTCCTCAAATGTTTCCCAGACGGTTTCTAAATACAACCGGAGTTCCGGCGTCATTTCCATCACCCGGTTTTTCTCCACCTCAAAAAGATGATGGTCAAATGATTCTATGTCTTGCAAAAATCCGCCATAACGCTTCTTATCCGCCGGCAGTTTTGAGTCTTTTGATAATGTTTTCAATAAAGATGTGCGCCATCTGGATTCCGGCGCCTCTGTAATACAATTGTCTCCAGCGATTAAATGCGCCCAAAGCTCTTCTAAACTATCAGACATCGGATAGCGTCCGCTGATCCCGATAATGGCAATATCTTCTGTACCAGGATCATTCGTCTGCGCCACTTGGGAATTGCTTGTCTTTTCCTTTTGCAACTCGCTCATTGATGCTTGCTGAGTTTCGTTGATCCGCTGTTCTCCGGCAAAGCGGCGTGTGGCAATAGAAAATGGCTTACGAGCAGCATGCTCCGTTTGAATAGGAGCTTCGTATTTGGAAGGCTGCGGTGTTTCTTTTAACAGAGCTGTCCGGAGCTTGCTTTCGTGCTCTTCTATTAAATAATCGACGAGTTCTTTTGTGTTGTTATGTTCAAATAGAATGGTTTTTGGTAGATCCCCCGTCACTTTTTCTAATTCACGAATGAAATTGACTTGCAAAATCGAATCGATTCCATACTTTTCGAATGTCGTATCTTCGTGAATACGCTCTGGTGATAGTTTGATTGATTTTGCCAGGGTATGTTTCACAAATTGTGCTGTTTTTCCAATGAGAGAATCGCTTTCCTGAGATTGAGCTTTTACAGCATTCATTTGTAAAGGACCTGCATCTTCTTCCATCTCATTTTTCTTCTTTTGACGGACGACTCCGTTACTTTCAGCCGCAATAATCTGCTGGCCGAGCTGGTGTGACTGTTCAGCCATAAAGGAAACATAGCGAAATCCTTCACTCTCAAGCACCGTTTTCCAAGTATCCGGATACAGGCCCGGGCAGCCCGGTATGCGGAGATCAGGGTCCTCATACAGCCACCAGCCTTCCAAAAGGCCAAACGTCAAATGCGAGTATATATTATGATTACTTATTTCATTTAAGAGAAGCAGCCCGTTCTTTTTCAAAACTGCTTTTGCATGTCTCAGTGTCTGCCGGATATTTTTCGTGGCATGAAGCACATTCGCCGCGATGACCGCGTCATAGCCTCCAGCCTCAATATGCTGCTCAGACGCCGGCTCCTCCACATTAAATCGTTTATATGTCAAATACGGATTGTCCGGGCCGTACTTATTTTCTGCATGGATTAAAAATGCTTTAGACAGATCTGTATAGCAATATTCTTTTATATGCGTCTGCCAGGCTTTCAATTTTTGAAAAACAGCCGCGCTTGTACCGCCGGTTCCGGCTCCGATTTCTAATATTCGTATCTTCGCCTCAGGGTCTTGCTTCAGACGTTCTTCCAGATAGGCCGTTAACGTGTCCGCCAGCACATCATTAAAGTAGTCTGCGACCTGGTTGTTTTTATAGACCCCTTCTACTAAATCCATAGATGAATTCGGAAACAGGATATCGGTGGCTGACGCCTTGCCGGTCAGAATATCCGGCAAGGCTTTCAGCGCTGTCTCCACCAATGTCACCATAGCTTTCATATTATGATCTTGAAGCAGGTCTGATTTTTGTTCATTCCATTCCTTCCACAGCTCATCCATAGTACCTGCTGAGCGCGTTGGAACATGTCCGTTCTCCGTTCGCTTGAGAAATTGATGCCGTTCTAAAATTGATTGGCTTTCTTCTAACCATCTGCCATAGAAATTCTCCAATACCGGCTGGGATTTGCTTTCTGTGAAAAACCCTATGGACTGCAATTGTGCGAAAAGCATTTTACAGAGAATGTCTTCTGTGTTCAGCATTGGCGCTTTCCCTCCTATAACAGTTGTTGAATCTTTGTGCTGTCACCCGGGTGATAGCTTCGCAGCTTTTGAATGGCGGAGCTGTGAGTTTCCGGGTAAACTTCAATCGTTTCTTCCGCCTGTTCCGCTTCATCATTCGTTTCAATCGCCATTTTCATCATCACTAGCTGCTTCAGCGGTCCCACAAGCAGCAATTCCAATGCTTCCATCGCTTCAGGGGCTTCAATAGAGCCAATGCCCGCCTGAGCCATTCTCTTCTGATAATCCGGTGAGGACACAACTCCGACGCTTCCCCAATAACTCCAATTCATCACGGCCACTGTACAAGGCCATAGTTGAGAAAGCCGCTGTGCAAAAGCATCCTTAAAACTGCAGCCGGCAGCGTAATTGCTTTGTCCGGAAGCTCTCGCAAACGACTGTACAGAAGAGAAAAACAAAACAAAATCCAGTGGTTCATGCCGGAAAACTTGGGCCATTCGCACACTTACATCAACTTTTGCCGAAAGAACGTTTCTGAAACATTCCTCACTCATATTCATCAGGCTTCGGTCTTGCAAGACAATCGCAGAATGAATCATGCCGTTGATTTCCCGATGCATTTTTTTCATAGTTTTATAAGCGTGCTCTAATTCCTCTCGGTTAGCCGCGTCAGCTTGAATATAAAACGGGGTCGGCCCAAGACGCGCAAGTCTGTCCAGCTTGCTTTGAATAGCTGCATCCATTTTTCTTCTGCCTATCCAAACGATCTGCGCCTGATAGGTTTTGATCATATATTCGCTCCAAGCTTCGCCTATTCCGCCTGCGCCGCCTATGACGACATAAACGCCTCCGTGTTTATACTTCGTGTGCACCGGTTGATTACTGTGTACTGGAATCAAGCGCAGTTTATGCCAGAGCTGATTTCGATGGGCCCAAGTATTTCCTTCTTGATCAGCAGGCAAGGAAAAGATCTCAGACACCGGCAAGTTCTCTTGTTTCCCCACATCTATCAGCTTTGTCTGCCAATTTGGATATTCTTTTGCCATCGCCCCGATCAGGCCGTGTACAGTGGCGTCGACCGGATCGGCAATATCATGCTGATCGACACATTGCGTATTCACCGTCACAACCGTCCAGCTCATCTTCTTCTCTCCATAGCCTAAAGAGAGGATTGCCTTAATGAGTCTGAACATTTGCATCACGCCTTGATCTTGAGCTTCAAGCATTTCGTCGCCAATTTCGCATTCTGTCACGCGAGAAGGAGACAGCCACACAATATGGTCAAATGATCCGAGGGCTTCAAGCTGGCTGGCAATCTCATGAATCGATGCGTCCGGCTCAATGTACAGCTCCTCGGCAAACGGGAACTGCCTTTGAACAGCTTTTCTGCTGTTGTCATCTCCTCCGAGGATGACAACACGCTCATCAATAGGCGGAATGTCGCTTCTCTCCAATTGCACTTGGTCCCATACCGGCGCCATAAGAAGCGATTCTTCCAGAGATGCCTTGGTATCTGGTGACTTCGGCTCATCCTGCGGTTGTGTGTCTTCTTCCAGCACCCTTGAGGAAATCCCCTTGATTCGTACACACACTTGCCCTTGTTCATCGCACAGATCAATATCCAATCTCTGTATTTTCTCCTCATTCGGACGAGATGTGACAGACACCCACATTTTATCTGTACAAGAACTGAATATTTCTAGCTCTTGCAGCGCAAAAGGCAGGGAAAGCTGCTCGTCACCGGAATTCAGCTTCAGCCCGATCGACGCTTGTAGAGCAGAGTCTGCCATACTTGGATGAAGAACGAATTCGTTCAGCGTGTGAGATACACCAGGAGGCAGGGAAAGCTCTGCCAAGGCTTGATCGCGGCCGATATAGAGCCGATCTATCCCTTGAAAACCTGATCCGTAGTCGATGCCGATCGCCTTAAATAATTCATAGCATTGGTCATGCGAGAGTGTGCTTAAGCGGCATTGATCTTGAAGCATACTGATATTCTGAACCGGAATGTCTCCTGCCCCGCTGATTGCAGCACTGCCTTGACAGTGTATTTTCCGCCCATTGTGCGCATCCTCTGTATAGATGCTAAAGGCAATTTCACCGTCCTGCTGGGGTTCCAGACTGATATCGACTTGAACAGGCTGGCCGTCCGCCACAATCGGCTGCACCCACACAACATTTTTAATGCGAATAACAGATTGTTGATCTTGGATTCCTCTCACCGCTCTAGTAACGGCAGCCTGAACCATTTCAAGATATGCCACTCCCGGCATAACCGGTGCTCCCTTCACCTTATGATCGTTGAAAAAGAACTCGGCACCTGTAAAGGTCGAACTGAAACGCTGCTCTGACAAATCGGATGTATTGGACTGGACTAATGGGTGCAATGCTGTCTCCACAATATTTGCTGCATGATGTGTGTCTGCTTCCTCTTTCATATCCGTTATCCAGTAGCGTTCTTTTGCAAATGGATAGGTTGGGAGGCTGATGCGTTTTGGCTGTTTGCCGCCATACAGTTTACTCCAATCTATTTCCATGCCTTTTATCCATAATTCAAGCAGTCTTTCATATATTCCGGGCTCCCAGCTGCTTTTGAGCGTTTTCTGTATTTCATCATCTGATCTCAATGTTTGTACGATCCCTTTGTCTGCTCTGCCTGACACGTACTTCGCACTCGCATGTCCAGCTATAAAGAGGTTGAGCTTTTCCAACAAGTCCTCTGCCGAGACAGCGATAATCCCTGCTCTCTCCTCCATTGCATCACGCCCCTCTTGGAGTGTGTAAGCAATATTAGTGAGATCATGAGCTGTGACAGGTTGCTTGCTGATAAAGTCCGCTAATTGCAGGGCTTGATCTTTCAGGCGATCTTCATCCTTTGCCGACAAGATAAAGATGCCCGGGTGTTGAGCTGTCACAGCTGGTGCTTGTGCAGAATGAGCTGTTTCTTTCGGAATGTATTCTTCAATCACCACATGGGCATTGACGCCGCCTATGCCAAATGAACTGACGCCTGCGCGGCGCGGCAGTTCTCGGCCGGCTTCATCCCGAAGCGTCTGCCACTCTCTGGATTCCTGCACAATATAAAACGGGCTGCCTTCCAGTCTGATATACGGATTGATGGTTTCACTGTACAGGCTCTTTACAAGCGTTTTATGTTTTAGCTGCAATAACACTTTAATGACACCCGCCACACCGGCCGCCAGCGATAAGTGACCAATGTTTGTCTTCGCAGATCCAAGTCCGCAATGGCTGCCATGAACAGCCGGGTCTCCCGTTTTTTCATACAGCTCTTTAAATGCCGCTTTCAGGCCATTGATTTCTACCGGGTCACCAAGCTCTGTCCCGGTTCCATGCGCTTCAATATAGGTCACGGTTCTTGGATCGACTCCCGCTTTTTCATATGCTGTTTTTACGACATCCGCCTGAGCCTTCGGGTTAGGCGTCGTCAGAGAGTTTGCGCGGCCTCCGTGGTTTACCGCACTTCCTTTGACAACACCGTAAATATGATCGCCATCTCGTTCAGCCGCTGTCAGCTTTTTTAGGAAGAGGATGCCGGCACCTTCACTGACGGCGAACCCATCAGCTCTATCAGAAAATGTTTTGCATCTTCCTTCTTTGCTCAGTGCTCCGGCCTTATCATAGGCGATATGGCCTTGCGGTGTTACGACCGTGTTGACACCTCCTGCAATCGCCATTTCGCAGTTTCCGTTTTCAATTGCGCAAACCGCATGATGAATGGCGACCAAAGAGCTTGAGCATGCCGTATCGATCGGTTCGCTCGGTCCATGAATGTTCAGAAAATAACTGACTCTATTCGGTCCGGCAGAAGGACTCATATTCGCAGCTGCTGAGCCTTCGATGTCCACATTTGACAGCAGTGAGCTGTATCCTGTGTTTCCTGTCCCGATAAAGATGCCCGTTTTGGTTCCTGACAGGCTTCTCGCTGAGTATCCCGCTTCTTCTATCGCCTTCCACGCATAGGTCATTAACAGGCGCTGCTGAGGCTCCATCTGCTCTGCCTCAAGCGGGGAAATGCCGAAGAACAATGGATCAAAGTCAGCTACTTCATCAATAAAACCGCCCCATTTGACGTTTGTTTTATTCGCTTCTTTCAGAGGGTCTCCGTAATACTCCTGCCAATCCCAGCGGTCTTTTGGAACCTCTGTAATACAATCTGCCCCTGTTTTCAGGTTCTTCCAGTATTCCTCGATGTCCTTTGCCTTCGGAAAAACGCCGCTCATCCCCACAATCGCAATCGGCTCAGAACCATGATCAGCTGCCTTTTGCACTGGCGTTACCGATGGTTTTGCAAAGCGATTCTCAGCTAAAAACGTCAGATTCATGTTTTGTTCAACAGGCTGTATCGGCATCTCTGATTTGGCAGCCGATTGGCCTGTAAATGTATGTGGATATTCTTCTGACAGATACGCTGCAAATGCATAAACCGTTGCGTGCTCAAAGAAGATCGTAGGCGTCAGATCCAGCTTGTACTGTTCATTCAGTGTATTAGCGAATTCAGTCAATGTGATCGAATCGAATCCATATTGATTAAACTCCATATCAGGGTCAATCTCTTCAGGTTTGATTTTGAGCAATTGAGAAATTGCTTGCTTTAACACTTCTTGAATGTGGTCAAACAAACTGTCTTGGTCCATACTTGTTTCAGATGTGACCGGCACTTGCGCTGTTTTCGTTGGAACATCAACAGCAGACGGCTTTTGAGTCAGCTTTTCTCTCATCATGTCTCTGATCCCTTCCATGACGATGACTTGATCCTTGCCAGATGCCAAGCCTTTATACAGCGCCTGAATGCCAGTCTCGGTCCGCATTGGAGTTACACCTGTGTTTTTCAAAGTCATGTTTTCAATTTCTTTATTCGCGCGCATGCCGCCTTCTTTCCAGAGCGGCCAATTGATCGATAACGTTTGCCCGTGCCTGTACATGGCGGTCACAAGCGCATTGCGATAAGCTGCATAACTGTCCATAAAAGCGTTAGCCATCGCATAATCCGCTTGCCCCGCACTGCCGGCGACACTGGATATTGAAGAAAAGAGGATAAAGAAATCTAATGCGAGATGCTCTGTGGCCTCATCCACATTCACGAGCCCTTTTACCTTAGGTGCGAGAACTTCTGTCAGCTCTTCATTGGTTTTGTTCATGAGATAGTTATCTTTAATCAGCCCAGCGCTATGAATGACGCCGTTCAATTCGTCGTAATCAGACGTGATGCTTGTGATGAGCTCGGAGGCTGCTTCCGCTTGTGTCACATCAACCCGCCTGTATTCTGCGCGAGCCCCTAATCGCTGAAGTTCGTTAAGCTTTGCCTGCTGATCCGCATTCAGCGCAGATCTGCCTGTCAGAATGAGCACAGGCTGTGCAGCTTGACGAGCAATCTCTTTCGCAAAAATAAACCCAAGTCCTCCTGCGCCGCCCGTTATAAGATATACACCCTTATCTCTCCACGGCAGGTTTATTTCCCGATCATCCATTTGCATTTCACGCAAATCATTGATATACCGTTTACCCTTTTCATATTTGATGTGCTGATCTCCCGCGTGTCTTTTATTCTCTTTCAGTTTTTCTATCACACTTTCAATATTTTCGTGTGAATCGATTTCAATCGTTTGGCCTGTCAGTTTTTTATTCTCCAAAGTGGCGGTTTTAAGAAGCGCCGATAGACTCGAGAATGAGTACTGCTTTCTTTGGGCAGTAGTTACTAGCTGGATCAGGACATTGCCCTGCGGCTTGCTTTTGAAAAGACCCTGTACCGTCTCAAGCGCTTGTTCGGCATAATCTTGGAACCTCTCTGCCAGCCCTTCGCGGGAAGACTCCAAAACGATGCATTCCGCTCCCATCATTCTTGATTCAACGCTGTCTTTTGAGAGGCCATTCATGTCACAAAGCATAACAATATGCCGTTCGTAATGAGGCTCAGGACGTTCTTTTTCACAAGCCTTAGGCACCCATTGTTCTTCAAACATCAAGGTTTCCAGCGTTCGCTCAGGTTCCGCCGCTCCAGAGCCGCCTTCCGCTGCCCTGAAAGACAATCCTTTCATCCGTACGCAAACATTGCCATTCACATCTAAGATATCAATATCCCGTTTTTGTACCTTATCAGTCGCCTTGCTGCCTTTACTGTATCTTGCGTATACCCACATTTCTGAAGAGCATGCCCCGAAGACTTCAAGCTCTTGGACCGCAAAAGGCAGTGTCACCTGGTTATCTCCCGCACCTGTCAAAATGCTTGACGCCTGCAAGGCGGAATCCATCAGCCCCGGATGCATGTTGTATTGACTAAGCGTATTTAAAGCAGACGGATGCAATGACAATCTTGCTAAAACAAAATGTTCCGCTGTATAGATTTTTTCCATCCCGCGATAAGCAGGACCGTATTCAAAACCGATCATTTGATAGGTTTCGTATACTTCGTTAACGGTGAAATGGCTTTCCTGGCACTGCTCCCGTAAGGATTGCAAATCAACCGCCGGCAGATGTTCAGCAGGACTCAATGCCGCGCTGCCTTGACTGTAGACGATTGACTGTTCGCCTGCAGCCTCTGAATTACCGTAAATTTCATAAGTAATCTCACCATTTTCCTCCGGTAAAAGCCTGATGTGTACTTGCTTCGGCTGGTCTTCTACGACAATAGGGCGCACCCACACCGCGTTCTTTAGCTTTATGGTGCACGGAACACCTTGTACCTCTGCCGCCTGCTCAACGGCAGCCCGCGCCAATTCAAGATGCGCCACTCCCGGCAAGATCCGTTGGCCTTTGACAACATGATCGGCAAGGAAAAACTCTTCTCCCGTATAGATGGAGCTAAATCTTTGTTCCGAGAGGTTCGAGGTGTTTTGATGCATTAATGGATGCAGCACGGCTGCGCCGCGACGGGAAGTTTCTTTATTTACTTCAGGGCTGCCGCTTTTTTCTATAAGATCAGAGAACCAATAACGGTCTTTTGCGAAAGGATATGTCGGCAAGCTGATGCGTTTAGGCACATTCTCGCCATACAGTTTCGTCCAGTCTACATCTAGCCCTTTTACCCATAGTTCAAGCAATTTTGCGTATTTTCCCCGCTCCATCCATTTTTCAACGGCTTCTTGAATCTCTTCGTCCTCTGTCAGCATTTGCAGTGTGCCTTTATCAATCCTGCCTCTAAATACATCCTCCACATCGTTTTTGCCTGCTGCGAAGTCTTTTAATTTTTGCCGCAAATCCTCAACGGAACCAGAAATGATCCCAAGACGTTCTTCCATCGCGTCCCGTCCGGCTTGCAGTGTATAAGCGATCCGGGTGAGATTAGCGTCTCTGTATGCTTCCTTATCAAGCGCATCTGCCAGCTGCTGTGCGTGTTCTTTTAACCGCGCTTCATTTTTAGCAGATAAAACGAATATACCCGGATGTTCCGGCGTGATAGATGGTATATTCTCATCAGCTGCTTCTGGAATATATTCCTCAATAACCACGTGGGCGTTTACGCCGCCGATTCCAAATGAACTGACACCAGCCCGGCGAGGCAGCTCTTCTCCACGTTCATTTTTCAGCGATTTCCATTCTTCCGTTTCCCGTACGATATAAAAAGGGCTGTTTTTTAGCTGAATGTACGGATTCACGGTTTCGCAGTGAAGGCTTTTCACTAAGGTTTTGTGCTTTAGCTGCATTAATATTTTAATGATCCCTGCCGCACCGGCTGCCAGTGATAAGTGGCCGATGTTTGTCTTCACAGACCCCAGTCCGCAATAAGGATAGTCTGATGAATCTCCTTCATTCACACCCAGTGCTTGAAAAGCTGATTTCAACCCGTTGATTTCAACCGGATCTCCAAGCTCCGTCCCTGTTCCGTGCGCTTCAATGTAGGTCACGGTTTTCGGATCGATTCCCGCTTTTTCGTATGCCGCCTGAATGACATCCGCCTGCGCCTTCGGATTAGGAGTTGTTAAAGATGCCGCACGGCCGCCGTGATTGATTGCGCTGCCCTTTATCACCCCATAAATGTGGTCTCCCGCTTCCTCAGCCGCTTTTAATTTTTTCAGAAACAGTATGCCGGCCCCTTCTCCATGGGCAAAACCATCGGCTTGATTTGAAAACGTCTTGCACTTTCCTTCTTTACTCAGTGCACCCGCTTTATCAAAGCTGATATACACCTCAGGAAGGATAATCGTATTCACGCCGCCGGCTAATGCCATGTCACAAGTGCCTTCCTCAATTGAAGAGATGGCGTGGTGGATCGCGACCAATGAGCTGGAACACGCTGTATCAATCGGTTCGCTCGGCCCGTGCAGATTCAGAAAGTAACTGACACGGTTCGGACCGACTGAAGGGCTTGTATTGGCTGCAGCTGAGCCTTCTATTGCCGAGTTGGCTTTCGATAAAAGGGAGCTGTATCCTGTATTTCCCGTTCCGATGAAGACGCCTGTTTTTGTGCCAGATAGACGCTTCGCCGAATATCCTGCGTCTTCGATCGCTTTCCAGGCATAAGTCAACAGTAAGCGCTGCTGAGGTTCCATTTGTTCAGCTTCTCGCGGGGAAATGCCGAAAAATAATGGATCAAAATCAGCAATTCCGTCAATAAAACCGCCCCATTTTACGTTCGTTTTATTGGCTTCCTTCGACGGATCACCTTCATATTCACGCCAATCCCAGCGGTCTTTCGGAATTTCCGTCATGCAGTCTTTGCCCTCTTTTAAGATGTTCCAGTACGCTTCAACGTCTTTCGCCATAGGGAAAATCCCGCTTATCCCTACAATGGCAATTGGATCAGGCCCGGCATCATTCTGTGCGGCGTTTGGCAGTGCGACTTGCTGCTTTCGGCGTCTTTTAGCTTTAACAGGTAAGGCCTGCTCCTGTTTGGCAGCAGGCACCTGGGCCGATACTGCGCGCACAGCAAATGTCTTCGCAAACACCGCTTGATATTCTTCTGACAAATGCTTGCCAAACGCATGAATCGTCGGGTGGTCAAAAAAGACGGTAGGCGTCAGCTCCAGCTTATAGGCGCGGTTGATATGGTTGGTGAATTCCGTCATTGAAATAGAATCAAATCCATACACCGTCATCTCGGCATGATCATCAATCGTCTCAAGCTTAACCTTTAACAGCTTGGCGACCTCCCGCTTTAGCATCGCTTTTACTTTATCCAATAAACTGTCTGTATCAATGCTCTTTATTTGTTCAGTCATCCCTTCTGTTTCCTTCTTTTCTAAAAGTGCTGAGGCTCTTTTCTCCAGCATGTTTTGTTTTATTTTCTGCACATCGCCCTCAAGCACCATGACTTGGTTTGTCTCGGAATGGAACGCTTGATATAATGCCTGAATTCCTTTTTTTGCCCTCATAGGAACTATCCCGGCTAGTTGCACAAGCCTTTTTTCTGTTTCTTGATCAACCTTCATGCCGCCATCACTCCATAACGGCCAGTTTACAGAAAGCGTCTTCCCGTGCCGCTGTCTGAGATCGGCAAGCCTATTTCGATAGCCTGCATACATATCCATGAATACATTGGCTGCCGCATAGTCAGACTGTCCGATGCTTCCTAAGCTTCCCGATAGAGAGGAAAAGAGAATAAAGAAATCCAATGGCAAGTCCTTGCTTGCTTCGTCTAGGTAAACAAGCCCTTTTACTTTAGGCGCCAGTACTTCGTGCAGGTCTTCGGCTGATTTATTGATCATATAGCTGTCTTTGATGATTCCCGCGCTATGAAGAATGCCGTCCAGACGGCCGTATGTTTTCTGAATTCCGCCTATGAGCTGATAGACTTCAATCTTATCGCTAACATCTGTTTGCTGATAGGTGACCTCAGTCCCCTTGCCTTGAAGCTCTTTAAGCGTTTTGCTTTTGCTTTCGCTAAGAGGTGAGCGGCCCGTCAGAATGACTGTCGCATTCTTCGTTTGTTCCGCGATTTCGTTTGCAAAAATAAGGCCTAAGCCTCCGGCACCCCCTGTAATGAGATAAACGCCATCGTCCTTCCACGGCTTGTTGTTGTCACCATTTGCCGGTTTGATGTCACGCCAATCAGCACTGTACCGTGTACCGTTGTGATATTTGATATATGAATCAGTGCTCATTTGATTTTCTATCAGTTTGCCAGCAATGCTTTCTCCGCTTTCTTCACTGCTGACCTCAATCATTTGGCCGATTAGTTTGGCATTTTCCTGCCCGGCTGTTTTCAGCAGTCCTGTCAATCCTGAAAACAATTGCTGTTCTCCTTCTGAAGAGGTAACGATCTGAACGAGAATGTCGCCTTTCGGTTTCGTGCGAAGGATCTCTTGTACCTTCTTAAACACTTGTTCCGTATAAGAATGGAAACGCCCTTCCACTGAAGAAGGCCTTGCTTCCAACCTGTATACATGGACATCTTCGAGTGCTGCTTCAATCTGTTTTCCCGTTTCATGATCATATTCACATAGAAACACGTGATGCTCTGCATATGTTTTTACAGCCGCTCCTTCAGCTGCCTTTTGTTCTTGCCAAACGGGCTGCAGCAATAAAGTTCCAGCGTTGATTTTTGATGGTTCGGATTGTGTATCAGTCTCCATCACTCTCGTCGAAAATCCTTTCAAGCGTACGTAAATCGTCCCATGCTCATCGCATAGATCAATATCGACTTTCTGTATCAGATCCCCGGGTTTGTTTTTCGAGTTGAATTGAACGTAAACCCACATGTCTGTAACGCATGGACGAAAGACCTCAAGCTCCTCCAGAGCAAACGGCAGCGCCGCCTTAAAGTCTTCACTGTCTGAAAGCTCCGCCCTGACGACGTTTTGCAAATATTCAGCCGCCTGTAACGCCCCATCCATTACACTTGGGTGAAGAACATAATCGGCTGACGTATGCAAGACAGATTCCGGCAGTGATAATTTGGCAAGCAGCTGGCCGTCTCCTTTATATACGGCCTCTACGCTCTTGTAACCAGGGCCGTAATCGGCTCCGATCATTCCTTCATAAAACAAGTCAGCGTCCATTGTGCTTTGATCACATCGCTTCTTGATCTCAGCAAGCTCCAGCGCTTTTTCTTGCTTTACCTGAATCAATTCCGCTATACCCTGGTTATATAGAACCGGTTCTTCATCATCAGATTCCGGCTCACCATACATCCGATAAAGAATGTGTCCGCCGTCTTCATCATACAGGCCGATGTTTACTTGAACCGGCTCATCTCCTGCTACAACCGGACGAACCCACACGACGTTTTTCAGCCTGATTCCAGTTTCATGATCCTCCAGTCCGCCAATTCCTTGTTCTATAGCGGCTCTTGCCATTTCAAGCGTGACCGCCGCCGGCAAAATCGCCATGCCTTTAATGATATGCTCGGCTATAAAATACTCTTGTCCTGTGAAGATGGAGCTGAACCGCTGCTCTGACAGAACGGATGTATTATCGTGCACCAAAGGATGCAAACGCGAAGGTTCAATTGTTGTCATCTCGCTGGCACTGTTTTCGGGCCAGTATCGTTCTTCAGCAAACGGGTATGTCGGCAGACTGATGCGGCGCGGTTTCGTATTTTGATAAAGTCTCCGCCATTTAACGTGAAAGCCTTTTGCCCACATCTCGGCAAGCTTTTTCAATTCTCTTTTTGATATCTGCGATGCCGCCAGTTCTTCCGCTTCAGCGTTTCCATGCAATTGTTCAGCGGATGTCATTCTCGTTTTTTCTCCTTGAATACAGCTTTCAGCCATCGGCGTTCCATTCACAAAAGCTTCAAGCTGCTGTTTCCATTCTTTCAGATCGTTCGCCATAAAAATGACCCTGCTGTCCATTGCTTCCCGCCCGACCTGGAAGGTGTATGCGATATCTCTTAAAGAGATATGCGCTTGCTCGTTTTGACTGATATAGGCCTGCAATTCCTTCACATATGCTTGGAGCCGTTCCTTATTTTTTGCTGATACAGGAATGATGTAAGGCTGATGGCCCTCGTTCTCGTCCACCGGATCAGAGAGGTCTTCATATTGCTCAAAAATAGCATGGGCGTTAGTGCCGCCAAGACCGAATGAGCTCAGAGCCGCCCGATGGACATCTTTCCTTTTCTCTAACGGCTTTCGTTCACGGACTACATAAAAAGGAGAGCTTTCAAAGTTAATATTCGGATTTGGCTCTGTGCAATTGATGGTTGGTGCGAGTTCATTATGGTATAAGCTCATCGCAACTTTAATGCATCCGGCTAACCCCGCAGCTGTATCCAAATGGCCGATATTCGTTTTCACTGAACCAATTCCGCAAAATTGTGTTTTGTCTGTGTATTGCTTGTACACTTTATTTAAAGCAGACATTTCAATAGGATCGCCTAATTTCGTTCCCGTTCCGTGCGCTTCGATATAACTGACCGTTTCGGGATGGATGTCGGCTGTATCCAATACTTGCTGTATCACTTCTGTTTGGCCTTTTACACTTGGCGCATAGAAGCCGGCCTTATCCGCCCCATCATTATTGATGCCTATTCCGCGCATAATGGCGTAAATATGGTCTCCGTCTTTTACGGCATCCACAGCTTTTTTCAGCAGGATAACCGCTACGCCTTCACCTCCGGCCATTCCGTCAGCCGAAGCATCAAACGCCTTAACATGTCCGTCGCTTGAGAAATTCAAACCGTTTTGGTGCACATAGCCGATCGCTGATTGCGCGTGCAATGTTGCGCCTCCGACAAGCGCATATTGAGATTCACCAGATGTAAGGCTTTTGTATGCCTGATACAAACCGACTAGTGATGAAGAGCAGTTGGAATGGACAAAATAGCTTGGCCCCTTTAACCCGAGCTTATGCGAGATCATCGTCGGGATGGTTCCGCTTTGCGCTAATACCCATGAGACATAGCCATCCGGTGATTCATGCCCTTCAGTTGCCTCCTTCGGCAATAACGATCTGTATGAATTGCTGCTTGCAGACATATATACACTTGTGCCCGGAATCTCCTTAGCCACATATCCTGCATCCTCAATCGCTTTCCAGGAATGCAGCAATAAGAGGCGAAGCTGAGGGTCCATATACTCAGCATCTTTCGGAGAAATTTGAAAGAAACCGGGGTCGAATAAGTCTTTCCCCTCGATCGCAGATTGCACAGGCACGTAGTCAGGATGCTGAATCAATTCTTCCGGAACTCCGTTTTCACGAAGCTCTTCTTCAGAGAAAAACTGAATGCTTTCTTTGCCTTCCTTGATATGATTCCAAAAATCATGATGATTTTTCGCACCCGGAAACTGGCAGGATATCCCCACAATCGCAATACTATCGTCAAAATAAGGAGGAATCGACTGGCGCTTGTATGTTCCATCTTTTTTGAGATCATGATTGTCTTCGCCCTGAGTCATGACTTCGTCTGAGTTTTTCATCTCCAAAATATATTGGCTAACTGCTCGGATCGTGGAATACTCGAACAGCTCAGTAACACTAAATTCACAATCCAATTCTTTTTTGATTCGTTCAGCCACGGCTACAGCTAGAAGCGAATCACCGCCTGCATCGAAAAATCCGTCTTCCGGCCCAAAGCCGCTGACCTTGAGCGTTTCCTCCCAAATGCGAAGCACCCGATCCTCTATTTCCGTTAACTGCGAGTGATTTGGTTTCTTTCTATTCAAAACGATCTCGCGGTTTTCAAGTTCTTTACGGTTCACTTTTCCGCTGGGCGATAGCGGCAGCTCATCTAAACGGATAAAGTGTGAAGGTATCATATATTCCGGCAGACTCGATTTTAGATAGCGGCGCAAGTCTTTTGGAGCTGCTGGGGAATGCCCGCTTTCCTCTGTATAATAAGCAGCGAGCTGTCGATGGCCGTCCAGCTGCTTCACCACAACCGCTTGATCTAAAATACCTGGATATTCACTCAGCTTGGTTTCGATTGCCCCAAGCTCGACGCGAAAACCGCGAATTTTGACTTGGCTGTCAATCCGTCCTAAATATTCTATGTTGCCGTCAGGAAGCCATCTCGCTGAATCCCCCGATTTATAAAGCTTGGTCCCCGGTTCAAACGGATTATCAATAAATTTTTCAGCCGTAAGGCCAGGCTTATTATAGTAGCCTCTTGCCAAACCGGCGCCTGCGATGCAAAGCTCGCCAGGCTTTCCGATTGGGACAGGCTTCAAATACTGATCCACAATATAAATTTTCACGTTGGAGACAGGCCTTCCAATCGGTGTATGATGACTTGCGATGTCCCCTTTTCCGCATCCGAAATACGCAGCGTAAATTGAGGCTTCCGTAGGTCCGTAAATATTTTCGACACGGCAGTTTTTAAAAAGCGATACCGCTTTTTTCACCAATTCTTTAGGGAAGGCTTCACCCGCAACCATCATATACTTGAGCGGTCCATGATCTGTTAACTGCTCGTTGTCTTTCGCGGTTTCTAGAAAAACATTCAGCATAGCCGGCACAAAATTAATGTGGGTCACTTGATATCTTTCAATATAATCCATACACAGCTGCGGTGATTTCTCTCCATTAGGCGGAAGAATGACAAGACGGCCGTTTCCGATAAACCATCCGAATAATTCTGAGAGCGATACATCGAACACATAGTTTGTCTTCAATAAATATGCATCCTCAGCAGTCACGGGATAGTGAGATTCAAGAAAATTCAGGGTATTCATAATGCTCCGATGCTCTACCATAACCCCTTTAGGCTGTCCGGTGCTTCCTGATGTGTAAATGATATAAGCGAGGTGCTCCGGTTTTACCTCCCGCTTTAAATCGCTGCTTTGCTGATCTGTATAGCCGTTTCGACAAGCCAAATCGATATTGATTGCTTTTACGCGGCTGCCAGTTAATTCGCTGATCCTATGATGAACAGGAGATTGGGTCAGAACAATGGACGCCTGGCTGTCTTTGAGCATGTACTCCAACCGTTCTTGCGGGAAGCTTGGATCTAATGGCACATACGCTCCGCCGGCTTTCAGTATTCCTAAAATCCCGATGATCATATCAAACGAACGCTCTGCACAAATTCCAACGGGGTGTTCCGGTCCAATCCCCTGATGTTGAAGATAGATTGCCACAGATGTGCTTTTTTCATCTACTTCTTTATATGTAAGAGACCTGTCTTCAAAAATCACAGCAACGGCATCCGGGGTTTGTTTCGCTTTTTCCTCAAATATTTCATGTATACACTTGTCATTTGGCATGCTTGTCTCTGTCGCATTCCATTGTTTTAGCAAACTGTTTTGTTCTTGATGTAACTTTAAAGAGTAGGTTTCAAGTGACAAGGACGGATCATCAATGATGTGTTGCGCAAGCTTTATATAGTTCTCCATCATGTTTTCAATAGAGGACAATTCGTATAGATCAGGGTTGTACAAAAGATGAAGCACTGTTTCATTTTCTTGCTCGTATATTTCGAGTGCCAGCTCAAATTCTCCCTCTTGCCGAATATCCTCAATATATTCAATGCCAAGCGTTTGAAATGGTTCGAGCACTTTTTGCAAGCCTGTGGTCTGAAAGAAGTTTTGATACAGAAAGGCTGTTTGAAAAACCGGCGAATCCGATGCCGAGCGGTCTACTTTCAGCTCTCTTACCAATGCCGGGAACGGATATGCCGCATGGTCCAGACCGTCAGCCATTGTCAGCTGCAGCTCCCGAATAAATGCTGTAAATGCCTGTGTTCCGATATTTTTGCTCCGAACAGCCATCATGTTGATAAAGTAACCGATAAGGGTTTCAAAGCTCTCTTCATGCCGTCCCATTGTCGGAACGCCGACAATGATATCCTCTTGTTTTGTGTAGTGATGCAGCAGTGCCTTGTAAATTGATAGAAATACAACTGATTCATTCACATGATGGGTGCGGGCAAACGCCTTGATTTGATTTCTCAGGTGATGAGGGAGCAAGCTTTTATAAGCTTGCCCCTTGAATTTTCGTGCTGAAGACCGCGGACGGTCAGCTGGAAGATCAAGAACTGGCAGATTCCCAGATAACTGTTCTTTCCAGTAAGCGAGATGCTCTTCCCCTTCTCTGCCATTCAGCATCCGGGTTTCCCATTCGACAAAGTCGTTATAATCAGCTGTTAGCGGCTGCGATACAGGTTCAATCCCATTCAGCAATTGTTGATACGCCTCGAAAAGAGCAGATATCAATGTCAGCATCGACACACCGTCAAATATGATATGGTGAATCGTGATGAGTATAATGCATTCTTCTTTTGACCGATGAAAAAGATGTGTGCGCCATAACGGGCCAGCTTCCAAATGAAATGGTTTTTTTGCTTTTTCTTTTAGAAAAGGCAATATCTCTGCTGATTCCATTGCTGATATATCCTCTTCTTCAACATAAAGAGCCTCTGATGACTGAACCGTTTGAAATGGAATGCCATTCTCTTCTTGAACCACACTGGTTAAAACAGGATATTGTTTCTGTACAAACAGAAGGGCTTTCTTGAACGTCTCTGCATGTAATGGTTTGCTGATGCGAAAGCATAAAGGAATATGATAAGCACTCATATCAGGAGACATTTTTTGAAGCATCCACAGCCCTTTTTGTCCTTCTGAAAGCGAACTATTCAACTGCCGCCTCATGCCTTGAAGCTGTTTTTCCACCTCAGAAATGGTTAATTCTCCTGATCTGAAGGCATCGAGAAGTTCTTTATGATTCATACGATTTACTCCCTTCTATGATGTTTTGCACACTCTTAAAATCCAATTTCCCTTGCGCCACCTCTTGCATCAATCCGATGATTTGCTCGTCTGTATACGTGCCCTTTGTTTGATGTGATCCCGCGCTTTGATTGTGTCTTTCCGCTTTCAACGCCAAATGAGCAGAAAGAGCTTGGACAGTCTGACATTCAAGAATTTCTCGGCCGGTCATTCTCATCTGAGTGGTTTTTTCGATATGACGCATCAGTTTTCGGCCAAGAATTGAATCCATCCCGTATTCCAGAAAGTTTCTGTTGAAATTGATTCGATCCTCAGATATGCCCAACTCTCGTGCTAAAAATTGAACAATAATCTTTTGAATATGTGTTTCTCCATTCGGCTCTTCAATCTCTGTTTTCCTGTCTTGTATGTGCGGTTTAATGGCCTCTGATTGTTTATTGCCTGATGAAACCCAATACCGCTCCCTTGCAAATGGATAGCCGGGTAAAGATATCATCCTAACGTCGTCACCTTCATGAAGAAGTTCCCAAGGGATTTGATATCCTTTCGCCCAACACTCCGCAATGTTTTCCAGATTTCTTTCTTTTACGAGGGCTTGCAGGAACGCTTCATCTTGTTCCTCTAACATTCCTTCCGCATCTCCTGTATAAAGAGCTGCCTGTTGGCCTGATACCCCACCATTCTTCATCGCTTCCGCATATTCCTTCAATTTTCGCATCAATTGCTCCTGATTGTTTACAACGATCGCGAGCCTTGTTTCCATGGCTTTTCTCCCCGACTGAAGCGTATATGCAACATCAGGCATAGAAAGGTTTTGATTCTGCTCAAGATACACAATCATGTTCCTGACAGCAGCCTGAAGCCGATCGTCATTTTGGGCTGAAAGCACGATGACCTGAGCTGAATCTTTATGCCGCAGTGTGGACGGCTGCTTCTCTGGGATGTATTCTTCAATGACTGCATGCGCATTGGTGCCGCTGATTCCTGTCGTGCTGATGGTTCCCATCCTCGGCTTCTGATTTTTTCTGATCCACGGACGATTCTCTTTGCAAAGCACAAACGGACTATCTTTAAACTGGATATACGGATTGTCCGATTCACAATGATGAGTAGCCGGTATGGTCTGATGTTTCATTGCCATCAGCATACTGATTAAAGCAACCACCCCTGATGCTGCAAATGTGTGTCCGATTAAGGGTTTGATCGAGCTGATCATGCAGAATTGCTTCTGCTTCGTATATTTGCTGAACACGCTCGTTAACGCTTGAACCTCAAGCGGATCTCCAAGATTTGAGCCGGTACTGTGCGCCATCACATATTGGATATCAAGCGGATTGATTTCATTTTTTTCATAAATACTTTCAATTAATTCCGCTTGGCTGAAAGGATTTGGCGCCGTAATGCCATTGGTCTTGCCATCGTAATTCACACCGCTGGCCTTTATGCAGCCATAAATGTGATCATTATCTGCAATGGCCTTTGATAGTGGTTTCAGGAGAACAGCAGCCACTCCTTCACCTGGCACCAAACCGTTGGCAGCCTGGTCAAATACTTTGCATTGTCCGTTCGGAGAAAGCATTTCGGCTCTAGTCAGCGCCTCAAAAGACATTTGAGAAATATTCAGGCTGACGCCGCCGGCTAAAGCCATTTCACAATCTCCCTGGCGCAGGGCTGAACACGCCTGATGAATCGCCACAAGTCCAGATGAACATGCCGCAGTCAACGCCATATTAGGCCCTTTTAAATCTAATGCATATGCGATTCGCGCAGATAAAGTGGCGTTTTGCGTTCCGTTAATGTAATCCGTATCTCCGGTTAAATGCGCATATTCCCCTTCTTCCACACCTACGTAAACACCACAGGATTTTCCTTTTATTCGATGTCCCATATAGCCGGCGTCTTCAAATGTGTGCCATGCTTCCTCCAGAAAAATGCGTTGGCGCGGGTCCATGCTTTGAGCTTCTTTAGGCGATATTTGAAAAAACAGCGGATCAAACCGGTCGATGTCCTTCAAAAATGCGCCCCATCTCGGCACTGCTTTTTCTGAATCTCTATTAGCTCCCCCCAAATCCAAGCGTTCTTTCGGAATCTCAGAGATACAATCTTTCCCGTTTTGCAGATTATCCCACAGCTCGTGGACCGAATCAGCTTGAGGAAACCTGCCGCTCATGCCGATAATAGCGATAGGCTCGGCGTAATGCTGCCGGACGCTTTTTTTATCGGGATCTGATGCGGGAGCTGCAGGAATTTCCGCATCAGCTTCAGGGAGTTTTTGCGCCTCAAGTACATCATCCCGGTAAAATGCTTCAATCAGCTCTTTGTGATCCGTTAAGAAGAAGCCGATCAATTCCTGTAAAGTCGAATAGCCAAAAAATAAAGCCGGTGTCACTTCAATGTTGAAATGTTTTGATAGCACGTTCGAGAATTTAGCCAAATAGATCGAATCAAATCCGAAGTCGGCCCAATTTTTATTCAAATTCAGCTTGTCCTTTGAGATCTTAAGCAATGTGTGAATATGCTCTTTCAGATCGTGTTCTAAACGCTTTTCAACGCTTAGCGTTTTGATGTCGCCCCTTTTTTCTTGTGCAGCAGACTCTTGAATGGTTGGTTCCTGAATAGCTGGTTCAGTCATTCCTAAAAAGCGGCTGACCCGGCTGGATTGGCCGGCAATCACGAGATGCTGAGCATCGTCCTGAGACAGGATGTGTTCAAATATACGAATGCCTTCATCCGCTTCCAAGAAGCGCTGGCCGCTTGATTTCAGGTACATATCGGTTGTTTCTTCATTACCGATCTTCATTCCGCCATCTTTCCATACAGGCCAGTTGATGACAAACGCACTGCCGCTATGAAGCTCATTTCTGTATTGTGCGTACGCCATCTGGAACCGATTTCCGATCGCATAATCACAACAGCCAAAATCCCCCAAAATCGCAGAAGAAGAAGAAAAATAACAGATAAAATCAAGGGTTTCATTTTTCAGCCATTCATCAAGCGCGATCGTACCGTTGATTTTCGGTTCAATGATGCGCTGGAAGCTATCAATCTCTTTTTCGAAAATAGCTGAATCGCTTTCGATTCCGGCTGCATGTATGACGCCATTAATGGCACCGAATCGGTCTTTCCCCCGCTTCACGCAGTCTCCCATTGCGATAGGATCAGAGACATCTGCTTCTGCATACATGGCTTCGCCGCCTAGATCCTTTAATTCTTTGATTTTCTTTTGCTTTTCGTCATTGAAAGGCGACCGCCCTGTCAAAATAAGGTTTGCGGCATAGTGTTTAGCCAAATGCTTGGCGAATAAATAACCGAGCCCTCCTAAACCGCCTGTAATCAGGTAAGTCCCGCCAGACTTTAATTTGCTGTTGTTGGGTTGTATCGTTGTCTGTTCTATGTGACTTACATATCGTTTCCCATTTTGATACAAAACGGTTTGTTCTGTTGAAGCCTGTAATTCCGTCCACATCTTACGTGTCCAATCATCCATCGATTCTTGTTCTGCCGGCTGAAAGATTCCAGTCACTTTAGTGTGCGGAAGGACAAGCCCGAGTGAACGTTCGAAGCCAATCCATGATTCCAAATAGCTCCGGTCAAGACCATTTTCAAAACGTCCCGCCAGCAGCAGCCGTGAAGGATGAAGCTTTGCCGCGGACATACCTTGTAATAGATAGACAATACAGGAATAGTCCTTTATATAGCTTGCGTCTTCCGCAGGCCACATATAGAGGATTGCATCTGGCTCTCCATGTTCTTGCTGAATGCTTTGGAAAGCTTTTTCAAAAGTGACGGGTTCTTGCCGCACTATCTGATAGCTGTATGGAGACTGTTTGCTGTACACCTCGCCTTGCGAAATAAAAATGACCTTGGTGTCTTGATCTATGTTTTTCACAGATGAAGCGAATGCGGCTTGTTTTTCACTATCGGTCAGAAAACAGATGAGCGTTTTGAAACGTTTCGATGTGAGAGTTGCCGTTTCTTCTTTCCACACTTCCTGAAACGTCATCACCTCGAAAAGTTCCTCTGCTTGCTGTTCATGATGCTGTTCTAAAGGCGCCGGGGCCTTTTCCGGGCCTGGTGCCCAGTAACACTCTTTTGCAAAGGGATATGCCGGAAGACTGATCCGGACAGGCGTTTGGATTCCGTAGAGCTTACCCCAGTCAAAAGACAAGCCTTTCACCCAAAGATCCAGCAGTTTCGTGTATTTCCCTTTGCTTATCCATGCTTCTATAATTTTTTCCGTATCTTCATCAGTCGATAAGACCGCTAACGCTTTTTTGTTTTGATCAATGCGATCCATGTACAGGCTGTCTGCTTTATTTTCAATAAAATCGTTCAGCTTTCTCTCAAGATCCTCTACTGATTCCGCTATAAAGCCTAGCCGTTCCTCCATTGCTTCACGGCCGGTTTGTAAGGTATAGGCAATCCTGATCAGATCTGTTTCACTGTACCTTTTTTCTTGAACGGCTGTGAGCAGCTGTTCTGCTTTTTCTTGAAGCCGTTCCCTGTTTTTCGCTGACAGCACAATCAGCGCAGGTGGATGAGCTTCAGGAGTTTGCACTTCCGTTCTCGGAATATATTCTTCCAGGATCATATGGGCATTGGACCCACCGGCGCCAAAACTGCTCAATCCGGCGCGTCTCGGCACCTCCTGCCCGTCAATGACCGGGCGTTTCCATTCACCAAGCTGCTGCTGAACGACAAACGGCGTATGGCTGAATTCAATGTTTGGATTCAATCGCTGAGCATGCAGCGATGGCGCAATTTGTCCGTATTTAAACTGAAAAAGTATTTTTGTCAGTCCAGCGATTCCGGCCGCACTTTCACAATGGCCGATATTGGATTTGCTGGATCCGATCGCGCAAAACTGCTTCTCTTGCGTATCTTCCTCAAACGCTTTTGTTAATCCCGCTATCTCAATCGGATCTCCCAATGCGGTGCCTGTTCCGTGCGCCTCCAGATAGCTGATGGTTCTGGCAGGAATGTCGGCACGCTCAATCGCTTCTTTAATGACCTGAGCCTGTGCGTGAGGATTTGGAACGGTGTATCCATTTGTTTTTCCTCCGCTGTTAATTGCGCTGGCCTTTATCACACCGTAAATATGGTCGCCGTCCGCTATTGCTTTCTTTAGCGGCTTTAATACAATGGCTCCTACGCCTTCTCCGTCGACAAACCCATCTGCGTCATCGCCGAATGATTTACATGTATCACTAGCAGAGAGCATATTCATGACAGATAAGTTCTGATAGTGAACCGGATCGACAACTACATTGACCCCTCCGGCAATGGCACAATCACTTGATCCGCTATAAATGCTTTCCAGCGCTAAATGAATCGCTGTCAGAGAGGATGAACACGCGGTATCGACTGCCAGACTCGGGCCTTGGAAATTCAGCAAATAGGATATCCTGTTGGCGATAGACCAATAGCCATAGCCGGTCGGATAATTTTTGTTCATGACTCCGGCAAAGACACCGATTTTTCTGCTTGAACAAAGCGTATCAGGCGTGTATCCGGCATCTTCTATACTTGCATAAGCGGTTTGCAGAAATAATCGCTCCTGAGGGTCCATTCTTTCTGCTTCGAGCGGCGAAATCTGAAAGAACAATGGGTCAAACTTGTCCATATCCTTGATAAATCCGCCCCATTTTGTATAAATCGACCCTTCTTTTCCTTTTTCTTTATCGTAATAGGCTCTCCAATCCCAGCGTTCTTTCGGAATTTCCTCTATGCAATTTTTTCCTTCTTTTAGGTTGTTCCAAAAGTCTTCTGCTGTTTCCGCCTGAGGATAGCGTCCGGAAATGCCGATAATGGCAACGTCACGGCTGGCAAGAGCGAGTGTCGGCGTTTCTTTTTCCCCGCTGAAGCCAAGCTTGCGATAGCGCCGCTTTCTTGCAGCGGCCCGTTCAGGCTTCTGTGAAGATTCATTCTTGCTTGCGGCCGGTGTCTGTTGTTGGACATGACGGTCAAGACCTGTCAGTTTCATCAGCGCTTCAGCTTTTGTTTTGATTAAATGCTCCACTAACGCGTCAATGGTCTGATACTCAAAAAATAGAGTGCTGCTTACATGGTCAAATTCCTTACGCAATGTATTCGTCAGCTGGACAACGACGATAGAATCAATACCGTACTTTTCAAGCTGCTCAGATGAATCAATTTTACCTGCAGGGATTTTCAATGTTTCTCCGATTAGTTTTTTCATATATTCTGTGCTTTTTTCTCTGAGGAGAGCATGATTTGATTGTCCAGCTTTCTCCGAATCTATGGTATGAACGTAGGCTGGCTCCTTATTAGCCGCTTGTGAAGCATCCTTCTCCGGCAAGCTCAGATTTTTCATCATACGGCGAACCAGCCCGTTGCTTGAGGCTGCGACAATTTGGTGACTGAGATCATGGGCCGCTTCGGCCGGGAAAAAGACAGATTCAAAGCCTTCGCTTTCAAGTGCCGCTTTCCAGCTTTCAGGATATAAGCCTGGGCAGCCGGGAATCCGCACTGCAGGATCTTCATACAGCCACCAGCCTTCCAAAAGACCAAAGGTGATATGAGGGAACAGACTGTTTCCCGCCATTTCATTCAGCAGCAGCATTCCGTTGGTTTTCATCACTGCTTTTGTATGCCGCAGGGTTTGACGGATATTTTTTGTCGCGTGAAGAACATTCGCCGCAATGACGACATCATAGCCGCCAGCCTCGATTTCCTGCTGGTCAATCGGTTTTTCCACGTCAAATAGCTGATACGTCAGGTACGGATTTTCCGCCCCATACTCCTTTTCTGCATGCAGCAAAAATGCTTTCGACAGATCTGTATAGCAGTATTCTTTGATGTACTTTTGATATGGTTTCAGTTTTTCAAAGATTCCGGCACTCGTGCCGCCTGTGCCTGCGCCTATTTCCATAATGCGAATCGATGCCTCAGGATCATGCTTCAGCCGCTCATTCAGATAAGCTATTAATGTATCGGCAAGCACTTTATTAAAATAGTCTGCGACTTGATTATGCTTATAAATGCCTTCCACCAATTCCATTGAGGAATGCGGGAACATGATATCTGTGGCAGGCACTTTTCCTGTCAAAATATCCGGTAATGATTGCAGCATGGTCTCCGCTAAAACAACCATCGCCTTCGTATTGCTGTCTTTGAGCCATTTTTCTTTTTTATCATCCCATTCTTGCCAAAGCAGCGTGATATCCTCTGCTTGGTCCTTCCTTACCAATGAATCTCCATCTTTCTTAAGATAGTCTTGCTGCAGAAGGAATTCACTGCTTTGCAGCAGCCATTTTTCATAAAATTCACGAGTCTTGTATTGCGAAAGCCGTTCGACCGATAATCTATGACCATCAAACAGCCCGGCCGTTTGCAGCTGGCCTAACAACAGCCTGTAAAGAAGATCGTCCAGTTCTTCATGTGCCACTCTTTGTAACTGTCCTGTTTTCGGCAGGCGCTCCTTCAGGCTTTCAGCGTCTGCTAAAGGGTTCTCCGGATAAAGGAAGATGAATTCATTCTGATTCACGCCCTCGACTGCGACTGGTTTCGTCGTATGAATGAAAGCCGTTTGGCTGACTGGCCCAGAAAGCAGAACCTCCAGCGCCTTCATGCCTTCCGCAGGCTCAATTAAACCTAAGCCGATTTGATCCATGAGCTGGACATACTGTTCATCCTCGGCCGCTTCACTGTTCCCCCAATATCCCCAGTTCATCACTTTAACAGGGCAAGCCCAGCTTTTGGAAAGCTGGTGAGCAAACGCATCAGCAAATGCGCATCCAGATGCATAATGGCTTTGCTTGACATTTTTGATATGGGCTACAAGCGATGAGAAGAATAAAACAAAATCTACATTCTCCTGATGGAACACTTGGGCCATCCGAATACTGACATCGATCTTCGCCGCCAGTCCGGCGGTGAACTCCTCCAGCGTCATATTTTCCAGGCTTTGTTCAAATAAAACCATCGCAGAGTGAACAATCCCGTGAATATGAGGATGGCGTTTTTTCACTTGATCATAAGCCTGCTGCAATGAATGCTTATCGACAGCATCGGCTGCGATATAGAAAGGCTTAGGGCCAAACGCCGAAAGACGGTCTATTTTCGACTGGATGGCAGCATTGATTTGACTGCGTCCAATCCAAACGATTTGCGCCTGGTAGCGGCGGATCATGTACTCACTCCATGCCTCTCCGATGTACCCGGCGCCTCCAATGACCACATACACTCCGCCATTTCGATATAGCGCGTCATTTGACGGCGAGTGCCGATATGGGATCAACTGCTGCTGATGCCATTCTCGATTCCGATAGGCCCAAGCGTGTCCAAGACGGTCAGCAGGGAGCGTAAACATTTGATATACCGGCCATGTGCAGTCTTTTTCAAGATCAAGAAGACGGATTTTCCAATGCGGATACTCCTTTGCAATTGTGCCGGCAAGCCCATGAATACTTGCATGAGCGGGTTGTACAGTCTCTTGTTGCGTAACCGGCTGCGCTTGGACGGTCACAAGAGACCATTCAAGTTTTTTCTCACTATAGCCTAATTGCAGACATGCTTTCACAAGCTTAAATAAGTGAAGAACAGATTCTTCTTGTCTGTCACTGCATACATTTTCCGGGTGTGACGGGGCAATCCACAATACATGGTCAATGCTTCCGTACGCTTGCAGCTTGTCCGCTATTGCATCAATGTCATCTGCAGGACGGATATCGATAAAGGAAACCTGAGGATAATGCTGCTTTATTAACGTCCGTTCACCTTCAGCACCGCCGCATAAAACAGCTCGCGTACCAGTAAACCCAGCATCGCCCTCCTTATCTGGAGAAACCGGTTCCCAGACAGGGAGCATCATCGTATGGCCAGTCAGCGGAGAATCAGCTGCTGTTTGAGGTTCGGCCTGCTGTTGTCCGTCAAGCACCCGCATCGAAGCACCCTTCATGCGTACACAAACGTTCCCGTTCTCATCACATAAATCAATATCATACTTTCTGACTTTGTCCTCCTCTTTACTGTCTGAACTATATCGAATATAAGACCATATCTCCTCTGGACACGGGCTGAAAATATCAAGCTCCTGCAGTGCAAACGGGAGAGACAGCTGTTGAGCTTGTGCGTCAGCATTGACTGAGCTGACGATAAAACCGACTGTGGCATGGAATGCGGAATCCATCAAACTCGGATGGAGCGCAAACTGCTGCTTACCTTCTTTTAGAAAAGCAGGCAGCGAGATTTTTGCAAGCAATTGATCATGTCCGACAAGCACTTTTTCAATCCCTTGATAGCCCTTTCCATAGTCAAGCCCAATCTTTCGAAACGCCGTATAGCATTGCTCTGACGTCACTGTATCCAGACTGCATTGTGTCTGTATTGATGCAAGGTCTAAAACAGGAATGTCCGCTTCAGATGAAATGACGGCACGACCTTGGCTGTGCATCAGCGGGGTTTCTTCTTTATTTTCAGAGCTGCTGTAAATATCAAAGGAAATGTCCCCGTTATCTTCAGGATAAAGGCCAATATGTATTTCTTTTGGTTCGCTTCCCATCGTGATCGGGCGGATCCACACAATGTCTTTAAGCGACACAATTCTTTGTTCGTCTTCCAAATCACCCGCAGCTTTTTCCGCCGCTTCCCTCGCCATTTCTAAATAGGCAACCCCCGGCAAGATTTTCTGTCCTTGCACAACATGATCAGATAGGAAAAATTCCTCGCCTGTAAAAACAGAGCTAAAACGCTGCTCAGTAAAGTCTGATGTATTACGGTGCACCAACGGATGTAAGGTATGACTCACGGTACTCGTTTTCGTTACAGGAGCCGGTATCCAGTAGCGCTCTTTTGCAAACGGATAAGTCGGAACGCTGATTTTAAGCGGCTTGCGATCGCCGTATAGGTCGTCCCAGATGACCCGCTTTCCTTGAACCCATGATCCCGCCATTTTCTGCAATTCAATATCAGTTGTCATGTTGTTTCTCAGCGCATTCTCCGATGTTGGCCCGGCGGCCTCCTGATTCTCCTTGGCTTGTCCGGTCCAGCAGCCGTCGATCTCTTCTTCACCATTTGCAAACGCCTGAAGTTTAGCAGTTAGATCTTTTATGTCCTTCACGATGAAGGCCGCCCGCTCCTCCATTTCCACCCGGCCTGTCTGTAATGTATAAGCTAACGCTGCAAGATTGACATCCTCACTCAGAAAATCAAGAAGTTTAACAGCATAAGCCTGCAGCCGATCTTTGTTTCTCGCGGACAGCGGGATCATGATTTCTTCACTTTTCGCTAAAACCGGCTCTAAATGGCTCTCAGCAGGAATGTATTCTTCTAAGATAAGATGCGCATTTGATCCTGAAGCGCCAAATGAACTTAAACCGGCGCGGCGGGGATATGTGACGTCCATCCCGTTTTCTGTCAATGAAGGCTGCTCCCATTTTTTCGTTTCATGCTGGACAAAAAACGGGGTTTGATCGAGCTGCAAATATGGATTCAGCTCTTCTGAGTGTAATGACGGCACCAATGTTTTATGATGCAGCTGCAAGACAGTCTTCGTTAAACCGCTGATGCCGGCCGCAGCTTCGGCATGGCCAATATTTGATTTCACCGAACCGATTGAGCAGAATTGCTTGTCTTGTGTATTGCGGCTGAAAGCCTTCACCAATCCTTGTATTTCAATCGGATCTCCTAATGAGGTGCCAGTGCCATGGGCTTCAATATAGCTGATGGTTCGCGGATCAATTCCTGTTTTCTCTAAGCACGCTTCGATGACATCAGCTTGTGCGACCGGACTCGGAACTGTAATTCCGCTTACTTTTCCTACATGATTAATCGCACTGCCTTTGATGACAGCATAGATCCGATCGCCGTCCTGTTCAGCTTTTCGCAGGGGCTTTAACAATACGGTACCGACCCCTTCTCCGGACACATACCCGTCACCGCCTTCGCCAAATGTATGGCAATAGCCGTCACTTGAGTGCATTCCCACACTGCCGTAGCTGATATATTTAGCCGGGTGCAGTGACAAATTGACACCTCCGGCAAGCGCGGCCTCGCATTCTCCATTCCGTATGCTCTCTATTGCCAGATGAACTGCCGTTAATGAGGAAGAACAGACTGTGTCCACTGCCATGCTTGGGCCGTGGAAATTACAATAGTAAGAGACCCTGTTGGCAATTTGCGCCTAATTCAGCGATAAAGGAAACGGATTGTGTTCTGATAGAGCCTCCGCTCCTATAAGGGAGTAGTCCTTATGCATAACACCGGCAAATACGCCGACATGCTGCCTTTTATGTTCTCCCTGCGGTGAAGCAATTGTCTCTGGTGTATACCCCGCATCTTCAATGGCTTCCCAGCACGTCTCTAAAAATAAGCGTTCCTGAGGGTCCATGGTTTCCGCTTCACGGGGTGAGATCCTGAAAAATTGAGGATCAAAGCAATCAGCATCCTCGATAAACCCGCCCCATTTCGAGAATGGCTTGCCTGCAGGTGAATCCGATCCATTGTTTTCCTTCCATTCCCAGCGTGAGTTAGGAATCTCTGTGATGCAGTCGGTACCTGCCTTGAGATGCTCCCAAAATTCCTGTATGTTTTTTGCCTTAGGATAACGGCCTGCCATTCCGATAATGGCAATATCCTCCCCGATCTCTGGTGAAGAGGGATCGGCGTTTGAAGAAACTTGTATTGGTGCAGGAGACTGGCGGACTGTATCGTCCGCCTCTCCCATTGAATAGTGATCAGCAAGATGCGCAGCCAGTTCTGCAATCGTTGTATATTCAAACAGCAGCGTCGGAGAGAGAGCCGCTCCAAGCTTATCACCTATCTCCTGAACCACTTTAAGCAAGGATGGTGAATCCAGCCCAAGCTCATAGTATCCGGCGTGGATATCTATTTGTTCTGAAGGCCTTTCAAGCTGTTCAGCAAGCAATTGACGCAAATACGATTCAAATTCGGTATATCCCCGATCGGGATTCTGAGAAACAGCATGTATTTCTTTTGCAGAATGAAAGCCTGCCCCATCCCGTACAGACTTGCCTGCAAACTGTTTCAGCTCGGCCACTTTTTGTCCTGATGAATTAAAATATTCAATCGTCATATAAGTGATTTCGTTCATCTGGCGCACTGATGAAGAAAGGATCCGCGCTGTACATCCTTTTTGCAATCGTTCTGATGCTGAAAACGATTCATAACACAACGGCAGATACATCGTTTGATCCGAGAGCAGGCAGCTTGAACCTATACCGCTGCCGTCAATGAGTGTCGGATGAAACAGAAACGCTTCAGAGTGGCGCAGCGCTTCCTGTCCGACTGCTAAATCAATCAAGGCACCCTCCTTGGTTTCATAAATCTGCCCTTCCGCTTTCATCATGCCTGTATGCACTAATTGTTGAGATCGGCATTGTTCATATATCTCATCCAAATTCAGAATCCTGCTGGCTGTACGTTTCCACTGATTCAGGTCTATTGTTTCTGCAAAAGCAGTCCGCTCTTTACGACGCATGTCAGCCGTCACATATTGTCTTTTGTCCGATAGCGACTCACCATGCTGTTTTTGTCCGTCAATGATGATCGACCATGTTCCTACCTTGCTTTCAGTCACATGAATGGTCAGGGCAATGTCATGCGATTCGTCTGCGGTCAAAGGGTAAAAAATGGTCAGATTTTTTAATTCAAGCTCTTGGTATGCGTAACCATGTTCTTGGAATACTTGGTAGATCAAATCTATATAAGCAAGGCCGGGTAATAACGCTTGTCCATATACTTTATGGTTGGACATGATCGGATTATTTAATGAAATGTGCAATTGTTCAGTTATCATTTTCCCACTCCTCTCTTATTTGAAAGTTTTCCAAAACATTTCTTTAGAAGCCCCCGTGCCTGAAAGCTCTTTTTTCTGCGCGGTTTGAGCTGATGATTCTGTTAAAACCGACTGCCGATTTAATTCCGGCAGAGGCAAAGGTTTTCTTCTGATTGGACGCTCAGCCGAATCTTTCCAAGCTTCCACAATCACATGGGCATTTGTGCCGCCATCGGCAAAACAATTGATTGCCGCAGCCGGCGTTGTCTCTCTCCAATCGGCTTGCGATTTACAGAAATACAAATCTGTTTCATCTATATCAAAATGCGGCATGTGTTCATCACCTGACAGGAACGGGACCAATTGTCTATGTTTCAGCATTAAAGCGACTTTAATCAGGCTCGCTATTCCTTCTGCACATAAAGGGTGGCCGATATTAGGTTTCACTGATCCCAGCCCTAACGGCGACTTTGAGCCGGAACGGTAAATGGATTGAATCGCCTTCAATTCAAGTAAATCTGTCACCGCTGATCCCGAGCCATTCGCTTCGAGATAACTGATCTCTTCGGGCTTTTTGCCGCTTTTTTCAAGTGCTGTCAGCATGACATCCTTTTGCGCCTCGAGATTTGGTGAAGAAGGCCCTGCCGTTCTTCCGTCATTGTTAACAGCGGCAGCTTTAATGACAGCATATATGGAATCTCCGTCTTCGAGTGCTTGGCTGACGGTTTTGACGAGAACCATGCCCACGCCCTCTCCTAAAATCACACCGTTTGCCCGCTTATCAAAAATATGGAATGACGGCTTGTCACATAAGAGCCCGCGCTCCTGAAACATGTGAAGCGCATCAGCATCAAGCAAATTGACGCCGCCGACAACCGCCGCCTCAATATCTCCGCTTCGCAAATCCTGAATGGCCATATTCAGCCCGACCAGCGCGGAAGAACAAGCAGTATCCAGTACGATACTCGGTCCCCTTAGGTCAAAAAATTGCGAGATGTTAGCCGCTAAATAGTTTTGTCCGCCAGCCACAATCGGATTTTTTGCTTTTGATAGACTGGACGGATCAGGCTTGTGCTGGCTGCGGCCCCCTATATAAACACCAGCCCTCATGCCTTTCACTTCTTTCTCTGTGTAACCGGCGTGATACCACAGCTTCAGGCTTTCCTCCAATACGGCCAAAGCTTGAGGGTCCATCGCCCTGACATCGTTCTCGGACATCATGAAGAACTTATGATCAAATCGGTTGATTTCATCAATGATACCCGCGTAATTCGAGCCGGAATAACCGAATCGTTCATGTGGTACAGGTTTAATCGCAGACCGTCCATCACGTATTAAATCCCAGTATGCCTCAAGCGTTTCCGCACCCGGAAATCTGCAAGTAAGACCGATGATGGCGATATCCTCAGCAAGAAGAGCCGTTTTTCCATGACTGTTCTGTTGCGGACGCTGTTCTGGTATAGGTTCCTGTTTCATTGCCGACTCAGCAGGTGTCTGTCTCTCAGAAACAGAATGATGCAAAACAGCTGACATGTCATATTTCGATATGAGCCAATTTGCAAAGGATTCTATTGTCGGGTATTCAAATAAAATGGATGGATCAATATCTCCGTTTAACGCCTGGTTCATCTGCTGTACCAGCTGAGCCAATATAATTGAGTCGATTCCGTATTCTTGGAAAGTTTCATCCGTTTCAAAGTCTTCAGCTGCTATCTTTAGTTCATCTGAAAAAAGAGTGACGAGCCAGCCGACTGTTTCAAGGAACAGGTTTTGATTGCCGTCTTGTTCTTTCCTCTTAGGTTGTGAGAGGTCTTCAACAAACAGTGACGGCTGCATAAAGTTATCCGGCCTCCAACCATTTGTATCTGGAATTGCCGGCAGCACGACAGCATGATGTGTATCGGATAGAACCTGATCCAGCAGCTGTAATCCCTCATCGTTTCTCAAGCTCACCATTCCAGTCTGTTCAATAGCTTTGCTGCGAACCTCACCTAAACCGGTCTCCTTCCAGTTTGGCCACTGAATGCTGACAATTGGACATTCATCTTTATGGGCCTCTGCAAAATAATCCATAAAAGCATTCGCCATCGCGTAATCAGCTTGTCCGGCTGCAAGAACAGGAATGGCAGCTGACATTGATGAAAACAAGGCAAAAAACGCCAATGGTTCGCCTTTAAGCAGGTGAAACAATGTTTGCAGGCCTTCAACTTTCGGTTCAAGCACCTGTTCGATTTCTTCTAGTGATTTTCTGATAAATGCCGGATTCTGTTTGTTCACCTTCCCGGCACAATGGATGACGCCGCCAATCGGTCCCATTGTTTCGTGTATGGTCTTCAGGCTCTGGTCGACAGCCAATGAATCGGTCAGATCCAGAGACAGCACTTGAACTTCCGCACCCATGGCTTCTAGCTCTTGAATGACTTTTATTTTTTCGGCAACCGAGTCGTCGGCGTCTCTTACCAAATTCCACTGATCGCGCGACGGAAGCTCTTTCTGGCCGATGAGCACCAGGTGCTTAACACCGTATGTTTTCACAAAATGCCGCGCACACAACGCACCAAGACCTCTTGTTCCGCCTGTAATCAGCAGGACTTTATCTGATGAAAACGATACTTGCTTATGAGTAATCTCGGAGTTTGCTGGTTTCTCTGCCAAATATGCGCGATACCTCTGTCCGTTACGATAGCAGACTTCTGATTCTGTACGATCAGCATAAAACTCGTCTGCAATCAGTCTGGCCATCTCCTCATGAGAGGCTGCGGAATCCATGTCAACGTGTCTTGATGTTAGGTGGCTGTACTCGCTTTGAAGCATACGGTATAAGCCAGCCCGTGATGCACCAGACAATTGAACAGTTTCATTTTCGTAAGACTCCAGCCCCTTCGTTACGCCCAAGATCGTCAAATGATGCTTGCTAGTACGTCCTTGCTCGATCAGTTTTTGGAGCCAGTTAATCCAGTTTACAGACTGCTCGTGGCCCGTTCCGCACCCAATCAAATCGACAGCTCCAGCAATACGTTCAAGGTCAGCAGCAGATACAAAATCGAGCTTTTGACTGTCAAATATACGGTAATTCGAGAAATACGCCGAAAGCTCTTCCGCCAATGCCCTTGTCTCCTCATTTGCTAATATGGCAACGGTTTGATTTGTACGTTCTGCCGGTTCGATCGGACAATGCTGCCACTGTTTGTGCAAAAAGCAGCGCTTCATAATCGGTTCGGAATAAGGCAGGTGTGAGCCGCTGTTTTCGGGTTTGTCTTCTTGTTTTGGCAGCCAGTAATATTCTTCTGCGAACGGATAAGCAGGCAGACTGATTCGGCGAGGCCAGTGATCTCCGTAAAGTCCGTTCCAATCGATCTGTAACCCTTTCACCCATAATTCCGCCACTTTCTCCAGCCTTTTCTTCTCTATCCATGTTTGCAGCAATGCTTTGGCATCATGATCTGTTTCAAACAGCTTGATTTCGCTTTTTTTCAATTTCGCATGAGCAGCAAATATGCTGCCATTCGGCACATCTGCCAAATAATCATCTAAAGCTTTGATAACCGCTTCTTTCGAATCCGCCAAAAATGCCAACCGATAATCCATCGCTTCCCGGCCCGTCTGAAGTGTATATGCCATATCCTCAAGATTGATTTCTTCAGTTGAATTTGCAAAATCCTTCATTACCTTTGCATATGCCTTCAACTGCTGCTCTTTTTTCGCCGAGAGCACAAATAATGTCGAATGAGGCTGCTTTGTTAATCGATCATTCCTGTTTTCAGGCTGATACTCTTCTATCACGATGTGGGCATTCGTTCCGCTATATCCGAAAGAGCTGACACAGGCTCTCCGCGGTTTTCCATCAGATGTTTCCCAAGACTTAAGCTCGGTATTTACATATAAAGGAGAATGTTCAAATTGAAAATGCTCATTCGGTGTCGTGAAGTTCAAGGTCGGCACCAGTGTTTTGTGATTCATACACAGTAACACCTTTTGAACACTGGCTACTCCGGCCGCCGCGGATGTATGGCCAATATTGCTTTTGACTGAACCGATTGCGCAAAACTGTTTTTTGTCTGTTTTTTCTTGAAATACGGTGGACAGAGCCTCTAATTCAATTGGGTCGCCCTGTTTTGTACCTGTGCCGTGCATTTCTACATAACTGATACTCTCAGGATGTATGCCGTATGTTTCATATATGTCTCGTTCCAGATCCATTTGGCTCTTCGCACTCGGAGCTGTGATTCCGTTTGTTTTCCCGTCCTGATTAATACCCGAGCCAATGATGATGCCATAAATATGGTCACGGTCCGCTTCTGCATCTTTCAGCCTTTTCAGAACCAGCGCACCCGCACCCTCGCCGGGCACAAACCCATTCGCGCCATTATCAAATGCTTTACATTGTCCATCAGGTGAAAGCATGCCGGCTTCGCACATACTGATGTAAGATTCCGGCGTCAGGTATAAACTGACACCTCCGACAAGCGCCATATCAATTTCTTTGTTTATAAGTGCCTGCCGCGCTAAATGCGTGCCGACCAGTGAAGATGAACATGCGGTGTCAATAGGAATAGCAGGCCCTTTTAAATTAAGAAAATACGGAATACGCGCCGCGGCGATCGCAAAGCTGTTCCCGGTGGCGTTTGCTCTCGCCTGCCGATTCAGCATGACCCCATATTCATTGCTCATAATGCCGAGATAAACGCCGCATTTTTTCTCATTTAATGTTCGGGCGCTATATCCAGCGTCTTCAAAGGCTTTATAGCCTTCCTGCAAAAAGATTCGATGCTGCGGGTCCATCAGTTCAGCTTCTGACGGCGGAATATTAAAAAACAACGGATCAAAATGTTCAATATCATCAAGCATTCCCATTGATTTACAATAGACTTTCCCTTTTTTGTTCATGGCAGGATCATAGTATTTGCCAACGTCCCACCGTGATGTTGGAATGTCCCGAATGGCATTTCTCGCATGAACCAGGTTATCCCAATATTCTCTTACATTACTGGCGCCCGGGTACCTTCCTGACATCCCGACAATGGCTATCGCATCCTCCCGGTGATCTTGAGGAATAGGAGCCGGTTTCTTCTCGTTTTCTTTCTTTTGGTATTGAACTGGCTGAAGCGGACGCTCTGACGGCTTTGGTGCTGTCGGCTGTTTAACAGTTTCAGAGACTTCATACCGCTCTGTCATTTCTTGTTTTCTATCAAGATGCGTTCCAAGCTCAGACTTTAGCATCTCGGCAAAATCATGTATCGTTGGATAATCATACACTTTGGTGACTGAAAATGACGTGCCATATTGTTTATTCACCGCTTTTATCCATTCGAGCCCAGTAATCGAGTCCATCCCGATATCAATGAATGCTTCGTCAATATCCACCTCGTGCGGCTCCATGAATAACACGTTTGCTATCGTCTCCCTCAATTCTTCATGCAGCGTTTCAATCGCCCCAGTGTATTGGCTTGATGCGGAAATTTCAGCTGCTGCATATTGAATGGCTTCTTTAGGTTCCTCCCGCAACGGCTGCTGATGCTCTAACGGCTGCAGGGAGATATTGTCCGGTTTAGCAGCTGCTGTTTTCTGTTTCACCGGCGCGTACATCTCCATTTGCTTCGGAGCATCGCTTGCTGCTGTTTTCTCCCCAATCTGTGCGCTTAACTCATGCGCTAAGTAAACAGCGAAATCACGTGTTGTCGGGTAATCATAAACCTTGGTGACATTTAGTGATGTGCCATACCGTTTATTTATTGCTTTGATCCATTCGAGCCCGGTAATCGAGTCCATTCCGATATCAATGAACGCTTCGTCTGGATCAACTTCGTTTTGATCCATATAGAGCACTTCCGCTAAGCTCGCCGTCAGTTCATCGCACAAGGCTTCCGCCGTGATCGTCTCTGTTTCTGTATTTGATGGAAGCGGAGATGCCACACGCTGCAAACGATCCTGATTGGCCGTTAAAGGCTGTAACGCTATATTGGCAGGCTTGCCGCTGGCTTCTCTGGCTGTAGACGCCTTTTGAATGACGGGCTGCAGCGCAACAGCCGGTTCCGCTGTTCTTTTTTCCTCAGCCTTTGCTTTCACATCTATCCAATAGCGATCTCGTGCAAAAGGATAGGCGGGTAAACTGATGCGCCGCGGTTTTTGATCCTGATAGAGCGTGTTCCAGTCGATACGCAAGCCTCTTACCCAAAGGTCTAAAACCTTCGCATACTTTCCTTTTTTCATCCATGCCTCGATTGTTTTTGACATATCTTCATCAGCGGCAAAAGCGGCAATGGATTCTTTGTTGCGTTTCACTTGGCCTCGATAGACATCTTCACGATTGTCCGTTCCGGAAATCCATTCATTCAGCTTTTCTTCAAGCTCCTGCATATGTTCAACAACGAACGCCAAACGTTCATTCATCGCTTCACGTCCGACTTGCAGCGTATAGGCGATTCGGTGCAAATCTGCTTCAGCATATCTTTGTTCACGAATGGCATGCAGCAATCGTTCCGCCCGTTTCTGAAGTTTTTCCTCATTTTTTGCGGAGAGCACAATGACAGCCGGCTGTTTGCCTGCTGGCGAACGTTCCTGCTCAGATTCGGCAACATACTCTTCTAGTAAAATATGGGCGTTTACTCCTCCGGCGCCAAATGAAGAGATGCCTGCGATTCTCGGAAACTCAATGTCTTTTCCATCGACAGAAATGATCGGCCTCTTCCATTCCTCCAGCTCTTGCTGCACTTTAAACGGTGAGTTAAGGAAATCAATATTCGGGTTCAGCACATTTGAATGCAGGGAAGGCGCCAGCTGCCTATGTTTCATTTGGAGCAATACCTTCGTTAATCCTGCGATACCTGCCGCACTCTCACAGTGCCCGATATTTGATTTGGCAGAGCCTATTGCACAAAATTGTTTGTCATTCGTACCTTGTGTAAACACTTTGGACAGGCCTGTCATTTCAATAGGATCGCCGAGCGAGGTTCCTGTGCCGTGCGCTTCAATATAACTGACTGTCCGCGGGTCAACCTTAGCCTCTCCAAACGCCTTTTTGATCACATCAGCTTGGGCATTCGGGTTTGGAACTGAGTAGCCGTTTGTTTTTCCTCCATGGTTAATAGCCGTCCCCTTAATGATTCCGTATATGTGATCGCCATCTTCAACGGCTTTAGACAATGGTTTTAGAAGCACTGCTCCAACGCCTTCTCCCGGCACATATCCGTCTCCGTCCTCCCCGAAGCTTTCACATCGGCCTTTGCTGGACATAAATTTGTTCTGCCCAAGCATCAAATATTTATTTGGGTGGATTGACACATTCACGCCGCCCGCGAATGCCGCCTCGCACTCGCCACGCTGTAAGCTTTGGCATGCCAAATGAACAGCAGTTAAGGAAGAAGAACACATGGTGTCCAAAGCAATACTCGGCCCATGAAAATCAAAATAGTAAGATACCCGGTTTGCGATGGATGATGGATTTCCTGTTAAAGCCAGAGACCTGCCGCGCACCTGCTCTTGTGCTCCGTACAGCTGGTATTCTTCGTACATGACACCGACGTACACCCCGACGCTCCCGCCAAGCTCCGAGTCACGCTTACGGCCGAGACGCTCTCTTGTATATCCTGCGTCTTCCATCGTTTCATACACGCACTGCAAAAATAAACGTTCCTGAGGGTCCATTAATTTTGCTTCACGCGGCGAAATATGGAAAAACTGCGGATCAAACTTGTCTACATCCTTCATGAAGCCGCCCCACTTGCTGTAGGTTTTTCCAGGCTTGTCCTTATCTTCATCGTAATAGAGACGATGATCCCAGCGGTCTTCAGGAATTTCTGTAATACAGTCTTGCCCGTCCCTCAGGTTTTCCCACAATTCCTCAATGTTGTCTGCCTGTGGATAGCGGCCTGAGATACCGATGATCGCAATTTCTTCCGTTTCCTTTTCTCTTGACTGCTTTTGCTCTTTCCCTTGCAAAGGAAGAAAACCAGACTTTCTTTGTGTAACCGTGATGTCTTTCTTTTCAGGTTCTGATTTTTCTTCAACGGAAGGTTTGTCTGTTTCAATTCCCAAGATGTCCAGCAGCTTTTCTCTGTGGGTATCAATAAAATATCGGGTTAATGACCGAATATCCTGGTATTCAAAGAACAATGTCTTGGACAAAGAACCGAATACTTTTTCTAATTGACTCGTTACATGCATGATCATGATAGAATCGATCCCATAATCCTCAAGAGGAGCTTCAGCATCAATCTGGCCTGCCGGCAGCTTGATAACCGAAGAAAGCACTTGCTTCACATAATTCTCTGCTTTTTCTCTCAATGTCTCATCATCGACGCCCAGGACAATGTCTGCTTTTTCCGTAACCTGATTGTCATTTCTATTTTTCGTTTTGTAAGTTTGGCCTTGACTATGACCCGTTTCATATAAAAATGCACGAATCCGATTGGCAACACCGGAAGCCACTAACAGCTGCGGCTTTCCTGACGCCCAGCCATGGTATAATGCCTGAATCCCATGCCCTGTTTCCATGGCCACCATGCCTGTTTCTTTTGTCAGCATCCTTGCAGTTTCGGCATCAATACGCATGCCCCCGTCTTTCCATAGCGGCCAGCACACCGAAAGAGTTCTCCCGTAACGTTTGTACAGTGCTGCTTGGCCATTTCGATATTCGCTAAATGCATTCATAAATGCATTGGCCATTGCATAATCAGCCTGTCCCGCGCTTCCCACTGCTCCGGCACCTGAGGAAAAAAGGATAAAGAAGTCGAGCGGAATCTCTTTCGTTGCTTCGTCAAGATGAATCAGTCCGGATACCTTTGGACCGAGCACGCTTTGAACTTCTTCTTTCTTTTTCTTCATAATGAAATTATCTTTTATCATACCGGCGCTATGAATAATGCCGTCCAAGCCGCCGTAAGCGTTTTGAACCTCTTCTATTAAGGAATCAACAGCTTGTTTCTCTGTCAGATCGGCTTTTCTATAAACCGCTCGAACACCAAGTTTCTGCAGGTCACGAAGCATCGCCTGCTTCCTTTCATCAAGCGGAGAGCGTCCTGTCAAGATCACGACAGCCTCATTCGTTTGGTTTGCGATTTCATTTGCAAAGATAAAACCAAGACCCCCTGCGCCGCCTGTAATCAGATAAACTCCTTTATCCTTCCATGGCATGTCAGCACTAAGGTGCTCTCTAGACGTCTCTTTCCATTTGCTTACAAACCGTTTTCCTTGCCAATAGCGGATATGCGTGTCACGAGGACAGCGTCTGTTTTCTTCCAATGCTTCGAAAAGGTCGCTAGCAGACACTTCCGTATCCAATTCAATCAGCTGTCCGGTCAGTTTTGGGTTTTCCAGTTCAGCCGTTTTGAGCAGTCCGGTTAAGCCGCTTAATAGCTGCGGCTCGTTCAAAGCAGGCACCGCCACTTGAATGATTGTATGCCCCCCGGTTTTTGAGTGCAGCAGCTGCTTGATTTCTTCAAATAACCGTACAGCATACACTTCAAACCGGTCATCAATTGCCTCTGCAGGATGATGCATTATTGTACAGTCAAGATGATTTCGGATGCTTTCCATTTGTTCTCCAAAGTCACAGATCATGACTTTATGTGTCTCATACTCTATAAACTCTTGCTCCTCGACAGGAGCATTTTCTTCCCAAACGTGTTCAAACAGCAGCGTGTCAATTGTCTCTGAAAGACTTTCTGCCTGTTCTAACACTCTTGCAGAATAGCCCTTCATTCGCACGCAAACCTGTCCCTCTTCATTGCATAAATCGATATCAAGCTTCTGTATGCGGTCCTCACGCGCACTGCCCTCACTGTATGTGATCCGCGCCCACATTGACGCCTCGCAGCCTTTGAAAACGCGGACGTCCTGTAACGCAAAAGGCAGCATGGCCTTTTTGTCTGCTAAACTCGCAGCATCTCCCAGCCTCAAACCGATAGATGCTTGAAATGCCGAATCTATCATGCTCGGATGCAGAACATAACGATTTTGCGTATCGGAGATCATAGACGGCATTGTCAATTTTGCAAGAACCCCGCTTTTCCCCACATATATGCTGTCGATCGCTCTGTGGCTGTCACCGTAATCGATTCCCATTTCTTCATAAGCCCTGTAGCAAACAGAAGGTGACAGAGTCCGCTCATTATAGCTTGCCTTCAATTCTTCAATGTTTATGACCGGAGATTCATCAGCCTCACAAAGCACTGCAATCCCTTGTCCATATACAACCGGTGCGTTTTCTGCGCTCTCAGGCTCCTGGCAGATTTCAAATGCGATTTCACCGTTGTCTTCGGGATAAAGGCGTACGTGAATGTCAGCTTGCTGTTCCGTGACGGCAAACGGCCGGACCCAGACAATATTCCGGAGACTGAATCCTGTCGGGAACTGATCGGCAGCTGCCTTTTCCACAGCCGCACGAACCATCTCCAATAAAGCTGCGCCGGGTAAGACCCGCTCGCCTTTAATGACATGATCCTTTAAGAAAAATTCACGTCCCGTGAACGCTGAATGAAAGCGGACTCCCGACAAGTCGGACACATTTTGATGCAAAAGAGGATGAAGGACATGTCCTTTCCGTTTGGATCGAGCAGTCGCTTCCTCTGCTTTCGGCACCCAATAACGCACCTTCTCGAAAGGATATGTAGGCAAGCTGATCCGCTTTGGTTTCTTTCCTTCGTAAAGAAGTTTCCAGTTAATCGCAGCTCCGTTCGTCCACTGCTTTGCAATCAGATCGAAATTTCCTTGTTCCAGCGATTTATGTACCGTTTCAGCCGAAAGCGATAAATCACTTTCTCTTGATACTCGGCCATTCCAACAATGCTGAATGGTTTCGTGTTCTTCTATAAAAGCCTGCAATTGCCCGGTCAATTCTTGAATTCCGTCTGCTACAAATGCAACCCGCTCTTCCATCGGTTCACGCCCCACCTGCAGCGTATAAGCCAAATCTCTAATCTGGATGCCCTCATGAAGAAAATCCAAGAGACGTTTTGCATATACACGAAGACGTTCCTGATTACGGGCAGAAAGCGGGATAACAGCGGGAATGTCGGAATCTGACGGCAATGAAACGTCCTGCTCCGCTGTTTGAGGAATATATTCCTCAAGGATAATATGCGCGTTTGAACCGGTCGCCCCGAAGGAACTGATACCCGCCCGGCGCGGGTAAAGGATGTCTTCCTCCTTCTCCTTGATTACAGGCTGCTTCCATGTTTCTGTTTCATGCTGTACGTAAAATGGAGACTTTTCAAAATCCACGTACGGATTCAGTTCTTCTGAATGCAAAGAAGGCACGAGTGTTTGATGGTGAAGCTGCAGGGCAACCTTGCTTAAACCGCTGATCCCCGCGGCGGATTCAGCATGCCCGATGTTCGACTTAACTGATCCGATTGAACAGAATTGCCGATCCTGTGTATATTGGCGGAATGCTTTCACCAGCCCCTGTAGTTCGATCGGATCTCCTAAGGATGTACCTGTTCCATGTGCTTCCACATAACTGATCGTCCGCGGGTCAATTCCCGTTTTCTCCAAGCATGCCTCAATCAGATCAGCTTGAGAAACAGGACTCGGCACTGAAATGCCGCTTACAGTGCCCACATGATTCACAGCACTTCCTTTAATGACTGCATAAATGCGATCTCCGTCTTCCTCCGCCTGGCGCAACGGCTTTAATAAAACCGCACCGATCCCTTCGGCCGGCACATAGCCGTCCCCATCCTTCCCAAACGTACGGCAGTGTCCGTCAGTGGAAAACATATCCCAGACTCCGTATGTCATATATTTATTAGGATGAAGCGACAGGTTCACTCCGCCCGCTAACGCGACATCGCACTCACCGTGGCGAATGCTTTCCAACGCCAGATGTACAGCAGTCAAAGATGAGGAGCATACCGTATCAACCGCCATGCTTGGACCGTGGAAATTACAAAAATAAGATACACGATTGGCGATTTGCGCATAGTTAAGAGAGAGAGGAAATACATTTTCTGCTGATGCTTCTTCAGCGCCGACTAATGTATAATCCTTGTGCATGACGCCCGCAAAAACACCTACATGCTGTCTTTTGTTCCGTCCTTTTGGCTTGGCCAACGTCTTCGGTGTGTAGCCTGCATCCTCAATCGTTTCCCAGCAGGTTTCTAAAAACAGCCGCTCCTGAGGGTCCATTGTCTCTGCTTCTCTCGGTGTGATTCTGAAAAATTGAGGATCGAAGCAGTCTGGATCATCAATAAATCCGCCCCATTTGGAAATATCCTTACCTGAAGGAGACGTGATTCCTTCAAAGCGCCGCCAATCCCAACGCGACTTAGGAATCTCGCTAATACAATCCTTCCCTTCTTTCAGGTTATTCCAAAATTCATGAATGTTGTTTGCCTTCGGATACCTGCCCGCCAAGCCGATAATCGCAATGTCGCCCGCTGCCTCAGAAGGTGCGGTACGGAAAGCCTCGGCAGCCTTATGGCCGTTTACGCTATCGGAGACGTGTTCTCTTTCATTTTGCTCAAGAGAACCAGCGGCACTAAAATGCTCAGCATATTCCTCGGCAAGAAACGCTGACAACTCCGCAATGGTGGTATGCTCAAACAGGAGAGTCGGTGAAAGGCTCTCACCGATCCTGTCACTGATGGTTTCTACCACTTCAAGCAAGCCTGATGAATTCAATCCCATTTGATAATAGCCGACCTGCTTTTCAACCTGTTCGATCGGCTTATTGATTTTGTCTGCGATTAATTGGCTGACAAACTGTTCAGCCCCGCCATAGGCCCCCATACTGCCGGATGAAAATACTGCGTTGGCGGCTTGAGTATGCTCAGCCATGTCCTTTTTCAGCTCTTTTTGCTCCTGTACATCCTGTTGTTTTCCGCTAATCAGCTCTGCTTCACGCACTAGTTTGCTTGTGAAATTTTTCAGTTCAGCCACTTTTTCTCCCGAAGCATTAAAAAACTCAAGTGTTACATAAATCAGCTCTTTTTCCTGCCGGACGGAGGAGCGTTTAATTCTTGTCAAGCTATGGGTCTGCAAAAGTGCTGAAGCGGAAAAGGATTCATAGAACAGAGGCAAATACAGCCTCTGTTCTCCTTTAAGCAAAGATGTGAGCAAGTTATTGGCACCCACCCCGCTCCCGTCTATGAGAGTTGGATGAAACATAAAGCCTTCTGCGTGTTGCATGGCTTCAGAGCCGAGAGAAAGATCAAGAATAACGCCGTCTTCCTCTTCATAGATGCAGCCTTCTGCTTTCATATATTCGCTGTGCACCAGTTCTTGGCGTCTGCATTGTTCATATACATCATCAAGCTGAACAATGTTCTGCGCAGCTGCTTTGATCTGATTGAGATCCAGTGTTTCTTCAAACACAACCGGAGAGTGGACATGCATGTCAGCCTTCATATAGAGCTTTTCTTCTGAGGCTCTATTCCCATCACGTTTTTCAAAGCCTTTAGCTGAGATTTGCCACTTTCCTTCCTTTTTCTCCGTGCATTGGATATCGAGAACGATCACCGCATTCTGTCCCACCGTCAGCGGCTGATAGATGGATAAATTGCGCAGCTGAAGCTCTGAGCATTCGTAGCCGTGTTCTCTGAATATTTGGTAGATCATATCAATATAAGCCAATCCCGGCAGGACATTTTGTCCGTAAACCACATGGTGATAAATAAACGGATTTTTTAACGATAATGTGAGTTGTTTCGTTAGATTTTTCACGTTAGACCTCCACCTCATAAGTATCCCATATGTTTGCCGCAGCCTTGTTTAAGGTCTCCGCTTCCGGCTTTGACTCGCCATGCGAAAACGCCCGTTTCTTTAATTGAGGAGGCGATATCGGACTGCGTTTGATCGCGCGTTTTTCATCTTCTTCCCACGCCTCTAAGATGACATGAGCATTCGTCCCCCCATCGGCAAAGCAGTTAATCGCCGCTGCAGGCTGCGAATCTGTCCATTTTTCCAGCGTTCGGCTGAACGTGATGTTTGCTTTCTGTTTATCGAAATGCGCCATCTCTTTTTCACCTGACAAAAACGGGACAAAACTTCGCTCTTTCAGCATCAGCACAACCTTGATCAAACTGGCGATCCCTTCAGCACATAACGGGTGCCCGATGTTCGGCTTGATTGAACCGAGAGAAAGATGCGGTGCGTGACCTGAACGGTACACCGATTGGATCGCTTTCAGTTCGAGCAAATCGGTTACCATTGAACCAGACCCGTTCGCTTCAAGATAGCTGATGTCCTCTGGTTTTTTTCCGCTTTTGGCAAGCGCGTCTTTCATGACTTCCTTTTGCGCCTCCAGATTAGGTGTGGCCGGTCCTGCCGTTCTTCCATCGTTATTGACCGAGGCCGCTTTCACGACAGCATATATGGTATCCCCATCTTCGAGCGCTTGTTTGACCGTTTTTAACATGACCATTCCTACGCCTTCACCCAATACAACTCCGTCAGCACGCTCATCAAACACATGGAAGGATGAATGCTTGCTTAAAATGCCGCGCCGGTCGAACAGCCTGTGTGAGGCATCTGAGTTCAGCAGGCTGACACCGCCGACTAACGCTGATTGAATATCTCCGCTGCGCAGGGCCTGTATGGCCATATTCATGCCGACCAATGCTGAGGAACATGCTGTATCAACTACAACACTCGGGCCGCGGACATCAAAAAATTGTGAAACATTAGCCGCTAAATAATTTTGGCCGACTGTCACGATCGGATTCTTAGCATAATGAAGACTCTCTTCATCAGGTTTGTGCTGGCTTCTGCCTCCAATATAAACGCCGACTGGTTTCCCTTTTATTTCCTCAGGTGTATACCCGGCGTGATACAAGAGTTTCAGACACTCCTCCAATACGAGTAATGCCTGCGGGTCCATTGCCCTCACATCTTCTTCATGAAGCAGAAAGTAATCAGGATCAAAATGGCTGACGTCATCAATCACGCCGGCATAATATGGCGTCTTACAGCCCCAGCGCTCTGCCGGAACCGGGACAATTGACGAACGTCCCTCAGATAATAACGACCAATAGGTTTCCAGCGTATCCGCTCCTGCAAAGCGGCAAGAAAGCCCCACGACAGCAACATCTTCTGCATGAGAGCCCGGTGCCGGCGCTTGTGCACAATCCCCCGCAGGGTCAGATGCGCCAGCCTCCGTTTTGTTCTTTGAAGAAGCTGGTGTATCCAATATCCTGTCTCCGAATAGTGCGGACAGCGTTTCGGAATAAGAGCCGATCAGCCAATCTGCGAACCTTTGAATTGTCGGGTATTCATACAGAATAGACGGATCAAGCGTTGCTTCTAATTTGCGGTTTATACGCTGAAGGACCTGCGCCAAAATGATCGAATCCACTCCATAATCTTGGAATAATCCGTCAATCTCGAAGTCTTCACGATCAATTCTCAGCTCTTCAGTAAACAAATCAATTAGCCAGGACTGTGTTTCAGATAATAGCCCTTCACTTTTGAAAATGTCTTCGGTATCTTTCGCTGGCGGACTTTGCAAAGTCGATTCCCGCAAACCTTCCTCATGGCGTTTTCTCCACTTCATCAGCAGCTCCGGCTCCCAATTTGTTTGATTTGTCACCGCTGGGAGAACAACCGGTTCAAGCGTTTTCGATAAGAGTTGATCCAGAAAACGCAAGCCCTCTGAATTCGTAATACTCAGCAAACCGCTTTCTCGGTATGCCTCATTTGTCACTTCGCCCATACCGGTTTCTTTCCAATTCGGCCACTGAACGCTGATGATCGGTACATTGTTCTGATGTGCTTCCGCGAAATAATCCATATAGCTATTGGCCATCGCATAGTCAGCTTGTCCCGCCGAAAGCTGCGGAATAATGGCTGAAACAGAAGAAAACAAGACAAAAAACTGCAATGGCTCGTTACACACGTGCCGATAAAGCGTTGTAAGACCTGACACTTTAGGCTCCAGCACCCGCTGAATATCACCGGGAGTTTTTCTGATGAACGCCAGCGTATCCATATCCGTCAGACCTGCACAATGAATCACACCGCCGATCGGCCCTAAAGTTTGCCTGATATGTTGCAGCGTTTGCCCAACTTGAGCATCATCAGATAAGGTAAGGGACAGCATTTGCACTTGTACACCTTGTGCTTCCAGCTCCCTTACTGCCTGGATTTTCTGTGCCGCGGAAGTATTCGATGTCTCAAAACGAGCCCACTCTTCCCGTGGAGGAAGCTCCTCTCGTCCGGTCAGCACCAGCTTTTTCACTCCATAGCGCTCTGCAAAATGCCTGGCGCATAATAAGCCAATGCCCCGTGTCCCGCCTGTGATGAAAAGCACATGGTCTTTAGGGAAGGTCACCCTTTGTTCGGCTCCCTTGCCTGTTTCAGAATGCGCTTGTAGAACAGCCTGATACCGCAAACCGTCTCTGTAGCAAACCTCCGTATCTTGAGAATCTGAATAAAACTCATCAGCGATCTGCTTCGCGAGACGATGATGATCAATAATCCCCTCTGCATCCATATGCCTTGAAGTAAGATGGCTGTATTCGCTTTGAAGCATTCGATACAAACCGGCTCGTGAGGCGCCCGCCATCCGGACTGATGTGTTTTGAAACGATTCGAGTCCCTTTGTCACACAAAGCAGCCTGAGTCCCTCTTTATGCCCGAATTCAACCAGTCTTTGCACCCATTCAATCCAATCCAGCCGGTCTTCATCATGCTCACCGCAGCCAATGACATCCACTATGCCGTCAAACTCTTTCCAATCGACGTCTGACTGATGGCAGTCTATCCGGCTCACATCTAATAAAAGATGGTTCGGAAAAGACGCAGACACTTCAGCTGCCAAATCTGCAGTCTCTGGATTGCACAGGATGGCAACCGTTCGTGTCCCCGGCACTGTTGAGCCAATCGGACTCAAACTCCATTGTTTTGTCAAAATACATGCGGTGCGCTCTTCAGCAGCATCAGCTAGTTCTTTCTTGTCCGGTTGTGAATGTTCCTTTTCCGGTACCCAATAGTGATCCCTCGCAAATGGATATGAAGGAAGACTGATTAGGCGCGGTTTGGTCTCGCCGTATAATGTATTCCACTGGATCGACACACCTTTGACCCATAAATCCGCAAGCTTGGCGTATTTTCTTTTTCTGATCCAAGCATCAATTGCCATCGCCATATCCTCATCTGCTGTAAAAATGGCCTGGGTGTCTTTGTTTCGATTAGACTGTCCCCGGAAGAATGCTTCAGTTCCTTCCTTACCGTCAACAAACGCTTGCAGTTTATCTTCAAGTTCCTGCATCGTTCCTGCAATACATGCCAAACGCTCATCCATTTCTTCGCGTCCAACTTGCAGGGTGTAAGCGATGCGGTGCAAATCTTGATCTGTATATTTTTTCTTGCGAACCGCCTCCAGCAATTGCGAAGCACGATCCTTTAGCCTATTTTTATTTTTAGCCGACAGCACAATCATGTGTGGCTGAACTGGTACTGTTTGTTCTGAATTGGCTTTTGAAATATATTCCTCAATCACAATATGTGCGTTTACTCCGCCAATCCCAAACGAACTGATTCCGGCGCGGCGCGGAAGCTCGTTTCCGTCATGATCTGTGACTGCCTTCCATTCCTGTTTATCCTGAACGATGTAAAACGGACTGTCAGTCAGCTGGAGATAAGGATTAAGTGTCTCGGAATGCAGGCTTTTCACTAGCGTTTTATGCTTCATTTGCAATAGCACTTTGATCAGGCCGGAGATACCTGCAGCAAGCTCTAAATGGCCGATATTGCTTTTCACTGAGCCGATGCCGCAGCGGTGATCCGGAATGCTTCTCTTATTGGAAAGTTCGTTAAACGCAGCTTTCAGTCCGTTTATTTCAATCGGATCCCCCAGCTCAGTCCCCGTTCCATGCGCTTCGATATATGTGACCGTGCTTGGATCTATGCCTGCTTGGCGATATGCACGCACTAACAGATCAGCTTGCGCTTTCGGATTAGGTGATGTCAGGGTATTGGCTCTTCCGCCGTGATTTTCCGCCGTCCCCCGGATAACGCCGTAAATATGATTCCCATCGCGCTCGGCATCTGTCAGCCTTTTCAGCATGACCATTCCAACACCTTCCCCCCTGACATAACCATTCGCATCAGCTGAGAAGGTTTTACACTTGCCGTCTTTGCTCAGCATCCCAGCCTTGCTGTAGCTAATGTGCGCCTCCTCGGTCAGGATCGTGTTTACGCCTCCTGCGATCGCCATCTCACAATCGCCGCTTTGCATCGCGGTCACAGCACGGTGAATGGCTACAAGAGAGCTGGAACAAGCCGTTTCGACTGGCTCACTCGGACCGTGAATATTTAGAAAATAACTCATTCTATTCGGGCCAACCGAAGGAATCATATGACCTGTAGCCGCATGACCTTCAATTGGAAGATTCGCTCTATGGAATAGATCTTTATAACCTGTGTTTCCTGTACCGATAAAGATACCGGTCCCGGTACCCGAAAGGCGCTGCGGTGAGCATCCCGCATCTTCCAGCGCCCTCCATACATACGTCATTAATAGGCGCTGCTGAGGGTCTATATAATGAGCTTCTCGCGGCGAAATACCAAAAAACAACGGATCAAACTCCGCGATTCCATCAATAAACCCGCCCCATTTGATGTCGGTTTTATTAACTTCAGTGTCAGGGTTTCCATAATACTCACGCCAATCCCATCGATCTTTTGGAACTTCTGTGATGCTGTCTTTGCCCTCCTCAAGGTTTTTCCAAAATTCATCTATATCCATAGCGCCAGGGAATCGGCCGCTGATGCCGACAATTGCAATTGGCTCAAAATCAGCAGTCTGATTTTTGTTTCTTTCCGCTTGTGCAATAACAGGCTGTGTAAAGCGGCGCTTTCTTCGAGTTGTGGTTTTTGGCTCTGCAGAGGATATTGTCTGTAACTCTTTTCGCACCTCTGATTTTTCGGGCTCCTGAGCAAAAGTTTCCTCATATTCTTCTATCAAATATTCCGCCAGGCTTTGGATGCTTCCATATTCAAAGAAAATGGTCGGCGTTAATTCCAATTGATATGCGTCGTTTATTTGATTAGTAAAGACTGTGAATGTAACCGAATCAAATCCGTATTCACTCAGCTCTGTATGGACATCAATATCTGCACGATCTACTTTTAAAATCGCACTGACCATGTTGCTTAATGATGCACTCAGGCTGTTTAAGGTGTGCAATGAGCTTGGCCTTTCATCTGTGTCATGAACAGCAGCATCTTGATTCAATTCACCCGGATACGCAGCCATTACATATTCAGCCAGACTGTGGATGCTTCCATATTCAAAGAAAATGGTCGGCGTTAGTTCCAATTGGTAAACTTCATTGATCTTGTTTGTAAAGACAGTGAATGTAACCGAATCGAACCCGTACTCACTCAGCTCTGTATGGACATCGATATCGTCAGTGTTTACTTTCAAAATCGCTCCGACCATTTGAATGAAAGCTGCTTCTAATTTTTGAATCTGACCGTGAGCCTGATCTCCGTTTTTCTGCCCCTTCCGTTTGCCTGCCGTTTCTGCAGAAAGCAGTTTTTGCTTCATTTTCTGAAGCTGCCCTTCCATCACAAAAACTTGCGGCTTTTCAGATGCTATTCCTTGATAAAATGCTTCTAAGGCGCTATCTGTCGGCATCGGGACCATTCCCATCGTTTTCAGCATTCTCTGTTCCACTTCAGACCCGACCTGCATACCGCCTTCTGCCCATAGCGGCCAGTTGAAGGAAATGGTTGAGCCGAATCGCTTTTTAGATGCCGCAAGAGAGCTTCGGTATGCAGCAAATGCATCCATAAACGTATTGGCTGCCGCATAATCGGCTTGTCCAGCGTTTCCTAAACATCCGGAAACTGATGAGAATAAAACGAAAAAGTCTAATGGGAAATCCTTGCTGCATTCATCTACATGTAACAATCCGCTCACTTTTGGCTGCAACACTTTTTGAAACTCTTCATTCGTTTTATGAACGATGAAGTGATCTTGAATGCTGCCTGCGCCATGAATAATTCCGTTAAGAGTGCCATGCTTTTCTTTGATTTCCTCCATGAGACGCCGAACCGCCCTCTGATCACTTACATCAGCCTTTCGATAGACGACCTCCGCCCCCATGCCTCGAAGAGCCGCCAGTTCATTTTCCTTACGCTCACTTAAAACAGAGCGTCCCGTCAGGATAATAGTGGATCGAACCGTTCGATTGGCAATTTCTTTTGCAAATAGAAGGCCTATGCTTCCTGCTCCGCCTGTAATCAGATAAACGCCTTCGTCTCTCCACGGCATATGAAGCTCTTCAGCGGAAGGCAGCGCCATTTCCCGCCAGCCTTTCACAAAACGATTTCCAGCCGCATATCGAATTTGTTTATCGGCAGGTCTCCGGCTGTCGTCCTTCAGCTTGAGATGAAGGTCATTCATCTCTTCAGGTTTTTCGACCTCGATGACCTGAGCTGTAAGTTTGCTGAACTCTAATTCAGCTGTTTTAAGCAAACCGGAAACACCGGCAAACAACTGTTTCTCTTTTTTAAGCGGTACAACAGCTTGAATGATGATACGGCCGGCAGAATGCTCATCGATCATTCTTTTCATAAGCTCCAACACGTTCTGCGCGTAATACTGATAACGTTCAGCAATATGTCCTTCAGCTTCATATAGAGTGATGACACTGGCATCCTTCATGTTTGATGTAAGATTGTCTGTGACGCTTCCTTCAGTCTCAAAGAGTACAACGATATGCTCTGTGTACGATGGGTCTCCGTCCTCAAGTCCGCCACTCTGTTCTTTCCATACCGGCTCAAGCAATAAGCGTTCATGCCGTGAGGACAGCTTTGATGAATGAACCTCTCCTTCCAATACTCTCGTTGAGAATCCTTTGACCCTGACACATACGTTTCCACTCTCATCAATGACATCGATATCCGCTTTCTGAACAGTATCTCCGGAGTGATCGCTGTCACTTAAGCGGGCATAAGCCCACATAGAAGACGAACATCCTTTGAGTACCTCAAGCTCTTCAAGCGCAAATGGCAAAATCAGCTTTTGATCAGTCAATTCCTGCATGATACAGATTGTTGCCGTCTGCAAGGCCGAGTCCATGATGCTTGGGTGCAGCACAAACTGTTCCTTCGTTCCAGAAACGATTTCTGGCAGGTGCAATTGTGCCAAAACCTCTCTGTTTCCTATATCCACATTCTTAATTCCTTGGAAGGCCGGACCATGGAACATCCCTCTGCTTCTGCCTTCTTCGTAAAATTGATCGGGTGACATCTTTCCTTTGCCGCAGCGGCGTGATATTTCAGCGAGGTCAGCGACCGGCGTTTCGGCGGTAGATACCAGCTCCGCACTGCCTTGACTATGAATAACAGGGTCGTCCCCGTCTTCCTGTGTACTGTAAATATCAAAAGTGATTTTTCCATCTTCTTCAGGAAAGAGGCTGATATCTACTTGAGCCGAATGTTTGTCAACCACAACAGGCTGAACCCAGACTGTATGATTCAATCTGATTCTGATCCCTTGGCCATTATGGCTTCCTGCCGCTAGCTTGATAGCCGCGTGCGCCATTTCAAGGTACGCAACACCAGGAAGCACCGGCTTACCTCTTACCACATGGTCTTTCAGAAAGAATTCCTCACCAGTGAAAACCGAAGTGAATTTCTGTTCGGAAAAATCAGATGTATTCTGATGGAGCAGCGGATGAATGAAACCGATCTCTGTCTGATTTCCAGATAGCTGACCCGACGGCTTGCGGTCATTCCGCGATGGCCAATATCGTTCCTTTGCAAATGGATATGTCGGCAGACTCATTCTGTATGGACGCTTACCTTTATAAAGCTGCATCCAATCTATATGCGCTCCCTTGCTCCAAATCTCCGCCAGCTTGTTCACTTTTCCTTTCGACATCCACTTTCGGATCAGTTCAGCACTGTCCTCGTCCTCCGTCAGCCATGACATCTCCCTGTCATTGTGCTTACTTCCATGAAAGCAGTCTTCAATCGCTGTTTTTCCTTTAATAAAATCTATGAGCTTCTGTTTTAACTCATTGACATGATCAGCAGTAAAGGCAACGCGATACTCCATCGCTTCCCGCCCGACCTGAAGCGTATAGGCAAAATCAGGAAGCTGTCCGGCATCAAGATCTCTTCTTTCCAAATAGGCCAGAATTTCTTCTGCATACTCTTGCAGCCTCTCACTATTTTTTGCCGAAAGCGGTATGATGCAGGTTCCGTCTATCTTTCTATGATCAAAATCCCTTTTGTACTGTTCAAAAATCGCATGGGTGTTTGTCCCGCCAAGTCCGAACGAGCTTAGCGCAGCCCTGTGCGTTTTATGGTCCTGGCTTAATGTTTTCTTTTGATCGACAACGTAAAAAGGAGAGCTGTGTAAGTCTATATTTGGATTCGGCTCCTTATAATTGAGGCTCGGTGCAAGCTCGTGATGATAAAGACTCATCACGACTTTAATACAGCCAGCCAGACCTGCGGCCGTATCTAAATGCCCGATATTGGTTTTCACCGATCCAATACCGCAAAATTGCGTTTTATTTGTATATTGCCTGTAAACGTTCGTTAAAGCTGCCAGCTCGATTGGATCTCCCAGCTTCGTTCCGGTCCCGTGCGCTTCCACATAACAGATGGATTCAGGCTGTATCTTCGTTTGATTCATGACCTTCTGCACCACGTCAGCCTGTCCTTTGACACTTGGAGCATAAAAACCGACTTTGTCAGCGCCATCGTTATTTACACCTATGCCTCTCAACAAAGCATAGATATGATCACCATCTTTTACAGCATCAGCTGCTTTTTTCAGCAATACAACAGCAACGCCCTCACCGCCCAGCATCCCGTCAGCTGAAGCGTCAAAAGCTTTAATATGTCCGTCGCTCGAAAAATTCAGCCCCGGCTGATGCATGTATCCGATACTTGACTCGGTATGCAGAGTTGCACCGCCAACTAAAGCATAAGCAGATTCACCTGACAGCAGGCTTTTATAGGCAGAATGCAATCCGATCAGGGACGACGAGCAGTTGGCGTGGACGAAATAGCTTGGCCCTTTCAGCCCGAGCTTATGAGAAATCATTGTCGGAATCGTCCCGCTTTGCGCAAGCACCCACGAGACATAGCCGTCCGGCGTTTCCAGACTTTCTGTTGTATCAGACGGCAGCAGCGCGCGATAAGAGTTATTGCTTGCCGACATAAAAACACTGGTTTGCGGAACCTGTTTCGCAGTATAACCGGCATCTTCAATTGCTTTCCATGAATGAGTCAGCAGCATCCGAAGCTGCGGGTCCATAAATTCAGCATCTTTAGGAGAGATTTGAAAGAAGCTTGGGTCAAATCTGTCTTTCCCATCAATCGAAGATTTAGCCGGAACATAGCCGGCATTCTCCGCTTTCTCCTCTGAAATGCCAAAGCGCTGAAGCTCTTCTTTATTGAAAAACGCAATGCTTTCCTTGCCGTTTCTCAGGTTCTCCCAAAACTCCTCATGGTTTTTCGCCCCGGGGAACTCACACGATATGCCAATAATCGCCACACTATCCTCATAATAATCCGGCAGGTCGCTCGTCCTATTGGACTGATCAGAATGCACCGCTTCTTCCTTCGGTACTGAGACACGTATATCGGCCATTCGCTGTTCGGCAATGTATTGGCTGATATTTTTGATCGTTGAGTACTCAAACAGGTCTGTGACAGAAAACTCACAGGATAGTTCATGTTTGATGCGGTCAGCCACGGTAACTGCGAGAAGCGAATCCCCGCCAACATCGAAAAATCCGTCTTCCCGTTCAATGTCACTTATTTTCAATACTTCCTGCCAAATGATGAAAACAGCATCCTGAATGTTCAAAGGAGAGATCTTCCTTTGCTTTGGCTGCTTTGCGGTTAATTCTTTATGCTTAAGACTGTTTCTGTCTATCTTTCCATTCGGTGTCAACGGCATACGGTCAAGCTGAATAAAAGAAGAAGGCACCATATAGGCAGGTAAAGCGTCCTTCACATATCGACGCAGCTCTCTTGCCTCAAGAGAAGCATTTGCATGTTTAGCAGTATAATAGGCACAAAGCTTATGGCTTCCATTTTCCTCAGCCGCGACAACGACACATTCCTGAATGCCGGGATGCTCACTGAGCCTGCTTTCAATATCGCCTAGTTCAACGCGGAATCCGCGGATTTTCACTTGATTATCGATACGGCCTATATATTCAATTCGTCCTCCCGGAAGCCAGCGCGCCATGTCTCCCGTTCTATAAAGCTTTGATCCAGGCTTAAACGGGCTGTCAATGAATCTCGCATTCGTTAATTCCGGCTTTTTGTAATAGCCCTTTGCCACGCCGTCCCCTGCAATGCATAGCTCACCCGGGACACCAGCCGGGACTGGAGCAAGCTGGGAATCTGTAATATAGATTTGTGTATTGGCGATCGGTCTTCCTATCGTGGCATGAGAGCAATCTTCATTAATGCGCTGAACCGCTGACCAAATTGTTGTTTCGGTTGGCCCAAACATATTCCAGGCTTCGCTTGCCGTATGTAAGAAATATTGTTTCAATGTCTCTGGCAAAGCTTCGCCTCCGCATAGAATTTTCACTCTCTCTTCATTTTCCCAGCCTGAATAAAAGAGCATCTTCCATGTAGCGGGGGTTGCCTGCATGACAGTCGGTTTGAACGTTTGGATGTCCCGCTTCAGTTTTTCAACGTCTTTTGTATGTTCCGTTTGACAAATATAGCAGTGTGCACCCTTTATCAAAGGCAAATATAATTCCAGAGCAGCGATATCAAAACAATAGGTTGTGACAGCGAGCATTTTATCCTCTGGCGAAAGCCCCGGCGTTTCCCCCATCGAAACGAGAAAGTTTGTCAAAGCTTTATGCGGTATCATGACGCCTTTTGGCTTTCCTGTGCTGCCGGATGTATAAATGACATATGCCAAGTGTTCCGGCGTGACAGTGCGTGTAAGCACTTTTCGATCAGAGGCTGTTTGTACGATCTCATCCCAGTCTTGATCTAACAGAGCAGTCTTGACACCGTTCCAACTCAAAGTATTTACTAATGCTGATGTCGTCAGTGTAATGGAAACTTCACTGTCTTCCAGCATGTGTTCCAGCCGCTCAGCCGGATAGGACGGATCTAGCGGCACATATGCCCCTCCAGCCTTGAGAATTGCCAATAATCCCACAATCATGTTCAGCGACCGATCCACATAGATGCCTGCCAGGCGCTCCGGTCCCACGCCATGCGCCTGCAAATAAATGGCCAGTTGTGTGCTTCTTTCATCAAGTTCACGATACGTCAATGTTTGATCTGCATAGCTGACAGCCGCTCTATCAGGCGTCTTTTTCGCCTGCTGCTCAAACAATTCATGAAAACATGTATATGGATACGTTTTGTCAGTGGCATTCCATGTTTTGAGAATCATCTGCTCTTCTGCTTCAGGTAATAATGAATACTCTTTTAACGGCTGAGAAGGCTTCAGCATCGCCTGTTCGGTTACATAAACAAAATGATCAAATATCGCGGACACAGACGCCGCATCAAACAGCCCGGTATCGTATTTAATATTCAGTTCCATTTTTTCTTCTGTTTCCCACAGTTCAAAGACTAATTCGTATTCGCCCTCTTGATGAATATGCTCAACGAAATCGACAGTAAAGAAATCCGCATATCGACTCAACAAGTTTTGATAGCTACCAGATTGAAGAAAATTCTGATAGAAAAAAGCGGTTTGAAATACCGGTGAACCTGTTTGGCTGCGAGGAATATTCAAATCCTTGACGATTTTCGGAAAAGGATAAACTGCATGATCAAGCCCATCGAACATTGTTAATTGCAATTTTGACATAAATTCAGAAAAAATATCTTCCTGATTCAACTCACTGCGAATCGGGAGCATATTGAGAAAATGTCCAATGGAAGCATCAAATCTTTCTTCCGGTCTCACCATCGCCGGCATGCCGACAATCTGTTCCTTTTGGCCAGTATAACGGCTCAGCAGGAGCATATAGCAGCTCAAGAATACGGTCGAAACATTCACAGAATGCTCTTTCGCAAACGTCCTGATCCGATTCATAAATTCGCTGGAAAGCCGCCGGGTATATGTTTCCTCTTCAAACTCAAAATCAGCTGAACTTGTACTAACCTTAGGCAGCTGAAGAATCGGCAAAGTTCCCGATAACTGTTTCTGCCAGTATGAACGATGCCTCTCTCCGGTTTTTCCGGTAAGCACGTTTTGCTCCCATGCCGCAAAATCATGATACATCGCAGGAGAAACTGACACTTCCGGCTGCCGTCCTTCTAAAAGAAGCTTATAGCTGTCAAACAGACTGCGTATAAATGTGACAGACGAAACCCCGTCAAAAATCATATGGTGAATGACAATAAGCAAAAAATGCTCTTGTTCAGATCTGGAGAAGCTCATGAGACGCACTAACGGGCTGTTTTCCTTTACATACGGTTCCTTTACTTTCTTTCTAAGAAAAGAAGGGATGGCAGACTTTTTCATTCCTGAGATGTCTTCTGTCTTGATTTCAATTGAAAGCGCTGGCTCATGTTTAAGAAATGGCACTCCGTCTTTCTCTTGGATGACGTGCTTTAAAATCGGATGCTGATTCAATACAAGGCCGAAAGCCTTTTGTAGTGTTTCAAGGTGAAGGCCTGACGAAAATTGAAAACAGAGAGGTACGTGATATGCACTTTTTTCAGGTGACATTTTCTGCAATGTCCATAATCCTTTTTGAACCTCAGATAGAGGCTGGAAAGATGCCTTGCGCCTTTCCGGTTTCGTTTTGGATGTGCCGGCACCCTCCTTGTCAGCAGACAAGCTGCCGATGCTTTCATGTTCAGATAGATAGCCAGCCAAACGTTCAATCGTAGGATACTTATGTATCTCTCTGGCTGTGAGTTTGATACGGTAATTCTTCTCGATCGACCGAATAAGCTTCATCAATTTAATAGAATTCACACCAAGGTTTTGGATATTTGCATTTGGTTCCACCCAATCGCGGGACACATTAAGCTCATCAGTCAAACAAGTAAACAGATACGCCTGTATCTCTTCCCTTATTCTTTTCGCATGATCTGCTTGCTGCATCTCCCCGCCCTGAACCGAACCATTCACCCGGTTGGGTTTATGAAGCAAGTAGTCGAACTCTCCATTTTCAAATGAAGTTTTCAGCTGGGTGCGCTGTATTTTTCCGATAGCCGTTTTCGGAATCTCTTCTTTTTGTACAGGGAGCAAATATTCCGGAGTGACTCCGATCACCTGCGAGACATGGGATTGTATGTTTCTAAGAAGCTGAGACATCTGCTCATCATTCATTTTTTCGGAAGCGGCAAAGAAGATAGCCAGCTGATCCGTTGAATTCTGATCGACGCGGACTGCGCAGGCAGCGGTATAAGAAGTTTCGATTTCCGGTAATTCTTCAACAGCAGACTCAATCGCATGACTGTAATAATTAATGCCGTTAATGATAATCGCATCTTTTGTACGGCCCGTTATGGTTAAGCGTCCATTACGCAAAAAGCCAAGATCTCCGGTTTCAAACCATCCATCTTCTGTAAACACACTCTCATTTAAATCTGGGCGCCGGTAATAACCGCTTGTAACGGGAAGACCAGAGACTTGAAAACGGCCGATCTCGCCTTCCTCAACCAATTCATTATGGTCATTCACAATTCTCATAGAGAAGCCAGGGATTGGAGAACCTATTTCGACAAAATGATCATCATCACTTGTGGCAGCCCGGGTAAACTCATGAGAAAAAATAACACCGGATGACGTTTCGGACATTCCCCATGCAGGCCGGATAGCATCAGCAGGCAGGCCATAGGGCTCTAAAAGCTCAAGCATTCTCCGCCCTACTTTAGCTACCATTGCTTCACCGCCATTGAGCATGTAACGCATTGAGGACAGATCCCATTTCCGATTTTTCATTTCTTCTGCAAAATCAGTGACCAGGCCGAACGCAAAATTCGGCGCCCACGTAACAGAAGCACGGTAATGATCAATCCAATCCAGCCATTTCAGCGGCTCCATTAAGATCGTGTCGCTTGAGACGTTAATTTCCTGGCAGCCCAGATAGACATCACGCAAATGCAGCATCCCGATGCCTCCGACATGATCAAACGGCATCCAGTTAAACGTGACATCTTCTCTGGTGAAGCCTTGCATTTGAATAATTCCTTTCACCATGCTCATAATGTTTCGATGATTAAGCATAACCGCTTTTGGCGTTCCCGTACTGCCTGAAGTCAGCAATAAAAGCGCTAAGTCTTCAGGACTTGATTGATGCCAGTCCGCCTCCGCTTCAAAACTGAGCAAATTCTCTACAGCAATTGCACGGAATCCTTCAAGGCCTTGTTCTTTCGCCCAATCGAGCATTTCCTGATGCATGTCCCGGTCTGTAATCACCACCGGCTTGTCAAGAAGCGTCCAGGCGTCTTTCAGCTTTTGAGTCCCGCTGCTCGATTCAGCATACGTTGGCGGAACGGCTAATGGAGCCGGAACAATTCCCGCTAAAACACATCCCCAGAACGCAGGGAGAAGCTGTGAATTGTCGCCAAGCTGCAAAATCACGTTTTGTTTTGCTTTCAGGCCTGATTGGCGGAGCCCCTTCACGATACGCAACCCATCATTCCACAACTGTCCATATGATTGGTGCACTTCAGTTCCATCCGGCTCTAAATAAATGATTCCCTTTGTATCCCCAAGCTCCGCAGCCGTTCTGTATAAAACTTCAGGTATTGTTGCCGGCTGCTCTTCAGATATATGTAAAGGCTCACCATAGCTGACAGAAGGATTGGCTAATATGCGGGTATTATCATTATTTTTCATCACGCTGCCTCCATTTCACCTGCGAATTTTTATGTAGATAATCAATTAATTTCCATACAAACCTTTAATTCTCGTTTTAACTTCGTCATGATGAAATGTTTTCTCATGCATCATCAGTTCCTGTTCTATGACGTGCGGCAGCTGCTCGCGAAGCGGGGCAACCAAATGATCTTTCAATGTAATCAATGAGTTTCTCGGCTTTTCCGCCAATTCACGCGCCAGCTCCACAGCATAATCTACTACTTCCGCACGAGGCAGCACTTTAAAGGGAACCCCTCTTTTTTCAAGATCTGCTCCCCGATAGCTGCCCGCATTCATTAAAATTTCCTGTGCCAGACTGAATCCCAGTTTTTTAGGAACGATAAAGGTAGCGCCCATTCCAGGCGTAAAACCGTATTTCATAAAGTTAGCCGTATACACACTCTCTCTGCTCAAAATGACAATGTCAGCAAAGAGCCCCATGACAAAGCCGCCTCCAATTCCGTGGCCCTGCATAGCCGCAATGACCGGAATTTCGCAATCAAGCGCCAGAGAATAAAGATTGTCATCCGTGAACTTGGTCAATCCCCTCTGAATTCGAAGCAGTCCTTCTTGCGTCCCTCCTGAAGCAAAATAATTATCGTACCCCGTCAAAATGACCGCTTTATAATTGGTTTTCTGCCGAATGAATTCAAACGCTTGAATTAAACCGTCTGTAAGTTCTTGTGAAAACGCGTTTTTATGAGTGCGGTCATGCATCTTTACCTGAATAATGGCGGGCTCAATTTCGATGAGCTCTACAACAGAATGCGTCATGGTGTCCTCCTAACGGTTCTGATTGTCATCTTTTCAAATTACTGATCCTCCCATGGGAATTGCCCTGTTTCAACATACCTGATGATTCCCATTTGATTTTGAGGATCAGAAAACATGTCTTGATTTGCAGTTAAAGCGATGGCTTTCGAACGGCTGACTTGATGATCAAGTGAGTTCATAAACTGTTTATAGCGAACGATTCCCTTTTTATTCAGCCTCCGCAAACGCAATAAATGCTTTCTCAGCAGCACCTCACTTTGAGCATCAAAGGCATCTATTAACCCCCATTCACTGGCTTCCTGAACGGAAATCGGTTTTGTCATCAGCGTCATATAGTGTGCTTTCTGCCAGCCGATCCGGCGGATGAGAAATGGTAAAACACATGCCGGATACAGACCGAATAACAATTCAGAGAGACTGAATGACGCCGTTTCATCAGCAATGGCAATGTCTGTGGCAGATACGAATCCAAGACCGCCAGCATTCACTTTTCCCCTGACATGTGAAATCGTGACATAAGGTCCGGTTTGCAATTTCAGCCACAAATCATAAAGAGGCTCTTGGGAGCTTGCCTGCTTTCTGCCGCTTTTCATTTCCTGGTAAATTTCTTGAAAATCCGCGCCGAAGCAAAATACCTCGGGAAGCCCTTCTAAAACAATAACCGTAACCGCTGATGTTTCACATTGGTTTAACACTTGTAAGCATTCTTCTATCAGCGTGTCATTAATCGTATTATTCGCTTCAGGACGGTAAAATGTGATATAGCACACCGACTCTTGAAAGCGGGCCTTTATCGTTTGATAGGTCACGAAATCCACCTGTACTTCCGGTGAAATTCAGAAATTTCTTCTAAAATCAAGCGCGGCTTCTCTTGAGTAAACTGCATGATGCCAGGTATCATCTCAACATCCAGCTTGACATTGCGCGTCCCGAACCGCACCATCCCGCTCCCCTTAAACAGCTGCTCATACTCTTCCATGGAGAGCTGATATCGGCGATCTAAATGCGTCTCAATGCCAAATGAGCGCTGGCGTTCCTGGCCTTGCGGAGTTGTAATCCCGCTGTAAAATTCAGAACAGCAGCCTGATCCGTATGAAAAACATCCGATTCGTTTAGGAGAATCAAATCGCCCTTGGTCTATCGTGCTGGCCAATGCCAGAAACAAGGCAGCCCCCATAATGTTTCCAACCCGCTGGCAGTAGTTTAAACCCGGCTTAACCCGATTTAAAAAATCCGTTTCAATCTCAGCTGTTTTCACTTTTGCCACCTTACGCATCATTGTCCGGTGCGCGCCTTTCACCATCCCGCCAAAAGGCGTATGATAGGCAAGATATTGAAACGTGTCCTGATAACTGGCACCGGGTACACGCTTTTGATATTCCAGATAGGTTTGTTCGCAGCAATCCAGATATGACATTAAAGACAGGTCAGAATCACCCGCTTCACTGTCGGGAATGGGACGGCACGTATCCATCACTTCATAGCCGTAATAGCCATTTGCTCCGGGATCTATTTGAAACACCTCGGGATTTTCGCCTACTAAAACGGCCACCGCTCCCGCTCCGGCGCTCGGTTCGGCATAAGACCAGTCTTCACTTAAAGCGTCTCCGCCCTCAGCGATTAAAAAACGTGAAATATCACTGGCGATAACCAGTGCTTTGGCACCCGGAGAAGTCTGGGATAATATAAAATTCACCGCCATCTGAAAGCCCGCGGTTCCTGAATAACACGCCTGTTTAATCTCAAACAAACGGCAGTTGCGGTTCAAACCTAAATATTCATGGATATATGTACTTAACGATTTCCCAAAGTCAATCCCGGATTCAGAACAAGTAATCAATAATTCGATTCGGTCCTTCTCGGCTTCGGATAAAGCGTCAATAATCGGCTTAGCTGCATTGACTCCAAAGGTCACAGGATCTTCGTAAGGCAATGCTACAGCCTTTTCTTTCATTAATAAGTTTTCAAATCTGGCAGTATCTAAGTGTCTGTATTTGGCCAGTTCCATGACATCTAGGTATGCCGTCCCGCCAAAGACATTCATCGCTTCAATTCCGGCAGAAACCATTTATGATTCGCCTCCACATTTCTCAATGTTTTGTATACACACCGCAGTATTCATTCCGCCAAAGCCCATACTTAGGCTCAGCGCATTTTTGATGCGGTATGAAATCGATTTCTCATTTACCCAATGAAAAGAATCATCGATTGGATGATCCAAATTCCGGGTCGGGTGCAGGGCAGATTTTTTCATTTGCAGCAAAACAGAAACAATCTCTACGATGCCTGCCGCACTGAGGCCGTGCCCGGTTATCGATTTTGTTGCGTTGATATAGGCATGGGAAAGCCGGCATGCGTGCAGCGCCTTTAATTCAATTTCATCTCCAATAAAAGAACCTGTGCCATGGGGATTAATATAATCAATGTCTTCTGGTGAAAGACCGGCACGCTCCAGTGCCTTCTGGATGACATGAACCTCTCCTTCTAAAGAAGGATCGGGGTTCCGGTTCGCGTCTAGTTTGATTGACCATCCCGACAAAGCTGCATAAGGTTTGATACCTCGGCGGACAGCCGTCTCTTTTCGTTCTATCACCAATGCGCCGCACGATTCTCCATAAATAAACCCGTCTCTGTTCTGATCAAAGGGACGGCATGCTTTATCAGGCTCATCAGCATATTTGTCCGTCCCCATAGCGCCTAATCCCCTTAGCGCCTCGCATTCCATGTAAGAAAGATCCATTAATGCACCCAGTGCTATGCAAACATCAACCTCGCCTGATAAGACTTGCTGAATCGCTTGAATCACCGCTAACTGGCCGCTGGCCGATGCTCCTCCCATGGTATAAGCTAAGCCTGTTATGCCAAACTGATCTGTACATAATCCGCAAAGATCGCTATCCATGAAAGAAAGGCCATACGCCGGCGAAATAAAACCAGAGCGGTCTTGATAACTTTCATAAAGCTGTAAGGTTTCTCTCTGCTGAAAATTTGACCCGCCAACTACGAGTCCGATACGTGAGGAATCGACATCGTCCAATTGAGCCTCTTCCCAAGCCTCTGAGAGTGTCACCAATGCTGCACGGCTGGAAAATGACGCTTTTCGCAGCAATTTTTTAGAGAGGCGGTCGGGATAAGACAATGACGCAATTTCAGCTCCGATAAACCGGCTGTTTTTTTGTCTGCCCGGACGCTCCATGACATCAAAGGCATGCCTGCCGGACAAGAGCGAAGAAGCAAATGCCTCTTTCCCTTGTCCGATGGCAGCCGTGACGCCTGCACCGGTCACCACCAGCTCAGACAGATTGCACTTTGTCATAAAGCACCTCAGCTAATTCGCCGATGTTTTTCACCCCGGACAGCTCAACCCGGGGAATCTTTAATGATAAATCCTCAAGTACCATTGTGATAATTTCAGCCCTGTCTACAGAGTCAGCTCCTAACTCTACTAACTGATCTTCAGGCTCAAACCTGTGTCCGTCTAATTCAGGAAGCACCTCGCAAACATTGGTGATTAACACTTCAAAGATTCTCTGTTTATCCATAACGCACTCTCTCCTTCAAGGGTTCATTCGAGCCCTTTTTATAGGTATATTTTCATAATATTCGAACTATTATTCTTGTGTTATCTGCTTAATGCGACGATTGATACATTGATTGCATCCGTTCATGCAGCAATGCTGCTGTTTCTGTCATTAATTTTTTTCCGATCTCATCCACGTGGCGATTGCGCCAGTTTTCTAATTTCGATCCTTTGACCCATTGATTAAAGGCTCCCAGCGCCGGACCGCAGTGAATTTGATAATCGACCTTCGAATGTTCGCTTCCGCTGATTGCCATGTTGGAGCTGTTTCTGAAGTACCATCGGAAAATCAAAGCCATTTTATGCTTCGGGTTTTGTTCAGCCTTCTCAATTTCAGCCGGGGGATAATGCGTTGTAATATCTTTATATATGTCTTCTATAGTGCGTTTGAAGTATTTCTCCTCAAGCTGAGTCAGCATCTTTTCATCCAGCTCACGTATTGACCCATATCGCTGGTACAGTTCATATAACTTGCTTGCCCGAGCCGGATAGAACACGCCTTTCTTCAGCACTTGCACTTTACTGCCCGATTCAAACATATCACCCGCTGGCGCATAAGCTGTATCTTGTACATTCATCTGCTGAAGCAAATCCTTTACTTTGTCACTTGTTGCCGCCTCAACCGTACATTGGTTAATCGAGCCTGTTACAATAAAATCAGCACCGAGCATAAAAGCTGCCATCGCTGCATCAGGCGTTCCAATTCCTCCAGCTGCACCCACTCTTATTTTTTTCGGATATTGATATTTTTTCATCATTTCATCTCTTAACGCTGTCATCGCCGGCATCAGGCTGTATGCCACACCGCCATCTGTATGGCCGCCCGAATCAGCTTCCACACAAATATCGTCAGCCATCGGAATGCGACGCAGCAACTCAGCTTCATTCGCGGTGATTTTATTTTCTTCCAATAGCTTTTGCAGCATATTCTCCGGCGCAGGACTCAGAAATGATTCTGCAACTTCGGGACGCGATATTTTGGCAATGAGACGATTTGAGCATTTGATGTCGCCATTTGGATTTCGTTTCACTCCTTTTGCGCGATACCTTACCAATGCGGGAGTGACACTTAAAAATGCTGAAGCTTCCACAGTTTTCACTTGATGCTTCAATAAAAGATCAATCATTTTTTCTTCTGATTCAGTATGTTTCATATTATGGACGAGATTGACGCCGTAGGCTTGTCCTTCTCTTAATTCACCTTGAATGGTGAGGATCGCATCTTCAACCTCATTCAAGCTCAGACCGCCTGTGCCAAAGAACCCCATCATTCCCGCTCTTGCCAGCTTTACTACCATTTCTTTCGAAGCAATGCCGCGGTACATTCCTCCTGCAAGATAAGCATATGTAAGATGATACTCTTCTTTAAACTCAGCACTTCCTAAAGATTCTGCTGTAATCCCGGCTTGCACATGAGGCCGATGGTCTGCAGCTTTTGGATGACTGGAAGCAAGTTTCTTTTCAGGTGTATGCGGTAGCGGTTCTGCTTCATTTTTAATCCGGTGAATGAGTCCGGTTAATACAGTTCCAGGCCCGATCTCTTCAAATTCCATTTCTCCTCTTCCCAGCAGAAAACGTATGCTGTCCGTCCATTTCACTGTACTGTCCATTTGTTCAGATAATGTTTCTTTTAGCCTGTCCTGATGATATGGCTCTGCATAGACATTAGAGATAACCGGGATAGCCAAAGGCGCAAAATGGAATGAGTCGATAAATTGCTTAAATTCCTGTTTTGCTTCATTCATATATCTGGAATGAAAAGCTCCGCTTACATTTAAAGGATGAAACAGCTTTACATCCTTGGTGTTTTCAAAAACGGTTCGGGCTTTTTCGATCTCGTTTTTTTGGCCGGAAATCACAATTTGCCGGGGCGTGTTTTCGTTTGCCACATCAATGTCATGAAGACGGTGATCTTCTAAAACGGCTGTAACTTGTTCCTTAGTCAGGCCGATCACAGCGGCCATTCCGCCTCCTGTAATCCGCCCCATCAGTTCGCCTCTTTTTTTGACAAATCTTAACCCGGTTCCAAAATCAAATGCCCCCGCTGCAAACAGCGCATTGTATTCTCCTAAGCTATGTCCGGCCGCAAAATCGGGTTTTCTGCCGGTCTCCTCCACTCTCTTCAAATAACTGAGTGCATTGACGACGTACAAAGCCGGCTGCGTGTATTGAGTATGATTTAAATCCAAATAGCATTTTTCGGTACACAGTTTTTCTATTGAATAGCCCAATATTTGATCTGCTTGGTCAGTCAAATGCTGATATTGTTCAAACAGCCCTTGTCCCATTCCCTTTTGCTGGGAGCCTTGCCCTGGAAAAACATATGTAATCATCTTGTAAACTTCCTTTCTGGTTTACGAAAAGACTCAACCGTTTTCAGATTTTTCAGCTCCTGATGAAATGGTGTCATGATCGAGCAGCAGCGGTCAGCTGAATCTCCTTGGATCAGCTGTTTCACAAAAGCAGCTAAGGTGCCGGACGGGCCTAAATCGATAAACCGGCATGTGTGCCGGGTTTCCAAATATTGAATCGCTTCGCGAAATCTCATTGGCCTTCTGACCGCATCCCAAAAGAAATGCTTGTCCATTTTGAAAAGGCGGTTTCCAGTTAAACTCGATACAAGCGGTATTGACGGATTTTGAATAGACATTGATCTTAGAAATTCTGCGTAGCCGCTTTCTGCCGGATCAATAAGCGAAGAATGAAAGGCATAGGACACAGGCAGCAGCTGGCAAAGAATCTGTTTCTCTTTTAAATCCTCCATGAGCTGCTTTATGTTTTCTTCTTCACCAGAAATGACGAAGTGTGAATCATAATTAATCGAAATAAGTTCACTATTTCCAAACAGCTGCGGATCATCATTCAGTAATTGCGGTTTATCAAGAATGGCCAGCATTTTTCCTTTTTCGCAGGAATTTTGGATGACAATGGCCTGTTCAAGTATGCTATCCAGTACATTCTCTGGGTCTGACACACCGGACACAGCCGCTGCCATGAATTCTCCCAGACTTGTTCCCAATACGTAATCAGGATAGATTCCCCTATCCTCCAAAACCTTATATAAGGAATACTCAACCATAAAGATGGCGGGGTGGGTAAAAAGAATGCGATCAAACGGATCCGACACACGTTTAGCAGGATGATAAACTTCTTCAACAATGGATGTGCCGATCCGCCGTGCTGCAATGGCGTCCATCTCAAGCATTGATTGGCGAAACACGGTGTTTCCTTTAAATAATTCCTTCCCCATATGGTAGTACTGGGAACCTTGTCCGGAAAACATAAAAACGAGCGGTTCATTCATATGCATAACCTACTTTTTTATATTTATAACGGCTAAATTGATTTCTCATCTCCATGTATACTGCAAAAAGAAATAAAGGAGAATCAACTTTAGAGAGGATTGCTTTTGGTGCTCTGGATGCGGATCTTTTATGAAGTGATCGTAGATGTATGTTGGTATTTTAAAATTGATGTAACATGATGACAGGATCAGCAAAGAACATCGACTCTATGATTACTTGGGTGCGGTTAAAAGGAGATCTTCTAGATGTGAGAGCGATGATTGGCATATCGGCCGGCATAGTTCAAATGTCTAATATGGCTTGAAACATGTTTTATCAGCCCTTATGTAACAGTATATAAAGTAATTCATTTAGAAACAGTGTCAATCGAACGATTGCATCTCTAAAACTTTATACCTCAATTTGTCCCTAGCACTGCCATGGGAACAATTGATTTCAGCGGGTCATTGGTTCCGCATCTTTCTTTATGCGATGAATTAACCCTGTTAACACATTACCGGGCCCTATTTCCTCAAACTCCATTTGGCCTTCTCTCATTAGATAGCTTATGCTCTCGGTCCATTTCACGGAATGATTGATTTGATCTGCCAGCGTCAGTTTCATGAATTCGTATGTATACGGTTTGGCATACACATTAGAAATAACCGGGATAGACGGAGGCGAAAAATGAAAGGTATGAAGGAACTGCTCGAATTCTTCTTTTGCTTTATTCATGTATCTGGAATGAAACGCGCCGCTTACGTTTAAGGGGAGTACCATTGTCACTTCAGTCATCGTTTCAAAAAGAGATGCGGCTTTTTCAATTTCATCTTTTTTGCCTGAAATCACAATTTGATATGGGGCGTTCACATTAGCAATATCAACGTCGTGTAATTGATATTCTTTCAGAGCCTTTGCAACCTGCTCTTCATTTAAACCCATAATAGCTGCCATACCGCCGTTGCTCACCATACTCATCAGCTCGCCTCTTTTTCTTACAAGCTTTAAACCTGTCTCAAAATCAAAGGCTTTAGCTGCAAATAACGCATTGTATTCACCCAAGCTGTGCCCGGCGACAAAATCTGGCATAGCTTCTGCTTCCCTGATTTTTTTTAGATAGCTTAATGCGTTTACCACATATAAAGCCGGCTGAGTAAATTGTGTTTTGTTTAAATTAGAATAAGGATTTTCCAGGCAAAGACGTTTGATTGAATATCCTAAGATCTCATCTGCCTGATCCGTCAGTTCTTTAAATTCATCGAATAGATCGCTGCCCATTCCCTGTTTCTGTGAACCCTGGCCCGGAAAAACATATGTGATCATTCCTCAAAGCCACCCTTCCGATTAGTAGATGCGGTTTACTTCTATGATTTTATAAAAAATAGTGATGACCGGATAAATAGTAGCATGTTCATGTTGATGGTAACCTCTGTAAATATTATCCGTCAAGTTAATTTTTCCTACAGTTTAGTCGATTGTTTTCCTGTTTTTTTCAATTAGGGCATAAAGGATCAGAAGATACAGCTAAACATAAGAAAAATGACCCGTATCACGTATGGGACGCAGATATGATGAGAAACGCTTCACCTTATCGCCTGAGCTTTGTTCAATATAAATAAAATCCTTCTATATAATCATTTTAAAGATGACTAATCATTTAGATATTCGAAGGAAAATAGGATAATAGATTCAGAAGACTTATTTAAAATCAAAAATACCCTTTTGGTTTTTGCGAGTGCGAAATTTCACAAAATATTCTTTCTTATCAATTTGAAAGTAAATATTAAACTGATAAAGATCCTCAATCGAATGTCCGGGCGCTTTGCCAAATGAGTGGCCAGGATAAACGCGTACATAGGGTAAAACCTCCGACTTAATCCTTTGAATGCTTTTGTACATCTCTTCCGCAGAACTGCCATCATCCTCACATATGCCGCACCCTTCTGTAAATACCGTATCTCCTGTAAAAATACTCTCAGAAAACAAATAACACATTCCGCCGGCTGTATGCCCCGGTGTGAGAAGGCATTGCGCCCTTGTATTCCCTATTTTGATCGCCTGATGATCATGCAGGCCAATTAAATTTCTGCATCTGAATTGATAATAATCAATTTCTTTTTTTGACATATAAACTTGAGCGTTAAACATCTTCGTCAGCGGCTCTACCAGGTTTACGTGATCATAATGAGAGTGGGTCAATGCGATTGCTGTTAATTCTAATTTCAGTTCAGAAAGTTTATTCGTTATTTTATTCAGTTCCCATGAGGGATCAACAACAATTGCAGTTCTGCTCACAATATCTTCAATGATATAGCAATAATTCGTCCAGCCTTGATAGCTAGTTTTAATTGGATGTACCTTATAAGTAAGATTCATTTACACCATTCCTATCATGTAAAGTTCCTAGTCCATCTTTCATTCCACTTTACCAAACAGCATGATTGTTTTCCATTTTTTTCTGAGATCCTTGTTTTTGTGCATATAAAAAAGCTATTCTATTGGAAACATCTCCAACAAAAATAGCTTTCTCGCGCTGCGTCTTATTGATTTCTTTCTTCTGTCTCATGTATTTTTTCTGTGCAAATTGATTCTACATGCTGCATAATGACACGTTTGATTCTGTCTTTATTCACTCGCACAGGGTCAAGCATCGCATGTAAAGCCAAACCGTCAATAAGCGCGTAAAGTCTCTCAGCTTCAATGTCTTTATCTGTATTCTGCTTTAGCAAATCAAATTCACCTAAATAGGCAATCAGATTCCGTATACCGCTGTAGATCCCGTCATGGTTCGCATCAAACATATCCTTTTTATGTCTGGCGTAAACCGTAAAAGCAAACCACACCTCCATTTCTCTAATTGTTTCTTCATTTGTCGGGACAATTTCAAGCAAAATATGTAACACTTTTTCCTTAGGGGGCAAATCCTTCATTGCAATGTCCTCGATACGGCCTATCGCCTTTTCTTGAACGAGCTTCATTGCAAAAACAAGCAGCTCATCCTGAGTAGAGAAATAATGGCGCAGCGCACCTAATGACAGCCCTGCTTCCTTTGCAATGTTTCTGGCTGAGGCTCCCTCCATCCCCCGTTCTAAAATCACACGCCACGTCGCTTCTGCAATTTGTTTTCTTCTTTTCTCATGGTCAATTTGTTTTGGCATAGCTTTATTGTAACAAGAAAAAAAGAAGAGAGCAATTTTTATAATACAGTTGTGTTACAAAAACAAAGGTGGTAACATATTATTTAAATAATACAACTGTATTGAAAAGAGGGGAATGGATTGAACGGTATCGCATGGATGATTGTCTTCTGTGAAATTGCGTTTTGGGTTGTGATTGTTTTAGGGCTTGCTGTACGCTACCTATTCAAACAGCATACATTAGGACTGCTATTCCTAGCCTTAACTCCAGTTATCGATTTGATCTTATTAGCGGCCACTGGTGTGGACCTTTACCGCGGAGCCTCAGCGACTGCTGCCCACGGGATTGCTGCTGTTTACATCGGGATATCGATCGCCTATGGGAAACAAATGATTCGATGGGCGGACGAAAGATTTCAATATTATGTGACAAAACAAGGATCCAAACCGCTAAAACGCTATGGAATGGACTACGCCAAGCACTATGCAAAAAGCTGGATAAGGCACGTGCTGGCTTACCTTATCGGTGCGGGACTATTAGCAGGGATGGTCTATTTCATCAATGATTCTGCCCGTACCGAGGCATTAAGCGGCATTCTTAAAATGTGGACAGTCATTTTAGGCATTGATTTTCTTTTTACCGCCAGTTATTTTATCTGGCCGAAAAAAGAAAAAGCTTCGGAGAATTTCAAAAGTTAACATGATGAGAAAAAAGGTCCTTTCCGCTGGAAAAGGGCTTTTTTAGTTTTTGTAAATATATGTTATACTGTTTTTCAAATGATCTGCTAGGGTACTTGAACTCTTGCTATTTTTATTCGGAATAAGCTTAGGAGCTTCATATCCTAGCCGGGTAACTGTTTGGTGAGTAAGCAGGTGAAGGGAGCGTCATGCTTGAGTCAAAAAGAACAGAACGAGCAGTTTAAAGATTTAAACCTGAGCTCAAAATTAATCGTAATTGTATCTATCATTCTGATCGTTGCCATTGCACTTGCGGTGATCTTCGGCGGCTTTTTCTTCGGGATGAAAGGATTATTCTCCATTCTGGGCATTACTTACGATTCCAATCAAACATTAGTTTTATTTATTTTGGTCTGTTTTGCTGCAGGCTTGATCATAGATCCACTCACAAAGCTTGTCTCTATGATTCTGGCAAAATCATTTTCATTGAAAAAAACTGCACTTTTTGCTTTCACACTGTACTTTGTGAGCAATTTCATAACGATCTGTTTTGCAGATTACTATATGCAGTCTATATTTATTTCAAATGTCTTGCTTTTTGTGATATCAGCATTGATGGCACTCATTGAACTTGCCTTTGATAACCAGCCAAACAGAGAAGCAGCTTAAGATTGCCTATGGGAATTTAAGTGTTTTTTGCTTTTATATCATTCTGATCGTTTAGTTTGGCGGAAAGTCCTCAAGAAATTGTAACGTGATGAGTGTAATCATAGAATCATTGATGATCGATATGGCAGAAATCAATAGCTCCTTATATTTTTACATTACCAATGATAAAAGCGAAAAAAACAGAGTTTCCTTTCATAATTCAAAATAAAACTTCCTGTTCACACGAACAGGAAGCAAAACACAATGATGTAATTAAATTCTGCACTCTAGAATGATTCTTCCATTCGGATCATCTAGTTCATCCAAAAAGATAATTATTTTTGGCCCGTATGCCATGTGTTTCCACCCCCTCATCCAAAATATACATTAATTTAAATTACCTGTAAATTACAATTTTGTTATACAGAGGGGTATACCTGTGAAGTATAATGGTGTTAACACCGCTCACATGTTTACATCAGTTTCTTATAACCTGTCCTCCAATGCCTACACTCCCAACACCACGCGTTTGAAGCTTTTCCATTTCATATATTGATGTACTTAAATTTCAAAATAAATCACCCGACCCTAATGAAGACCTGTTTTTAAACTAAAACACGTACGCTAATATGCGTTTGCCCATTTCGCCATTCAAAAATCTGCTAATTATTTTGATCAAGTTAATATATGAACTACATTCTTATCCCTTTAAAAAGTTACTTTTGTTATCTTTTTAGTTTATTAAAGATAATTTAAAGTGTTTATCAGCAAAATTATGGTATCGTTGTTTCTGTTCATGTGATTTACAGTATTCACTACTAAGTACATCAATATTAAATAGGAGTTTATAAAATGGTTAAAAAAATCTTACTTTCTCTTATAGCTTTAGCTATTATAGTTGCTGGCGTTTCTTTACTTATGCATTTTAACAGCAGAAAAGCAGCCGGAGATAAAATCGATCATTATATTTCTGATTACGGTATTCCTCAAAAAGAGATTGAGTCTGAAGATTACCCTATGTTTAATTCTTTAAGTGCACCTAAAGGTTTTACTAAAGCGGTTTTTGTAAAGAATGAAAATCATAAAGGCAACTATTACATTTTTGATTATGATCCTTCTAACAAAAAAATAACTTTCTCGGGTGTTGTAGACGGAAATGAAGTATCAATCAATGATAAATTAATAAAAAAATTAAAGTACCAACCATCTGATAAAGTTTTAAACCAAGAGTAAAGGCCCTATCTTTTGAGGGCTTTTTTTAATTCAGCAGGTTTTGTTTTGGTTCATAAAGCCCTTTCATCAGCTAGAGCTGTCTGACGACATTGCCAGTCTCACAAACGAGAGATTCAGATAGGCAACACATTCGGGCAGATTTCTATATTTCAACTAAGTTCACAAATAATTAACAAAAATTTCCTTGTATATTTTTCCACCACGTGTGATAATACAGTTGTATTAAAAAAACAAAGGGAGTGTTTAAAATGAATTTAAAAAAAGCTTTAACTGGTTCCGCATTGTCCCTTGCTTTACTTGTTTCCGCATCTCCTGCATTTGCAACTACTTCTTCGAGCACAAACACAACGCCTGAAGCAAAGGCATTAGAAACTTGTACAACAAAACCATTCGGTCCATATTACTCAAGAAATGAAATTCCAAATTTCATTAATGACGGCGTGAAAAAATGGTATCTAAAAGGGGTTTCATCGTGGGATGGAGTATGGTATGGATATTATGAAAGTTGTAACTAATATTAAGGGGGAGGCTCCCCCCTTTTTTTATGCCTTCTTCCTTTCAGTTCAAAGCCAATAATATTGCCACTCGTCAAATTCGTGTAGTTGGTTCGATCATGCTGTCAATCCCCTATCTCCGGCAGAATTGTAATTGCAAAGAATAAAACTACTGCAATCCTTCCAATGAGTCAATCATTTGTTCACTTTTTGAAATGATTGTTTCATCACCAATCATTTTCAGATCGTCTGACTTTGCCACGGGCACCGGTATGTAATCTTGCATTATTATTTATTCTCATGCTTGCTAAACTGTCATCGCTTCGTCTTTCATAGATTTAATTGCCCGCTGGACTACCTGTAGATTAGGCTATATTTTTTATATGCAAAGCTTTAATAAACCTGTCATTCTCTTTATTGATCCGCTGTATTTCCTCCCGAGTCTGCCGGAACTGACTAAACGTTATATCCTGCTGACACTTGTTTACCTTGATGATTTCCATTAGCCCAAGAACTTCATCAGCAAACAGGTTTATCGTCTGCTTCTTGCAACTGGAAGGCTGTAAGAACCCAGGTCGGTATAACAAATCCCTGAAATACCCTTGCGAAAAACAACGCCCGATAATAAAGTGAATTTTTTATTGATTCATATCGCAGAAAGGATCGGCCCCTCCGCGTCACATTTTATAGCCCATTTCTAAATCAATTCTTGAAAGATTATCTTTTGATGTTGCACGATTGTTTTCCCGCGCTCCGACGTTTCCGTTAATTTGATTGATTCTATTGTTTCCGTCACTCACAATGACGTAATTTTTGTCATTTTCAATTTGATTAAATACCTGTTTCAAATTTTCTATATGTTTTGAACAGTTCTCTGTAAACGCCCACGTATGGTATATATAAATGTTTAGTTTCTATTTTCGGATGACGTCAACTACTAATGACTGTCATAAGATCCAATCATCGTTCATCGGGGAAACCTGTAGCTTTGTTTGTGGTTTTTCAGTTGGAATGATTGGAGGTTTTTTTAAATACTGCAAATGCTCTTCTTCCTTCATGACCTGTAATGGCTTTTCCATTCTGACGCGAGTTTTATATTCCGTCATGTCATCATCTTCTTACTCTTCGTTTAATTGTTGATGCGGCAGACTAAAGCGTCTTAATTTTATCGTCTGACTGGCATTCCAGAAATGTTTTTCCGTACCCGCCCAAGATAGTGGATCTCAATCAAGTGCTGACGTTCTGTTCATTTCAACAGTTCTCGGACTCTCCTAACTTTATCCCAACTCCAAACCTTAGCAATTAGTAAAGCGATAGACGCGGTTGCAGAAAAAAATGATTTACATCATATTACTCCGCATGGTCTAAGTACTCATGCAATCATTCTGTTAGAAATCTTAAATATGTAAGCCTTGTCCATACTACAGTTAATATGGCTGCAGTATTCATTTCATCGAAAAACACAATAAAAAAAGCATTGATCAATTCGAAGAATATCTCAATGCTTGAAAAAATGTACGGACAAAATACGGGTCTTTTCCCCCTACATCACGCGCTTGAACATCTTTTCCATCTCATAAGTGGAATGGTGAATGATGATCGGGCGGCCGTGCGGGCATGTAAAAGGGTCTGATGTGCTTCGGAGATCGTTCAGAAGCGCTTTGATTTCGTCATTTCTGAGGTGGCGGTTTGCTTTGATGGAGCCCTTGCAGCTCATCATGATCGCCGCTTCCTCGCGCAGTTTTTTAATATCAATATGTTTGGAATCGAGGACCTGCTGAATGATTTCTTCTATCAGCTCAGCTTCTTCTCCCTTTGGAAACCAGGCCGGGTGGCAGCGGACGATGTAGCTGTTCGAACCAAATGACTCTAAAAAGACACCGACGCTTTCGAGCTCTTGTTTATGCTGTTCAATAATCAGCGCCTCGTTCGTGGAATAGTGGAACGTCAGCGGCAAGATCATATCCTGCACCTCAGGCTCAACCTCTCCCACCTTTTCACGGAAGTATTCGTATTTAATCCGCTCCTGTGCGGCGTGCTGGTCGATAATATACAGGCCGTTTTCGTTTTGTGCCAATATATAAGTCCCATGCATTTGGCCGATTGGGTACATAATCGGAACCCGCTCAGACGTTGGCTTCGGCTGTTCCTCATGGTATTCTTGCTCAAATGCTTCAGGCTGTTCCTCTGAAACATCAGGCACCTCAATGCTTTGTTCCTGATCAACGATAGGAGGAGCATCAAATTGGAGAGGAGGCAGTTCTTCCTCCACATCAACCGGCTCTTTCACGACTGAGCTGAGTTTCATTGGTGAATAAGATGGTGCAGCCGATTTTTCCGGAACTTTTCTTTCCGCAGGCTTTTCATCAAAGGTGATAAACTGCTGCTCATTTTTGATAACAGGTGCCGATTTTTTCGGAAGCTGGGCACTCGGAATCAGCTGCTGCTGTTTAAATACATCTTTAATACCGTCACGTATTAAGTCATGAAGCTCTGTTTCCTTGCTGAGACGGACCTCAAGCTTCGATGGGTGCACGTTGACATCGACTAAAATCGGGTCCATCGTAATTTCTATAAAGGTAATTGGATGGCGCCCGATCGGCAGAAGCGTATGATATCCTTCATGCACCGCTTTGACGAGCGGGAAATTTTTAATGTAACGGCCGTTGATCACAGACGACATATAGTTTCTCGACGCCCGTGTAATCTCTGGGAGGGCAATATATCCCTTTACTTCAAAATCCAAAGAGCTCACATGCAGCGGAAGCATTTTTTTGGCGACAGCTGTGCCGTAAATCGCCGCAAGAACTTGGCGCACATCTCCGTTTCCGTTCGTTTGAAGCAGGTTTTTCCCATGATGGCGCAGGCGGATTGATACCTCGGGATGCGCCAGAGCGATACGGTTGACTACATCTGTAATATTCCCAAGCTCTGTATGAACGGTTTTCATATATTTCAAGCGGGCCGGTGTGTTAAAAAACAGGTTGGAAACGACAATTTCAGTTCCCTTTCTGCTTGAGGAACGTGATTCGGAAATGATGTTTCCTCCTTGGAGCACGAGCTTTGTCCCCGCTCCTTCACCAGTGCTTGTCGTAATTTCAAGATGGGAAACTGACGCGATACTCGGGAGTGCTTCTCCCCTGAAGCCAAGCGTTCTCACCCTGAATAAATCATTTTCATCTTTTATTTTACTCGTTGCGTGGCGGCGAAAAGCACGCTTGCAATCTTCCGTTTCCATTCCTTCGCCGTTATCCAACACTCGAATGGATGCAAGACCTGCTTCCTCAATATCGATTTCAATGACTGTGCTGTCAGCGTCGATCGCATTTTCCACCAATTCCTTGACGACTGAGGCGGGCCGTTCCACAACCTCGCCCGCCGCTATTTTATTTGAAAGCTCATCTGACAGCTGGATGACTTTTGCCACATCCATCACCCCGTTTTAATGTAATTTCTTTTGCAGCTTATACATTTCATTCATCGCTTCAAGCGGTGTCATATCCAATATATTAAGTGATTTGAAGGCATCGAGCACTTGCTTTTCTTTTTTTGAAAGCTTTGGCGCTTCAGCCGGCTTTTCCGCTGCATCAAAAAAGGACAGCTGTGCCGGCTCTTCTTTCACCTGAGGTTTCTGCACCGGCACTTCCGGTTTGGTTCCTGAGTGCTCAAGCTCTTTTAAAATATCTTGAGCGCGCGCTATGAGATCTTCCGGCAGCTCGGCAAGCTGGGCTACATGAATGCCGTAGCTTTTGTCAGCCGCCCCTTCTTTAATTTGATGAAGAAAGACAACCGTTCCGTTATATTCTTCAGCGCGGACATGAACGTTTTTCAGCTGCTGCAGCTTGTCCTCAAGAACGGTCAGCTCATGATAGTGCGTGCTGAACAGCGTCTTGGCGCCGATATGATCGTGAACATATTCGATAATCGCTTGTGCCAGCGCCATGCCGTCATAAGTGGACGTTCCCCGGCCGATTTCGTCAAACAGAATAAGGCTGTTTTTCGTCGCATTGACAATCGCATTTTTGGCTTCAAGCATCTCCACCATAAATGTACTTTGTCCGGAAATCAAATCATCTGCAGCGCCGATTCGCGTGAAGATTTGATCAAAAATCGGAAGCACCGCTTTCTTCGCGGGTACAAAGCAGCCGATTTGCGCCATGATGGAAATGAGCGCGATTTGTCTCATATACGTGCTTTTCCCAGACATATTTGGACCTGTAATGAGAAGCATTTGTCTGTTATCGCCCATCATACAATTGTTCGGGACATATTCCTGGCTGTCCATGACTTTTTCAACAACCGGGTGTCTGCCTTCAATCACTTCAACTTCATCTTTAGAAAACGCCGGTTTCGTATAGTGGCGATTTTCACTGATTGTCGCAAAGCATTGCAGTGCGTCAAGCTCGCTCATCTGTTTGGCAAGCTGCTGCAGACGCGGAATGTATCGCTTCACTTTCTCACGCAGCTCGGTGAATAGCTCATACTCCAGCTCGCTGATGTTGTTTTCCGCTTCTAAAATGAGCGCTTCTTTTTCTTTTAGCTCAGGTGTGATATAGCGCTCAGCATTTGTTAGCGTCTGCTTCCGTTCATAGCGCCCTTCCTCAAGCAAATGCAAATTCGCTTTTGTCACTTCAATATAATAACCGAAAACCTTATTGAAGCCGACCTTTAAAGAGCGAATGCCCGTGTATTCCCGCTCCTGCTGTTCCAGGCGGGCAATCCAGTCTTTTCCGTTTCTGCTTGCGTCACGGTATTCATCAAGCTTTTGATTGTATCCGTCTTTAATCAAGTTCCCTTCTTTTAACGATAAAGGAGGGTTTGCGTACAGCGCTTCTTCCAGCAATTCAAGCACATCCCCGCAAGGATCAATTCGCTCCGCGCGTTCCTTGGCCTTATCATGAGCCAGTGAAGCAACCAGCTGTTTGATGCCAGGCACTTGCTTTAACGATTCCTTCAGCTGAATTAAATCCCTTGCATTGACATTTCCGAACGCGACGCGGCCTGCAAGGCGTTCTAAGTCATATACTTCTTTTAAACGTTCACGCAGATCTTCTCGTTCGAAGAAGTGGGACATTAGTGTCTCCACCATTTCTTGGCGCTCTTCGATTTGATTGACCCTGATAAGCGGACGGTCAATCCACTGTTTAAGCAGCCGGCCTCCCATGGCAGTTTTTGTTTCATCCAGCAGCCACAAAAGAGAACCTTTTTTATATTTCGAACGGATCGTTTCAGTCAGCTCCAGATTACGCTTTGAGTACAAGTCAATTTTCATCGCTTCCTCAAGCTCATACACCTGCACGGGCTGAAGATGATCAAGGCTGCGCTTTTGGGTTCTTTTCAGATACGTATATAAACGCAAAAATGTTTTTCTTACATCTTCATGCTTTAAGTGTTCAATGATTGTTACGTGTTCGTCTGTTTCTCCATCTTCAATTGAGATCGTTGCACCGCACCGCTCTTTCAGCTGTGCGACCGTATCGCCATCCAAGCTTCCTGAAACCACGATTTCCCGTGCGCCGACTGAATAAATTTCTGATATGACATCTTCAAGCCGTTCAATCAGGACAGCTAAATTTTCTCCCGTTGTTAAATCAGACAGCGCCAGCCCATACCCGTTCGAGCATGCGGAAACAGATGCGATAAAGTTGTTTTCTGATTCGTGGATGCCTTTTCCGTCCATTACAGTTCCGGGCGTAATCAGCTGAACCACTTCCCGTTTCACAACGCCCTTTGCGGCTTTCGGATCTTCCGTCTGTTCACAGATAGCCACTTTGTACCCTTTTTTAATAAGCTGCTCGATATACGCGGAAGCAGAATGATACGGCACACCGCACATCGGTATTTTTTCAGCCGCACCGCCGTCTCTGCTCGTTAACGTAATTTCCAGCTCTTGCGACGCTTTTTTGGCGTCTTCAAAAAACATTTCGTAAAAATCACCCAGGCGAAAAAATAAAAAGGCATCCTGGTGCTCTGCCTTTATTTTTAAATATTGCTGTATCATAGGCGTATAACCAGCCATTGTTTAATCCCTCACTATGTATATACGTTTCTTATTTTCCAACCTTCATTATAACATAAACAAAAAGTGATAAAAGAATGATATATCAATATAAAAAAGAGACTTGGGGGTGCTGTCTCCCCTAGTCCCTTTTTTATTCTTCAGGATCTCCCACTAAAAATTCCGGGTTGATGTCTTCCAGCTCTTCATCAAGCTCATCTTCCCAATCCTCTTCGTCATCCTCTTCCCAATCAGGATTGACTTCAACGACTACCTTTGTTTCTCCTACCACTTCCGCTAAAAATTCCCTTTCTGCCTGCACAACAATTTTATTTCCATTCGGTGAAATGGTCACTTCAAGGCAGTTTGGCTGCTGAAGGACTTTGGCAATCACTTCATGCTCATCATCTAAGTAATTGTTGTCTCTGTATCTGAGTTTAATGACATCTACGTATTTCACCCGTTCGGTGACAACCTCTGTTTTTGTGTTGTCCGCGTAAGAGTACCATACGTTTATATCATAATACCCTTCAATTTCTACTGTTTTCCCGATTTTTTCAGCGTCATACTTGTGGTTAATGATCCAACCGCCCAAAATGCTGCTCGGTTTTTTCTCAGGGGAGATGGTGTTGGTGCATTGGGTGAATTTTCTGCCTTTCGCTACTACCGCCTTCGTAATAATTTCCCTGTATTCAGACATTCCGGCATGCCTCCTTGTTCTTCTTCGTGTTATCTTATGCTGGGCATTTGTCTAGTGTGCATTTTTATAAATAAAATATAAAAATACAAAGTTTCTGTTCCATTGTATGCAGCCGCGCCTAGAAACTTTACTTATAAGTGCGATAAAGTTTATTCGCGGCTGAACACCGAAAAACAAATTGAACATTTAGTACATATATTATTTAGTTCACTTAATGAATATAAAAAACACGGGCCTGTAAAGGCACCGTGTTTAGAAAGAACAGCTGTTATTTGAATACTTCGCTTTCGAACCGGTTTCCCCTTTTAGCAGGTCGCCCCCGGTTGATGTGATGATTTCATTTGTGACTTGGTTTGAAATGGTGTGCGCAACGAGCTGCAGAAGGTCATTTACCTCCATCTGCGAGTCTCTGAATTCCTGAATAACAGGGATCTCTTCAAGCTCTTCTTGCAGCGCGTCAATTTTTGCTTCTACTTGTTTGAGCGCTTCATGCTTTTCATAATGCTTCAGATTGACAGCCTGTTTTTGCAGAGCTTTAATCTGATTAACGATTGCAGACACTTTGTCATTCTCATTGATTTGCGCTTCAGCCCGTTTGAAAAAATCAACCTCTTCTGTTTCAGAGATCATTTTTGCAAGGTTTCGAGCCTGCTGCACAATGTCTTTTTTTGAGTAGAGCGTCATCTTATTTCACCTCGATTGCTTCTCCTACCATTTCTCCGTCAAGCGACCATGTTTTCGCTTGCTGGATTTTCACGCGGACGATTTTGCCGATGGCTTCCTTCGGCCCTTTGAAATTGACAAGCTTGCTTTTTTCAGTGTAGCCTGCAAGAATATCAGGGTTATTTTTGCTTTCACCCTCAACTAATACTTCGACAACCTTGCCTTCGTATTCCTTCATTTTTTTAGCGGAAATTTCATTCACCAGTGCGTTCAGACGCTGAAGACGTTCTTTTTTCACCCGCATCGGTACATTATCTTTCATTTTGGCAGCCGGAGTGCCCTCACGCGGAGAGTAAATGAACGTATAGGCGCTGTCAAATTCCACTTCACGGTATAGTGAAAGCGTTTCTTCAAACTGTTCGTCCGTTTCGTTCGGGAATCCGACGATAATATCCGTTGTCAAAGATGCGTTCGGCATTGCTTCCTTAATTTTTCGAACGAGATCCATATAACGCTCTCTGTCATATTTACGGGCCATCAGCTTCAGAACCTCTGAGCTTCCTGATTGAACAGGTAAATGAATGTGATCAAGCAGGTTGCCGCCTTTTGCCAGCACTTCAATGAGGCGGTCGTCAAAGTCACGCGGATGACTCGTTGTAAAACGGATTCTCGGGATATCGATTTTTCTCAATTCATCCATCAAATCACCGAGGCCGTATGTCATATCTTCAAAGTCTTTTCCGTACGCGTTTACGTTCTGGCCTAATAGCGTAATTTCCTTGTAGCCTTCACTTGCGAGCCTTCTCACTTCCTGAATGATTTCTTCAGGGCGGCGGCTTCTTTCTTTTCCGCGTGTGTAAGGCACGATGCAATACGTACAGAATTTGTCACAGCCGTACATGATATTGACCCAGCCCTTAATTTTTCCGTTCCGGACTTTTGGAAGGTTTTCAATCACGTCCCCTTCCTTGGACCAAACTTCTACGACCATTTCTTTTGAAAGGTATGCTTCTGACAAAAGCTCCGGCAGGCGATGAATGTTATGCGTTCCGAAAATCATATCGACAAACGGATGTTTTTTCAAAATCCGATTCACGACTGATTCCTCTTGGGACATACAGCCGCACACGCCTAAAATCAGATCGGGATTGTTTTTTTTCAGCGCTTTTAAGTGCCCCAGCTCACCAAATACCTTATTCTCGGCATTTTCACGGATCGCACATGTGTTTAACAAAATGACATTGGCATCGTCAACAGAGTTTGTCGCTTCATATCCGAGCGCCATAAAGATCCCTGCCATAACCTCTGTATCATGTTCATTCATTTGGCAGCCGTACGTACGGATATAGAACTTTCTTCCGTCTCCCAATCCTTTATATTGCTCAGAAATTTTAAAGTCATTATGATAAGTAACGGCTTCCTTGCCTCGTTTTTTCGCATCTTTTAAGGAAGGCGGAATGTAAACAGCTTCAAAGTACTTGCTGTAATCCTTCTCGGATTTTTTGTCCGATGGATTAACTTGTCCGCTCTCTAACTTTTGTTTTTCATTCATGTCATGATTTCTCCTTTCAAACCAAACTTCCACCCTCCAGTATAAAGGTTATTGGCGCTCTGCACAACTGGCAACCTATCATTGTACACTCATTGAGAATAATAATCAATAAGGAATCAAAAGAGGAAGAGTATTCTCTTCCTCTTACAATAGCTGGAGCTCCTTAGCCGTCTTTTCGATGGCGTCAAGCGCCTTATCCAGTTCTTCTTTGGTGTGCTCAGCGGTAATAATCGTTCGAATTCTGGCTTTTCCCTTAGCAACAGTCGGAAAAACGATGCTTTGGGCAAATATGCCGCGCGAAAGGAGCTGATCAGAGAATGCCTTTGCCGCGCCTTCATCACCTATCAAGATAGGAAGAATCGGTGTTTCACTCTGCGTGAGAGTCAGACCCATTTTCACAAGCATTGATTTAAAATAGGCCGTATTTTCCCACAAGCGCTCCATATGCTCCGTCTCTTCCAGCAAGACATCAATCGCTTCCATACAAGCTGCGGTCACGGCCGGCGGATGGGACGTGCTGAATAAAAACGGACGGCCTTTATGGCGTAAATAATCGATCAGCACCTTTGATCCGGCAGCGTAGCCGCCGAGCACTCCGATTGCCTTGCTCAGCGTTCCGACCTGAATATGGACTCTGCCGTCCAGACCGAAGTGATTCACCGTCCCTCTGCCGTTTTCGCCAAGCACTCCCGATGCATGGGCGTCATCCACCATCACAAATGCATCATATTTCTCAGCGAGCTCTACAATATCTGGCAAAGGAGCGATATTGCCGTCCATGGAAAATACGCCGTCTGTTACAATCAGACGCATCCGGTAATTCATTGACTTTCTCAGCACCCTCTCTAAATCACTCATATCGACGTGCTGATACACCTTTTTATCCGCCTTTGTCAATCTGATTCCGTCTATAATAGAGGCATGATTTAATTCATCTGAGATGACAATATCTTCTTTTGTCAGAATACTTGAAAGTATACCTTGGTTTGTTGTGAAGCCTGATTGGAAAACAAGTGCCGCCTCGGTTTTTTTAAAGGCTGCCAGCTTTTTCTCTAGTTCTTGATGCATTGTAAATGTACCGGCAATCGTTCTCACTGAACCGGTGCCTGCTCCAAATTGCTGAACGGCCTCCTGTGCGGCTTTAATGAGTCTTGGATGTGAAGTAAATCCGAGGTAATTGTTAGAAGAAAGCTGAATGACGTTTTTGTGATTCACTGTGACAGATGGGCCCTGCATGGATTCAAGCTGTTTTATGTCTTGCCATGTATGGTTTTCTTTCATTCTATCTAGCTCTGCTTTTAAAAACTCAAATTTCTTCATCATGTTTATCCCCCTTTTATGGAATTAAAATTACTTTTCCGCACTGGCCGCTTCTCATCAGTTCAAATCCTTTCTCAAATTCCTCTAACGAAAACTGATGGGTAATAACAGGTGAAAGATCGAGAACGTTTGAACTGAGCAATTGTGACACCTGCCGCCATGTCGAAAACATTTTTCTTCCTGTGATTCCTTGGATCGTAAGTCCTTTAAAGACCACTTTATTCGTCAAATCAATTGTCACCGGATGTTCCGGCAAGCTGAGAATATGAAACCTTCCGCCATTGGCAGCCATCGCAAGACCTTGGGCAATCGCTGAGGGATGTCCCGACATCTCACAAACGAGATCCGCTCCTTCTCCATCTGTTAAAGCGCTTACAATTTTGAGCGGATCTTCTTTTTCGACAGAAACAGTATATGAAGCCCCCATTTGTTTGGCAAGCGCCAACCTGTATTCATTTTTATCGATCGCTATTACCTGTGAAGCACCTGCTGCTTTTGCAACCGCAACAGCCATAAGACCAATCGGTCCGCATCCGATGACAGCAGTCGTTCCTCCTGCTGGCTGGCTCTCGAGCACTGTGTGAACCGCATTTCCTAAAGGCTCTTGAATAGAAGCAATCGCCGGTTCCATATCGGCGGGATTCTTCCAAACGTTATCAGCTGGGACTTTTACATACTCCGCAAAACAGCCCGCTGTGTCCACTCCGATAATAGCAGTATTGCTGCAAACATGAGATTTTCCTGTCAGACAAGGGACACATTCGCCGCAGACAATATGGGTTTCCGCCGAAACATACTCCCCCACTTTTACACTGCCGGCATTCTCTCCCACAGCTTCAACAATGCCGCTGAACTCATGGCCGAAAACATAGGGTGGTTTGATTCTCTGGCGTGCCCATTGATCCCAATTATAAATGTGTACATCCGTGCCGCATATGGAAGCAGCTTTTACTTTTATGAGGACTTCATGTTTATCGATCTCAGGAATGGGAACTTCAGTCAGCACAGCACCGAACGTCCCGTCCTTTTTCATTAGAGCTTTCATCTTTCCACTCTGCATGTACAATCCTCCTTGAAAAATTCTTGTTACATTCGGATTGTACCATGATATGGAATAAGCGTAAACAGCACTGTCTTTCTGATAAGGACAAAAGTATCCGTCTTAAAAAATGGGCGGATTTTTTTTCTGAAACGTTCTTCGTCATTTCTGATTTTTGTATTTTCGTCATTTATATGCCGATAATACTATTGGGAGAAAATATCACAACAAATGAAAAACAACCTGTTTGCATCACGCAAACAGGTTGAGAATGCTTTATTTGTTTTTAGCGAGGCTCCACGATTAATTTAATCGCCGTTCTTTCTTCCCCATCAATCTGAATATCAGTAAAAGCCGGAATACAAATCAAATCAACGCCGCTCGGCGCCACAAATCCCCTGGCAATCGCCACAGCTTTCACAGCCTGGTTTAATGCACCCGCTCCAATCGCTTGAATCTCGGCGGCCCCTCGCTCTCTTAACACGCCTGCAAGCGCACCTGCCACTGAATTTGGACTCGATTTTGCTGAAACTTTTAAGATTTCCATTTCTGCTCCCCCTTAGTTTTACAATGGATAAGTGAGTGTTCATTAGAACAATCATTATTAGATGTTGCTATCCAAAAAGCCATCCCCACAATGCTTTTCAAAAATAGCGGGCTACCTTCCATTTTTACTATATTCACTAAGGAGTTGCTATATTCCTGCTTTTCTTTTTAATATTTTTATAAAATAACCATATGTTCAATTATTCAAAGAACATGTGATCATCATTGATTAAAATACGTTCAATTTTGACAGCTTTTTTCGTTTGATCATCAATATCAATGACAACTCCGCTCAGCGTTGTTCTTCCTTCAGCGACAGTAAATCGCACCGGAAGGTTTGTTTTGAATCGCTTGATAACTGTTTCTCTGTCCGTCCCCAGGATACCGTCATATGGGCCTGTCATGCCTACATCTGTAATATATGCAGTACCCTTCGGTAAAATGCGGTTATCCGCTGTTTGCACGTGTGTATGAGTTCCGACAACAGCTGAAGCCCGACCGTCAGTATACCAGCCGAGTGCGAGCTTTTCACTTGTCGCTTCAGCATGGAAGTCAATAAAAATATACGGCGTTCTTTTCGCAGCCTCGGCAATTAATTCATCCGCTTTTAAAAACGGATCATCAAGCGGAGGTAAAAACGTACGGCCCTGTAAGTTCATAACGGCAAGTTCTTTTCCGTTTGCTTTCACATAGGTCATCCCTTTTCCCGGTGTTCCCTCAGGAAAGTTTGCGGGGCGAACCAAGTTCGGAACGTCATCTATAAAATCGAAAATTTCTCTTTTATCCCATGTGTGGTTCCCCATCGTGATTGCATCTGCGCCGGCTTGGATAAAACCGTGATAAATTTTTTCCGTCAGGCCCTTTCCATGTGCGGCATTTTCACCATTAATAATGGTAAAGTGAGGCTTATATTTTGTTTTCAGCTTGGGTACATATTCTTTTACCATGTCACGGCCCGGTGAACCGACAACATCTCCGATAAATAAAATTCTCATTTTGTAAATCCTTTCTTCTTGAAAATTCCTTGGCCGTCAAAAAAATAAAGTGATGCTTAGCGCATCACTTTATTTTGCATACTCTACGGCTCGAGTTTCTCTAATTACTGTCACTTTAATATGACCTGGATAATCGAGCTCGTCCTCAATTCGCTTACGGATATCTCGCGCCAGTCGATGAGCTTCAAGATCATTAATTGAATCCGGCTTCACCATAATACGCACTTCGCGTCCAGCCTGGATAGCAAATGATTTTTCAACACCTTCGTAGGACTCAGAAATTTCTTCGAGCTTTTCAAGTCTTCGAATATAATTCTCGAGCGTCTCACTCCTTGCGCCAGGTCTTGCAGCGGAAAGCGCATCTGCTGCCGCTACTAAGACAGCGATAATGGAGGTCGGCTCCTCATCCCCGTGGTGTGATGCAATACTGTTTATCACGACTGGGTGCTCTTTATATTTGGTCGCAAGCTCTACCCCGATTTCAACGTGGCTTCCTTCTACTTCATGGTCAATTGCTTTCCCGATGTCGTGAAGAAGGCCCGCACGTTTAGCAAGCTTTGCGTCTTCTCCAAGTTCCGATGCCATTAGACCGGCCAAAAATGCGACTTCCATGGAATGCTTAAGCACATTTTGACCGTAGCTTGTACGGAACTTTAAGCGGCCGAGAATCTTGATGAGATCTGGGTGGAGGCCGTGAACGCCAACCTCAAATGTCGTTTGCTCACCCATCTCACGAATATAGTCATCGACCTCGCGGCGAGATTTTTCAACCATTTCTTCAATCCGTGCCGGATGAATACGGCCATCCTGAACGAGTTTATCAAGAGCAATCCTTGCTGTCTCACGTCTGATCGGATCAAATCCGGAAAGAATGACAGCTTCAGGCGTATCATCAATAATCAGGTCAATTCCTGTCAGCGTTTCAAGCGTACGAATGTTACGCCCTTCCCGTCCGATGATACGTCCTTTCATCTCATCATTTGGAAGATTGACAACTGATACCGTTGTTTCGGCAACGTGGTCCGCTGCGCAGCGCTGTAAGGCGAGTGAAAGAATGTTTTTCGCTTTCTTATCCGCCTCTTCTTTCGCGCGGTTTTCAGTTTCTTTTGTCATGATGGCGATGTCATGTGAAAGCTCGTTTTCAACCCGCTCAAGAATGATTTGTTTTGCTTCATCACGAGTCAGACTCGAAATTCGTTCCAACTCTGACTGCTGCATACGAATCATCTCATCCACTTTGCTTTCCATCTCTTCAATATGTTGTTGTCGTTCATTCAGAGAATGATCTTTCTTCTCCAACATCGCTTCCCGTTTATCAATTCCCTCATGTTTACGATCAAGGTTTTCCTCCTTTTGGAGTAAACGGTTTTCTTGTTTTTGAAGCTCATTTCGTCTTTCACGAACTTCCTGTTCAGCATCTATTCGAAGTTTGTGGATTTCATCCTTTGCTTCAAGCAGAGCTTCTTTTTTCAGTGCTTCAGCATCACGCTTTGCATCTTCAAGAATTTGCTCGGCTGCACCGCGTGCGCCCGCAATTTTCGCTTCGGCAATGGTTTTACGAACAAAGTAGCCAACAACTAAACCGAGTAGAATCAGCAAAATGGAGATGAGAACCATCATAATTGGGGTCATACTTTCACCTCCTCTTGCTATGAACTTGGTTGTTGCTTAAATAAGTGTCGGCATGTACATTGTCTAGTTTTCTCAACATACAGAACCTTCACAGGGAATGAGTATTTTCATCGCCCTTGTCAAGTTTAAATGGTTTAACAATCATGTTAAAAAAACAAATGTTACAACTTCATTGTAAATGTGTCGGAAATACTTGTCAAGCTTGCCATCTTAACGTTTGCAGACGAGTTATCTTTTAACGTGCCGAATGAATCCTTACAAAGAAGATCATGAATCATTCTTGATTCAGAAGCTGGTATATTTTATTGTTCACTTGGCCCAATTTAGCGTTATTTTGAATGTTTGACAACAAAACAACAACGGTTTGCCCAGATTTGCTAAAGCTGTTCAAGACGTTGAAGCCCGGCATGACACCATGATTTGAATAACTTCCGGGAGCCACATAAAATCCCATGCCGTATGTGGAGCTGCTCCCTGGCGTAAACATCTTTTCGTAGCTTTTTTGCGAGTACAGTTTGCCGTCTATCAGCGCTTGGTCAAATTTGTACATATCTATAGCACTCATATATATATCACCGGCTCCATACAGCTGAGATAGATCGGGCATATACGGAGTAATCGCTCTGCCGCCCTTCAGCTTATACCCGAGAGCAGGATAAGATTCTTTATCATACGTTTTGTAAAAGCCTGCATGCGTCATTCCGGCCGGTTTAAAAATATGATTCGTTATGTATTTTTCATAGGACTCACCGCTTACTTCAGCAACGATATAAGCGAGGACAGAATAGTTGGAATCCTTGTAGTCCCATACGCCCGGTTGGCGTTTGATTCCCTGACGTTCTATGTCTTTTATTAAATCGTCCGGTGTAATTTCGCCGTTCCCTTCAATATGTCCGTTTATTCCCGATGTATGTGTAAGCAGATTCTTCAAAGTAATCGTTTGTCCGTTAGGAAAATGAGGTAAATACGTGCTTACCGGATCACTTGTCTGAAGTTTCCCCTTTTCCTCAAGCTGTAAAATGGCGGTTGCAATCAGCGCTTTTTGTGATGAACCGACATAATAAGATGTCAATGGATTATTTTGAATGTGCTGTTTACGGTCTGCATAACCAAAACCTTTATTTGTTATGACTTCTCCATTTCTGACAATCATCGCTGTTCCGCTGAAGCCGATCTCTTTTAAATAATTGCTGATTTTCTGATTATGGTCCACTGTTTTGATTTGTTCCTCTGTTTTTTCAGCAGTTTTCTTGTTGACCTCTTTCTTCTGACCTGTATCTGAAACTGCTGCAGTTTCTTGAGACGGCTCGTTCTCTTCACTATTTCGATGAAGCGCATTCCAAATCGTAAAACAAATCAGCGCTGCGATAAGACCAAGCAAAAGTTTGCCTCTTTTATTTAGTTTTCTCCGTCTGCGTTTCGCAGTTCTTCTGCGGGTTGGGCTTGTCATTCATTTTTTCCTCCCAAAATAAATTCCATTTTGCACACGTTTTGTTAGACGAATAAAGCACTGAAAAAGTTGTCAAATAAAGCAATATTTTTATCATTTTATTGCAAAAATACAAAAAAGCTGAGTTTTTCACTCAGCCTTTTGTATCATTTCAAACTTATTTTATTTTTATTCTTCAAATTCGAGTTGTTCTTGTGCATCTTCAGCTTGCTTCTGCACTGCTCCGTGATTATCCAAGCCGTAATGTTCACGAATTTGCTCCTGGATCATCAGCATGATATCTTTATTTTCTTTCAAGAATTGCTTTGCATTTTCACGGCCTTGGCCAAGACGCTCTTCTTCATAAGAGTACCATGAACCGCTTTTTTGCACGATATCGAGTTCAGTTCCAAGATCGATGATTTCGCCTTCTTTTGAAATGCCTTCTCCGTACATAATATCCACCTCGGCTGTACGGAACGGCGGAGCCACCTTGTTTTTCACGACTTTGATTTTCGTTTTGTTCCCCATTACGTCGTTGCCTTGTTTCAGCTGTTCAGCTCGGCGCACTTCAAGACGTACGGAAGAGTAGAATTTCAGTGCACGGCCGCCAGGAGTTGTTTCCGGGTTCCCGAACATAACGCCGACTTTTTCACGAATTTGGTTAATGAAAATCGCGATTGTCTTCGATTTGTTAATGGCCCCTGAGAGCTTACGAAGCGCTTGAGACATTAAGCGCGCTTGTAAACCGACATGCGAATCTCCCATGTCGCCTTCAATTTCCGCTTTCGGAACGAGGGCCGCCACAGAGTCGACAACAACGATGTCAACTGCGCCGCTTCGAACCAACGCTTCAGCAATTTCAAGCGCCTGCTCGCCTGTGTCAGGCTGAGACAGTAAAAGCTCTTCGATGTTGACACCGAGCTTTTGCGCGTATACCGGATCTAACGCATGCTCCGCATCGATAAACGCAGCTTGTCCACCCTGCTGCTGAACCTCAGCAATCGCATGAAGCGCCACAGTTGTTTTACCTGAGCTTTCAGGACCGTATACTTCAATAATCCGTCCGCGCGGATATCCGCCAATTCCTAGAGCTGTATCAAGAGCGAGGGAGCCGCTTGGTACAGTAGAAATTCTTGTATCTGTCTTTTCTCCCAGTTTCATAATGGAACCTTTGCCGAACTGTTTTTCTATTTGTTTAAGAGCCATATCTAAGGCTGCCTGACGATCACTCATTCTATTTTTTCCTCCTTTATGTTACCACTACATATACTATACCCTGTTTGAAGGGATTTGCCAAGAAAAAAGCGAACGCATATTCGGATTTTTTCTTGGCGTGATTTCTATCAAAATATCATAATGTATCAGAGAAATCATGTTTTCTTAGGAGGATAATGTGCTGAAAATATTATTTTTGCTCTAAAAGCTTCAAGATTAAATGGCAGCCGTATTTGGCACCGCGTTTTCTGATTCCCGTTCTGGAGCCCGCAAAGTGAAACTCGTGAACCTCTTCTTTTCCATTTGCTGAAATGCCGATAAACACGTGTCCAGGCTCATGCCCTTCTTGGGTATCAGGTCCTGCTACACCGGTAAAGCTGATGCCGATATCGCTGCCTGTGAGCTTTTGAACACCCTTTGCCAGCTCTGATGCGCACTCCTTGCTGACCGCGCCGAAACGATCTAATGTTTCCTTCTTGACGCCAAGCACATTCTGCTTTACGTCGTTTGTATAGCAAACGACGCCGCCGGCAAATAATGTTGAAGCACCGCTAAGATCTGTCAGCCATTCAGAAAACAGCCCGCCTGTAAAGCTTTCCGCCGAGGAGATCGTCATGCCTTTTTCCTTACATGCTTTAGAAAGCTCTTCTACGAGAGAAGTATCATCGTAGCCATAGAAAAATTCACCAACACGTTCTAAGATAACAGCCTCTGTTTCTTTCAATAAACGCTCTGTTTCCTTTTCGTCAGCATGCTTGGCTGTCAGACGCAGCGTCACCTCTCCATCGGCCGCCAAAGGAGCGATTGTCGGATTGGTTTGTGCATCAATAATATCTTCCAAATCGGCTTCAAGCTGAGATTCGCCGATACCGAAAAAGCGAAGAACGGTTGATACAATTTTTTCATTTGAGCCCATCTTTTTCAGCAGAAGAGGCTTTGCCTCGTTTTCAAACATTGGACGCAGTTCGCTTGGCGGCCCGGGAAGAAGCATATAAAAGCGAGATTCATGCTCTGTGAGCATTCCAGGCGCCATTCCAAAGTGATTCGCCAGTACGTCAGATCCTTCGATTACAAGCGCCTGTTTTCGGTTATTAGGTGACATCGTGCGTTTTGTTCGTTTGAAATAATCCTCAATGGATTGGAACGCCTCATCATTTAACACAAGCGGACGTCCCAGCACATTTGCAATCGTTTCTTTCGTCAGATCATCTTTTGTCGGTCCGAGACCTCCTGAAAAAATAATGAAGTCAGAGCGTTCTTCAGCAATGCGGATGACCTGTTTCAGCCGCTCCGGATTATCTCCGACTGCTGTATGATAAAATACGTTCACTCCGATTTCAGCGAGCTGTTTGCTGATAAATTGAGCATTTGTATTGGCGATCTGGCCGAGCAACAGCTCTGAACCGACTGCAATAATCTCTGCTTTTTTTGGAAATTCCATGACGTTAGTCCTTCTTTCTTAGTTAGATGTTTTTAGCGCTTCCCAGTTTTTAGAGAAATATTCCCAACCTGATACGACCGTAAAGAAGACAGCTACCCACAGCGCTAAGTCAGCGAACGGGAATGACACAAGCTCAAACGGAAGATTATGAAGAAGCAATGCAGAAACCGCAATAATTTGTGCCCATGTTTTAATTTTACCAAGCATATTGGCAGCTACGACCTCTCCTGTTCCGGCTAACACAAGTCTTAAACCTGTCACGGCAAACTCCCGGCTAATAATCACAATGACCATCCAGGCTGGAGCAAGATCAAATTGAACAAGAATAATTAACGCTGCGGATACAAGCAGTTTGTCCGCAAGCGGATCAAGAAATTTCCCGAAGTTTGTCACGAGATTCAGTTTTCGGGCATAATACCCGTCCACCCAATCTGTTGTGGATGCAATAATAAACAGAATAGCGCCCGCCAAGTGCGCGACCGGAATCGATTCGCCTCCAAATTCGAGCCTGCCCCAGTCAAAAGGCGCCAGCATGATGATCATGAAGATTGGGATTAATGCAATTCTAGCTAGTGTGATTTTATTTGGTAAGTTAAACATAAAGCCCCTCCAATTTTATACTCGGACGTGAAGAAAAGTCATCTGGTAATCAAGATGACTTTTCTTCCTTTTTATTTACAATCTTTATGGTTTGTGCCATCACTTTTTTCGGATCAAGTTCATATGAGAGAACCTTACCGTTGATTTTTATTTTCAGATTAGGTGCATATCCAGTGCGGATTTCAACTTGTTTCTGATCAGTTATGTCTTTTTTATAGGTTTCGTCTTTTTTCAGTGTTCCTTCTTTTAAAGAACTGCTGTTTTCATCACGCACTCGAATCCAAGAGCTGTCTGATGCCTTTAGTTCAAGTTCGATTTTATCAGCGCCGGACACTTCATAAGTCGTTACCGATCCTTCAGTGCCAGCCGCTTTAATCTCTAGCTTATCACTGTCGCTTTCTTCTTTTTTATCTTCTTTTTCTTTCGTTTCTTTTTTCGTGTCCTTCTCTTTTTCAGAGCTGTTATTTTGATTCTCTTTTAGCGTTGAATCTTTAGGGATTTCGTACTTGCTTTCACTTTGCGTAATTGATTTTTCAGATGCCGCATTGTTATCATCGCTGTTTTTATGATTCGCAAATTGAATGATTGCGTACACAATCGCAATCACGACAATCACGCCGAGAATCACAAGTATCGTTGGCAGCAGCTCCAGCGCCTTAGATGCTGGCTTTGGCATTTCCTTTTGAAGATTCATGCCGGAAATCTTTTCAGACACATCATCATGATACGTATTCGGGATATCTTTTTTATGCTCCTCAAACAGCTGATCCGCATCAAGCCCGACGGCTTCCGCATATTGCTTGATGAATGCCCGAACATAAAACTTCCCCGGAATAATGTCATAGTTTCCTTCCTCCAAGGCGGTTAAATACCTTTTTTGAATCTTTGTTGCCGCTTGGAGATCATCCAATGACATTGCTTTTTCCTCTCTGGCTTCTTTGAGCCGGATTCCTAGTTCAGTCACAACAAACACCTTCCAATTTTAAAAATCAAAGCTTGAAAACCCGGATTGATCAAACATTTGGGGTTCCTCGGCATGTTCATATGTAATAACCTCATCAGGGTCATTTCTCAGTTCAATAATATAATCAAAGTCATCTAGTGTATACTCTGTATTTTGAACGAATATGTCCGGATGCTCCACCACTTTTGTCGCAGGCAGCCTCATGATTTCTCTGACCAGCTGAAGATGGCGTTCTGACCCTCTTCGTGTTGACACAATTCCGTCAACGATAAAGACATTTTCAGTGCTGTATTCATCGGCAATCAGCTGGCTTCTTATCGTCTGCTTCAGCAAGGTCGATGACACAAACAGCCACCTTTTGCTTGCACACACGCTGGAGGCCACAATCGATTCCGTTTTTCCGACTCGCGGCATCCCCCGGATTCCGATTAATTTATGGCCTTCTTTTTTGAACAATTCGGCCATAAAATCGACTAATAAGCCAAGCTCGTCCCGTTCAAACCGAAACGTTTTCTTGTCATCGGCATCTCTTTGAATATAACGGCCGTGACGTACGGCAAGACGGTCGCGAAGCCTCGGTTCTCTCAGCTTCGTTACTTTAATTGTTTCCATCGTTTTTAAGATTGATTCTAATCGTTTAATTTGATCTATATGGCGGCACCTGAGAAGCATTCCCCTTCTGGAAAGATCGACGCCGTTTATCGTTACGATGTTAATTGAAAGCATCCCAAGAAGAGATGAAATATCCCCGAGCAGTCCGGGGCGGTTCACTTGAATTTCATATTCAAAATACCATTCGAGCTTTGCCAAATGATATACCCCCTTCATTGTGGCAAAATTTTACCTTCCTTTATCATAAAGCATTTTTCTCTAATTAGAAAGAAGAATGTTGCTGTGTTGAGGAAAACATAAAAAAGAGAGGAAAAATCTCCTCTCTTCCTAGTGAGTGCTGTTATTTTCAACAAGCTTAACCATCATATTGGCAATAGCGCGCTGTTCATCTTTTGATGCTACGCTCCAAAGATCTGCCAGCACTTTTTCCTGCTCGTTCTTAGAGTCCACTTCATTAGCTAAATAACCGCCGATTTCGGTCGCAAGATCTGTAATGGTATCCTGGCTCATGCCTTTATCTTGCGCATAGTTCAGACGGTCGCCAAGGAAGTTTTTCCAGTTATCCCAGTTTTCTAATACTGACATGCTTGTTTCCTCCATTTCATGTGAAGTTACAAGATTATTGTGTCCTTCGGAAAAGAAACTATACACCGAATATTTTCGGATCAGCAGTGCCAGCCGCCATTTACCGACAGAATTTGGCCGGTGATATATGACGCTTTTTCAGATAGGAGAAAAGCTGTTGCATCGGCAATTTCTTCCGGCCGGGCCAGCCGGCCGATCGGAATATCGTCAGCGATCTCTTCTTTTTCAGACTGAGAAAATTGATTCATCATATTTGTATCAACCGCGCCCGGCGCTACGGCGTTTACCCTGATGCCGCTTGGCGCCAGCTCCTTAGCCAGTCCTTTGACAAACGAGTGCTGAGCTCCCTTTGCCATGCTGTACAGCACTTCACAAGATGCTCCAGTCTCTCCCCAAATAGAGCTGACAGCGACAATTGCTCCAGATTTATTCCGGATCATGTCTGGAAGAAGGTTTCTCGTCAGCATATACGGACTCGCCACATGGAGCTGCACCATGTCTTGAACCGTTGCATCATCCACATCTGTAATCAGCCCAAAATGGCTTCTGCCGCTATTTAAAACAATCGCATCTATCGGCTGAACAATTGAGCTTGACAACTTATCTGCTCCTTCTGGCACGGACAGATCGGCTTGTAAAATCTCAGCATGCACATCAAACGTCTCTCTAAGTTTTTCAGCAAGCTCCGCTGCCGCGTTTTGATTTGTATTGTAATGCAACAGCAGATTGTATCCTTCTGCCGCAAGGGTTTCGCTTATGCTTTTGCCGATGCCGCCGCTCGCTCCGGTGATTAGTGCTGTTTTGTTCATCTTCTTTCCTTCTTTCCGCAAAAAACACCCCTCACACTGGAGGGATGTTTTGTTTATGATTTAGGAACAACCTTGCAGACAGTCAGTCTATCCGCAGCAATTTCCTCTTGTATAACTTTCTGGACATCCTCGAGAGTAATTTGCTCGAGAACCGATACGACGTCAAACAGGCTCATATCCAAGAAAGCGTAACGAGTAAATTGATTGGCAATGTATTCAGGTGAATTCAGCGCTTTTAAGAATGTACCGATCTTTTTCTTTCTGGCAAGTTCAATCTTTTCAGCAGTAATCAGTTCACCGGCGCGCAAAAGCATGCTTGAAATGTTTTCAGCCAATTGATCAGGCTCCGGCGTATCGCCGCCGATCGCCGCAAAACCGAACCCGTATTCAGCAGTAAAATCAAAGCTGAACGTTTCGTCAATATACCCTTTTTCATAAAGCGATTCGTACTGGGCAGAGCTTTTGCCGAAAAGAGATTCAAGCAATAAGTTCATCGAAAGCTCATGCTTTAACAGCTCTTTGCCTAGCCTAAACGGGTTCTTTGATTTCAGCCCGACAAGGCATTTCGGTCCCTGCACGTTCATTTTGATCTCTTTTTCTTTTCGGAAAACCGCTTCTTGCTCTTTCACTTCTTCACGTTTGATCTCCGGCTGATCAGTATACGGCTTTTTCTCTTGATTTTCTCTTACCTGAGAAATGATCGCTTCAGGTTCTACAGGGCCGACAATAAAGAGGAGCATGTTGCTCGGGTGATAAAACGTTTCATAACATTCATAAAGAAGGTCTTTTGTAATATGTGAAATGCTTTCCACTGTTCCAGCTATGTCAATTCTGACAGGATGTTCTTTGTACATGTTTTCAATGACCCCGAAGTAAAGTCTCCAATCGGGGTTGTCGTCATACATGTTAATCTCCTGTCCGATAATCCCTTTTTCTTTTTCAACCGTTTTTTCAGTAAAATACGGATCCTGTACAAAATCGATGAGCGTCTCCAAATTGCGTTCAACATTTGATGTGCTTGAGAAAAGGTAAGCCGTTCTTGTAAATGACGTAAACGCATTGGCAGAAGCACCCTGTTTGCTGAAATCTTGAAAAACGTCCCCGTCCGCTTTTTCAAACAGCTTGTGCTCAAGAAAATGGGCGATTCCGTCCGGCACATGAACCATCTCATTTTTATCTAAAGGGACAAACCGGTTATCTATTGAGCCGTACTTAGTTGTAAAGACCGCATATGTCTTGTTGAAGCCTTTTTTCGGCAAAACGTAAACGTCAAGGCCGTTTGGCATTTTTTCATGGTACAGCGTCTCCTGAAGCTGTTCATATTCGATTGGTTTGATCAAGATGCACCCTCCGTCCCTTTTAAGAAATAAGTCGTATCAAGCTGAATCTTTTCACCGGCTTTCACGATATCCTCTTTTGTGACCTCCTCAATATTGGCAAGAAAGTCTTCAATAGGAATATCGACTTGGGCAGCGGCCTGCTGATATAAAAACTCTGATAAACCGTACGCAGTATCAATGGTTTCCAGCACTTGATTTCGAATGACGGCCTTTGTCTGAGCGATGTCCTGTTCACTAAAGTCGCCGTTTTTCATCGCCTGAAATTGCTCAGCAATGATAGAAACAGCCTGTTCGTAATTTTCCACTTCAATTCCCGACATCACCATTAACAAGCCTTTAAAACTTTCTATACGCGAAGCGGCGTAGTAAGCAAGACTGGCTTTTTCCCGAACATTGATGAAAAGCTTGGAATGAGAGAACCCGCCAAACAGTCCGTTAAACACTTGCAGAGCAGGATAATCCTGATCCGTATAAGTGATGCTGGTGCGGTAGCCGATATTCAGCTTTCCTTGTTTGACATCTTCTTCATCAATCACTTCTTTAGGCTGGGCTTTTCCCTCAGCTTGATTGTTTTCAATTGTGCGGAGGGCGCGCTCTTCTGTTTGAAAATACTTGTCAATCGCACTTTGCACTTGGTTGCTGTCTACATCGCCAACGACATAAAGATCAAGCTGATCATTTTGGATCGCGCTTTGGTATGTTTCATATAATTGATCGGCAGTAATGGCATCGACAGCGTCAATTTCACCGTTGACATGGAGCGCATAAGGCTCATTTTTGCACATTTCCTGTATCAGCCTTAAATTGGAGTAGCGCATCTTGTCATCATAGACCGCTTGGATTCTTTGCTTAAGCGTCCGTTTTTCCTGAGCCACATATTGTGATTGAAACGCGCCTCCCTCCAGAGCAGGTGAAAAAACGATTTCCGCGAGAAGCTGCAGCCCTTTTTCAAGAAGCGGCGTTTGGTCTTTTAAATATTTTTCATTCGGAATTTCCAGCCTGAACGTAATGACATGCCGCTCTCCTTTTTTCGAAAGATCCGCCGAGACAGACGTTCCGTACAGTTCATCCAAATAAGAACGCAATTCTGAGGTTTTCGGATAGCTTTGTGTTCCGCGAAGAAGCACATGCGGAAGCAGCGCTCTTTTGGTGACTTGGTCTTTTGTCAGCGGCGCAAGCATTTTAAAAATAAGCGAGACGGTTTTGAATTTTTCTGTTTCTACAATGTGTGCGGTTAAACCGCCGTGCTTTGTTTTGATTTCATTTACATATGACATATGGAACCTCCTTCGTTCATTTCTTATTAGTATGTATTATGACCCATTTTCAGCATTCGCAGAAACACTCTTTCATGTAATTATAGCAACTGTAGGATTTATAAGGAAACAATAACCTCCGCCTGGCAGGAGGGAGGCTGTATCGGTTAATTCTTTTTTCAATCTGAAAAGCCGCTGAATCATAGCAAAAAAGGACGGCTGGCTAGACCGTCCCTAAATTTTTTTCTTCCTTTTCATTTTTTTTAGCATCCACAGTAAAGAGCACTAAAAATAAAGCAACAATGCTGCAAAACGCCGATAGAATGAAAATCAGCCAATTTGCATTAGACATTAATGCCGCAAACACAGGAGGCCCGAGAGCTACTCCTATAAAGCGCATGCTATTGTAGAAGGAAGAAATGGTTCCGCATTGCTCACTTTCAATCCCTTCGGTTATCAGTGCATCTAATGCAGGAAGAGCCATTCCAATCCCAATCCCGCCAATGCTTAAAAAGATAAATAAAAAATAAAAACTGTGGTTCCACCACAAGGCAATAAACGACAGGGTTAACAGAATCATTCCCGTAACAACGCAAAATTTCATTCGAACTTTATCTTTACCGATCTTTTTGCCGGCTATAAAAGAACTGGTTGATAAAAATAAAAGAGGGATTGCCAGTAATCCGCCTTTAGCCACTCCGTCAATGGCATACTTGTTCTCCAACGTATCTGACAAATAAAATAATACGCCAAATAACAAAAACATAATGACACATCCGATAATAAAGACCGTATAAAGCCAGCGCCCATCCTGTTTAAAGATTTTCCGCACACTCTTGATAAATTCAGAAACCGCTGGTGCATCCTCATCTTCTTCAGGCTTGGCCACCAGAAACAACACGAGCAAAAAGCTGATCAAACAGAAAAACGGAATAAACCAAAACGGTACAAACCAGTACCAGGAAGCCAGTAAGGCGCCCAGTATGGGACTCAATACCTTTCCTGACGTGTTGGCGGTTTCAATATCACCAAGGCCGGCGCTGACCTTTTCATCGTCTCCTTGAAACAAATCGCCGATAAACGGCATGACGATAGGAGCTGCGCCTGCTGAACCGATGCCTTGAAGAACCCGTCCCGCCAAAATCATAGCATAGGGATTTTTCATATAGGTTGAGGCAAAAGCCGCGACCAATCCGCCTAATCCTGCAATGAGGAGGCATGGAAGCAATATTTTTTTTCTCCCGAATCGATCCGACAAATATCCGGCAATCGGAATGCAAATAATCGCTACTACTGAATATACAGTAATGATTAAAGACACTTGAAATGAAGTCACTGACAGCTTTTTCTCCATCATCGGAAGAACAGGTATCAGCATGGAGTTCCCTAGTGTCATCACAAGCGGTACGGAAGACAATGCAATAATATTTTTCATTCCATTTTTCTCTCTCAACATTTTCACCCATTCACTTTCTTGTCATCCCTTATATGTTGCGTTAACCAGAGTGAAAGTATGTACAAAGAAATATGAATCAGTGCAAATAAAAAAACAGACACATCACAGCGCCCGTTTTAGAATCGTTTACGCAAAACATGAAATCTGAATTTATCCGCTCTAAAATAATTTAATGAGTAAAGCACCGGTTTATCGTGCTGATCGTAATGGGTTTGTTTTAGCAGCAAAAGAGCTGTTTCCGGATCGCATTCCAGCACTGGAGAAATGGTATCATGATAGCCGATCGGTTCAATATCAGTCACGGCATAGCTGATCACGGAGCCTGAATTTTTCTCAAGCAGATCAAACATAGATTCTTGCTGATGAGAAAAAGAATTCGGCAAAATATCCATCGGAATTTTGTCTATACAATACACAATCGGCTGTCCATTAGCTGTCCTGACTCGTTCGAGGTAAAAAAGTTCTTGCCCTTCTGCCAAATGAAATCTCTTAGTGTCATCTTCAGACGGCATAAGCACTTGTGATGATAGAAAAATCGTTCCAGGCGCCATATTTGCCTGTTCTATCATCTTCGTTACACTGTTAAGCTGTTCAATGCCCGAAAGAAATAACGGCTTAGAATGGACAAAAGTGCCTACACCATGCCTTCTGATAATCACATGCTCTTCTTCCAGTATCCGCAAAGCTTCTCTTAGCGTCGCTCTGCTGACACCAAGCTTTTTGGAAAGCTCAAATTCAGAAGGGAGCTTTTCCTTCTCAGTGTAGATGCCATTTTTAATATCCTCTTTAATTCGTTCAATCACTTTCAAATACAAGTGCCGATTATCAGCTTTTGTAGACATGTTTCCCCTCCGTAAACCACTTTCGATAAAAATTATTGAACAATTGGGACAACTATATCATGTTTTGTCGAAAAAATAAATAGCCAGGTTATTAGTTTACATAATGTTATTACTGAGAACTAATGAGAGCTGAACTCCCTTCATTTAAGAAGAGAGCTCATCGTATTTTTCTTTTGATAATAAGACTTCCCTAGGTTTGCTGCCTTCATACGGTCCGACAACGCCTCGTTCCTCCATCGCATCAATCAGGCGGGCCGCTCTCGTATAACCGATTCTGAATCTTCTTTGCAGCATGGAAACAGATGCCGTCTGCATGCCGACGATTAATTCAACAGCTTCATCATAAAGATCATCGGTAACCTCCGAATGAGTTTCCGTTGTCTCCTCAGGAATCATTTCTTCCTGATATTGCGCTTTCTGTTGCGTAATCACATGGTCGACGACCTTCTCCACTTCGTCATCCGACAAAAATGCTCCCTGTACGCGGACAGGTTTATTAGCCCCGACAGGCAAAAACAGCATATCGCCACGGCCGAGCAGCTTCTCAGCGCCACCCATGTCAAGAATCGTCCTTGAATCCGTCTGTGAAGATACGCTGAACGCGATTCGTGACGGAATATTCGCTTTGATGACCCCTGTGATAACGTCAACCGACGGCCGCTGTGTTGCAATAATGAGGTGGATGCCGGCAGCCCGCGCCATTTGAGACAATCTCGTAATTGAATCTTCCACATCAGATGAAGCGACCATCATGAGGTCGGCAAGCTCGTCCACAATCACAACAATATAAGGCAGCTCTGGCTGTTTCGCTCCTTCTTCATTGTTGGAGCGTTTTATATAATCATTGTATCCTTCAATATTTCTTGTGCCCGTATGAGAAAATAATTCGTACCGCCGCTCCATTTCATTGACAACCTTTTTCAAAGCCTGTGACGCTTTTTTCGGATCGGTTACGACAGGAGCAAGCAAATGCGGAATCCCGTTGTAGACATTCAGCTCTACCATTTTCGGATCGATCATCATCATTTTCACTTCATGCGGCTTTGCGCGCATTAAAATACTTGTAATAATGCCGTTGACACAGACGCTTTTCCCGCTTCCGGTTGCGCCTGCGACCAAAAGGTGAGGCATCTTGTTTAACTCTGCCAGCACAGCTTCACCTGAGATATTACGACCGAGTCCAATCAGCAGCTTCGCGTCCGGTCTGTCATTTAATTTAGAATCGAGCACTTCCTTCAACGATACCATCGCCACTTCTGCGTTTGGAACCTCAATTCCGATTGCTGATTTACCTGGTATTGGCGCTTCGATCCTGATATCCTTTGCAGCAAGTGCAAGCGCTAAGTCATCGCTTAAATTGACAATTTTGCTAACCTTCACTCCGACATCAGGATACACTTCATATTTTGTTACGGCCGGCCCGAGATGAACCTGTGTGACTTTCGCCTTTACGCCAAAGCTTTGGAAGGTGCGTTCGAGCTTTCTTGCATTTTCATAAATATTCTTTTTATCAGCCTGCTGGCCGGTATGCTGCGGATCTGCCAGTAAATCCAGTGACGGCATCTCGTAATCTTTATTTTCAAGCTCCGTAAAGGTCATAGGAGGAGCAGAAACAGTTTCCTGATCACCTGTTTCAGGCTGGATGTCCTGAAGCGGCTCTGATACAGGTTCGGCGCGCTTTTCTATGACTGGAGACTCTTCATCTTCATTACGATCTGAAAAGCTTGAGATAATCGGCTCTGAATGAATAAGAGGCGATATCATTTCCGAATCCTCCTCTTCATCAGAAGGCTCTGGTTCCATTTGCTGTTTCTTGCGGGCCGGTTTTTGTTTTTTGCTCGGCGTTTTCGTTTTTTTCGATGACTTCATATTTGTTTTGACGGATTTCATATCATCAATAAATGCAAACCATTGTTCTTTTATAAAGCGGCCAATCGGGCTCATCCACTTTTTCAGTGTTTCTTGAAGAGAGCGCCCTGTGACTAAAATCATTCCGATCAAAATCATGACGATCGCCATGATCTGAGAACCAGTCGACGCAAACAAAAAGTGTGAAGCCGCAAACAGCAGCGCGCCGATCATCCCTCCGCCTAAATCAGGTGAGGCGGAGCTCCCATTCATGTCCATTAAAAACAATTCCCACGTGTTGCGCACCACGCTTGCGGACTCAATAGACCCTTTGTGCGTCAAATTTTTAAACAGCTGCACGTGAGAAAGCAGCAATATGCTTGCGATAATACAGTACAACCCAGCCTTTCGTCTCGTTAACAGGCTTGGCGTTTTCTTCTTCCAAAACAGCGAGACTCCTAACACCAATAAACCTAACAAGCATAAAATAAACCACTCTCCGGTAAAAAAGCGGAACAAGTAAATAAAGGTTTGTCCGACTACCCCGAGCTGCAGAATCGCGATAATTGAAATGGCTATGCACAGCAATCCGTTGAGTTCGTATTTTATATTGAGCTGTTTCGCCTGTTTTTTTCTTGATTTTCTTTTTTTCTTTGCCACACTCATCACCTTACTGCGTTAAAAAATGTAAGTTCATACATAATGAAGAAAGCAGCCGTTTACAGGCTGCGTTTTTTCTGTAGGATTCCCCTATTATAGCATATTTTGCCCCCGAAAATGGGTTTGATTCTTATACGTTAAATTTCAGCTTTTGTCCCGGTGAAATGTCCGGATGCAGAAAATGCATTGGATTTGTGCTCATGATTTGAATGACTTCCGCTTCATTCCCTTTCATTTCGACAAGAAGCGGTACACCTTTGTATTCAATTTGCTCATGTGCGCTTGTCTCTTGGTTCTGCTCCGCAAATACAATTTCCTGCGGCATCACGGTATACAGAATCATTGAAGCATCCGTCCTTCTTCTGATCTTGCTTCCTCAATGAGCTCATTCAGTTTATTGATCGCCTGCCCGACACCGCCTGTGTGATCTATCAGTCCGTATTCCACTGCATCCTTACCGACTACATTTGTTCCGATGTCGCGTGTTAAATTCCCTTTTGAAAACATCAGCTCTTTAAACTTCTCTTCGGTTATATTGGAATGGCTTGTCACAAATTTAACAACTCTTTCTTGCATCTTATCCAGGTATTCAAACGTTTGCGGCACACCGATTACCAGTCCGGTCAGCCGAACGGGATGAATCGTCATCGTTGCTGTTTCAGCAATATAGCTGTAATCACAGGATACCGCAATCGGAACGCCGATGGAATGCCCTCCGCCAAGCACAATGGAAACGGTCGGCTTTGATAAAGATGCGAGCATTTCCGCTATTGCGAGACCCGCTTCAACATCTCCTCCGACAGTATTTAATATAATCAGCAAGCCTTCAATTTTGGGATTCTGTTCAATAGCCACGATCTGCGGGATGACATGCTCATATTTTGTTGTTTTGTTTTGCGGAGGAAGCTGAACATGGCCTTCTATTTGTCCGATAATGGTCAAACAATGAATATTTGTATCTTGGGGCAGCTGCGGAAGCGTCGTTTCACCAAGTTGCTGTATTTTATTCATAATGCTGTCTTTCGCATCATTTTTTTCAGGACGCTCTTCTTCTGTGTTTTCCATACGATGTTCCATCTCGCTTTCACCCTTTCCAAGTTTCTCTTTGTATTATGAACAAAGATACTCAATTCAATCCCGGCAAAAAAGGCAAAAAAATAAAGACCGGAACAGCTCCGGTCTTTAGTCAGACATTATACTTCCATAATAATTGGGATGATCATTGGTTTACGTTTCGTTTTTTCATATAGGAATTGGTTCAAAGCATCTCGCATTGCCTGTTTCAGCGTTGACCATTCAACATTTGATGTTTCAGTCGCTTCTGTCACGATGGAACGGACAAGCTCAGTAGCCTGTACAATAAGGCCTTCAGACTCTCTTACATAAACAAAACCGCGAGTGATAATTTCTGGTCCTGATACAAGATGTTTCTTTTGTTTATCAAGTGTAATCACAACAATTAAAATTCCGTCCTGTGAAAGCAAGCGGCGGTCTCGCAATACGATATTGCCGATATCACCGACACCCAAACCATCAATTAAAATATTGCCGTATGGAACTTTATCCCCAATTTTTACGTTTTGGCCGCGGAATTCAACGACGTCTCCTTTTTCAATTAAGAAGATGTCACTGCGCTTCATGCCAATTTCTTCAGCGATTTTTGAATGCGCTTTTTGCATTCTGTATTCGCCGTTTACAGGAATTAAATATTTTGGTTTAAGCAGATTGATCATCAGCTTTAACTCTTCCTGCGAGCCGTGGCCAGATACATGGACACGCTTTTGGGCAAAGATGACTTGTGCGCCGGCTCTCGCGAGAAGATCTACTGTTTTAGAATAAATGAGTTCCTGTCCAGGGATTGGTGTTGACGCGATGACAACTGTATCCCCTTCTTCAATGTTCAGCTGTTTGTGGGCTTTGTTTGCCATTCTTGTCAGGGCAGCTAACGGTTCACCTTGGTTGCCGGCTGTAATAATAGCCACTTCGCGCTTCGGATATTTCTTGACATCCTGTACAGAAATAAACAGTTCATCATCTGCTTCAATATATCCGAGCTTTCTTGCCAGCTGCAGGACAGATTGAAGATTTTTTCCGGCAACGGCAATCTTTCTGCCATTTTGAGCCGCTGCATGAATGACTTGCTGAATCCGGTTAATATTGGATGCGAAAACAGCAATAATCACCCGGTTATCTGAATTATACAGCGCGTCCGAAATTTCTCCGCTGACAGCAGCTTCTGAAGGTGTATAACCCGGGCGTTCCGCATTTGCACTGTCGGAAAGCAGGGCTAGCACGCCGCTATTGCCGATCTTGGCGATCTCGCCAATGTCACACGTTTGATTAAGTGCAGGCGTTTGGTCAAATTTGAAGTCTCCCGTGCATACAATAGATCCAAGTGATGTTTTAAAACTCACACCTACAGAATCAGGGATGCTGTGGATCGTTCTAAAGAACGATACCTTTGTCGATTCAAATGTAATGACAGATTTGGAGTGAATTTCTCTTAAATCAGTTTTACGGTTATGTCCGTATTGTTTTAATTTTTCTCTTAACAAAGCGAGCGTCAGCTTCGTTCCGTACACGGGAACGGACAGCTTGTTTAATAAGTAAAAAACGCCGCCGATATTTTCATCGTGCCCGTGCGTTAAGAAGATTGCTTTGACGCGATCAGCCCGTTCAATCAAATATGATATGTCAGGAATCACCACATCAATACCAAGCATCTCGTTTTCTGGATGCATAAGGCCGGCATCAACGACAAATATGTCTGAGTCAATTTCGATGACATAAAGGTTCTTCCCAATTTCTCCAACACCGCCAAGGGCGATAATTCTAACGTTTTCTGTATTTTTCTTTTTCAAAATCTATATCCTCCTAGTCTCATACCCGTCCATCATCACTTGTTCCTATTATAACTGAAAGTAAATTTAGAAAACAAGATAAAGCAGAAGGTTTAGGGAAAACCAATATGTATAAGAAACGGTCAAACTCAGCTGAATGTGAGAATGACCGCGTTTATTTCACTGTATGAATTTTTCTTACAGTTCGCTGATCGTGCTGCTTAAGCTCAGACGTTCATCCTCAGTTAACGGGACAAGAGGAAGACGCACTGAACCGACATCAAGGCCTCTCAGCTGAAGCGCTGTTTTGACAGGAGCAGGATTAGGCGCTTTAAACAATTCCTTCATAATCGGCAGCAGTTTTTGATGAATCAGTGCCGCATTAGCTGTTTGCCCATTCGTATAATTTTTGATCATTTGCTGCATATCAGAGCCTGCTATATGGCTTGCCACTGAAACAACTCCTCTTCCTCCGACTGAAAGAACAGGAAGCGTCAGGGCGTCGTCCCCTGAATAGACAGAGAAGTCTTCCGGCGTTTCCGCAACAATTTTTGTAATCGCTTCGAGGTCTCCGCTCGCTTCTTTAATCGCCACAACGTTCGAAATGTCTGCCGCCAGACGAATCGTCGTTTCAGGAGCAAGTGAAGCAACCGTGCGGCCCGGCACATTATAAAGCATGACAGGAAGAGACGTTTCTGCCGCAATTGCTTTAAAATGCTGGTACATTCCCTCTTGAGAAGGTTTATTGTAATACGGCGTAACGAGCATGACCGCGTCTACGCCCGCTTCCTCAGCTTTTTTAGTAAGCTTAATGGAATCTTTCGTGTTGTTGCTTCCGGTTCCCGCAATAACCGGAACCCGACCGTTCACTTCTTTTACCGTATATTCAAAAAGCGCAATTTTTTCTTCAGTTGAAAGAGTTGGCGACTCTCCGGTTGTTCCCGCTACTACTAAAGAATCCGTTCCGTTTTTCAACAAGTAATCAATCAGTGTAGACAGTTTTTGAAAGTCTACGTTCCCTTTATTGTCAAAGGGTGTAATCATCGCTGTAGACACATTTCCGAAATTCATTTTATTCACCTCATCATGATTCAATCACATTTACTTGGAAAGTTCAAACACTTCATGCAGAGCGTTTACAGCAGGAACCATATCCGCTTCATGGACGAGCACCCATATTGTTGTATGGCTGTCAGCCGATTGAAGGATCGGTATTTCTTTTTCCGAAAGGGCAGAGACAATTTTGGACGTGACACCTGGAACACCCATAATGCCCGCTCCGACCGCCGATACCTTCGCGCAATTTCTCGTTACCATCGGATCATAGCCCATATCCATTAAAATACGCTGAGCTGTTTCTGTTTTATTCCCGGCCACCGTATATACGATTTCACTAGGTGTAATGTTAAAGAAATCGACACTGATTCCCGCATTCGCCATCGCCTTGAACACTTCAGTCTGAACGTTGTACTGGCCAATTTTCGAAGGAACTTTGAACTGAGTCACATCTTTGACATGGGCAATTCCCGTAATCAGCCTTTCAAAAACATCGCTTCCGACTTTGGAAGAATGATGTGATGTCACCAATGTGCCTTTATCTTTCGAATAAGTCGAACGGACGCGGATCGGAACCTTGGCTTGCATCGCAATTTCCACAGCCCGCGGATGAATAACCTTCGCCCCTTGATATGCCAAGTTGCAAATTTCCGTATACGTCACGACAGGAAGCGGTTTCGCATTTTCCACCACTCTTGGATCAGCCGTCATCACACCTTCTACATCGGTGAAAATATCGATGTATTCCGCGTCAACAGCTGCGCCGAGTGCGGCTGCAGACGTATCGCTGCCCCCTCTGCCGATTGTTGTTGTATCGCCCTTTTCAGTTGCGCCCTGGAACCCAGCAACGACTACAGCTTCATGATTCGCGAGCACACTGAATAAACGCTCCGGTTTCATTTCCATGATTTTCGCATTGGTATGCTGATCATTCGTTAAAAAGCCAGCCTGAGCCCCTGTCAGCGCAGCTGCTTTTATACCATTATCAAGCAGCATGCTTGTAAAAACGACAGAGGAAATGGTCTCTCCGCAAGATAAAAGCAAATCCTGCTCCCTTGGAGAAATCGCTGACTGATCGCCGTAAAGCAGCCCCAGCAAAGAATCTGTCGCGTACGGGTCTCCTTTGCGGCCCATCGCTGAAACAACAACGACAACCTTATATCCTTCACTGATTGCTTCTTTAATATGCTCTAAAGCCAGTTTGCGGCCTTTATCATCTTTTACAGATGTTCCGCCGAACTTTTGAACAATTATCTTCACTGTTTTCACTCCAAATTATTCCGACGTAACAGAAGAGAGCAGGCTGATAATGCCTTACTCTCTTCTATTCGTCTTTGGTAAATTCTCTCTTTTATACGAGGTTTAGTTTTTTCAGGCTTTCTGCAATTTGAACAGAGTTCCATGCCGCGCCTTTTAATAGGTTATCAGAAACAACCCATAAATGAAAACCGTTTGCTCTGTCCAAGTCTTTGCGGATGCGGCCTACAAACACATCGTTTTTGCCGACGGCATCAGCAGGCATCGGATAAAGCTGTTGGCTTGGGTCATCCTGAAGTGTCACGCCTGGAGCTTCTTTTAATAGGTTTTTAATATCCTCAACAGTAGCGTCATCACGGTCTACCTCGATGTAGACGGACTCTGAGTGCCCAGTTTGAATTGGCAGTCTCACACATGTAGCCGCTACTTGAAGGTCAGGCATGTGCATGATTTTTTTCGTTTCATTTATCATTTTCATTTCCTCAAACGTATAACCGTTATCTTGGAATTTATCAATTTGCGGAATCGCGTTGAAAGCGATTTGATAGTGTTTTTTGTCACCTTTTACAGGCATGATCTCAGGCTCAATTTCTTCTTGATTTAAAATCGCCTGCGTTTGGCTGTAAAGCTCTTTTACAGCTTCATTTCCCGCTCCTGATACCGCCTGGTAAGTTGATACGATGACTTTATTTAAGCCGTATGCTTTGCGGATCGGTTCAAGAGCCGCTACCATTTGGATTGTAGAGCAGTTAGGATTGGCAATGATGCCGTTGTGTTCATGTAAGTCTGCCTCATTCACTTCAGGCACAACAAGCGGTGTATTTTCATCCATACGGAATGCACTCGTATTATCTATAACAATAGCGCCGCGTTTTACAGCTTCTGGTGCCAATGCTTGTGATACGCTTCCGCCGGCGCTGAACAAAGCAATATTTACCCCTTCAAAGCTCTCAGGAGAAGCTTCCTGAACAGTCAGCTCTTTGCCTTTAAACGTGACTTTTGTCCCCGCAGAGCGTTTTGAAGATAACAATGTAAGTGTGTCCATTTCAAAGTTTCTGTCTTCAAGTGTTTTAAGCATTTGTTGTCCTACAGCTCCTGTCGCTCCGACAACAGCTACGTGTAAACCTCTTCCCATCTGTAAAACTCCTTCCGCCAATCAGCATCATTGAATTGATTTGACTATGATTTTACGTTTTATTTTACCATAGAATATGCGGGTGATGACCGAATTTTTTAGTTTGGGAAAGATTTTCTGTAAATTTAGTCATTTCCCTGAAAATTCTCAACCAGAACCGGCTGAAGCTGCTGATGCATAAGCGCCTTTTCAATGGTTTGCGGAAGCAGATCCATTTTGGCTACCATTGAATTCGGTTTTTTGAATGGATCGTCTTGCCCGAATGGAATAAAAAAGATATTTTTTGTTGACATGAGCCTCATTAAATTTGTTCCGTTTAAACCGAGAGCATCATTTGTCGAGATGCCAAGAACGACTGGGCGATTGTTTCGGATTGTCGCTTTTGCCGCCATCAGCACCGGGCTGTCCGTCATGGCATTTGCCAGCTTGCTCATTGAATTGCCGGTTAAAGGAGCAATGACCATGCAGTCAAGGGGCAGCTTCGGCCCAAGGGGCTCTGCCTTTACAATTGAATCAATGGCCTCGTATCCGGTCAGATCCTCAATTTTTTTAACCCATTCCGCTCCCTCTCCAAATCGGGTATTTGTGGATTTCACGTTAAATGTGACAACCGGACGTACTTCGGCCCCTTCGTTGACCAGCGCCTCAATTTGCGGGAAAACCGCTTCATATGTGCAATGCGATCCGGTCAAACCAAACCCGATTCTTTTTCCTTTTAATGACGACATCCTTATTTTCCCTCCTCAGCTTGTATTTCCGCCAAAAGCTTGCTCAAGACATTTGCGAGGATTTTCCCGGCTGTTTTAGGTGCGACAATCCCTGGAAGGCCGGGGGCAAGAAGTGCTTTAATCCCCTGTTTTTCGGCATATTTAAAATCCGTTCCCCCAGGGCGTGAGGCCAGATCCAATATTAAGGTTTTTGGTGTCATGCTAGAAAGTACCGTTTGATTTAAAATCATACTCGGTATGGTATTAATACAAATATCTATATCTTTTACATGCTCTTTCAGCTCATCGGTGTGAAAAGGAACCAGCCCCATTTCAGTGATACGTGCCAGATGCGCTGAACTCCTTGCCCCCACTTTTACATTCGCCCCAAGGGCGGCAAATGTACGTGCAATCGTCATCCCGGTGCGTCCCAGACCGAGAACGGCCACCTGAGATCCGTGTATCGTATAATCCGTGTGCTGAATAGCCAGCATGATCGTTCCTTCTACTGTCGGAATAGAATTATATATCGCAATGTCATCCCGCTCAAACAGCTTAACAAGTTTTCTGTTTGCTTGAGCTGCAATGTTTTCTAAATAGGCGTTGGAAATTCCTGAGAAAATAACACAGTGTGCAGGCGTTTTGTCGAGATGGTCCTGTTTTAACACAACCTCTTCATTCGAAAATACAGTTGATACGACACCTTCTCCTGTTGTCGCAGACACTGGAAGAATGATGCTGTCTATTTGCTGAAATGGAATTTCATCAATGTTGCATTTTACTGCTCCGGTAAAACCGTGATCCAATTGGTCAAAACCGACAAGATAGATGTCAGCCTGCTGTTCAGTGAGCTTTCTTATAATTTCGAGCTGTCTTGCGTCACCGCCGATAACTGCAATTTTCAATCCGGTTAACATTCTAAACGTTCACCTTCTTTGTATATACTGGATCTCTAGTTGTTAAGCTCCCCTTCATCTTATGATCAAAAGGAAATACCGGTGAATTAAAACACGCGCTTTTTTCATATAAAAAAACATCGGCTGCCTGAGCCGATGTTTCAGGGTTTACTTTAATCTTCTCGAGGAGACATTTCCTCAGGTACATCTAATATGATCATATCCGATCCGATCTTTTGAATATGATGCCAGGGGACACGAATGTCATGACCCTGTTTTCTCAAACCAAACCATTTAACTGTCGGGATGAGGAGTGCTGTAATCTGGCCATCCTGTTCATTGATTTCTAAATCGGTCTGGCCGAGCACTCCCAGCCGTTCAGCTCTTTTGATGTCTACAATTTCCTTTCCTGATAATTCACTGAGCCGCATGTCTGTCACCCCCTTGTACTATGTATGATCAAAGGGATAAAAAAATGCCTGCCCCGTTATGGGGCAGGCATTTCCTTTTAAGACGGCATATTGCCAGAAGGGCTGATGAGTGCCAGAGCATAGTCATCAGTAAACAATTGTCTGGCAAGACCGTTGACACGCTCTAGGTTCACGGCATTTAATTCATTGATGATCTCATCTAATGTTTTATGTTTGCCGAGCAGCAGTTCATTTTTCCCGTTTCGGCTCATTTTGCTGTTTGTGCTTTCTAAGCTTAGCATCAAGCTTCCCTTCATTTGCTCTTTGCTGTTTTCCAGCTCTTTCGAAGTAATGCCATCGCGTTTTAACGTGGCAAGGGTTTCTTGAATTGTTTCTGACAGTTGCTGAAGCTGATTTGCACCCGTCCCGCCATAAATGGTAAGCATTCCGCTGTCCTCATAAGAGCTGTGATAGCTGTAAACAGAATAAGCAAGCCCTTTATCTTCGCGGACATCTTGGAACAATCGGCTGCTCATGCTTCCACCGAGCACATTATTCAGAACGATTAAATCATAAATGCGTTCATGACCAACCTCAAGGCCTTTAAATCCAAGGCACAAATGAGCCTGCTCTGTTTCTTTTTTTCTTGTCAGTTTTTCCGTGTAGAACTCTGGTTTCTCAAGGCCTGTCGCTTTACCCTTCGCTTCGTATGACCCGAACCATTTTTCCACATCTTTGATAAAACTGTCAGATATATTGCCCGCTACCGAAATCACCACTCGGTCCGGTGTATAATAATCATGCATGTATTGTCTCAAAGAGTCACCGTTGAAGGTGGCAAGCGTTTCTTCCGTGCCAAGAATTGGGTAGCCTAAAGAATGATTGCCGTAAGTTGCTTTGCTAAGTAAATCATGCACAATGTCGTCCGGCGCATCTTCGTACATTTTAATTTCTTCATATACTACATTTTTTTCTTTTTTCAGCTCGTTTTCATCAAACGTTGAATGAAAGAACATATCTGCTAATACGTCCAGCGCGTAATTCGCATGCTCGTCAAGCACCTTTGCATAGTAGCAGGTATATTCCTTTGAAGTAAACGCATTGACCTGACCGCCAATACGATCAAAAGATTCTGCTATCTCACGTGCAGATCTTGTGCTCGTCCCTTTAAAGAACATATGCTCTAAAAAATGGGAAATTCCGTTTATCTCCGGCGTTTCGTGCCGCGAACCTGTGCCGATCCACACACCGATCGCAACAGAACGGACTGTCGGGTTATTTTCCAGCACAACTCTTACACCATTTTGACACGTATATCGTTTAATCAAATTTGTTCCTCCTATTCAAAGACAAGCTGCCTGCATCTGTTACTTCAACAGTCTTGTTTCATCCATTAGTTCAGTGACTGTTCCAAGCGCGTAGCCTTTATCTTTTATCTTAGTAATCAGCGCTTCAAGACTTTCCGCCGTGGGATCGGTCGGATGCATTAAAATCATGGCACCATTATGTATCTTGCTTAACACTCGCGTTTGAAGTGCAGAAGGAGCCGGCTTTTGCCAATCGATCGTATCAACTGTCCACATGACTGTTCCCATTTGTTTCTCAGCTGCAATATCGATAACCGCTTTTCTGAAACTTCCGCTCGGCGGGGCGAACCACTTTGGCTTAACGCCAATCGTTTCTTCTATTTGTTCATTTGTCTTGTCGAGCTGCTCGGAAATTCTTCCTGTAGTCAGTTTGCTCATATCCGGATGATTGTATGAATGATTTCCGATTTCATGGCCGTCTTCCGCAATCTTCTTAGCGAGCTGTTCATTGTTTCTCACCCAATTGCCTTCTAAAAAGAACGTAGCCTTGACCTGATGCTTTTCTAAAATAGGGAGCATTTTTTCCAAATACTCATTTCCCCATGCCACATTAATTAAAAAAGCCACCATTGGTTTGTCTGGATTTCCTTTATAAATGGGCTCAGGCTGAAGAGACTCAAGATGAACGCTTGGTCTTACTTGGCTGTACACCAAGTCGTTTTCTCGAAACTCGCCGTGCTTTTTCATTTTTTTATATGATTGTTCAATATTGACCTTCAATCCATTGTAGCCTGGAATGCTTTTCCACACTTTATCGATTCTTGCATTTTGGGGCTTAACCTCGTAATCCGGCGCTTTTTGAAGCAATTCTTCATATAACGGGTCTTTGGACGCCGTGACAGTCACCGTATCTTTTTTCATTGCCCCTATATAATCAACTGCATACGGATTTTTCATCATCTCAAATGAGACAAAAAAAAGAAATAGAAAAACGGCAAACGGTACAAATTTTTTGTACATGTTCTGTCCCCCCTCACCTCACATTATGAAGAAGAAGGACAAGGTAGAACCCGCCTGCTTTTTAAAAGCGTCAAAATAAAGAAGCCGGGTCTCCCAGGCTCCTTTTTATGTTTTCATTTAAGATTGTTGTTCTTCTTTTTCTTTCTCTTCACGGAGCACCGCTTTACGGGACAGGTTGACTCGTCCTTGTTTATCAATTTCAGTGACCTTGACAAGAATCTCGTCTCCGATTTTTACAACATCTTCAACTTTTCCTACGCGTTCAAGCGCAAGCTCTGAAATGTGCACCAAACCGTCTTTCCCGCTGAAAATTTCAACGAAAGCCCCGAATTTTTCGATTCGTTTCACTTTACCAAGGTAAAGCTGGCCGACTTCAACCTCTCTGACAAGGTCTTCGATGATTTTTTTCGCTTTTTGGTTGCTGCTTTCATCTGTTGAAGAAATAAAGATTGTGCCGTCCTGTTCAATATCAATTTTAACACCGGTTTCTTCGATGATTTTATTGATTTGTTTTCCGCTTGGCCCGATGACATCGCGGATTTTATCAGGATTAATGGTCATTGTTAAAATCTTAGGCGCATATCGAGAAAGCTCTTTTCTTGATTCGCTTAATGTCGCAAGCATGCTGTTGAGAATTTCCATTCTTCCTTTTTTCGCCTGCTGAAGCGCTTCTTCAAGAATCTCTCTGGAAAGGCCTTCGATTTTAATGTCCATTTGCAGCGCCGTTACGCCTTTTCCCGTGCCGGCTACTTTAAAGTCCATGTCTCCAAGCGCGTCTTCCATGCCTTGGATGTCAGTCAGAACAGTGTAATGTTCGCCTGATTTGACGAGACCCATCGCAATACCAGCAACCGGGGCTTTGATTGGTACACCGGCATCCATCATTGCAAGTGTGCTTGCGCAAATACTTGCTTGAGACGTAGAACCGTTTGATTCGAGCACTTCTGATACAAGACGGACAGTGTATGGGAAATCTTTTTCAGACGGAATAACTGGCTCAAGCGCACGCTCACCCAGTGCTCCGTGCCCAATTTCACGGCGTCCCGGTCCGCGCATCGGTCCTGTTTCCCCAACGCTGAATTGCGGGAAGTTGTAGTGATGCATAAACCGTTTTGATTCTTCAACACCTAAACCGTCAAGGATTTGCACATCTCCCAGAGCACCTAGCGTACATACGCTGAGGGCCTGTGTTTGTCCCCTTGTAAACAGACCTGATCCGTGCGTTCTTGGCAAGAGGCCGACCTCTGAAGAAAGCGGGCGGATTTGATCGACACCGCGGCCGTCCGGTCTTACTTTCTCCTCAGTAATTAAGCGGCGCACTTCATTTTTCACCAGCTTGGATAAAATCTGCTTTACTTGCTTGATTGTGTCTTCATCATGCTCTTCATCCTCGAATTTTGCCACAACTGTGTTTTTCACTTCATTAATGGCATCTTCACGGGCATGCTTTTCATGAACTTGGATAGCTTTCAGCAGATCCTCTTCTGCTAAAGCTTTTACTTTTCCGCTAAGCTCTTCATCAATTTCATAGAGCGCAATTTCTGATTTCTCTTTGCCGACTGCTGCAACGATTTCTTCTTGGAATGCAATCAGGCGTTTAATCTCTTCATGGCCAAACATAATCGCTTCAAGCATGGTTTCCTCAGGAACCTCGTCCGCTCCCGCTTCTACCATGTTAATGGCATCTTTCGTGCCGGCAACGACAAGATTGATGTCGCTTTTCTCAAGCTGATCGACTGTCGGGTTAATGATAAATTGATCATCAATGCGTCCGACGGTAACCCCTGCAATCGGTCCTTCAAACGGAATATCCGATACAGAAAGGGCAAGAGATGAACCGAACATGGCAGCCATCTCAGAAGAGCAGTCTTGGTCAACACTCATGACAATGCTGATGACTTGAACTTCATTACGGAATCCATCGGCAAACAAAGGACGGATCGGACGATCAATTAAACGGCTGGCAAGAACCGCTTTTTCACTTGGACGTCCTTCTCTTTTAATGAATCCGCCGGGAATTTTCCCTACCGCATATAATCTTTCCTCATAGTTTACAGTGAGCGGGAAGAAATCAAGCGGTTTTGGTTCTTTTGAAGCGGTTGCTGTACTCAGTACTGCCGTATCACCGTAGCGGATCATCACAGCACCGTTTGCCTGTTTGGCAAGCTGGCCGGTTTCAACTGTAAGCGTTCTTCCGGCCCAATCTATGGTAAAGACATGTTTTTCTTGTCCCATACGATTACGAACTCCTCTCTTCGTTGTGTGAAATAATCAATTACTCCTATTATGAACGAAATGGATTGAACATATCAATGTCAAAGTAGTATGTAAAAGGATTTCAATGATTTGTTATAAGAAATTTTCGCTTTAATACGATAAAAAAGCGGGAATCCTCCCGCTTTTTACGATTATCGACGTAAGCCTAGTTTGTTAATTAACTCACGGTAACGAGTTACGTCTTTATTACGTAGATACGTAAGAAGATTACGACGCTTACCTACCATTTTAAGAAGACCGCGACGTGAGTGGTGGTCTTTCTTGTGAGTACGTAAATGCTCGTTCAAGTTGTTAATTGAGTCAGTTAGGATAGCGATCTGAACTTCTGGAGATCCAGTATCAGATTCGTGTGTTTTGAACTCGCTGATGAGTTGGTTTTTACGCTCTTGAGTAATTGCCATCCTGTTTCACCTCCAAATCATATTTAGCCCCAGTTACCTAGCAACCGTCGGTGACTTCGGATTGCCAAGCAATGGTTTTAAGACTACGCAAACTATCATACTAAAAATCGTGCCTATATGCAAATATTTTAGAATAAAATTTGTGTACGTTGCATGTTATTTCCGCAAATTGCTGAAATAACGGATGGCTTCCTGTTTATCTTTCTCAATTTGCTCTGTTAATTCTTTGATGCCATTGAATTTCCGTTCGCTCCGAATCCGTTTATACCATTCGATTTTTATAGCGGCTCCGTATACCTCCTGATCAAAATCAAACAGATTGACCTCGATCGAAGGCTGCTCCGGACGTTTTTCATAAAACGTCGGCTTATAGCCGATATTACAAACGCCGTTGTAGACTTCACCGTTCACTTCCGCTTTTACTGCATATACACCCGTCGGCGGAACGATATAGCTGTTATTTAAACCGACATTTGCTGTGGGAAACCCGATGGTCCGCCCTCTTTTATCGCCGTGAATGACAATTCCTTTTATAAAATAAGGCTGTCCGAGCAAGACACTCGCCAATTCAACGTCTCCGTTTTGAAGCGCGGTACGGATATACGAGGAGCTGATTTTTTTATCCTGCTCCGTTAATTTTTCTACCATTGTGCATTCAGCTTTTCCGTCTAAGTCATGCGGCATGGTTTCCATTGTTCCCCTGCCGTATTTGCCGTACGTAAAATCAAAGCCCGCCACTGCGTGCTGTACATTAAGGCCGATAATATACTGGTCTGCAAACTGCTTAGGAGAAAGAGAAGCAAATACCTCATTAAATGTAACGACGTACAGAATCTCTGTGCCTAATTGTTCAATTTGATTTATTTTGTCTTCCAGAGGCGTAATCAGATCCTTTGGCTCCTGATCCCTGCCCAATACATGAGAAGGATGAGGATGAAAGGTCATTACAGCTAAAGTCAGGCCCTTTTCTTCGGCTATTTGCTTCGCTGTGCCGATTACCTTTTGATGTCCAAGATGAACGCCGTCAAAATACCCTAACGCCATCACAGACTTTGCCTGCTCCTCTTTAATTAAATGATGCGGATGTGTAATATGTATCGTCTTCACAGAACGGTCACCTTTTTTCTATTGTTCGCTTTTTTGCATCAATACTTTTGCCGGCTTTAACAGCCCTTTTTTTGAAGGATGGGGAAAATAAATCGCCAAACAGCTTCCGGATTCAGTAAAGACGGCAATACGGTCTTCACTTGTCATTTCAGAAAACTGCTCGGGCGTCTCAAGCAAAGCCCCATTTTCTACTTTCTTAGCTAATGTATCACTTATGATCCATTTCGGCAAATGATTGAGCGCGCGTTCAATAGGAACTGTATGCTCCCCCACTGTTCCGGACTGAACCTGTGCATCCAGTTCTTCAAAGGTAAAGCATTCGTCTAGAGAAAAATCTCCGGACGCCGTACGGATTAAATGAGACATATGGGCCGGATATCCGAGCTTTTCTCCAATCATGACGGCAAGTGTTCTTACGTAGGTCCCTTTGGAGCATGTCACTGTAAACCGGAAGCTCGCGGTTTCTCCATGATGTTTAATCTCTGTCGTCAGTGCAATGTCTTCGATGGTAATCATCCGTTTCGGACGTTCTACTTCAATCCCTGCTCTTGCGTATTCGTATAACTTTTTGCCGTTTACTTTTACAGCTGAATACATGGGCGGAATTTGTTCTTGTTTACCCACTAAACTGTTTAACACCTTTTCTACTGCCGCTTTATCAATGTCTTGATTGACAGGCTTTGTTTCAACCGTTTCGCCGGTTTGATCCTCTGTTGTCGTTGAAAAGCCAAGCGTTATTTCCGCATCATACGTTTTAGACTTTTCAGTTAAGTATTCGACAATTTTTGTCGCTCTTCCCACACAAATCGGAAGCACGCCTGATACTTCTGGATCAAGCGTTCCCGTATGTCCTACTTTTTTTGTTTTTAACAGTTTTCGGATCTTCATGACACAGTCATGCGATGTCATGCCAACTGGTTTATGTAAAAGGAGAACTCCGTTAACCATTTGTCTTTCACTCCTTCTTTTGAGCTTTTCTCATTAAAACGCAGAAAAGAGGACAGACGATATACGCCTATCCTCTCCATTTTTATTCAGATGGTTTCTCTGAATGTAATTCGTGAATCAGTGTTTCGATACGATTTCCGTAATCGATTGATTCATCGAACTCAAATTCAATTTCAGGCGTTTTTCGAAGTCTGATGCGGCTGCCGATTTCGGATCGGATAAATCCTTTCGCTTTCGCCAGCCCTTTCAGCGCTTCCTCCCGTTTTTTCTCGTCACCGAGTACCGAGATATACACCTTTGCAATTTGCAAATCACCTGATACACGTACATCCGTTACTGTCAGAAAACCAATTCTCGGATCTTTCAGCTTGCGGCTGATAATATCACCGAGTTCTTTTTTCATTTGCTCGCCGACACGGTTTGCTCTCATACTCAATTCAATCACCTCTAAGTTAAAACCACTCTGTTCTAGTGATCGTCCGTTCAATTTCAGGAAAAGAATCGATAAACGCCAGAACGCGCTGCAGTTCTTTTTCTGTTTGAACGCGAGAGGAAGAAACAGCGGCGATTCCAAAGCTGGTTCTTTGCCAAGTGTCCTGATAGCCAATCTCCGAAATCGAAACATTGAACTTGTTTTGAACTCTGGTTAAGATCCGCTTCAGAACGGCACGCTTTTCTTTTAGCGATCCTGCGTCATAAATGATGCATTCACACTCCGCAAATCCGATCACGTTCTTTCAATTTCTTGCATGACAAACGCTTCAAGGATGTCACCTTCACGAATGTCATTGTATTTCTTAATTGTAATACCACATTCATAGCCTTGTGAAACTTCTTTCACATCGTCTTTAAAGCGTTTCAGAACGTCTACTTCGCCTTCAAAGATAACGACGCCGTCACGAATTAAACGAAGGCCGCTGTCGCGCGTAATGGTTCCTTCAGTAACATATCCGCCGGCAATCGTACCGATTTTAGATACTTTGAATGTTTGGCGCACTTCTACTTGACCAATTACTTTTTCTTCATATTCCGGATCAAGCATACCTTTCATGGCCGCTTCAATCTCGTCAATTACTTTGTAAATGATACGGTGAAGTCGGATATCAACATTTTCAGCTTCAGCCGTACTCTTAGCATTTCCGTCCGGTCTCACATTAAACCCGATAACAATTGCATTGGAAGCAGATGCCAAGATAATGTCAGATTCAGTAATCGCACCAACGCCTGTATGGATGATTTTCACTTTAACGCCTTCCACTTCAATTTTTTGAAGTGCGGCTGTTAAAGCTTCTGCAGATCCTTGAACGTCAGCTTTTACGATAAGGTTGATGTCTTTTACATCACCTTGTTTAATTTGCTCGAATAAGTCATCAAGACTGAGCTTCGCTTTATCGCTGCGCTGCTCTTCAAGCTGTTTCGAAGCACGGGCTTCCCCGACAGAACGAGCTGTTTTTTCATCTTTAAAGACAAGGAATTGGTCTCCCGCTTGAGGGACGTCATTCAAACCGGTAATTTCAACCGGAGTTGACGGGCCGGCAGTTTTCACACGGCGTCCAATATCGTTAACCATTGCACGGACACGGCCAAATGTGTTGCCGACTACGATCGGATCACCGACATGCAGTGTTCCAGTTTGTACGAGCAATGTCGCAACTGATCCTCTGCCTTTATCGAGTTCCGCTTCAATAACAGTTCCTTTTGCCTGGCGGTTCGGGTTCGCTTTCAGTTCCTCTACCTCGCTGACAAGCAAAATCATTTCAACGAGTTCATCAATGCCTTTTCCAGTTAAAGCGGAAAGCGGCACAAAAATCGTTTCTCCGCCCCAAGCTTCAGGAACAAGTCCGTATTCCGTCAGTTCCTGCATGACACGGTCAGGATTTGCGGATTCTTTATCAATTTTATTCACAGCAACGATAATTGGAACCTCAGCCGCTTTTGCATGGTTAATCGCTTCTACTGTTTGCGGCATTACACCGTCATCGGCAGCTACAACGAGAATTGTAATATCAGTTACTTCCGCACCGCGTGCACGCATTGTAGTAAATGCGGCGTGTCCAGGAGTGTCCAAGAACGTAATTTTCTTGCCGTTCTCTTCAATTTGATAAGCACCGATATGCTGAGTGATTCCGCCTGCTTCTCCTTCAACAACCTTCGTTTTACGGATGCTGTCAAGAAGCGTCGTTTTACCGTGGTCAACGTGACCCATGATTGTGACAACAGGAGGACGAATTTCAAGATCCTCTTCATTATCCGGCTCTTCGTATTTTTCCAGCTCTGTTTCTTCAAGCACAATGACTTCTTCTGTTTCAACACCATATTCTGATGCGATGAGTTCGATTGTGTCTTTATCAAGTTCTTGGTTAATGGTTGCCATTACACCAAGAAGCATCAGCTTTTTAATGATTTCTGAAGGCTCTTTGCCAAGCTCTTCAGCCAGTGCGCCGACTGTTAAAGTGCCAGAGAATGTAATTTTCTCAGGAAGCTCTTTTTTCGGCTTTACAGGCTTTTGCTGATGTTGGTTTTTATTGTTGTGGTTGCGTTTATTATTTTTTTTGTTGTTGTTATTCTTCTTGTTTTTGTTAAATTGATTATTCTGCACGTCATTCTTCTTTCCGTCTCGAATTTTATTTGGTTGATTTCCAGCTGATTGCTGATTAACCCCTTGCGGCTGTTTGTTTTTGTTCGTTTCTGCAGGCTTTTGAGATTTAGCGGCCGAGCCGCCTTTTTTATATTTGGCATCAAGCTGTTTAATGGCCTTTTCTTCAAGCATGGCCATATGATTATTCACTTCTAAATCCATGTTTTTCAGTGCGGTCAAAATTTCCTTACTTGAAACATTTAACGCTTTTGCATATTCGTATACTCTCATTTTAGCCATTCGTTCACCCCCAAAAATATTAATCGAGCAAGCTGATCAGCTTATTCGCAAAACCTTGGTCAGTGACGGCGACAACGACACGGGCTTCTTTACCGATAGAGCGTCCAAGAACCGCGCGACTCTCGACTTTTTTATAAGGGACTTTATAATAATTGCACTTGTCGGTTACTTTTTTCGCTGTGTTAGATGATGCATCCTCTGTAAGCAGGACAAGTTTTGCACGCGCATTCCTGATTTCTTTAATTACCAAGTCCTCGCCTGACACGACCTTACGAGCTCGATTGGCCAGACCCAGCAAGGGAAACCATTCCATTCCAGACATTTTATTTTTTCACCTTTTCCGCCAGCTCCAGCAATTCTTCGAAAATCTGGTCATCGATTTGTGATTGAAATTGATTTTGCAAAGTGTTTTTCTTTTTTGCTGCTAAGATACACTCTTTATCCAGCGTTAAATAAGCACCCCGCCCGTTCTTTTTTCCGGTCGGGTCTACTGAGACTTCGCCTTCTTTCGAACGTACGACTCGGATCAGTTCCTTTTTAGGCTTCATTTCACCAGTCACTACACATTTGCGTAACGGGATCTTTTTGTGTTTATTCACCTAAGGTCACCTCTTATTCATCCGATTCAGCAGTTTCAGGCTCCGTAAAGAGCGGCTCATCGTCATCTTCTTCAAGTTCTCTCGGATAGATTCCAAGTTCTCTTGCGTCCGTTTCGCTCTTAATATCAATCTTCCAGCCTGTCAGTTTAGCAGCTAAGCGTGCGTTTTGTCCTCTTTTGCCAATCGCCAGAGACAGCTGGTAATCAGGAACAATAACAGTTGTCGCTTTTTCTTCTTCATTAACGATGACATCCAGCACTTTCGAAGGGCTGAGCGCATTCGCGACAAATTCTACAGGATCACTGGACCAGTTGACAATGTCAATTTTTTCACCTTTTAATTCATTGACGATCGCTTGAACACGCTGGCCTTTAGGGCCTACGCAAGAGCCGACAGGATCCACGTCAGGATCATCTGTGCGGACAGAAATCTTCGAACGGTCGCCGGCTTCTCTGGCAACAGATTTCAGCTCGACAGTTCCATCATAAATTTCAGGCACTTCGATTTCAAACAAACGCTTTAGCAGGCCTGGATGTGTTCTTGACACATAAATCTGCGGGCCCTTCGTCGTTTTTTCTACTTTTGTGATATATACCTTAATGCGGTCATGAGGCTTGTAGCTTTCATTTGGCATTTGCTCATTAACCGGCAGCAAGGCTTCAATTTTACCTAAAGACACATAGATAAACTTATTATCCAAACGCTGGACGATACCTGTCATGATGTCTTCTTCACGGTCGATAAATTCAGAATAAATCACACCGCGCTCAGCTTCGCGAACACGCTGGGTGACGACTTGCTTCGCTGTTTGAGCAGCTATGCGCCCGAAATCCTTAGGCGTTACTTCGATTTCAACGACATCGCCGACCATATATTCCGGATGGATGCCCTGTGCCTCTTCAATAGAGATCTCCAGTCTTTGGTCGTATACTTCGTCAACGACATCTTTTCTTGCAAATACACGGATGGAGCCTGTTTCACGGTTTAAATCCACCCGTACATTTTGCGCTTGATTAAAGTTCCGCTTATAAGCAGAAATTAACGCAGCTTCGATTGCTTCAATGATAATTTCTTTACTGATGCCTTTTTCTTTTTCAAGAATCGTGAGAGCATCTAATAATTCACTGCTCATTTAACGGTCTCCCCCCTTAAAACATTTGTATTCATTAGAATGTAACAGCTAATCTGGCATTAGCTATCTTGTCATACGGAATATTGATTCGTTTCTTTCTTGTTTTGATCGTGATCTCAACTGTCACTGTTTGTCCATCAAATTCAGCCAGTTCACCTTCAAACACTTTTACGCCATCAATAGGCTCATACGTCTTAATGTACACATTTTTTCCAAGTGATTTTTCGAAATCGGCTTTTTTCTTTAGCGGACGCTCAGCTCCCGGAGATGAGACTTCAAGAAAGTAATTTTGGCTGATTGGGTCTGCCTCATCAAGCTTTTCGCTTAAAGCTTCGCTTACTTTGGCACATTCCTCAATATCCACACCGTCATCGGAATCAATAAACACGCGAAGGAACCAGCTTTGGCCCTCTTTGACAAATTCAATGTCAACGAGTTCCAGCTGAAGGCTGTCTACGATTGGCTGAGCCATTTCTTGAACGGTATCAGTCACTTTTTTGCTCATGTTCTTCCTCCTTGTGCTGTCGATCTCATATTCGTCTCGTCACTCTGCATAAAAACCCTGCTTCAAAAGAGCAGGGGCTAAAAAGTAAACGATGAACATGTCGAGACAAAATTCTCTTGTTCAATACAAAAGAGCGGGTTTCCCCACTCTTTGCCTCGGTAATCGTTAGCATTTCCAATAAAACTATACCATAACCATATTTTTATTGCAAATGGATATACGCTTACCTTCATACCTAAGCAAATGACAGAAACTCTAATATTACGATTGCATTTTTTGCGCTTATATATGCATAGAAGCAGAATTTCCAGAGAAATTCTGCTTTCCATGTTAGAACAGTGACAATTGGTTTTGATCAGGCAGTGATTCGAGACAGCCATGACGATCTAAATACTCTAAAATCGTTTTTGACACTTTCCCTCTCTTTTGCAAATCTTCTTTTGAGAGGAACTCGCCTTCCTCACGAGCCTTTACAATGTTTAGAGCGGCGTTCGTCCCTAATCCAGGAATGGAGTTAAACGGCGGAATAAGACTGTTGCCGTCAATAATAAACTCTGCAGCGCTGGAACGATATAAATCGACTTTTTGGAATGAATAGCCCCTTTCACACATTTCAAGCGCTAATTCTAAAACAGTCAGAAGGTTTTTTTCCTTTGGCGAAGCATCAAGTCCTTTAGAGTTAATATCCTCCATCACAGCCTTGATTGCTGTAGAACCCTTGATCATTGTATCGATATCAAAATCGTCTGCACGAACGGTAAAATAAGCCGCATAATACAGAAGCGCGTGATGCACTTTAAAGTAAGCGATACGGACTGCCATTAATACATACGCCGCGGCGTGGGCTTTCGGGAACATGTATTTAATCTTTTTACAAGAATCAATATACCAGTCTGGGACATTGTTATTTTTCATTTCTTCTTCCCATTCAGGCATCAATCCTTTTCCTTTACGCACAAATTCCATGATTTTAAAGGCAAGGGACGGCTCAAGGCCTTGATAGATTAAATAAACCATAATGTCATCACGGCAGCCGATAACTTCACTCAGCTCACAAATATTATTGTGGATGAGTTCCTGCGCATTGCCGAGCCATACATCAGTTCCGTGAGACAAGCCTGAAATCTGAACGAGCTCGGAAAAAGTTGTCGGCTTTGTATCTTCAAGCATTTGCCGGACAAATCGGGTTCCGAATTCAGGGATTCCGAGAGTTCCCGTTTTACAGCCGATCTGTTCTTCTGTAACACCGAGTGATTCGGTTCCCTGGAAGATCTTCATCACTTCAGGATCATCAGTTGGAATTGTTTTCGGATCAATTCCGCTTAAGTCTTGAAGCATCCGAATGACGGTCGGGTCATCGTGTCCGAGAATATCCAGTTTTAACAGGTTGTCATGGATGGAGTGGAAATCAAAATGTGTCGTTTTCCACTCTGAACCTGTGGCATCTGCCGGGAACTGAATTGGTGAAAAATCATAAATATCCATATAATCCGGTACTACGATAATACCGCCGGGGTGCTGTCCAGTCGTACGTTTTACACCTGTACATCCCTGTACGAGCCGATCTACTTCAGCCCCGCGCATATGAAGATTATGATCTCCGGCATAGCCTTTCACATAACCGTAGGCCGTTTTTTCTGCAACTGTGCCTATTGTTCCCGCACGATATACATTGTCTTCTCCAAACAATACTTTTGTGTAATTGTGGGCTTGCGGCTGATATTCCCCTGAGAAGTTCAAGTCGATATCTGGCACTTTGTCCCCTTTAAATCCTAAGAACGTTTCAAACGGAATATCATGGCCGTCTTTTTTCAAAGGCGTTCCGCAATGAGGACATATCTTGTCAGGCAGGTCAAAACCGGAACCGACAGAACCGTCATTAAAGAACTCAGAATGCTGGCACTCAGAGCATACATAGTGCGGCGGCAGCGGGTTTACCTCAGTGATCTCAGTAAGCGTCGCAACTAGTGAAGATCCTACGGAACCACGGGAACCTACGAGATATCCGTCATCCAGTGAACGTTTTACAAGTTTGTGAGAGATCAAATAAATAACAGCGAAGCCGTGGCCAATGATACTCTTTAATTCCTTTTCAATCCGCGCTTCGACAATTTCAGGCAGCTGTTCGCCGTAAATGCTTCTTGCACGCTGGTAGCTCATTTCTCTGATCTCTTCATCGGCGCCTTCGATTTTCGGTGTATACAAATCATCTTTAATCGGCTTGATGTCATCGATTAAAGAAGCAACCTTTTGGGTATTGGCAACAACAATTTCCTTCGCTTTTTCTTCGCCTAAGAAAGAAAATGCTTCAAGCATTTCATCTGTCGTTCTGAAATGCACTTTCGGAAGTTCATGCCTGTTCAGCGGATTGGCTCCGCCCTGTGAGGATACTAGAATCTTTCTGTAGATTTTATCCTCATCATTCAAGTAATGAACATTTCCCGTAGCAACAACCGGTTTGTTTAGCTTTTCACCCAGCTTCGTGATATTCGCAATAATTTCTTTCAGCGATTTTTCATCGCGTACCAGTTCAAGCTCTAGCAAGTGACGGTACACTTCAGGCGGCTGAACCTCAAGATAATCATAGAATGACGCGACATCTTCAACCTCTTCAGGCGATTTTTGCATCATCCCTTCAAATACCTCTCCCCTGTCACAGGCTGAACCGATCAGAAGCCCTTCCCTGTATTTCTCAAGCTGAGATCTCGGGATACGAGGCACTCTGTAAAAATAATGAATATGGGAAAGTGACACAAGCTTAAATAAATTTTTAAGCCCCGTGCTGTTCACAGCAAGTAATGTTGCATGATACGGTCTTGATCTTTGATAAGCGTTGGACTGACCCATATTTTCATTCAGCTCGTCATGATACTGAATGCCTTTTTCAGCTGCATCCTTCAGCATTTTCAGAAGTAAATAAGCAGTCGCCTCAGTATCATAAATCGCACGGTGGTGCTGTGTGAGTTCGATATCAAACTTTTTACAAAGCGTGTTCAGACGGTGGTTCTTAAATTCAGGATAGAGAAAACGGCCGAGCTCAAGCGTATCAATGACTGGGTTTTTAGCTTTTTCGACTTCAAGAAGCTTTTTATAAGCCACGTTTAGGAATCCCATGTCAAAGCTCGCATTATGAGCGACAAGGATATCATCGCCGATCCATTCTCTAAATTCTCTTATCACATCTACAACATCCGGAGCATCGCGAAGCATATCATCGGTAATGCCCGTCAGCTCTATGATTGTGGCTGAAAGCGGACGATGCGGGTTCGCAAACGCCTCAAATTTATCAATAATTTCTCCGTCTTTTACTTTTACTGCAGCCAGCTCAATAATGGTGTCGTAAACAGCAGACAAGCCTGTTGTCTCGACGTCAAAAACAACATATGTTTCTTCCTCAAGCAGACGATGTGCAGCGTTATAAGCAATTGGCACGCCATCATCAACGAGATTTGCTTCCATCCCGTAAATCATTTTAATTCCATGCTTTTTAGCGGCAGAATACGCATCAGGGAAAGATTGAACGACAGCATGGTCAGTCAAAGCGATGGCCTCATGCCCCCATTTTTTCGCTTGTTCGACAAGCTTTCCAATCCCTGTAACAGCATCCATTTGGCTCATTGGAGAATGCAGATGCAATTCCACTCTTTTTTCTCCTTCAGGAGCCGAATCTTCACGGGTTTTTGCTTTTATTTCGTTAACGTCATTTGCGATCATGACGAGATCTCTGACGAAAGTGTCATTCTGAATGCTTCCGCGTGCTTTTACCCACATTCCTTTTTTCAGAGACTTCATCAGTGCCGCATCTTCTTTTTCACGTGCAAACATTTTGATTAAAATACTATTTGTATAGTCTGTAATTTTGAAGATGCACAGTGTGCGTCCGCTTTTTAGCTCTCGGGTCTCCACATCAAACACGTAACCCTGGACCGTAATTCTCCGTTCTTCGTCCATGATGCTGTCAAGCGTCCGGATTTCTTCATTATCTTTAATTTGATAACCGATGACAAGAGGCCCAGAAGGCACTTGGTCTTCATCACTTTCTTTGTCTTTCTTCTCCATTTCAATCAGCGCCTGCATAGCCCGCTCCTGGTCTTCTGCAAGCTTTTGCTCCCTGAACTTTTGAACTTCTTGCTCTGATACAAATATTTCGGCATCAAGCTGAAGGTCCGGAAAACCAAATTGACGGTAGCCTGCTTGAATCATGGAACTGTATTTGTTCTTAAGAGCAGCGGCTTCCGTGTCCGTTTTTGTTTTGACAATCAGTTTATTGCCTTTCAGCTTCGGTTTTTGCTGGTTTAAAAGACTGATAATCGGCGGCGAAATGCCTTGCAATTCTTCAATGCAGCGTGACCAGTAGTCTTGAACAAGACTCTCACTGAACTCGGCATCCTGCACTTCAACTGAAGATGTAACTTTTGCTATGTGGGCAAACGCTTGTGTCAGCCTCATTGTTAAGGTGTCATATATTTGAAAAGGCAGCAAAGATTTAAATTGAAAATGAAAATGCCAAGACTTAGACGCTTTGTGTATCGTCAGCTTTTTAATCTCGCCATCTTCAAAGTATGTCATGAAGGTATCATCTGTCATATTAATCTGCTGCAGAAGAATTTGAAACTGCCTTCTGTTTACTGATAACTGTTCCATTAAGACAGTATCCCTCCCTAAAAACATCATAAGTGAAGGTACCTCAGGCAATGAGGTACCTTCTATTATTTATATTTTAACATGTTTTTTGATCAATCGTTATGGTGATTACTGCTTGCTGATAAAAGCAGATAATTCGTCTACTGAAATCTCAATTGACTCGCCTGTTTCACGGATTTTCACTTCGACAATTCCTTCGTCAGCCCGTTTTCCGACAGTGATGCGGATTGGAAGGCCGATTAGATCTGAATCAGCAAATTTCACGCCTGCACGCTCAGCACGATCATCATAGAGCACTTCATAGCCTTCCGCTTTTAAATCGGCATACAGCTTTTCAGCAAGCTCTCTTTGCCCATCGTTTTTCATGTTCAAAGCAAGAATATGAAGATCATACGGCGCTACGCTCTTTGGCCATATTAACCCTTTTTCATCGTGATGCTGTTCAGCAATAGCAGAAAGCGTTCTTGATACACCGATTCCGTAACAGCCCATCATCATTGGCTGCGCGCGGCCGTTTTCATCTAAGTACGTCGCATTCATCGCTTCTGAGTAGCGTGTTCCGAGCTTAAAGACTTGTCCGACTTCAATTCCTTCTGCGAAACGGATCGTGCCTTTGCCGTCTGGTGAAGGATCGCCTTCTTTAATAAAACGAAGATCAGCAAATTCTTTAATTTGCGCGTCACGGTTTACGTTGACATTTTGATAATGATGATCTCCTTCATTTGCACCGGCAACAGCATTGACCATTGCTTTCACAGCTTGATCGGCATATACTTCAACATCTTGATTGACACCGACAGGGCCGACAAAGCCAGGCTCTGTTCCCAGCTGCTGAATGACCTCTTCATGTGCGGCAAGCTCCACAACTTCTGCATGAAGCAAGTTTTTCACTTTGATATCGTTGACTTCATGGTCGCCTCTTACAAGCACTAAGACAAAACGGTCATCTGCTTTAAACAAGACTGACTTGATGCATGCTTCAGCGGAAACCTGTAAAAACGCAGTCAGTTCTTCTATTGTTTTCACGTTAGGCGTGTGGACTTTCTCTAAAGCTTTAGGCTCTTCATCAGAAGGTGCTTCTTGATAAAGAACTTCAGCCATTTCGATATTAGCCGCATATTGTGATTCATCAGAATACGCAATCGTATCCTCTCCGATTGCAGAAAGTGCCATAAACTCGTGCGTATCCTTTCCTCCCATTGCGCCTGAATCGGCAATGACAGGTCTTACATTAATGCCGCAGCGGGCAAAAATGTTAGAATAAGCCTCGTACATTTTTTGATACGTTTCATCCAAGCTCTTTGCAGATGCATGGAAAGAATACGCATCCTTCATAATAAATTCGCGGCCTCTTAACAAACCGAAGCGAGGACGTTTTTCATCTCTGAACTTAGACTGGATTTGATACAGAGTCAGAGGGAGACGCTTATAAGATTTAACCTCATCGCGAACAAGTGAAGTGATAACTTCCTCATGCGTTGCGCCTAAAGCAAACTCACGGCCATGACGGTCTTTTAATCTCATCAGTTCGGGACCATACGTATACCATCTGCCTGATTCCTGCCATGTCTCAGCCTGCTGCAGTGCGGGCATAAGCATTTCTACGGCATCAATTTTCTCCATTTCCTCACGAACAATCTGCTGAATGTTTTGAATGACCTTATACGCAAGAGGCATATAGCTGTATACCCCGCTTGTATTCTGTCTGATAAATCCTGCTCTCAGAAGAAGCTGATGACTTTTTGCCTCGGCATCAGCTGGAACTTCACGGAGCGTAGGAATAAGCGTCAAGCTTTGTCTCATTTCTTCGCACCTCTGATTGATTTACTTTTCGTTTACAAAAACAGCCGCTGGATATCGTTCCATGTGACGACCAGCATAAGAAGCATTAAGAAAGCTACCCCGATAAACACGACAAACGCTTCTTTTTCCCTGTTAATCGGTTTGCCCCGAATCGCTTCAATAAATAGAAATAACAATCTTCCTCCGTCAAGTGCCGGAATCGGAAGCAAGTTGACAATCCCAAGGTTAATGCTTAAGAACGCAGCGAACTGGAATAGGTTCACTAACCCTGTTTTCGCCACTTGGTCTGTCATATCATATATGCCGACAGGACCTGACAGCATATCAAGTTTAAATTGGCCTGTTACTAATTTGCTTAAGTTGGTTAAAATCGCTTTGGTGACATCAACTGTTGATGTCGCACCGTAAGCAACTGCTGAGAGAACGCCTTTTTCAGTCGGCGCATAGGACCCGAAACGCCCGATTGTTTTTTTGTTCTCATCTTTCACAGCTTCCGGAGTCACAGAAATGTGAAGCGTTTTGTTATCTCTTTTTACTGCAACGTCCATTTCTTTTTCCGGATTTTCTTTTACAGCGGAGACAATGTCAGTCCAAGACCTCATTTTCTCTCCGTTAATGCTCTGAATGTAATCCCCTTCTTTTAGCCCTGCTTCTGCCGCCCGGCCATTGTCAGTCAGCTGCCCGAGCACAGGATCATTGGACGGTACGCCTTGAACAAGCCCCAGCATCACTAGAATGACATAAGCTAAAATAAAGTTCATAATCGGCCCTGCAGCAATTGCTTTAATCCGCTGCCAAACAGGTTTGGAACCAAATTGGCGGTTAAACGGCGCAATCTGAACTTCTTCTCCATCTACAATAAAAAAGGAGGTTTCGCTGACAGTATAGCTGGAAAGCTCATCCTCTTTCCCCTGTTCATAGCCGGTGATCTTCATGTCATGCTCTAAATCCGCTGTTTCTACTTCGATGACTAAAGCATCCCGGTATTTTTCCTTTTGATTGATGATGACTTTCTCAACTTGATCTTCTTTATTAAACAGAAGCCCGACCGTGTAACCGGGTTTCACCTCGATCATCTCCGGGTCTTCGCCGGCCATACGGACAAACCCGCCGACCGGAAGCAGCCTGATCGTATAAACTGTCTCATTTTTTTTGAAAGAAAAAATCTTTGGACCGAAGCCGATCGCAAATTCACGGCAGAGAATTCCCGCTCTTTGGGCTAGCAATAAATGGCCCAGTTCATGGAAGAAAACGAGCGTTCCGAAAATAATAATAAACGCTATAACTGTATTCACGAACATACCACCTTATGTGAGTATTGAATTGACGTATCCCCGGGTATCTTTGTCCACTTCTTGAATGTCCGCCAGGCTCGGTTTTTTAATCAACTGATGGCGGGATAGTGCCTTTTCGATACAGTCTTCAATAGCCAAAAACGGTATCTTGCCGGCTAAAAAGGCGGCGACAGCTACTTCATTTGCCGCATTTAGCACTGTCGGCATTGTTCCTCCTATTTTACCTGATTCAAAAGCAAATTGTAAGCATCGGAACCTGTCAAAATCAGCTTTCTCAAAATGGAGGCTGCCGATTTCCCATAATTCAAGCCTTTTCGCATCCGGCAATGGCAACCGGTCAGGATAAGTGAGCGCATACTGGATTGGAACCCTCATATCCGGAGTTCCGAGCTGTGCGATCACACTTTTGTCATGAAACTCAACCATTGAATGGATGATGCTCTCCTTATGTAAAACCACATCTATTTGTTCATACGGTATATCGAAAAGCCAATGTGCCTCGATCACCTCTAAACCCTTATTCATCATTGTAGCCGAATCAATCGTAATTTTTGCGCCCATCGACCAATTGGGATGTTTTAACGCGTCCTCTACTGTAACTGATTCGAGCTCCTCCCGCTTCTTGTCCCGAAAGCTCCCGCCGGATGCCGTAATGATGAGGCGGTCAATGTTTTTAGCCTGTTCGCCTTGAAGCGCTTGAAAAATTGCCGAATGTTCACTGTCAACGGGCAGAAGCGGAACATCATACTTCTTAGCATGTTCTTTTACTATATGCCCTGCAGTGACAAGAGTTTCCTTATTTGCAAGCGCAATTGTTTTTTTCTGTTCAATTGCCTTTAACGTCGGGATAAGGCCGACGCTTCCGAGCAAGGCGTTGACAACAATGTCAACCTCCTCCATCACTGCTGCTTCTATCAGTCCTTCTTCTCCCAGCCCGATTTGGCATTCAAAAGAAAAAGACATTTGTTTTAGTTCATGATATGTATCCAGATCACCGACAGAGACAAACTTCGGCTGAAAGGCCTCTATCATTGGAAGGGCCTTATCAATATTTCTGCCAAACGACATAGATACCAGCTGAAATTGATCTTGATGTGTACGCAATACGTCAAGAGTCTGTTCGCCGATTGATCCTGTTGCTCCTAAAAGACAAATATTTTTCAAAGTTGCCACTACTCCTATTCTTTTTGCTGCATGATCAGTCTCATATTCATATTAGACTTTTTTATGAAAAAAGGGCAAGCAGAAAGTACAAGAAAGGCATGACAAACAAGAAACTGTCAAAACGGTCTAATATACCGCCGTGCCCGGGAAGAATCTTCCCAGAATCCTTTACATCGTAATGTCTTTTCAAGGCAGATTCCACTAAATCTCCAAGTTGTCCGAAAACAGACAAAAACAGTGTGATCAACAGCAGATAGATATACGGGATCGGAAGATGTGTAACAAGCTGAAAAATTGTCGCCAGTATAAGTGCGATGACAATTCCACCTGCAAAGCCTTCCACTGTTTTATTCGGACTGATTTCAGGCCACAGTTTTCGCTTGCCAAGCGATTTCCCGACAAAATACGCACCGGAATCAGTGGACCAAATCACAACACACGCGTAAAAAATGTATGTTAACCCATATTGGTCAAGATTTCTGATTTCGATAAAATAATGAAAACACATTCCGATGTAAATTGCTGCAAGCGTAATAAACCCGACTTCATCAAAAGTAAAGGTGTTTTTCACCAACACCGTGTAAGTCAGCAAAAGCAGTACCGCAAACAAAGTAATTTCCATTTTTGAAATACCGTCCGCTTCAAAAAACGAATACTGGCTTGGCAATAAGAACAGCCACAATAATAAAAGACCGACCAAACCCGGCAGTGAAACCAACTTCAGCTTTTTCATCCGTAAAAGTTCAAAAAGCGCCACACTGCCCATGGCATAAACTAATATGGTGAACGGCAATTTCCCGACAATAACCAAAAATAAAAATACAATTGCTGCCAGAACACCTGTCAAAATTCTTTGTTTCATGTCCACCATCCTCTAAATTCCGCCAAACCTCCGGCCTCTCTGCTGATACTCTCCTAACGCCTGTAAGAAGTGATTCTCTTTAAAGTCAGGCCACAAGACGTCAGTAAAGACAAATTCACTGTAAGCAACCTGCCATAGCATAAAATTGCTCAGTCTAATCTCGCCGCTCGTTCGAATTAAAAGTTCAGGATCCTGCAAAGATTCAGTCATTAAATAATTAGAAAAAAGCGATTCATCAATGTCTTCAATATTCAAAGAGCCTTCCTTCACTTTTTCCGCGAGTGATTTTGCAGCAGTGACAATTTCAGTGCGTCCTCCATAATTGAGAGCAAAATTAAGGATCATTCCATCGTTTTGCGCCGTATCCTTTACAGCCTTTTCAATCGCACGTAATGTGTGTGCCGGCAAAGCCGTTTCATCTCCAATAATCCGAACCTGTACATTTTCCTCAACAAGCTCTGGAAGGTACGTATTTAAAAATTCTTCCGGAAGCTTCATTAGAAAATCGACTTCCATTTTCGGCCTCTTCCAATTTTCTGTTGAAAAAGCATACAATGTCAGTACTTTGACACCTAATTCGTTCGCAAGCTTCGTTGTCCTTTTTACCACCTTCATCCCTTCATGGTGGCCTGCAATTCGGGGAAGAGAGCGTTTTTTAGCCCAACGGCCATTTCCATCCATGATAATGGCGATGTGTTCGGGGATTTCCCCCTTAAGTATGTCTTCTTTTGTATAACGTTCTAAGTTGGAAGCCGCAGTTTGCTGGTTCTTCCAATTTTTGAGTATGTTGAGCATGAGATTCCTCCGTCACCCAAAAAGGTTGCATTCCCTGCTGATAGTCAATGTAATCAACAGTATTAACAAAAAAACCCCCTGTAAACATGAGAGGGTCTTTTCACTATTATCTATTGTACATAGTTTTTCATTAAACTTCCATGATTTCTTTTTCTTTGTCTTTTGTGACACTGTCAATTTTTGACACATATTCATCTGTCAGTTTTTGAACGTCTTCAGTTGAAGCACGCAGTTCATCCTCTGTAATGTCTCCGTTTTTCTCAAGTTTTTTGAGATCATCGTTAGCATCACGGCGAACGTTACGGACAGCTACTTTCGCGTCTTCAGCATATTTTTTTACAACTTTTACTAATTCTTTACGTCTTTCTTCCGTTAATGCCGGAATCGCAATTCGAATCATATTGCCGTCACTTGTTGGCGTAAGGCCTAAATCAGCTTTTAAAATTGCTTTTTCGATATCGCCGATTGCTGATTTGTCGTATGGCGTTACAACGAGCATACGAGCTTCAGGCACGTTAATAGAAGACAGCTGATTTAAAGGTGTCTGTGCCCCGTAATATTCAACCGTCACTTTATCTAATAAAGATGGATTTGCACGGCCTGCGCGTACAGTAGCCAATTCGCGGGAATAAGCAGCAATAGCTTTTTCCATTTTTTCTTTTGTTTGAGTTAATACTTCTTTTGACACGTTATTTCCCCCTCACGATCGTTCCGATAGATTCACCGATAACGGCACGTTTGATATTTCCTTCTTCCATAATAGAAAAGACGATAAGCGGAATGTCATTATCCATGCATAAAGATGATGCTGTTGAATCCATGACTTCCAGGCCGTCTTTAAGAACGTCAAGATAAGAAAGTGATTCATACTTAACAGCTGATTCATCTTTTCTAGGATCAGCATTATACACACCGTCAACATTATTTTTAGCCATTAAAATAACGTCTGCTTCAATTTCAGCAGCCCGCAGTGCAGCCGTCGTATCAGTAGAGAAATATGGGTTTCCTGTGCCCGCAGCGAAAATAACGACACGTTTTTTCTCTAAGTGGCGTATCGCTTTTCTTCTTATGTACGGTTCAGCAACTTGTCTCATTTCAATGGATGTTTGCACTCTAGACTGGATTCCGAGTGTTTCCAAGCTGTCTTGAAGAGCAAGCGAATTCATAACTGTCGCCAGCATTCCCATATAGTCAGCAGTTGCACGGTCCATGCCAAGGTCACTTCCTGTTTTTCCGCGCCATAAGTTGCCGCCGCCTACTACAACAGCCACTTCGACTTCAAGCTCAGCGATTTCTTTCACTTGCTTTGCAATGGATTGAATGACAGTTGGGTTAATTCCGTTTCCCTGTTCTCCTGCCAATGCTTCCCCGCTAAGCTTTAATACGATACGTTTGTATTTTGGTTTTTCCATGATAACCTCCAAGTGTAAACATTGCCGTTTTCTATTATGCAAGAGAAAAAAAGGTTTGTAAATATAGTTTTAAAAATAGGGAACACAAATTGTGTCCCCTATACTGCCTGAAAAGTCGCGACTTGGCCGCGAAATCTTTTCGCCATTATTTTTTCACTTGGTTCATTACTTCTTCAGCAAAGTTTTCTTGACGTTTTTCGATGCCTTCTCCAACTTCATAGCGGACATAAGTTTGAACAGTTGCGTTTTTCGCTGCAACAACTTGTTTCACTTTTTCATCTGGGTTTTTAACGAACGCTTGGTCTAAAAGACAAATTTCTTCGAAGAATTTGTTCAGACGGCCTTCAACCATTTTCGCTACGATGTTTTCAGGTTTGCCTTCTTGAAGAGCTTGCTGAGTTAAGATTTGACGCTCATGGTTTGCTTCTTCTTCAGAAACTTGATCACGAGAAATGTAACGAGGGTTAACCGCAGCAACGTGCATTGCGATATCTTTCGCAGTTTCTTCGTCAGTTGTACCGTTAAGAACAGTTAATACGCCGATGCGGCCGCCCATGTGAAGGTAAGCACCGAATGCAGAGTTGTCGTCTTTTGTAAGAACTGTAAAGCGGCGAAGAGTGATTTTCTCACCGATTTTAGCAACTGCGCTTGTGATATACTCTTCAACAGTAGAGCCGTTTTCCATTTTTTGACCCATTGCTTCTTCAACATCTGCAGGTACATTTGCAAGAAGGTGGTCAGCTAAAGTGTTAAGAAGCTCTTTGAAGCCTTCGTTTTTCGCAACGAAGTCAGTTTCAGAGTTTACTTCTAGGATAACACCTTTGTTGCCGTCAGTTTTAATAAGAGTAGAACCTTCTGCTGCGATACGGTCAGCTTTTTTCGCTGCTTTCGCAATCCCTTTTTCTCTTAAAAGGTCAATTGCTTTGTCCATATCTCCGTCAGTTTCAGTTAACGCTTTTTTACAATCCATCATGCCCGCGCCAGTTTTTTCACGCAGTTCTTTTACTTGCTGTGCAGTAATTGCCATTTGTATTCCTCCTTATATGTTTAAACAAGAGTATGTATATTACACATTTTTCTTGAAAAAAGGTGATAAAAGGCAGTCCCTCTTATCACCTTTTGAATAGGTTACGCAGTTGTTGTTTCTGTTTCTGGTGCAGTTTCTTCAGCAACTTCCGCTTCTTCTTCGCCTTGCTTCGCTTCTAAGATTGCATCTGCCATTTTAGAAGTTAGAAGTTTAACAGCGCGGATAGCGTCATCGTTCGCTGGGATTACAACATCGATTTCATCTGGATCACAGTTAGTATCTACAATACCGATGATAGGGATGTTCAATTTGCGAGCTTCCGCAACAGCGATGCGCTCTTTGCGAGGATCGATGATGAATAATGCATCAGGAAGATCCTTCATATCTTTAATTCCGCCTAGGAATTTTTCAAGACGTTCTAATTCTTTTTTCAATTGAACGACTTCTTTTTTAGGAAGTACATCAAACGTACCGTTTTCTTGCATTTTTTCAATGTCTTTAAGACGTTTAATACGTTTTTGGATTGTTTCAAAGTTTGTTAATGTACCGCCCAACCAACGTTGGTTGACATAGTACATGCCAGAGCGCTGAGCTTCTTCTTTAACAGAATCTTGAGCTTGTTTCTTTGTTCCGACGAAAAGGATTTTTCCGCCTTCAGCAGCAAGATTTTTAGTGAAGTTGTAAGCTTCCTCTACTTTTTTGACTGTTTTTTGAAGGTCAATGATGTAGATTCCGTTACGCTCCGTGAAAATGTAACGCTTCATTTTTGGGTTCCAACGGCGTGTTTGGTGACCGAAGTGAACACCAGCTTCAAGCAATTGCTTCATAGAAATGACTGACATGTTATTTCCTCCTAATATAATGGTTTTTTTCCTCCGCTTAGGTCATTTTTGTGCAGAACTGCCGCCTGCAGCACCCTCTGCATAAATCGTTAAGCGTGTGTATTTAACACCAAGACATAATATAACACAGCTTTATCCGACAATCAAGAATCCTTTACACCTTTGGAGCGAAATTTTAAAAATAGCTCGATTTCTGTCTTTCCGCTCTTCAGTTTCTGAGCAATTTGACTGGCCGAATACCCCTCTTCATATAATTCTATGACCTGGTCTTCAAATGATTGGACATCACTGTTTACGCTCTCTTCCTGACGCTCAACCTCAGTTATTAGACCTTCAATATGTTCAGGGAGGTTTTCTTCTTGAACCGCATCCAGCTCTGAATCTTTTTCAATGTGCAGAAGGTCTGGCTTTTGAGTCTCTTCTTCCGCTTGATTTGAAGATGAATCGGTATTTTCTATCAGTTTTTCATTTTCTTCTTTTAATTCAAGTAGAAATGCCGCCAAGGTGTTTTCCGTCTCTTCAAGTATCTTCTTTTGCTGTTTTTCTGTTTCTTTCACAGCTGCGAGCCTCGTATATAGGATCATGACAGCGTACAGAAGAACGCCGTGGAGCGTAAAGCTTAAAAGCCATAATAGTGTTGACATGTTTTTCACTCGCTAACCATGAAATTCATTATTGAATCACTTTTTCCAGCAGATTCTTTAATTTAAATAGTGCCTTTGAATGGATCTGTGATATGCGGGACGTAGAAAGATTTAATACTTGTCCGATTTCTGTCAATGTCAGCTCCTCTTTGTAGAACAAACTGACCACCAACTGTTCTTTTTCAGAGAGTTCATGAATTTTTTCAGCAAGCTGTGCAATCAGTTCATCCTTCATAATCTTTTCTTCAGGCGGAACATTTTTGTCATCTCTGATCATGACCTGAATGTTTTCACCGTCATCTTGATCATGAAGCTTTTCATCAATTGACAGCAGATTTGCAAAAAAACCTTCATTCATTGTTGACACTACATCCTGTACCGTCATTCCGAGTTCCTCTGCAATTTCTGCGGGCGATACGTTCCGAAGATAGCGCTGCTCAAGCTTTTCAATTGCCGCTTCAACCTTCTTTGTTTTTTCACGTGAAGTTCTGGGCAGCCAATCTTCTTTACGAAGCCCGTCTATGATTGCGCCGCGAATTCTAAACGAGGCGTAGGTATCAAATTTTAAGTCCCGGCTGGGGTCAAATTTTTCAAGGGCATCATATAAACCAAGCATACCAAGGCTCATAAGATCGTCTTTATGCACTGATTTCGGCAGTCCGACAGAAATTCTGCCTACATGATATGTGACAAGCGGCATGTAACGGCGCATTAAATCATCACCGGCTTTAGGATCTTTCCACTCTTTCCAGCGCGTCCAAAGCACCTGATCTTCATAATTCAAGGATTGCATTGTTATCCCCCTAATACCTTAATTAAATCGTTTTTTCACCTTGTTTAACAGTTCGAATATGCAGCATGCAGGACTTCGGTTCAAATTCTATCGTCCGGCCGCTTGAGCCGCCCGTATCTTCACTAATGATAGGAATATTATATAAAGACAGCTGTTCCTTTATCGCTAATACATTTCTCGGTCCGATCTTCATCAAATCATTCGTCGATTTAAATTTAAACATTTCTGATCCGCCGGCCAGCTTTGCTTTTAATGCAAATTTCCGGCATCCCGCTTCTATCAGCATATCAATCGTGGTCTTTACGGCGGTGTCAGCGTACTTAGCCCGATTGAGTTCGGCCGTTTTCGATAACGTCGAATCCGGCAGCATGACATGGACAAGCCCCGCCGTTTGCTTTTCTTTATCATAAAGCACCAGCCCCACACATGATCCCAACCCCGAGGTCCTGATGGTGTCCGGGAAGCGGGCGATCTTCACGTCAGCAATTCCAACCTTTACAACAACAGCCTCAGTTGTACTCATAATGATGCACCCAAGGCGACAAAGAGCTTTTCAAATGAATCATAGTCCGGCAGCATAAACATATGCGCTTTCAGCTCCTGCTGATGGCTTTGGTCAAAAATTGACGTGTCGACAACAATGGCGTGTTCTCCAACCTGGCTGAGCTCCATCAGCCCTTCGCTGATTACAGCGCCAAACATGTCCAATGAAACTTCAGGAACACTCGGGTAAAGCTGGAGTTGCGTCAAATCTGCCAAGGCTGTTAAATATGAACCTGCTAAAATATTGCCCAGTTCATGCAAAGCGGATGAGCTCATATGATCTTCACCTAAGTCTTCTATATCAAAATCGGGGTTCCCTATCAGCTCTCTGATAAACTGCTCCGCCTGATAAAAAGGCATTATAAAGAACATTGAACCCGTTAAGTCGCCTTCCATTCTTAAAAAGATGCTGGCAACCGGGATATCGGCGCCGCCGAAAAAATCAACAAGCTCATCGAAAGACAGCAGCTTTGCAAACGGGACTTCCATATCTATCTTTCTATTTAACAGCTGGGCCATTGCAGAGGCGGAGTGACCGGCGCCTATATTGCCGACTTCCCGCAAAATGTCCATCTGCTCTTCTTTGATTCCATTAAAAATACTCATGTCATAACCCCTTTAAGATTAAGCTTGATCGGGCACAGCGGACTGAGATGATTCTTTATCCAAAACCGCGTTCGCATCAATAATATTTAAAAGTCTGTTCTCTTGTTTGACAATCTGTTCGATCGACACATCCGTATCTTTCTGGATGCTTTCTGGAGCGGATTCGATTTCACTTTCGTGTACGGTAATCACATCATTAGCTTCATCCACAATCCAGCCGATTTCATTATCACGATAAGCAATAATGATAATTCGTGTTTCATCGGTAATTTCATACTCTGGCAAATTCAGGCGCTTTCTTAAATCAATTACCGGAGTCACTACCCCGCGCAAATTAATTACCCCGCAAATATATGGTTCAACGCCGGGCACTCTCGTTGGCTTTTGCCATTTTTCAATTGATTTCACCTGAGTGACGGAAATGGCATACTCTTTGCCATTTACCATAAAAACAATCATTTTTTCGCCGGTTTTAATTTCTGCAGTCATGTGAGACACCTCCTCGAATGGTTAAATAATCAGTGCATTACAATCAATAATGAGCGCTACTTCTCCGTCTCCTAAAATAGTAGCTCCGGAAATTGCAAAGACGTTTGTTAAATAATCTCCGAGTGATTTCAGCACAACTTCCTGCTGGCCAATAAAGGAGTCCACCACAAATGCAGTAGGTTTGTCGCCTTTTTTCACGATAATGATATGGAGCTGTTCCGCATCTTGCCTTGTATCTTCTATTTTAAACTCTTCTTTTAAATAAACGACAGGGACAATGTGCCCTCTAAAGTCAATTACTTCACGGTCATGCGTTTGCAAAATGTCTTTTCTGTCAATAACTGCTGTTTCAATGATTGAAGAAATCGGAATAGCAAATGTCTCTTCTTCCAATTTGATCAGCAGAACTGAAATAATGGACAATGTAAGCGGAAGCTGAATGCTGAACAAAGAGCCTTGACCTTCTGCAGATTTCACACTGACTGAACCGCCAAGAGACTCCAGTTTATTTTTTACAACATCAAGTCCGACGCCTCGGCCGGAAATATCAGAAATTTGATCAGCAGTTGAGAACCCTGGGGCAAAAATCAATTCGTAAATTTCATTGTCTTCTAAGGTATCTGCTTCTTTTTCCGTAATGACCCCGCGCTCAAGCGCTTTTTCAAGAATTTTTTTGCGATTAAGGCCCGCACCGTCATCCTCTACTTCGATAAAGACATGGTTGCCGCTGTGATAAGCTTTAAGCACAACTTTTCCTGATTCCGGTTTTCCCTTTTGCAAGCGTGTTTCCGGTGACTCGATCCCATGGTCAATACTGTTTCTGATCAAGTGAACGAGAGGATCTCCGATTTCATCAATGACTGTTCGATCCAGTTCAGTTTCAGCACCGATGATCGAGAGTTCGATTTTTTTATTCAGCTCTTTTTGAAGCTGGCGAATCATTCTCGGGAACCGGTTAAAAACGGTTTCAACCGGAACCATTCTCATATTGAGAATAATCGATTGCAAATCTCCGGAAATTCTCGTCATTCGTTCAACCGTTTCAGTCAGTTCATTGTGCTCAAGCTCTTTTGCAATCTGCTCGAGACGCCCGCGGTCAATAACAAGCTCTTCAAATAAGTTCATTAATGAATCAAGCCTGTCAATGTTGACACGAATTGTTTTAGATCCGCCGGCAGTATGTTTGGCTTGTTCATCGTTTTTAGCAGGCTGTTTTTGTTTCTCCTGCTTCACAGGTACAGGTGCTGGCGAATCTGCCGGTTTAGGTTCTTCCGGCTTTTCAGCTGATGTTAAAGGAGCTCCTTGAATGACTTCAACATGCTCAATTTCTGAAACGCCATTGATTAATTGTTCTATCTCTTCCGCTGATTGATGTGTTAAGAAACACACTTGAAAGTCAGTACCGAAATCTTCTGTTTCAAGCACTTCCGCACTTGGGATTGTTTTGGCCACTTCTCCGACTTCATTAAGCTTTTCAAACACCATATAGACACGAACTGCTTTTAACATACAGTTTTCGTTCAGAGAAATCTTGATTTCATATCGTTTGAAACCTTGCTCCTCCGCTTCTTGTATGACAGTTCGTTCAAATTCGTCATATTCCCAATCAGATGCTGTATTCTGTGCTTCTGCTGGTTCCGCAGAGGCAGCCGTTTCAGCGTGCGCACCATTTACATCAAGCTTTGCGCTTACTTCTGAGATATCTCTTTTCCCATCCCCGCCGTCAATAATAGACTGAACCATAGCATCCAGGTGATCCAGTGCTTCAAACAAAATATCCAGCCAGTCTGAGGTAACCGCCATGTCTCCGTTTCGGATTGCATCCAGCACGTTTTCAAGCAGGTGGGTTAGATGTGCTAAATCCGTATAGCCCATCGTTGCGCTCATTCCTTTTAATGTATGGGCAGCCCTGAATATATCATGAACGAGCTGAAGGTCAGTCGGGTCTTTCTCTAAAAGGAGAAGCTTTTCATTACATGTTTGTAAATGTTCTTTACTCTCATCAATAAAGACATCTAAATACTGATTCATATCCATTGAATCACACCCTCTCTTTTTTCACACAGCTTGTGATGGATGCTGCGATATCTTCCACATGTTTAATCTCATGAATGAGGCCTGCTTTAACAGCAGCTTTCGGCATCCCATATACGACACAAGATTCTTCAGACTCCGCAATGGTTTTCACATTGCCGGCCGTTAGCATGTCCTTTAAGCCGGCAGTGCCGTCACTGCCCATTCCGGTCATGATAACCGCTACTTTTTCATAGTCTGCCAGTTTACCGACAGAACGGAATAAATAATCCGCTGATGGTTTATGACGGCTTGGTGTATCGTGATTATCAAGAACGATCTGGAGTCCCCCGCTGTTTTTGATAACGGATATGTTTTTTCCGCCCGGTGCAATGTAAACACAGCCGTTAAGAGCCGCTTCACCATCTTTTGCTTCTTTTACTTGAATGTCAGATAAATGATTCAGCCGCTCAGCCAAAGAAGCAGTAAAACCTTCAGGCATGTGCTGAACAACAACCACCGGTGCATTCAAATCCTTAGGGAGCTTCGGTATCACTTTTTGTAATGCCCTTGGGCCGCCTGTTGATGTGCCGATACATACAATTTGCCTGCCTGAACCGAGTTTCGGTTTGCTTAATTCAGGCTTTACAGCACGCACTATAGGTTCAGGCCGAACTGCCTGTGTAGCAGGATGTTTCCGCTTGCCTGAAAGTCCTGCCGCGACGACACGCTCAACTAATTGTTCTTTAATTTTGTACAAATCCAGAGATATTGAGCCTGATGGCTTTGTGATAAAGTCAAAGGCCCCGATCTCTAAACAATTAATTGTGCACTCTTTACCTTTTGCAGTCTGGCTTGACACCATGATGACCGGCAAGTTATAAATCTCAATAATTTTACGCAGTGTGTCTGTCCCATTCATGACCGGCATTTCAACATCAAGAGTAATAACATCCGGATTTAGTAATTCAATCTTCTTAAGCGCTTCTTCTCCGTTTCTCGCAGTTCCGATTACTTCTATCTGCTTTTCCTCGGTTAGAAAATCACTTATCATTTTTCTCATAAAAGCTGAATCATCAACTACAAGCACACGAATCAAATTAAGCCCTCCTCATTAAAAAAGAAGATAATTTCTCTATAAATGTCTGTTTGTCTTCTTTGTGTCTTGTTTCTTCTCTTTCAAACAAGGCGTCCGCTAAAAGACGGACTGACCGGCTGGCTTTTGCCTGAGGACTTTTTATGAAAAAAGGAACCTGTTCGACAACTGCTTTGCTCACAATCGGATCGTCAGAAACGGAACCAACAAACTGAACCTGAACATCCAAAAACATATGAATCGTGCGGGAAAGGCGGGTAAAAGCGTCTAGCCCTTCCTTTTGATCACGGCACCGATTGACAGCCACCTTCATTGAAAGCTTATTTTCCGTCAAAACCAAATGCTTGACCGCGCTGTATGCGTCCATGATGGCCGTCGGTTCGGGAGTCGTTATGATCAAAATATCTTCTGTTGATAAAATAAAAGGCAGCTGATCTTTCGATAAGCCCGCTCCCATGTCAAACAAGACATAATCGAACTGGCTTAACGCATGAGAAAGTTCATTGGCAAAAAACGCCCATTTTCTCTGATCCAGCTGAAACATCGCATCCAGACCGGTTCCCCCTGATATATACCGCAAACCCTTTGCCCCAACGGATAGTGACTGCATCAGAGGCCTGCGTTCGGTTAATACATCGATAATCGTGGCGGACGATGAGTTTCCCATCAATATATCAATGTTCCCCATCCCGATATCAAGATCGATGAGCAGTACCTTCTTACCTTTATCCTGCAGCGCAAGGGCCATGTTTAAGGTAATATTGGATTTTCCGACACCGCCTTTGCCGCTGATGACAGCAAGTGTCTTCGCTTTTTGTGAAAAAACCATAGGCAGAACACGCTGACGCTTTTCCATTTTCGCCCGTAAAGCTGCTGCTTGGTCAAATCTGTTCATCTGCACAGCATCCTTACAAAATCAAGCGGAGATACAGTTTGTATATCCTCCGGCACATTCTGGCCGTTTGTAATAAACCCGGCACCTATTTTTGATTCTGCCAGTATATTAAATACAGAACCCAAGGAAGCAGTTTCATCTATTTTTGTGAAAATGAACTGATTGACAGGGACGGCTGAAAACCGTTTGACAATATGCTTCATATCTTCATATTTTGTAGTCGCGGACAAAACGAGAAATGACTGAATGCTGCTCCCAAAAGGAATCGTTTCTTTCAATTCATCAATGTATTGCTGCTCCTTGAAGTTTCTTCCGGCTGTATCAATAAACACATGATCATACTCAGAAAATAACTCCTTCGCCTGCTGGAATTCTTCTTTTGTATAGCAAACTTCCAGAGGAGCCTGCAGCAGTTCGGCGTATGTTTTCAACTGTTCAACAGCTGCAATACGATACGTATCTGTTGTAATAAAAGCGATTTTTTTCTGTTTTTCAAGCATAGATATGGCTGCGAGCTTAGCCAGCGTTGTTGTTTTACCAGCACCTGTTGAGCCAAACAGTACGATATACTTTGACTGAATCGGCTCCTGCCACTTGTCTGCTGAAGGCAGTGTATCGCATAGTATATCTTGAAGTTTGCCGACCACGTTTTCTTCAGTAAGCCCGCCCGCTTCCACGGAGAAGCGAAGCAATTTTTTTAGAGCGCTCGTCTTCGTTGACTCTTTAATCCCCGTTTCTTCCAAAAGCTTTTCTGCTTTTCGCAGCGGCTCAGGAAGTACAGATTGATAAGCTGAAAAATCACCGGGCTCATGTTGCGCCGAAAATTGAGGGAGATATGTCCTCTCCTCTATTTTCGGACTGCTGACCGGAGTTTTTAATGTTTGTTTCGGCTCAGCTGCTTTTTGAGGTGTTTTTTTCTCAAGAAAGTCTTGATCCAATACGGCAATTACCTCAACAGCAGGCTTGTTGACGAGTCCAAACCATTTTCGCTTTTTAATTTTTTTCGAATTTAATATGACCGCTTCATTACCTAACTCTTTTCTGATGAGAAGTGCCGCTTCTTGCATTGAAGCAGCAGTAAATTTTTTTATTTTCATTAAATATCCACCACTCCAATGCTTTGTACCTCAACATTCGCCTCAAGTTCGTTATAAGAAAGTACCGGAAGATCAGGGAAGTATCGTTCCAGAAGCTGTTTCACATACATTCTGACAGGCGGCGAGCAGAGAAGAATCGCATTTTCCTGACGCAGTGAAAGTTGTTCGGCTTCTTTAGCGACAGAACGTACAATGCTTTCTGAAATATCTGGTTCAAGCGACAAATAATTCCCGTGTTCCGTTTGCTGCACACCGTCTGCTATTGCCTTTTCTACACGGCCCGAACAAGTCACAACCTTTAACACTTCATTTTCTTTGGCAAACTGGGCTGTAATTTGTTTAGCCAGTGCCTGTCTTGTATACTCTGTCAGAAGATCAGAATCTGTTGTTAGTTTTCCATAGTCGGCAAGCGTTTCAAAAATCGTGACTAAATTTCGGATAGAAACTTTTTCTTTTAAAAGCTTAGCCAGCACCTTCTGAATATCACCGACAGACAACGGATTCGGCGTAACCTCTTCCACAAGGACCGGATACGTTTCTTTCAAGTGATCGATCAGCTGTTTCGTTTCCTGTCTTCCGATCAATTCGTGGGCATGCTGCTTAATTTTTTCCGTAATATGGGTTGAAACGACTGATGCAGGATCGACAACTGTATAACCAAGCATGTCAGCCTCATCCTTTACGGATTCGCCAATCCATTTGGCCGGCAGTCCGAATGACGGTTCAACTGTTTCAATTCCTTCAATGAGATCGTCTTCAGGCGTAGGCGACATCGCTAAATAGTGATCAAGCAACAGCTCGCCTTTCGCTACTTCGTTACCTTTAATTTTCAGTCGGTATTCATTAGGCTGCAACGCTATATTGTCTCTGATGCGCACAACAGGAATGACAAGTCCGAGTTCCAGAGCCAACTGACGGCGAATCATTACAATTCGGTCCAATAAATCACCGCCTTGATTGGCATCAGCAAGCGGGATCAGACCGTACCCGAACTCGAATTCTATCGGATCTATGTGCAGAAGCTGAACAACGCTTTCAGGGCTTTTAAGCTCGTCAATCTCAGTCTCTTCCTCAAGGACCTCATCAACTTCCTCTTTTTCCTTACCTGATTTAGATAACGTATAAGCGCCGAAAGCAAGCAGCCCCGCAAGCGGCCCCGTCAGAAAAATGCCAATCGGAGTGAAAATACCAAGAAGCAAAATTGTAGCTGCTGTGACGTATAAAAGCTTTGGATAAGCAAACAGCTGACCTGTAATGTCATGACCCAAGTTTCCTTCAGAGGCAGCTCTTGTCACGACAATACCCGTAGCTGTAGAAATTAGCAGCGCCGGAATTTGCGAAACAATTCCATCCCCTACAGTCAGCATCGTAAAGTGCGAAGCGGCTTCTTGAATGGACATGCCCTGCTGAAGCATTCCGATAACGATACCGAAGATAACATTGATCATCACAATGATGATTCCGGCTATCGCGTCGCCTTTTACAAATTTACTGGCACCGTCCATTGCTCCATAAAAGTCTGCTTCTCTTGCCACTTTTTCGCGGCGGTGCTTCGCTTCCTGTTCGGTAATCATCCCTGCGTTTAAATCAGCATCAATACTCATCTGCTTCCCCGGCATTGCGTCCAGCGTAAACCTTGCCGCAACCTCTGAAACACGTTCAGCACCTTTCGTAATGACGATAAACTGAATAATAATCAGGATGATAAAAACAACGAGTCCAACTAATACATTTCCGCCGACAACGAAATTTCCGAAAGTCTCGACGACTTTTCCTCCCTCACCATGTGAAAGAATCGAACGGGTAGTTGAGACGTTCAAGCCCAAACGAAATAGGGTTAAAAGCAGCAACAGTGACGGAAAGATCGAAAACTGAAGCGCTTCTTGCATATTCATTGTGGTAAGAAGCACGATCAACGCAAGAGAAATATTAATAATGATCAAAATACTTAACAGCCATGGAGGAAATGGAATCACCAGCATCGCCACAATGAGGACCACACTTATTAAAACGGATAAATCTCTTGTTGACATGCTGTTTTTTCTCTCCTTTTAAATCGAAAAATTCAATATACTTTTTGTTTTGTTTTATATACGTAAGCCAGAATTTCTGCCAAGACTTTAAAAAATTCTTCCGGCACTGCCTGGTCAATTTCTACCTGATCATATAACGCACGTGCAAGCGGTCTGTTTTCTACCATCATGACATCATGCTCTTTAGCAATTTTCCTGATTTTTAATGCCAGATGGTCAACACCTTTTGCAACAATATAAGGAGCGTCCATTTTTTCTTCGTCATATTTCAGGGCAATCGCATAGTGAGTCGGATTTGTGATAATGACATCAGCTTTTGGAACCTCCTGCATCATCCGCCTCATCGCCATTTCCCGCTGTTTTTGTTTAATTTTAGACCTGATAATCGGGTCTCCTTCAGATTTTTTGTACTCGTCTTTTATATCCTGCTTTGACATTTTGATATTTTTCTCATAGTCAAACCTCTGATATAAATAGTCGAGACCAGCAAGTATCAACAAAGCCCCTGCACCGCTCAGCCCCATCCACAAGGTAAGTTTTGAAACAAAAGAAAGTGCCTCTTCAGGTGTCAGGAGCGGGAGCCGGAGAATTTCTCCATAATGAAGCCAAAGCACAGCAAAAGCCGCAAAACCGACAACAGTGATTTTCAATATAGATTTAATCAGCTCTACAATCGCCCTCATGCTGTATATTCGTTTAAAGCCTTTGATCGGGTCCAGCTTTTCAAGCTTAGGCTGTATCACTTCAGCAGAAAACAAGAACCCAACCTGCATATAGTTGCTTACGACCCCTGCAACAAGAGCGACAAGCAAGATCGGTGCAAGTATCATGCCCATATCCTCTAATAAGCTGATAAACAGTGTATGCACATTTGATTCTGAGAGCTTCATTGTGAGCGAATCGGTATAAAACGTTTCTATAAATGAAAGCAGCTTGTCTCTCATATATGGACCAATCGCAATAAGCGAAAGGAATATGACGAGTAAAGAAATGGCGGTATTAACATCCGAGCTTTTGGCTACCTGCCCTTTCTTTCGCGTATCCTTCCGTTTTTTCGGGGTGGCTTTTTCCGTCTTCTCTCCCGCAAAAAACTGCAGATCAATTCTAAGCTTCATTAAGAAACACCGACCAATGCTAAAAGATTCCGCATCGTTTCAATCGTTAAACCGAAAACATTCCGCACAACGACGAAGATAACGGACATACACACAATGAGCATGATGAAACTGACAGCAATCTTTAAAGGCAAACCGACCACAAATACATTTAGTTGCGGAACAGTCCGAGCCACGATACCTAATGCTAAATCAACAAGAAACAAACTGGCCACAACCGGCGCTGACATTTGAAAAGCGATAATAAACATCGCATTAAAGCTTTTCGCGATAAAATAAGCAAACTTTTCATCGCCGAAATTCGGAAATGCCTGATCAACTGAAATATACTGAAAGCTGTAGTAAATACCGTCCAGCAGCAAATGATGGGCATTGACACTAAGCATAAACAAAAGTGCCATCGTATAGATAAACTGGCCGATCAACGGACTTTGTGCACCGGTTTGCGGATCAATAACGTTCGCAATTGAAAAACCCATTTGAAAATCAATAAACGAACCGGCAATCTGAACTGCGGCAATCATCATATAAGCGATTAAACCTAGACAGAGACCAACCAAAGCTTCCTTAAACGCCAAGAGCATATATTGCCCATCTATCTCCAAAGAGGGAGGTTTATCAATAGTGCTGAAACAAATGACCGCGAGAAAAAAAGCAAATCCAATACGATGAACAGCCGGGACATTTCGGTGTCCGAATAGCGGAATCGTTACAAAAAAAGCAGAGATTCTAATAAAAACCAGTAAGAAGGCAGGAAATAAATCAATAATCGAATTCATCTCTACATTACCCTGCAAAACGATTTAAATTAGAAAACAGCTCTGTTGTAAATGAAAGAATGGTCGACAGCATCCATGGTCCGAAAAATATCAGGGCCAAGAGAACCGCCACGATTTTCGGAATAAACGCCAAAGTCTGTTCCTGGATTTGAGTTGTTGCCTGAAATATGCTGACGATTAAACCGACCAGTAAAGCGATTGCCAATAGTGGCGCACTGATCATCAGCGTTACGTATACGGCTTTTTCCGCCATAGAAATTACAAATTCTGAACTCACGTTTAGCACCTACCCTAAAAGCTCTGAAGCAAAGATTTCACAATTAAATACCAGCCGTCTACTAAAACAAAAAGTAATATTTTAAAGGGCAGAGAAATCATAACTGGAGGGAGCATCATCATTCCCATTGACATTAAAACGCTCGCCACTACCATATCTATAATTAAAAATGGGATAAAAATCATAAAACCTATTTGAAACGCTGTTTTCAGCTCCGATATCGCAAAAGCCGGAACCATTGTCGTTAGCGGAATATCCTTTAATGATTCGGGTTTATCCATCTTCGCGTAATTCATAAACAGCGCCAGGTCCTTCTGCCTTGTATGTTTACTCATAAATTCTTTGATCGGTTCTTCAGCTTTCGTATACGCTTCATCCAAGCTGATTTTATTGTCCATCAATGGGGTCAGCGCTTCTTTATTAATCTCTGAAAAAGTAGGAGCCATAATAAAAAACGTTAAAAACAGCGCAAGCCCGATAAGAACCTGGTTTGGCGGCATAGATTGCGTCGCCAGTGAAGTCCTGACAAATGACAGAACAATGACGATGCGAGTAAAACAAGTCATAAGAATCAATATTCCAGGCGCCACTGAAAATACGGTTAACAATAATAGTAATTTAACAGTCGAACTAACGTTTTCCGGATCGCTTGAACTGAAAATATTTATAAACTCATTCATGATGACGTGGGCCTTTCTTCTTTCCTTCAGAACGGTTTTGTTTTAACTCTTCAAGCTGCTCTTTTAATGCTTTTGAAAATGAAGGCAGTTTTTGCTGCTGAATTTCAGAACCCTTCAGCGGCTTTACAAACTTTTGCCACTCTATTTTGCTTGACATTGCCTCTTCATGCTGGCTGAGAATGACTTCAATCTCTTTTTCATCCTCAATTTCTTTCAGCAACTGGATCGTCTCTCCTACACCGACGACGAGCACACTTTTTCCGACTTTGATCAATTGGATGGATCTGTTTTGACCGACCGATGTGCCGCCAATATTTTCAACATATTGAAAAGGCTTCAGGAGCCGATTTCTTTTGTTCATGAGCTTAACCAGCCCATAAATCAGCACGATAACAAACAGTAAAGCGAAAATCATCTTCACAAAATCAAAAGCTGAGACAGAAGGAGCAGCCGCTCCCTCCGTCTCATCAGCAGTTTGTGTTGTTTTTTCTTCCTTTTGCTCTGATTTATCTGCAGTTTTTTCATCTTTCTTTTGAAACCATTCGTTTACAGTTGAATTATCAGAGTCTGCCGCTGCTGCAGCAATCGGATGTACACTGAATAAAACGAAAAAACAAATAAAAGCGATGAAATATTGACTCTTTTTCAACAGTCGTACACCCTTTAACTTAATGTTTTGTTGATTGCTTCAAGCACACGGTCTGCTTGGAAAGGTTTTACGATGAAATCCTTTGCGCCAGCTTGAATGGCATCGATAACCATTGATTGCTGTCCCATAGCAGAACACATAATGATTCTTGCCTGTGCATCAATTTGTTTGATTTCTTTTAATGCCGTAATCCCATCCATTTCTGGCATCGTGATATCCATAGTAACAAGATCAGGAGAATGCTCTTTATACTTTTCTACTGCTTGTGCTCCATTTTCAGCTTCCGCTACTACTTCAAATCCGTTTTTCACCAAAATATCTTTAATCATCATTCGCATAAATGCTGCGTCATCTACAATTAAAATTCTGTGTGCCATAATCAATCTCTCTCCTTGTGTTTCATTATTTTAAATTATTAATGCGCTCTGCCTGGCTTAAAATATCAGTGACTCTTACTCCGAAGTTCTCTTCAATGACAACGACCTCGCCCTTGGCAACAATACGCTGGTTAACTAAAATATCTACCGGCTCACCGGCTAATTTATCAAGTTCAATAATACTTCCGGCAGAAAGCTCCAAAATCTCTTTTACGCTTCTCTTCGTTCTGCCAAGCTCAACAGTAATCGAAAGCGGGATGTCCAACAGCATATCCAGGTTGTTTATAGGGGCTTGTGCAGCCTCGTTTGGATCAAACGCGGAAAATTCCACCGGTGAAACCTGAACTGGTGCTGCTTTTTTCGGTGTTCCCTGCCTTTTTGGCGGCTGCTGCTGTTGCTGCGGTTCAATACGCGGCTCTGGCATGACAGGCTCTTTCGGCTGCTCATATGTAACATCAGGCTGCGCCGTTGTTTCTTCCTCTGCACTCTCTGTGTTCATCAGATTTGCAATTAAATCTTTTGCAAATGACAGCGGGTACAGCTGCATAATACTGGAATCTATTAAATCTCCCACCTTTAAGTTGAAAGACACTTTCACCAGCATTTCATCATCAGGTATGCGGTCTGTTCCCTTTTCTTCAGTAACATCGAGCAATTCAACCCGAGGCGGTGAAATATCAATTTTTTTACTGAAGACAGTAGACATTGATGTGGCGGCTGATCCCATCATTTGGTTCATTGCTTCTTGAACCGCGCTTAAATGGATTTCACCCAGTGAAGGGTCCGCGCCTTTTCCGTCTCCCCCCATCATTAAGTCAGCGATAATCGCCGCGTCATTTTGTTCCACGACCAGCAGGTTGCTGCCACTGAAGCCCTCCGTATAATTTACTTCAATCGCTACATACGGTTCAGGAAACGCATCGCTGATTTTACTTTTAGGAATGACAGTTACGCTCGGGGTCGTAATATCGACCTTTTGATTTAAAAGCGTTGATAGTGCTGTCGCAGAACTGCCGAATGAAATATTCCCGATTTCACCGATCGCATCACGCTCCATTTCCGATAAGTCATGTACTTCCGGAGCCTCTGGCTCATCCGGCGTGCTGCCTGTGCCGTTAAGAAGCGCGTCAATCTCATCTTGAGATAATCTATTATTCTCCATCTTGTTCACCTCTTATGTCGTGATCTAAAATTTGCACTGCCTGCTTTCGATTCACCCGGCCGGCTTGTCCTAAAAATTTCGGCTTATCTCCGACCAATACAGTAAGAGGATCCGTGACTGAATTGTCCAAAGTTATGCAGTCTCCGACTTCTAAACTTAAAAACTCTTCTATTGTCAGTTCAGATGTGCCGAGCTCGGCCACGACAGGTATCTGTGCTGTCATGATACGTTTTTCAAGCGACTTTGTTTCCTCAGGCTTCGGCTCGTTTCTATCTGATTGCATCCAATAGTGGACCGAAAGCTTCGGTATGAGCGGCTCGAGGACAATATGCGGGATACAAAGATTAATGACACCGCTGATTTCACCGATTTGAGTATTGAGTGAGATCACCACGACCGTTTCATTAGGAGACACCATCTGAACGAATTGCGGATTCACCTCAAACTCAGTCATTTCCGGTTCAATATCAGCAATTGACTGCCAAGCTTCTTTATAATTTCCCAGTGCATTTTCAAATAAATTAGAAATGATTTTTGTTTCAATTTCTGTCAAGCTGTCTACCTTATTATGACTGAGTCCAATACCGCCCATTACCCGATCCATCATCGTATAAGCAATCGTCGGGTTAACCTCCATCATAATTCTGCCTTCCATCGGATGGACATCAAACAGATTCAGAATCGTCATGTTCGGAATGGACCTGATAAATTCCTCATACGGAACCTGGTCAACAGAACTGACAGATATGTGAATATAGGTTCTGAGCTGTGCAGAAAAGTGAGTAGTAAGAAGTCTTGCAAAATTGTCATGAATTCTCGTTAAACTGCGGATCTGATCTTTAGAAAACCGCAACGCACGTTTGAAGTCATAAACCTTCACTTTCTTCTCTTTTTCTTCTTTTTTCAGCTCTTCAGCATCCATTTCACCAGTCGATATTGCAGAAAGCAGTGCATCTATTTCATTTTGGGAGAGAACTTCTCCTGACATTTTCCTCACCTCCGTATTCTGTCAAATGATTGTTTATTGCAGATTAAAGGAGGTAATATACACTTTTTCTACTTTTCCTTCTTGGAGGTAGCTATTTATTTTACCTTTTAGTTCCTTCTTAAAGGCTTCTTTTCCCTTGTCTCCCTCAATCTCATTAGCATTCGTATCAGCCAACAGTGATATTACAGCGTCCTTGACTTGAAAATCGCGTTTTTCAAGTTCCTCTTTTGATTTATCAGAGTCAGTTTCAAGTTTAATGGCAAGCCGGACAATGTTATCAGACTTTAAATTTGTTGTAATCTCTTCTACATCAACAGAAGATGCAACGATTTCATCGATACTTTTTTTCGCTTCACTTTTTTCGGACTTTCCGCCTAAAACAAAATAAGCCGCCGCCCCGAGAGCACCAATTACGATAAGAATAATTAGTAAAATGATCATTAATTTTTTCTTCATTCCGGTTCCTCTATTCCTTGGTCCATTGAAAATATTTGTATGTTTCGGTAAAAAGATGCGATTTTTTCAAGAACAGCTTCTTCATCTTCTTTTACTACAAACTTCTTACCGTTTGACAGAGTGATTGTAGTATCCGGAAAGCATTCAATCTGTTCAATAAATAGCGCATTCAGTGTAAAGGGCTGCCCATTCAAACGGGTTACTTTAATCATAAAACAGCGGAGAAGCGATTACTCGCCTCCCCTCCCTCCTTAACGTTTAAGGTTAACCAGTTCTTGAAGGATTTCATCAGATGTTGTAATAATCTTCGAGTTTGATTGGAATCCGCGCTGGGCAACGATCATTTCAGTAAATTCGTCAGTTAAATCAACGTTAGACATTTCGATAAACCCTGATTTAAGAGCACCTGTACCGCCATCACCAGGCTGGTTGGCTGCGCTGGCTGTTCCAGAGTTTAAAGATTGACGATACAAGTTGCTTCCAATTTTGTCTAAACCGTCACTGTTTGCAAATGTAACAATCCCGATTTGTCCGCCGTCTTGAGGTTGGCCGCCCGCATCAACAATTGAAACCTTTCCATCAGAACCAATACTGAAGCTTTGTGCATCAGTAGGAATTTTAATTGTTCCGCCATCCATATTTAATACATGGTAGCCATCACCTGTCACCAATGTCCCGGTGTTATCTAAATAGAAGTTTCCAGCTCTTGTATAAGCTGTTCCGTCGCCTGTATCAATGCGGAAATAACCGTCGCCGTCAATTGCTAAATCAAGTGTTCTTCCTGTGCTTTGTGTTGCGCTTGTTGAATGAATTGTATCAATTGTGCCAGATGATGAACCTAAACCGATCTGCTTAGAGTTCGTACCGCCGATCGTGGCACCAGCCGCAGAACCGCCGGCAATCGTTTGGCTTACCATATCTTTAAAGGTAACACGGCTTTTTTTGAATCCTACTGTATTCACGTTGGCAATGTTATTGCCGATAACGTCAAGCTTTGTTTGAAAGTTTTTCATACCGCTGATTCCAGAATAAAGTGAACGTAACATAATATATTCCCCCAGATTTTTTTATTTAGAAGACTGTGCTACAGACAACACATTCGACGGGCTGATTTCAGTACCATCATTAAGAACAAGATAATATTTTCCTTTTGACTGTTTTACTGAACTTACTGTGCCTGTTTTTTCTGTTGCTCCTCCGTCAGCAGTCCAAGAAACTTCCTTACCCATCCAATCAAGGTACGTAGTAAACGGATCTTGATTTTCGACGAACTGAGTCATTGTGGTATTCAGATTCATCATTTGTTCCAGGCTTGAAAAAGTCGCCATCTGACTGATAAATTCTTTGTCATCAACCGGGTTAAGCGGATCTTGGTTTTGGACTTGGGTCATTAATATTTTTAAGAATTCATCTTTCCCCAAGCTGCTATTGCTAGTCGATACGGTGCTTGTTTTTTCAGGCAGCTTATATTCTGAACTGATAGATGTCATTCTTCTTCCTCCATTTCAACCTTAGCCACTTCATCGAGCAGATCACCGAAATCATTTGATTGCTTTTTCTGTCTTTGCTGTCTCTGTCCCTCTTGCTGCTGTTTCTGTTCATCAGCAAGCTGGCCGTATATCGGCTGATCCCCGCTTTGGACCGGGAGCGTAAAACGATCAATTTGGACGGCCATATTCGGCAATGATTGCTTTAGCTGTGGAAGATGCTGTTCAAGCAGCTCTTTTGCTGATTGGCTCGATGCAATGATTTTACTCTGAAACATCCCATTTTCATTTGTCAGCTTGATTGTGACAAATCCTAAGTGTTCAGGATTCAGCCGAATAGTGAAACTTCCCGTCGATCTGCCGAATGGCGTATATTTCATCTGCTTCCACGCACTGATCACTTGATCAGCCACCGTTTTGGTTTCGGCAGCCGGTAATTCAGATGACATCTGCTGCAAATCAAGTATTTGAACTCCTCCAGTGCTCCGGTACCCTGAAAATAGCATTTGGAGTCCTGATTTATTATCTAAAGACTGAATAGTTCCAGACGCATCCGATGCACTTTTACTGGTTGAACTCTGTGAGAGCGGTGCGAGAACACGTCTGCCAAAGTCTTGCGATGATTCGGATGATTTCGATAACAAGAAAGCTTTCAGCTGGCTTTCAGCTAAACTCCATTCTTTTGTCCCTTTTTGAGGAAGCATAGACATTTGTTCCATTAAGCTTTGAAAACTTTTCAGCTCTGACGCTGTCATCGAATAAAGTTTTGAACTCGACTCATCTTTAGTGAATATTTGCTGTTTAAGATCCTGAATTAGCTGTTGAGATACGCCCTTTTTTTCTAATGCAGAAAGAAATTGATCTCCATTCTGGTAAATGCCATGAGCTTCATTGCCATTCCCGCGGTCAGTCAGCTTCTTCACTTCTAACAGCTGACTAATAAACATCTGTATAAGGACAAGTTCTTTATCATTCACAGATACTTCATTCTCCTGGCTTGATTGCTCTGTATCAGACTTCAGTTTTTCATTAATGTCAATAGCAGAATCATTGGCAGGCAAGGCCGTTTTACCTTTTGAAATGATTTTCTCCGCTTCTGCGAGTAATTGATTCGCCCCGCCGGACATTTTTGATTCAACTGCTTGCAGCAGATTCTGCAGCATTTGCTGAGCAGTTTCATCCAACTGCTTCCCAGCTAATTTGTTTAATGTTTGCAAAAGTTCCGCCTTTTGTTTGTCTTGATCTTCAGGACTTGAAATGAGCCAATCACTAATCTTTTTAAGTGCATCTGCTACAAGCTGATCTCCGGAAATAGGAGTTCCTTTTCCTTGTTCTGAGGTTTCTTTCGATCCGGCCTCAGACATAAGCCAGTTTTGAAAAACTCCCTGGCTACTATTTATGGTTTTAGCCGCAGTACCCGCTGTGGTTTGCAGCAAAGGTCCCGCCAATTCAAGCAGCTTCACCTTTAATTCCCCCTATTCTTGGCTGGCAGCAATTTTTTCTGTATAAGTTGCCGCTTGCTCAGGAGTCATTTTCGCCAATATGTCGGCAAGCTGCTTTTTGCTTAGGCCATTCAATATTTTCAGCGCTTCTTGCTCCTTTAATTGGGCAATAATTTTAGCAGCCTTTCCGCTGTCCATGCTTTTATATACACTGATCACTTTGTCATTTTCCGAAGAAGAATTTGAGCTTGATGTTTTGTCGGTACTATCTTCTGATGACTTTTTTTGATCCTCCGCCGTCTTTTCAAGTGAACGGATCTTTTGATTGAGCCTGTCAATTTCAGATTTACTTGTTTCTAAATCTTTATTCAATATACTGATTTCACTTTTCTGATCCTTAATGGTCTTTTCCAGAGCTGCCGTATTACTGCTATCCTTACTTGTTGCTGTGTCTTTTTTATTTTCGGTTTCAGGAACCAATTCTTTAAGAACCGGCGTTTTTGCCGCAGCTTCCTGTATCGGCTTTAAAACATTGACACCAGCAGCCCAAAGAACAATCCCCCCTGCGATTAAAAGAAACATCAGCGGAAGGATAATGATAAGCAAAACCGAACGGAACTTACCTGATTCTTTCTTTTTGCCGGACATTACATTCGCTCCTAATGGCCTTGAATCATAAACTGCTTAATCGAAATATCGTCCATTTCTTTCATCTCTGCAGCTTTGTCTTCAAGAGCAAACATTTCAAACTGTTTTTCACGCATTTTTTCAAACTTTTTTACTTCAATATTTTTTTCAGTCAAAATTTCTTGTTTTTGATTCATTTGATTTCTTTTCATAATGACAAGCTTTTGATAGTGATAAATCGTATTTTCAAGATTTGAGACAAATTGCTGATAATGCCTCATTTCTTGTACACTCATGCCGCTTTTCAATTTCTTTTCCTTATTTTGTTCAAGCAATTCCTTTTTGCTCATATTCTCATATAATTTTTCTGCAACATTTTCAAATTCAGAAACTGATTGCTGATACTCGGATAAAAATTGATCTTTCTCATTTTCTTTTAGTTCCAGCAGCTTTTGGAATCTAAATTGATAAGCCACGTTTATTCCTCATTTCCTGTCAAACTAGTTAATCCAGCAATGCTTTCTTCCAATACTGCTGATTCATCTGTTCCTTGTTTTAAAAATTGAATAAGCTGCGGATAAAATTGTATTGCTTCATCAATTTCTCTTGAGGATCCTCTTTTGTAAGCTCCGATATTAATGAGATCTTCCGAATTTTGATATGTCGATAAAAGTTCACGGAATTTATTCGCCGCATCCAGATGTTGTCTTGTCGATATGTTTGACATCACCCTGCTGATGCTTTTTAGCACATTAACTGCAGGAAACTGGCCTTTATTGGCTAGCGCTCTGTCCAACACAATATGTCCGTCTAAAATCCCGCGAACAGTGTCAGCAATCGGCTCATTCATGTCATCCCCGTCTACCAATACTGTATAAAACGCCGTAATGGTACCGTGCTCATTTGCACCGGTTCGCTCTAATAAACGAGGTAAAATAGCGAACACAGAAGGTGTATAGCCTTTTGTTGTCGGAGGCTCTCCGGCAGCCAATCCAATTTCACGCTGCGCCATTGCCACCCTTGTAACAGAATCCATCATAAACATGACATTTTGGCCTTTATCGCGGAAATACTCGGCAATCGCCGTCGCTGTGTAGGCCGCTTTCAATCTCATTAAAGCGGGCTGATCTGAGGTGGCAACGACTACAATCGATCGTTTCAGCCCCTCTTCCCCAAGATCTTTTTCAATAAACTCCCGAACCTCTCGCCCGCGTTCACCGACAAGTGCAATAACGTTTAAGTCAGCCTCTGTCTGCTTGGCGATCATCCCCATTAATGTGCTTTTTCCGACACCGCTTCCTGCAAAAATGCCAATCCGCTGGCCTTTGCCGACTGTCAGTAAGCTGTCAATTGATCTGACGCCGACACCCATTTTTTCACGAATAGGCGGCCGTTTCATCGGGTTGGGCGGTGATTGCTCCGTTGATACAGGCGAAAGCCCTTTTGGCAGAAGTTTTCCGTCAAGCGGCTTGCCAAAAGCATCGATGACCTGTCCGATCAATCCGGCTCCGACTTTAACCCGAAGAGATTCACCAGTAGCTTCTACAATACTGCCGGGCGCAATGCTTGCAGCCTCTAAATAAGGCATAAGCAAAATATTTTCTTCCTGGAAGCCGACAACTTCAGCTTTAATGACTTTCCCAGACTGCCCTTTTGCATAAATCAGGCACACATCGCCAATTGAGCTTGCAGGACCTTTTGATTCAATCATCAGGCCGATCACCCGTTTGACTTTTCCGTACCGTTTATACGAGTCGGTCATTTCTATACAATCTATCAGACTCTGTGTCTTCATTCAGCTGCACCAGCTTCCAGCGCTGTCAGAAGTTTATCTTTCAACTGCATCAATTGTGTGTCAACACTCGCATCTACCCTGCCAAAAGGAGTTTCAATATAGCATGATCCTTTTGGGGCTTTTTCATCAGCATATATGCCAAGCCGACATTCTTTATAAAGAAGCTGCTGAATTTCATCTTTTTGCTGAAAGATTGTCTCATAGTAATAAGGATCCACATATATAGATATATCGTCATATTCCTTAACTTCGTTTACAACCTGTTGTACAAGCAGGAGAAAAGCCTCTTTATCATCAGATTTTTGCTGCCATACTTTTTTAGCTAGTGCGACGGCAAGCTCAACGATCTCTTCATTAGCGTCTTCAAGCTTATCCTCAACAGCTTTTCTGGACATTTCAGTTATGCTGTTCGCCCGATTGATAAGCTCTGCATACTGTTGAAGCGCCTCCGCTTTGCCTAATGCCATACCTTGTTCAAAGCCCTCAGCTTTTGCTGCCTCAATAAGCTTCTGTTTTTCAGCCGCCCAATCATTTTTTTCCTGCTCAATTTGACGGCGAATATTTTCTATATGGCTGTTCGCCTGATCAGAAATACGGTCAGCTTCCGCTTTCACCCGGGCCATAAGCGCTTCCGGATTCTCTTCAGCCTGCAAGAGGTGAGAATGATCGATACGCACCTCTTGTATAGAGAGTTTTCTTCTTTCCTTTTGTGGAGAAAAAGATGTTTCTTGTTTAATGATATTAGACAATAATATCGTCCCCTCCGCCTCTTGCTATCACAATTTCACCGGCTTCTTCAAGCTTTCTGACGATGCTTACAATTCTGGATTGAGCTTCTTCTACATCTTTCAAGCGTACAGGACCCATAAATTCCATTTCTTCTTTGAAGGTTTCAACCATACGCTGTGACATATTGTTGAATACAATTTCTTTGACTTCCTCGCTTGCAACCTTTAATGAAAGGAGCAGATCGTCGTTCTCAACATCGCGAATGACTCTCTGAATCGCGCGGTTATCAAGTGTAACAATATCTTCGAAGACAAACATCCGCTTTTTAATTTCTTCAGCAAGATCGGGATCCTGAATTTCCAATGAATCCAAGATCGTCTTCTCTGTTCCTCTGTCTACTCCGTTTAGCACTTCAACAACAGCTTCAATTCCACCTGTTTGTGTATAATCCTGAGTAAATGCAGAAGATAATTTTTGTTCCAAAATCCGTTCTACTTCATTAATAATTTCAGGTGACGTTCTGTCCATGACCGCGATTCTTCTTGCGACCTCGGCCTGCACTTCAGGATTCAGCTCAGATAAAATTTGCCCGGCTTGTACAGGATCTAAATAAGACAAGATTAAAGCCATCGTCTGCGGATGCTCTTGCTGGATAAAATTTAAAATTTGTTCAGGCTCCGCTTTTCTGGCAAAATCAAATGGTTTAACCTGTAAAGAAGAAGTCAGCCTGTTTAGAATGTTTTCCGCCTTATCTTCTCCAAGCGCCTTCTCAAGGACTTGTCTCGCATAGCTCAGACCGCCTTGAGAAATATAATCTTGCGCAATGGCTATATTATGGAATTCTTCTATAATTTCATCCTTTTTTTGATGATCGACACTTCGGACACCTGATATTTCCAGGGTAAGCCTTTCAATTTCTTCATCGGTTAAGTGCTTATATACAGAAGCTGACACATCTAACCCCAAGGAAATCATGAGAATGGCTGCTTTTTGTTTTCCTGTAAGCTTATCTTGATCACGTCTCGCCATTTCTAATTCCTCCTAATCCTCGGCCAGCCAGCTTCTCAGCAGTTTAGCAAAATCTTCCGGCTTGTCTTTCGCCATCTTTTCAAGCTGTTTTCGTCTGACTGTTTCCGCTGTTTCATTTTCATCTTCGTTAATATCAGGCAAATTGATTGGTTCTTGAGGAACCTCATACTCATATTCCTCAAATTCATCCTCTTGCGCCCGTTTCTTTCTGACAAGCATAATGATCAGAACAATGATCGCTGCGATTAAAACACCGCCTGCGATATATGCCCACAGCGGGATACTTGAGGATTTTTCCGTACTCGTATCCAAGTTGACTTTTCCGTCAAACGGCTGAACGGAGACCACAATTTTATTATTAATATCTTCATCAGAAAGGTTCTGGTTTTGTGCAGCATCTTTATCCAGTGATGTTCTGACAACAGTTGAAAGGATTTTTTGAATATCGTCCTGTCTTTCAGTTGATAGCGACGCTGTGTTTTTGGCATCAGGCGGCTCTACCATGACTTGAATTCCTAAATCTCTGACCTTATAAGGGCTTTCAGCGATTTCTTTATGAATTCGGTTAACCTCGTAATTGATTTTATTGCTGCTCTTTTCATAATTTCCGCTTTCGGTATTTTCGCCTTCAGCTTTATAGTTTGTTACATCTTCGTCGCCGGTTCCGGCAGTTCCGCCATTGGCTGCACCGTCACCCTGGTAAGTTTCCGATACCTTTTCCGCGCTGACTGCAATGCCTTCCATGTTTTCTTTATCAACAGGTTCGACAATGTCTTCTGTGCGGTTTTCTTTTGTGAAATCAATGTCTGCTGTAACGGAGACAACGACTTTATCTTGTCCCATCATCGTTCCAAGCAATGACTGAACATGTTTTTGAATGTCTTTTTCAACTTGAGACTTAATTCCTTGCTGAGAAGAATAACTATCCGCGTAGGACCCTGCATCACTGTCTGATTTGTCGTAGTATGTAGAATTTTGGTCCATGATGACGATGTTATCTTCTTTTAGGTTCGGCACACTTTTCGATACCAGATGATACAATCCGTTGATCTGGCTTTGATCAAGTGTATAACCCGGTTGAATCTGCAGAACGATTGAGGCCGATGCTGCTGATTGCTCCTCACCGACAAACACAGCGTCTTTCGGGAGGTTAATCATTACTTTTGAATTTTTGATACCGTCCATTTCATTGATCAAATTTGACAGTTCTGTCTGTGTTGCTTTCACTTTCACCATATCAAACTCATTGTCTGTCAAACCAAAGCCGGCATTCTGTCCAAAAAACGAATAATCAATTGATCCGGTTTTAGGAAGTCCTTCTGCAGCCATCTGCACTTTCAATGAATCAACCTGATCCTCCGGAACGCTAATCACTGTACCGCCATTCGAAAGTTCGTTCGGCACTTTTTTTGCATCTAGTTGTTCTTTGATTTGCCCTGCTTCTTCGGCAGACAAATCTTTGTACAGCGGCGCCATCTTTGTACTGGAAGCAAAAACACTAATAATAATTCCAATTATAATAATTGCCGCTAAAGCACTAATCATTAAAATCTTTTGTAATTTAGATCTATTTTTCCAAAACTCACTCGTTTTGTTTTTCATTTGCATTAGAGTACGATTCATGTTAACCCCCGGTCATTCCACTCTTTCTCTTAATCGTCGGACCCCCTACATTTGCATTCTCATAATCTCCTGATAAGCTTCCACAGCTTTATTGCGGAACTCTGTTGCTGCAGTTAGAGAGATGCTTGCTTTTTGAGCGGCGATCATGACCTCATCAAGATTTACATCTTTTCCTGCTGCTAAGGCATTAGTCATGTTGTCAGAAGCTACTTGGGACTCATTTAACGAACTAATAGAGTTTTTTAAAAGCTCCGAAAAGCTTGTTTGATTTGAAGAATCTGTTTTTTGGCTATTGTTTACTTGATTTGTTGCATTTTGAGTGTTTTGAGTATTTTGAACCTGAAAAGGAGAAATTGCATTAATCACATTCATTCACCTTACTTTCCGATTTCTAACGCCTTCATCAGCATTCCCTTTGTGGCATTCATCGCCGTGACATTCGCCTCGTATGATCTTGTGCTGCTGACAAGGTCAACCATTTCTTTCAACGGATCAACATTAGGCTTTTGTACATAACCTTCAGCATTTGCATCAGGGTTTGTCGGATCATAGACAAGATTAAATTCCGAATCATCTTCTGTGACTTTTGAAACCTTTACACCGTTTCCAGCATTGCCGCTTCCGCTCATTTGTGAGTTAAGAATGGAAGAGAACGATTCACCTTTTGACTGTAGGGAGACCATTTTTCTTCTGTAAGGCACCCACTCTCCATTCACCTGCTTAGCTCTTGTCGTATCCATATTAGCCAAGTTAGACGATACAACGTCCATTCTGACACGCTGAGCTGTTAAAGCTGATGCTGAAACATTTAAGCTATGAAAAGCTGTCATCATTTTCCTCCTGTTAATACGGTCTTCAGCGAATTAAATTTACCGTTCATTCTTTCAACTAAAGCTTGATAGTTGATTTGATTTTGTGCCAACTCTGTCATCTCTTTGTCGACATCAACATTGTTTCCGTTTTGCTGATACGATGTATCTCCGCTCGTTACAATTGAATAATTCGAATCAGTATCAGAAAAATCAACATGACGATAGTCTGTTTTTATCGCATCAAGACGCGAGGATTCTTGATCTAATAAATTTTGGAAAGAGACTTTTTTTGCCTTATAGTTCGGTGTATCTATATTGGCGATATTATTAGTTATGACTTTTTGCTTAATATCCGCTCTGTTCAAGGCATTTTCAAGATTTTGTATCGTTCCAGAAAATAAGCTCAAATCCACTTACCTCCATTTCAGTTTTTTTCACCCTCATTATCCTTGTCGAGAATTGTAAAACTATATGCTTATTGTAAGAAATAACAGGCATAAAGTCTATGAAGTTCGTGTAAAAAAATGTCCTCACAATTATCTATTTTACAACTAGGTACATAGTCCTAGATTATTTGAACTACGTTTTCGGCTTTGATATAAGCCTGAAAATAGCAGAATTTCTGTTTTTTCTTTATTATTTTCGTCATTTTTGAGTCTTTTTGAAGGAAAACATAAGTTTTATTAAAATTATTACAAAGAAAGACTTTCAACCCAGGAAATAAAGCTTAGTGATTTCCTTTATTTGAAATAAAAAAAGAACCCCTTTATGAAGGAGTTCTTTTTGTGATTAATGAGATTTTAGATTTTCTAGTTCAATTAGGAATTTGTTGTTTAGGACTTTGATATAAGTACCTTTCATTCCTAATGATCTTGACTCAATGACACCCGCGCTTTCAAGCTTTCTGAGTGCGTTAACAATAACAGAACGGGTAATGCCGACGCGGTCAGCGATTTTACTTGCTACAAGTAGGCCTTCGTTTCCGTCAAGCTCTTCAAAAATGTGCTCAATTGCTTCAAGCTCACTGTAAGAAAGCGAACTGATAGCCATTTGAACGACAGCTTTGCTTCTTGCTTCCTCTTCAATTTCTTCTGCCTTTTCTCTCAGAATTTCCATTCCGACAACTGTAGCGCCGTATTCAGCAAGGATTAAGTCATCGTCATTAAATTGATCCTGTAAACGTGAAAGAATGAGTGTTCCTAATCTTTCTCCGCCTCCGATGATCGGTACAATTGTTGTTAAACCAGCTTGGAACAGGTCTCTGTTCTCAACAGGAAAAGCAGTATATTCACTATTAATATCCAAGTTAGAAGAGGTTTCAGGGACATTAAACAGATTTTTCGTATATTCTTCAGGGAATTGACGATCCTCAAGCATTTTTTTCATACGATCATTTTCAATTTGCTGATTAATAGAATATCCAAGGAGTTTGCCTCTGCGGCTTACAACGAAAATATTGGAATCAATTACATCCCGCAACGTCTCCGCCATTTCCTTGAAGTTTACCGGTTTCCCTGCCGCAGCTTGCAGCATGGAGTTAATAATTCTTGTTTTTTGTAATAAAGCCATGTTAAATAATCCTCCTAAACATTCCTCTTATTAAATTTTTCACAATATAAATTGACTTAAATCTTTGTTTTTGGCTATCGTTCCGAGCTTATCTTCGACATACTGCGGTGTAATCGTTATTTTCTCCATTGTTACATCAGGAGCTTCAAACGACAGATCTTCTAATAGACGTTCAAGTATTGTATGAAGGCGTCTCGCACCAATATTATCTGTGTCCTGGTTCACATGATAAGCTACTTCAGCAATCTTATGAATAGCTTCGTCAGAAAATTCAAGAGATATACCTTCTGTCTGCAATAATGCCTGATATTGTTTCAGCAGCGCATTATCCGGCTCAACCAGAATCCTCACGAAGTCGTCTACCGTGAGTTTGCTCAGTTCTACACGAATCGGAAAACGCCCTTGCAGCTCAGGAATCAAATCAGATGGTTTGGCCATATGAAACGCTCCTGCTGCAATAAATAACACATGGTCTGTTTTTACCGAACCATATTTAGTGACAACGGTAGAACCCTCAACGATCGGAAGGATATCCCGCTGAACGCCTTCTCTTGATACATCGGCAGAGGATGATGCGCCGCCGTTTTTTGCAATTTTATCAATCTCGTCGATAAAGATAATGCCGCTCTCTTCCGCTCTCTGAACAGCTTCCTGGCTGACTTCATCCATATCGATGAGTTTGCTTGCTTCTTCATTCGTCAGGACTTTTCTGGCTTCTCTGACTGTCATTTTGCGCCGTTTCTTTTTCTTTGGCATTAATCCGCTCAGAGCATCCTGCATATTCATACCCATCTGCTCCATACCCGAGCCCTGCAGCATGTCAAACATAGAAGGCTGCTGCTCTTCGACTTCTACTGTTACATAGTAGTCTTCGAGCTCTCCTAAAGCGAGCTGATGCGCCATGCGTTTTCTTTTTTCCTCAATGTTGGCTTCTTCCTGGCTCTCCGCTTCATCTTCGCTGTTCGGCTGGCTCCCGCCAAAAAACATTTCAAACGGATTTTTAACGCCTGATTGTTTTTTCTTCCCAGGAACTAACAGACGAACAATGCGTTTGTTTGCATTTTCTTCTGCCTGCTCCTTTACTTCATTCATTTTCTCTTCTTTTATAAGCCGAACAGAAGTTTCCACAAGGTCTCTGACCATTGATTCAACATCTCTGCCTACATAGCCGACTTCGGTAAATTTTGTTGCTTCAATTTTGATAAATGGCGCTCCTGAAAGCTTGGCGATTCTTCTGGCAATTTCAGTTTTTCCAACGCCGGTAGGCCCCATCATTAAAATGTTTTTCGGAACGACCTCGTCCTTCAGCTTTTCATCCAGAAGACTTCTTCTATAGCGGTTTCTTAATGCCACGGCGACAGCTTTTTTCGCGTTTTGCTGACCGACAATATATTGGTCTAACCGATCTACAATCTGTCTTGGAGTTAACGGTTTTTTTTCCATGCGCCTCAAGTCCTTTCTATTCAAGCTCTTCCAGTATGATTTGATCGTTCGTGTAAACACAAATTTCGCCTGCTGTTTCTAACGCGGCTCTAGCAATCTCACTTGCAGACATACTTTCACCGGCATGCTTTTTCAAAGCTCTTCCGGCTGCCAAAGCATAGTTGCCTCCTGATCCAATCGCGAGAATGCCGTCATCTGGTTCAATCACCTCGCCTGTTCCCGATACGAGAAGCAAAGTATCCTGATTCATAACAATCAGCATGGCTTCAAGCTTTCTAAGCACTTTATCGCTGCGCCATTCCTTCGCAAGCTCAACAGCCGCCCGTTTTATGTTGCCGTTATATTCTTCAAGCTTAGCTTCAAACTTTTCGAATAAAGTGAAAGCGTCTGCAACAGATCCTGCAAACCCGGCAAGAACCTTGCCGTTAAACAGTTTTCTCACTTTTCTTGCAGTGTGTTTCATGACAACAGCCTGACCAAATGTCACTTGCCCGTCTCCGGACATAGCGCTTCGTCCCTTATGCTGCACGGCAAATATTGTGGTCGCATGAAAAGATGACATAAAGGGCCTCCTTTAATTTTTCTTAAAAGCTCTTGGATGGTGAGACATATATGTGTTTCTCAACATTTCCTTCGAAACGTGCGTGTATATCTGTGTCGAAGACAGATTGGAATGCCCGAGCAGTTCCTGAACGCTTCTCAAATCTGCTCCTTCGTTTAACAGATGAGTGGCGAACGTATGTCGAAGCATATGCGGATGGATATGTAAAGTACCGGACGCTTTTTGAACAAGCCCGCTCAAAATATGTCTGATGCCTCGGGCCGTAAGCGGTCCGCCTCTTTGATTTACGAATAATAGGTCATGAGGTTCTTTTGCTTTCATCAGCAAGCACTGTCTTCCGCTATTCATATATACCTTCAACGCTTCGCGGGCGTAAGACCCAAAGGGGATATAGCGCTGCTTCTTGCCTTTACCGTGAACAAGGACAGTGTCCATAAATAAATCAACGTCGTTAACAGTTATGGAACAGCATTCACTGACCCTCATTCCGGTGGCATAGAGAAGCTCTAACAGCGCTTGGTCCCTCATTCCGGTCGGCTGGCTTATATCTGAAACTTCAAACAGTTCCTCAAGCTCTTTTTGATATAGAAACTTCGGTATCCGTTTCTCTTGTTTTGGCAGATGAACAAGCTGAAACGGATTCTCTTCAACAAGCTTTTCACGCATCAGAAACTTATAAAAGCTTCTTAATGCAGATATCTTTTTGCTTATTGTTCTTCTCGATAAACCTTTTTCATAGGCTTCCGTCAAAAAAATCCTAGTATCTTGATATGCAGCTTCTTCAAATCCATTTATACCTTGAACGCGCAGGAAAGTCTCGAATTCTTCAATTGAATCCACATAATTCACAATAGTATATTGTGAATAATTTTTTTCAATTTGTAAATATTCTACGAATAACTTTACGAAATTCTTAACATTCTCCATGCCTAATACCTCCCCAGGAAGGGCTTTTAAATGGTATCACAAATCGCGTTCAGGTTGCAATCAATACCTATATTGTTTTCGAAATTGTTTGAATTGTCTCAATCGCACGATTCGCGTATTGTTCATTACGCTCTTTTTTATTTTTAATTTTAACAGGCAATTCTTTTAAAAGCCCAAAGTTTGCATTCATCGGCTGGAAGTTCTTCTGGTTTGTTGTTGTAATATAGTGAGCCATACTGCCTATTGCTGTTTCCTGAGGGAAAGTAACAAGCTCTTCTCCTAAAACAAGTTTAGCCGCATTAATACCTGCTACTAGTCCTGAAGCAGCTGATTCCACATATCCTTCTACTCCCGTCATTTGGCCTGCAAAGAACAGATCACTGCGGTTTTTAAATTGATAAGTAGGCTTTAACAGGCTTGGAGAGTTAATGAACGTGTTTCTATGCATCACGCCGTATCTGACGATTTCTACATTTTCAAGGCCCGGAATCAATTTGAGAACTTCCTTTTGGTCTCCCCATTTTAAATGAGTCTGGAATCCTACAATATTATAGAGTGTTCCTGCTGCATCATCCTGTCTGAGCTGAACAACAGCATAAGGACGCTTTCCTGTAACAGGATGCTCTAAACCAACCGGCTTCATCGGTCCGAAAAGCATTGTTTTCTTTCCCCGTTTTGCCATGACTTCAATCGGCATGCAGCCTTCAAAGAAAATTTCTTTTTCAAATTCTTTTAATGGTACTGTCTCTGCCGATGTTAATGCTTCATGAAAACGGTCAAACTCTTCTTCTGTCATCGGGCAGTTCAAATATGCCGCTTCACCTTTATCATAACGGGATTTCAAGTACACTTTATCCATATCAAGGCTGTCTTTTTCTACAATTGGCGCAGCTGCGTCATAAAAATATAAATAATCCTCTCCAGTCAGCTCTTTCAGTTGGGCAGACAGTGATTCAGATGTTAATGGACCCGTTGCGATAATGGTAGGACCTTCAGGAATTTCTGTCACTTCTTCATTAATAACGGTTACGTTTGGATGATTTTTAACCCGATTTGTCACACTTTGGGCAAATTCATGACGGTCTACTGCAAGAGCGCCGCCGGCAGGCACCGAACATTCGTCAGCAGCCGCGATGATGGCGGAATCAAGCGCCCGCATTTCTTCCTTTAATACACCGACAGCGTTAGCGAGCGTATTGGAACGCAGGGAGTTGCTGCACACAAGCTCGGCAAATTTATCTGTATGGTGCGCAGGCGTTTGTTTAACAGGGCGCATTTCATATAACTTGACTTGAATCCCCCGTTTGGCAAGCTGCCATGCCGCTTCACTTCCTGCGAGTCCGGCTCCGATTACATTCACTGTTTGTTGGTTCATCTTTCACATCTCCTAGTTTATTATTCAAGGCCTTCTTTTAACACACAAAGAAGGTGAGCAAGACCCTGCTCACCGCTACTTCTGTGGTTCTTCCTTATAATCGCATTCCACGCATTGGACTTGTATGCCTTTTTTGAGTTTTTTCTCGACCAGCATTTTTCCGCATTTCGGGCATTTTCGTTCAATTGGTTTGTCCCAAGAAACGAATTCACACTCTGGATAACGGTCACAGCCGTAAAAAACCCGTTTCTTTTTCGATTTTCGCTCTACAATATTACCTTCACCGCAGCTCGGGCACTTCACGCCGATTTGTTTCACAATCGGTTTGGTGTTCCGGCAGTCCGGGAAGTTGGAGCAAGCTAAGAATTTACCGTATCGGCCCATCTTATATACCATTGGAGAATTGCACAATTCACAATCTTCCCCTGCATATTCCGGCTCGATTTCAACTTCCTTCATTTCCGATTCAGCTTTTTTGACCCGTTTTTCAAAATCGGTATAGAAGTTATCAATAATTTTAACCCATTCGGTGCTGCCTTCTTCAACATGATCAAGGTCTTTTTCCATTTTCGCTGTAAACTCAACGTTAATGATTTCCGGGAAAAATTCCATGATCAAGTCAAGAACGATCTGTCCCAGTTCAGTCGGAACAAAGCGTTTATTATCCAAACCCACGTAGCCGCGCCGCTGAATGGTATCAAGCGTCGGAGCATATGTGGAAGGACGGCCGATTCCTAGTTCTTCAAGGGTTTTAACGAGCCGTGCCTCAGTAAAGCGCGGAGGCGGCTGGGTAAAATGCTGCTCCGGTTCTATATCTTTTGATAATACCGTGTCGCCTTCTTTTAAGTCGGGCAGCATCCGGTCTTTTTCTTCCAGTTGGTCGTCTTTTCCTTCAACATACACCTTCATAAACCCGGAAAATTTGACTTTACTTCCATTTGCACGAAATGTCAAACCATTGTTTGTCAAGTCGACACTCATTGTATCGAGAACAGCAGATGCCATTTGGCTGGCAACAAAGCGCTCCCAAATTAATTTATATAATCTCATCTGATCTCTGCCAAGTACTGCTTTTAATTCACTTGGTTTTCTGAGAACTGATGTCGGGCGGATAGCTTCGTGAGCGTCCTGGGCATTTTCATTCTTTTTCGCAGGCTTGCGTTTGCCGCCTAAGAACTCTTTGCCGTATGCCTGATCAATAAATGCAGCTGCTTCATCAACCGCCGTATTTGAAATACGAGTTGAATCCGTTCTCATATACGTGATCAGACCGACAGTTCCTTCTCTTCCAAGATCGATTCCTTCATATAATTGCTGTGCAATCATCATCGTTTTCTTCGCTCTGAAATTGAGCTTGCGCGCCGCTTCCTGTTGCAGGGTGGAAGTGGTAAAAGGCAAGGCTGGATTACGCTTGCGTTCCTTTTTCGTTACTTTTTCAACTGTGTATTTATTGCCTTTAAGCTGAGAAAGAATGTCTTTTACATCGGCTTCACTATTTAAAGGAAGTTTTTTGCCGTTTTTTCCGAAAAAGCTCGCTTCAAACGTTTCCTGTCCTTTTAAGAACGTGCCGTCAATCGTCCAATATTCCTCTGGCTTAAAATCGTTAATTTCTTTTTCACGATCAATAATCAAACGGAGGGCAACGGATTGCACGCGGCCTGCGCTAAGCCCTTTTTTGACTTTTTTCCAAAGGATAGGACTGATTTTATATCCGACAAGCCTGTCTAAAATACGTCTCGCCTGCTGTGCATCCACTAAATCCATATTGATCATGCGTGGATGCTTAAACGATTCCTTAATGGCGTCTTTTGTAATTTCATTAAACACCACACGGCAGTCTGAATTGAGATCTAAATCAAGACTGTGCGCCAAGTGCCATGCAATCGCTTCCCCTTCTCTGTCGGGGTCGGCTGCGAGATAGACTTTTTTGGCCTTTTTCGCAGCCGTTTTCAGCTCTTTTAATACCGGTCCTTTTCCTCGAATGGTAATATATTTCGGTTCGAAATTCTGTTCTATGTCAACTCCCATTTGACTTTTCGGAAGATCCCGGACATGTCCCATTGATGCTTTCACTTTATATTTTTTACCTAAGTAACGTTCAATCGTTTTCGCCTTAGCGGGCGATTCCACGATGACTAGATAATCAGACATTTTCATCCCCCTCAAGAGGTGTTCTCTCTCTTTTCAAGTATTTCAATTTTATTTTTGCAGCTGTCTTTATTTGGCTTTCAACATTTCATTCTTTATGATGAACGTCATTATTTAAACAGAAAACAATATGCAACTTTAAATCCTCACTATTATTAAATATTACAATACCGTTTGTCAAACGATAATTCAAAAGAGTTCCGTATATTGAACGTTTCTCTCCGGAAGCTCCTCGAAAATATCGTCTGCTGACCTTATGGCTTTAGCCCCCTGCTGAATCAGTTTTATAGGACCTCCGGCGTAAGGGTCAAATAATGAACCGGGTACGGCAAATACTTCTCTCCCTTGTTCCAGCGCTTGATATGCAGTAATCAGTGAACCGCTTTTTTCTTTGCCCTGTACGACAATAATGCCTTCACTTAGTCCGCTGATGATACGATTTCTCATAGGGAAATGCCATTTTTGGGGTTTGGTTTCAGGTGGGTGTTCTGACAGAAGGATATGGTGTTTAGCCATGTGATCTGCTAACTGAAGGTTTTCCCGGGGATAAATATGCTGAAATCCGCCTGCAATGACGCCGATTGTCCGCCCCTTCGCCCTAATACTTGCAGCATGGGACATTCCGTCTATCCCAGACGCCAGCCCGCTGACAATCACCCAATCTTTACGGCAAAGCTCTTTTGTAAGATGATTGATAACTTGTATCCCATAAGCTGTCGGATGTCTTGTCCCTACCATTCCAATTTTCCTCCCTTTCGATAGAAGGGTCATATCACCCTTAGCAAACAGGACGGCGGGGGGATCATAAATCGTTTTCAGCCAGATAGGATATTGCTTTGAAGAAATCGGGATGGGGATAATGCCTTCCTCATGGTAAGCATCAAGCAGACGCTGAAGCTTTGGATAATGTTCTTCTATTTTGTTTTTCAGTGCAGCTGTCTTTATTTTACCGCGAGTAACAGTTTCTAACACGGATGATGTCAGCGACATAGACGGATCGGCTTTCCACCATTTTAATAGAAGAGATGGGGATAATAATTGATTGATTCTGCAAATCATTAAACAGGCAGCGGCCTGATCCAATATATTGACCTCCTTTTGACAGAAAAAGCAGGAACAGCCTTGATGGCTGTCCCTTCTTTATTAATGCGTTTTGCAAGTTTCGAACAAGTTCTTTTCTTTCAGCACTTTAATTAAGGTTTCACCCATTACAGAAGGTGTCTCTGCAACTTCTATTCCGCATGCATTAAGGGTTTTGATTTTTTCATCAGCTGTCCCTTTCCCGCCTGAAATGATGGCGCCTGCATGCCCCATGCGTTTCCCTGGAGGTGCTGTTTTACCGCCGATAAAACCGACGACCGGTTTTGTCATGTTGGCTTTTACCCACTCTGCCGCTTCCTCTTCAGCAGTACCGCCGATTTCGCCAATCATGATGACAGCGTGTGTGTCAGGATCTTCGTTAAACGCTTTTAAAACGTCAATAAAGTTTGTGCCATTTACAGGGTCGCCGCCGATTCCAACAGCTGTAGATTGTCCTACACCCGCTTCTGACAGCTGGTGCACCGCTTCGTATGTTAATGTTCCTGAACGCGATACAACGCCTACATGGCCCTTTTTATGGATATATCCAGGCATAATGCCGATTTTACATTCTTCAGGCGTAATGACACCAGGGCAGTTCGGCCCTATCAGTCTCGTTTTCTTGCCTTCCATGAAGCGTTTGACCTTCACCATGTCCAAAACCGGAATATGCTCTGTGATACAAATCACGAGATCAAGCTCGGCATCTACCGCTTCCATAATCGCATCAGCTGCAAATGGTGCCGGCACATATATAACAGACGCGTTAGCGCCGGTCGTTTGAACGGCTTCAGCCACTGTATTAAATACAGGAACACCTTCCGCTTCAGTTCCGCCTTTTCCAGGTGTTACACCGCCTACGATATTTGTGCCGTATTCGAGCATCTGCTTCGTATGAAATAAAGCGGTAGAACCTGTAATCCCTTGCACAATAACTCTTGTATCTTTATTAATAAAAACACTCATTATCTGGTCCCCTGCCTTTCATTCTTTCCTAAACTAAGGATACGATTTTCTGCGCGCCGTCAGCCATTGATTCCGCAGATGTAATATTTAATCCTGATTCACTAAGGATTTTCTTCCCTAGATCCACGTTTGTGCCTTCAAGACGGACGACAAGCGGCAATGTCAAACCGACTTGTCTTGTCGCTTCAACAACCCCTTCTGCGATGACATCACATTTCATAATGCCGCCGAAAATGTTGACAAAAATCCCTTTAACGTTTTGATCAGAAAGAATGATTTTAAATGCTTCCGTGACTTTTTCTGCGGTTGCACCGCCGCCCACATCAAGGAAGTTGGCCGGTTCTCCTCCATAATGCTTGATAATATCCATTGTGGACATTGCAAGTCCCGCGCCGTTTACCATACAGCCAATATTTCCGTCAAGGGAAATGTAGCTTAAGTCATATTTGGACGCTTCGATTTCTTTCGGATCTTCTTCATCCAAATCTCTGTACTCCAAAATGTCCTTTTGTCTGTACAACGCATTGCTGTCGAAATTCAATTTCGCATCAAGCGCCATTACATTTCCGTCACCAGTGACAACGAGCGGATTAATTTCGGCGATTGAGCAGTCTTTCTCAACAAACGCTTTATATAGTCCAAGCATAAATTTAGCAGCTTTTCCCACGAGCTCCTTTGGAATATTAATAGCGAATGCGATTTCTCTGGCTTGATAGCCTTGGAGGCCGACAGCCGGATCAATGACAGCTTTTTTGATTTTTTCCGGTGTTTTCTCCGCTACTTCTTCAATTTCCGTTCCGCCTTCTTCAGAAGCCATCAGAACGATTCTGGAAGTGGCGCGGTCAAGCACGAGCCCTACGTAGTATTCTTTTTTAATATCGCAGCCTTCTTCAATAAGTAAGCGTTTTATTACTTGGCCGTCCGGACCCGTCTGATGTGTAACTAGGGTCTTCCCTAAAAGTTCTTCGGCATACGCTTTCACTTCGTCTAATGATTTTGCTATTTTTACCCCACCAGCTTTGCCTCGACCGCCAGCATGAATTTGAGCCTTTACGACATAAACCGAGCTGGATAAGCTCTTTGCTTTCTCAACTGCTTCTTCTGCTGTAAAAGCCACTTTACCTTCAGGAACAGATACCCCATATTTTCTGAGGACTTCTTTTCCCTGGTACTCATGGATATTCATTTCCCATCCTCCTAACTTATGTAACAAAACTAAAATAGACTGCGCTTTCATTCTATAATAATACTGGAAGAATTGTCTAGAGTTCGATGCAAAATCTTTAAATCCTTCTAAACATTCAAACTTTTATTTTATTAAAAACATAAATTTCTAACGGAGGATGGGGAATATTTCAGCTATTTTTTGTTTTTTACACTTTCATCCAATCTGTAAATGAACGAAAAAATCTCGGCTACTGTTTCATAAAGAGCTTCCGGGATTTGATCATACACAGTCAAATGACGCATTAATTCGACAAGGGTCCGATCTTCTTGAATCGGGACCCCTGCCTTTTTCGCTTCTTTGATAATGTTGTCGGCTACATGGCCTTTTCCTGTGGCAATCACTCTCGGCGCCTTGTCTTTTTGTTCGTCATAGTGGAGAGCCACTGCTTTTCTGATCGGCGTCTGTTCTTTCATATTTTCACATCCACTTCCTGATCACTGATGCTTGTTACATATTGATCGATTGAAGCCTTCTCTTCGGAGTGAATCCTTTTTTTAGCGTTTACTCCTGAAAGGCTGTATCCCATTTCCTTGAGACCTTGTTTAAGCGCGGGCACCATCGGATCAATCGCAGCCTGAAGCTCGAAATCAGTCTCAATTGTAATGGTCATAACTTTTTGCTGTATCAGGCAATCAACGACGGTTTCTTTTAACGTATCCAGCTGCAGCAAAAACAAAAGGCGGCAATGGGATGGATCAAGCTTTCCGTCCGCTTCTTTCTTTCCTTTAAACAGAACCGTCATGTCCTGAACCCCCGACTTCGAAAACAGCGGAAACGACATTACAATTTGGCTGTATGACGGATGGTCCTGCTGCATGAAAAGCTGGCCGTTTAGTTTATGAAACAGCTGATCAGCTTCCTGTTTGACTGGTTCGGCTACCTCATGCGACGCTCTTGCGGCATGAAGTGCCAGCTTGATGGATTGTATATCGTCAGGTGTGACTGCGCCTCCTTGTTCAAACGCTTTAATGAACGCAAGCTCGTCCCTTGCGCCGATTGCCGTTTTCACTTTGGATAAGAAAGAAAGAACATCTGCCTTATCCGCCAAATGAGGGGCTGTCTGCTGAACAGCCTTTAAAAAGACTTCGGCTTCCTGATCTGTGACTTGTGCCGCCTGTAAAACAGCAGAAACTTCTTGCGGCTTGCTATCACCCGATGAAGCAGCCGCTTTAATCCAATTTGCTGCTTCTTTCACAATTTGGAGACTGTTTTTTTCTGCAGAATCCGCCAGCTTTGCCAACAGCTGACGGGCTTCTTTGATTGGAATGTCTGCTGCTGTTTTAATAGGCTCTCCTTGTATGCTTCTCTGTTCCTCTGTGTTTGCAAGCGACAAGCTGGCCTTCCCTGAGGGCTCGGCTGGTGCGCTAATCTCCCTGTTTCCAGATGTATTGCCTGAAGAAGGTGCTTTGGTATTGTCTGTTAAAGAGATAAGCTTAGCAATCAGACGCTCTGCGTGGACATCGATTTCACTATTAAAAAGTGCCGTAACTGCTTCTTTCAGCTTTGCCGTGATTTGACCCTGCTGAGGATTTTGATTGATTGCCTGAAGAAGCTGGGATACGTGCTGATGCAGCGGAACAGGCGATTTCACAGCATGAACACCGCTCAAAACCTCGGGGTGAATGGGGAGATCACGCTTTAAAGCGAACAAAACCGTTTCAATCGCTTTTTTTGCATCTGAAGCAGGCAGTGTATCCATCCAGCGGACAGCTGTTTTGATATCATTTTCTGTTACGGGTGTTTTGCTTTTCAGCATAGCGCCAGTCATCATGATAGCAGCATTTGACGGCTTCACAGACATGGCATTTAAAAGCTTGCCAGCTGCATCCTGAATGGTTTTGGGATTCTGGCCAAAGCTTTGAACGACCTGAAGGCGCCCTGTCTGTTCTGCCGTTTTTTTTTCGTAGGAAAACCAATAGTATGCCTGAGGACGAAGCTGGGTTTCAAGTTTTCCCTGGATCGTTTGATTACCGACTTGGATCAGCGCATGCTGGTCTCCTAATAAACGAAGCACTTTTCCTAAAAGGAGACGCTTCTCCCCGTTTAGCGATTCGCTGGCATTTGTCGTTTCCTGCGTGACTGGTGTATGTCCAAAAAGGTGCTGCAGCGCCTTTTGTACATCATTTCGTATATTCATTGAAAAGAGGTGCCTCCTTGTCCACTGGTTTAACTGAATGATTGAACAGGAGCGAAAGTTTTGCGGTGCAATTCAGTTGGGCCGTATGCTGCGAGAGCTTCCAAATGTTCTTTTGTCCCATAGCCTTTATTTTTTTCAAAACCATACATCGGGTATATTTTGGCATAATCGCTCATCATTCGGTCTCTCGTTACTTTCGCGATACACGCACCTGCCGCAATAGACACGCTTTTAGCATCGCCTTTTATAATTGATGACTGATTCGTGTCAAGCGGCAGCGTCATTGCGTCAACAAGCAAATAATCGGGTGTATCTGACATATCGTGTATCGCTTTCACCATTGCCATCTTTGAAGCTTCATATATATTAATTTCATCAATAACAGAAGCTTCTACAATTCCTATTCCAACCGCCAGCGCTTCTTTCATAATAAGCTCGTAATATTCCTCACGCCTTTTTTCTGAAAGCTTTTTGGAGTCTGTCAGCCCAAGTATTTCACATTCCTCTGGAAGGATGACTGCGCTGGCGACAACGGGTCCGGCCAATGGCCCCCGGCCGACCTCGTCAACACCGGCAATCAAGCGAAATCCTTTGTTTCTTGCCAGTCTTTCATATGAAGTCATGTTGACCCATTGTTCTTTCAGCGCTTTTTCTTTCGCCTGCTTTTTAAGCCATTGCTCTACAAGCGTTTGAACGCTTTTTCTCGGGTCGTTTTCACACTGGGCAAGGAATGGGTCATGTTCATCCTTCACTCCCTGCAAACGGTCTTTAATGTCCTTTACGGTTAATGTATTCACTTTCTCTTCTCCCTTACTGTATGTATCGGTTCGCCCAGGAAAAAATAAAGACCCGCATTTCTGCGCGCCTTTACATAGTCGGCTGTTCAAATGACAGCCTGCCGAACTTTTCAGTGCGGATATCGCGAATGATGACTTCAGTCGTCTTATCGTAGTTAATGAGCCCTCCGCTCATGAGACAGCCGCGCTTTTCACCTATTGCATCAAACAACTCCGCTATGTCCTCTGGGATTTCATCAAGGCCGTAGCGCTCTTTAAGCCGTTCAGGATAGTGTTCTTCGAGAAAACGAAGGCCAAACACGGCAACGTCCTGCAGATTGATTATCGAGTCTTTAATAGCCCCGGTGACTGCGAGCCTCAAGCCGACAAGCTCGTCCTCAAATTTAGGCCATAGAATTCCCGGTGTATCTAAGAGCTCTAATTCTTTCCCGACTTTGACCCACTGCTGTGATGTCGTAATACCAGGTCTGTCTCCCGTTTTCGCTATGTTTTTCTTTGCCAGCCGGTTGATGAGCGTTGATTTTCCGACGTTTGGAATGCCTATGATCAAAGCGCGAATCGCTCTCGGCTTCACGCCTTTCGCTCTCATCCGGTCAAATTTCTCCTGGAGAATCTCTTTTGACGCCGGCACAATTTGATTTAAGCCTTGACCGTTTACAGAATTAATGGATAGAGAGCGGATCCCCTGGTCCTCAAAGTGCTCTTTCCACCGCTGTGTAACTGCCGCATCTGCTTTGTCCGCCTTGTTTAACAGCATAATTCGCGGCTTATTTTTTAGAATGTCTTCAATCATTGGGTTTCTTGATGACATCGGAATTCTGGCATCTACCAATTCATATACAATATCGATTAATTTTAATTTTTCGGTTACTTCCCGCCTTGCCTTTGCCATATGGCCCGGGAACCATTGAATTGTCATGTGACACGAACACCGCCTTTATCTCTTCAGTATGCATGATTCTTTGTTGTACTTTATGTATTTTACGATGCCTGTACGGCATTTTCAAATTCTGTATAAAAAAAGAGCTTGTTACAGGTAACAAGCTCTTTTCGTTCGTTATCATTATCGTCTGATCTCTTTAATACGAGCCGCTTTTCCGCGAAGTTCACGCAGGTAGTAAAGCTTAGCACGGCGTACTTTACCGTAACGTACAACTTCGATTTTCGCGATTTTTGGTGTGTGTACAGGGAAAGTACGTTCAACACCAACACCGTAAGAAATCTTACGAACTGTGAACGTTTCGCTGATTCCACCACCACGACGCTTAATCACAACACCTTCAAAGATCTGGATACGCTCACGGTTACCCTCAACAACTTTAACGTGTACACGTAAAGTGTCACCAGGACGGAACGCAGGAAGATCAGTACGAAGCTGTTCTTTTGTGATATCTTCAATTAGTTTTTGCATCGTTTTCAACTCCTTCCAACAGATGCTCTTGGCCACAAAATCCGGCACAGCGGAACATCGTTTTCAAGCTTGCAGCGGATAAGCCCGCTTAAGCCACAAGTAGTATCTTATCACAATTTCATAGTCTATGCAATAAAATCTATTCTTTTTCCCATTCGGAAATCCATTTTCTTTGCTGCTCTGTAAGCGGATAGTCTTTCAAAAGATCCGGACGTCTTACATAGGTCCTTCTGATCGATTCTTTATTTCGCCATTCTTTGATTTTTTCATGGTTTCCTGATAGAAGTGTGCCAGGCACTTTTAAACCTTTATAATCTGCCGGTCTTGTATAATGCGGGTGTTCTAACAGGCCGGTGCTGAATGAATCCTCAATATGGGAAGCCTCTTTGCCCAGCACACCAGGAAGCAGCCTGACCACACTGTCTGCAATCATCATTGCGGGAAGCTCACCGCCCGTTAGAACAAAGTCGCCAATTGATATTTCATCCGTCACCAGATGCTCGCGAATGCGTTCATCATAGCCTTCATAATGCCCGCAAATGAACAGCAAATGCTCTTCCTTCGCTAATTGCTCTGCTTTTTTTTGGGTAAAACGTTCACCTTGCGGACAAACGAGGATAATACGCGGAGCAGCGGCTGCCTTTGCAGTCAGGTCCTCGACCGCGTCAAAAACAGGCTGAGGCTTGAGAACCATGCCCGCGCCGCCGCCATAAGGATAATCGTCCACAGTATTGTGCTTGTTATCCGAATACTCGCGAAAATTCACAACCTGAAACTGCACCGCATCTTTGTCTTGGGCTTTTTGAAGAATCGATGAACCGAGCACGCCTTCAAACATTTCAGGAAACAGCGTCAAAAAGTCGATTTTCATTCGTCTATTAATCCTTCCATGAGTTCAATCTCAATTTTCTTTTCGCTGACATCGATATGTTTGACTACTGATTCAATGTAAGGAATCAACGCGTCTTTTTTCCCTTTTCGGCCGATGACCCATACATCATTTGCTCCCGGCGTCAAAATTTCTTTGACCTTTCCAATCAGCTCGCCGTCCTCGGTAAATACTTCGCACCCGATGATTTCGTGGAAATAAAATTCACCCTCATTCAGGTCTCCCAAATCTTCTTCAGGAACTTTAATGATTGCGTTTTTCAGTTCTTCTACTTCATTCAGGCTTGGTCTTTCTTTAAACTGCAGCAGATGAAATTGCTTATGCATTCTGTGCGTGTTTACCGTTACTTCCACTGGTTCGTTACGGCCGTCCATAAACAAATACAGCGTGTTGCCAGGCTTGTACCGTTCTTCGGCAAAATCCGTTTTCGAAATTACCCGTACTTCGCCTTTAATTCCGTGGGTATTTACGATTTTACCTACATTAAACCATCGCTTTGTCATATGATCACCTCTGGCGAATTTCAATTACTTTTCCGTCTTTTATGACGATGGTGTTTGCTGCTGTTTTCTCATGCCAGTCATCCCCGGCTTCAATCGTCAGCAGCGCATCGACTTCCTTTTCTTTCATCTCACTGCCGAGCGGCAATGTATGTACTTGAGCAATTTGAAAATCGATTATTTTTATATTATCTTTCCGCTTTTCTATTGCCTTTTTAAATTGTTCAATCATATCTGGGTTTTGCTGTTCTTTCTCATGTTTTCTAAGCTGAAAATAGAGCTGGCTGCATTCTCGTTCAAGCATTTGTTTCTTTTCGGCAAAAGAAGCTAAAAGCTTTTCTTTGCTGCGCTCGGTTAAGACTTGCATAACGGCTACACGGTGAATAATTTGCATCGCACCAAGCTCCCCGCTTTTAAAACTTTTTTCGGCCCAGGCTTTACTATTTTGCCTAAGCTTCTATCAGTTTACCCTTTTTTTGCGTGTAAAAAAAGGGGAGGTGCCGGCCCTCTCCCTTTTTAGTCAAATATCTCAAATTGAACTTTCTTAGAAGACTGTGCGCCAGCTGCAAATACAGCTGTTCGAATCGCTTTTGCAGTCCGACCTTGCTTTCCGATAACTTTACCGGTATCTGACTTATGGACAGATAAGCGCAGCGCAATCTTTTGATCGGTTTCTTCTCTTATGACGCGAATGTCATCTGGATGATCAACAAGCGGCGTCACAATTCGGACAATCAAATCTTCCAAGTGTTGATCAGTCATTACTTGCCTTGTTTAGCGTTGTGGAATTTTTCCATGATTCCTTGGCTAGAGAACAAGTTGCGAACTGTATCAGATGGTTTCGCTCCAGTTTGAAGCCATTTAAGAGCAAGCTCTTCGTCGATTTTTACTTCCGCTGGTTTTGCAACCGGGTTGTAAGTTCCGACTGTTTCGATGAAACGGCCGTCACGTGGTGAACGAGAATCTGCTACAACAATACGATAGAAAGGAGATTTTTTTGCTCCCATACGTTTTAAACGAATTTTTACTGCCATTTTACTAGCACCTCCGAAAATATTTCAACAAGATAGTATATTAACAATGATAAAAGTGTTTGTAAAGTGTTTTTTCTTAACAACGGTTTTATCATGTATAACCGATTACATAAAAGGTAGCTTAAACCCTTTTTTCTTACCTTTTGACATGTTTGTCATCTGCTTCATCATTTTTTTCATTTCGTCAAACTGCTTAAGCAGACGGTTGACTTCCTGCACGGATGTCCCGCTTCCTTTCGCAATCCGCTTCCGCCGGCTGGCATTGATGATATCCGGCTGTTCTTTTTCAAGAACGGTCATTGATTTGATGATCGCTTCCACATGATTCAGCTGCTTTTCATCCACTTGGATGTTTTTCAGGCCTTTCATTTTGCCTGCACCCGGCATCATTTGCAGAAGTTCATCAAGCGGCCCCATATTTCTGACCTGCCCGAGCTGCTCCAGAAAATCGTCCAATGTGAAGCTCATCGTTCTCATTTTTTGTTCCAGCTCTTTGGCTTTGTCTTCATCAACGCTGGCCTGTGCTTTTTCAATCAATGTCAGCACGTCACCCATGCCGAGAATCCTTGATGCCATGCGTTCAGGATGGAACGGTTCTAACGCGTCAAGCTTTTCGCCTAAACCAGCGAACTTAATCGGCGTGTTTGTGACCGCGCGAATAGAAAGCGCAGCACCGCCGCGTGTGTCTCCATCAAGCTTGGTTAACACAACACCGGTTAGCCCGAGCTGTTCATTAAAGCTTTGGGCAACATTCACAGCGTCCTGACCGGTCATTGAATCGACAACCAGGAAGATTTCTTCCGGATTCGCGATTTCTTTTACCTTGGTCAGTTCATCCATCAGTTCATGGTCAATATGCAAGCGGCCTGCCGTATCCAAAATGACATAGTCATAATGTTCTTCCTTGGCTTTTTCAATAGCCTGTTTAGCTATTTCCACAGGGCTGACCTGATCACCAAGAGAGAAAACAGGCATGTCAAGCTGTTTGCCGAGCGTTTCCAGCTGCTTAATAGCGGCTGGGCGGTAAATATCGGCAGCAACCAGCATCGGTTTGCGATTATGCTTTTTGCGCAGCAGATTCGCAAGTTTACCGCTTGTTGTCGTTTTACCGGCACCTTGGAGACCGACCATCATAATAACAGTCGGCGGCCTTTTTGCGACGGCGATTTTGCTCTCTTCGCCGCCCATCAGCTCAGTCAGTTCCTCTTGAACAACTTTAATGACCTGCTGGCCAGGCGTCAGACTTTTCATGACGTCTTGGCCTACAGCGCGTTCACTTACTTTTTTGACAAAATCCTTGACTACTTTAAAGTTAACGTCAGCCTCAAGCAGCGCAAGACGAACCTCACGCATCATATCTTTTACGTCTTGTTCGCTGACTTTCCCTTTTCCGCGGATTTTAGAAATCGTCTGCTGCAGTCGGTCGGCTAATCCTTCAAATGCCATAGTTTGCCGCCTCCTAATCTAATTTCTCAAGCGCTTCAATCAGAGCTGTAACTTCTTCCTCTTCTTTTGAACCGGAAGCAAGCTCCTTCAGCTTATTAAACATCTCTTTACGCTCCTGAAACTTTTTCAAAAGGAGCAGCTTTTCTTCATATTGTTCAAGCATTGCTTCTGTTCGTTTGATGTTATCATAAACAGCTTGTCTTGAAACCTCATATTCTTCGGCTATTTCGCCTAGGGAGAAATCGTCCAAATAATAAAGCGACATATAGCTCTTCTGTTTTGACGTCAACAACGACTGATAAAAATCAAACAGATAATTCATTCGCGTTGTCTTTTCGAGTGACATTTGAGCTCTCCCCTTTGTTAAGTCAAATCCCTTTACGATAACTTAGTTTACACGGTTTCATTGAGACTGTCAAGTTTTTATCTTGTCAAAGCAGCGATTGCCCTTTTCCAAAATACGCTAAATATAATCCAGTTTATTCCGATATTGTATAAGAACCCTATTTTAAAGGAGGACTATTTATGAAAAAAATCGGTTTATTGTTTATGTTGTGCTTAGCAGCCGTTTTTTCAATCTTTGTCCCGGCACAGCAAGCAGACGCTGCCGAGGCGCCTTATAAGGCTTCAATCACAAATATCAGCACAGATGGAGGCGTTTACGGCAAAATCAATTACGGCCAAGGTCAATTTTGGCGAGTTAAGTACAATATTACGATAAGCGGCAAATTACTCGACCAAAACGGACAGCCGGTGCCAAACGCCCCAGTAAGATTCGAAGCAGATACGAAAGTCGGAAATACAACACAAACAGCTTCAGGAACAACCGATGCAAACGGAACGTTTGCGGTTCCAATGTATTTGGGGCCAGCTGCTGGGTACTACACGTATTACACATCTGTCTCTGTTCATTACTATGACATCATTCCATTCAGAGTTTACTCAGGAGATTCGAGACTGGTATCCACCGATAACAGCCTTTATCATTTTGCCTATCAAGTGAGAAGATAAAAAGAAAAAGGCCCCCATGTGAGGGCCTTTTTTAATCGTCGGCTTTTTCCACTAAATCTGAAAAGAGGCCGTATACATACGATTCAGCATTAAATTCCTGAAGATCATCAACTTTTTCACCTAACCCGACTAGTTTAACCGGAATGTGAAGCTCATTGCGGATCGCGAGGACGATACCGCCTTTTGCCGTACCGTCAAGCTTTGTTAATGCAATGCCGGTAACGTTTGTTGCTTTAGAGAACTCTTTGGCCTGCGCCATTGCGTTTTGGCCAGTTGTGGCATCAAGGGCAAGCAGCACCTCATGCGGCGCTTCAGGTACTTCTCTTTCGATGACACGCTTGACTTTTTCAAGCTCTTTCATCAGGTTTACTTTGTTTTGGAGACGTCCTGCCGTATCACAGATTAATACATCGGCATTTCTAGCTTTCGCAGCATGTACAGCATCGTAGATGACAGCCGCAGGATCGCTTCCGGCCGTCTGTTTAATGACAGGCACTCCCGTACGCTCTCCCCATACTTCCAGCTGTTCAATGGCTCCCGCTCTGAATGTGTCTCCGGCAGCAAGTACGACAGATTTTCCTTCTTGCTTTAGTTTATGGGCAAGCTTTCCGATCGTTGTCGTTTTGCCGACCCCGTTTACACCTACCAGAAGGATAACGTTTAAACGTCCATCCTCAATGTTCAGCCCGGAAATTTGCTCATCTCCGCTGTTATAAATCTCGACCAGCTTTTCAGAAATAACAGACTGGACTTCCTGCGGATCTTGAATATTTCTGCGTTTGACTTCTTTTTTCAGCTCATCTATTAATTCCATAACGGTTGTAAAACCGACATCCGCGCTGATGAGAACCTCTTCAAGCTCCTCGAAGAAATCCTCATCCACTTTACGGTAACGGGATACAAGATCATTCACTTTGTTTTGAAAGGAGTTTCTTGTTTTTTCAAGGCCATCCTTAAACTTTTCAGATACGGAATCTGTCTGTTTTGTGATTTTCTCTTTTAATTTTTTAAAAAAGCTCATCTTTTAACCTCTTTCCTCGTTACTGAACGAATTCTTTTGTTTCTTCCAGCTTAACTGAGATTACCTTGGAAACACCGGATTCCTGCATTGTTACGCCGTATAGCACATCCGCTTCTTCCATCGTTCCTTTTCGGTGGGTAATCACAATAAACTGGGTATCGCTGCTGTATTTTTTTAAATACTGCGCAAATCGGAACACATTCGCTTCGTCAAGCGCAGCCTCTACTTCGTCAAGGACGCAAAACGGCACAGGCCGAACCTTTAAGATTGAGAACAAGAGCGCTATAGCAGTAAGCGCGCGCTCTCCGCCTGACAGAAGGTTTAAGTTTTGCAGTTTTTTCCCCGGCGGCTGTGCGATAATTTCGACTCCTGAGTGAAGCAAATCGTTAGGATCGGTGAGCCTCAGTTCAGCTCGTCCTCCTCCGAATAAGGAGCGGAAAACTTGATCAAAGTGTGAACGGATTTGGACAAATGTGTCGTTAAAGCGTTTCGTCATTTCTTCATCCATTTCTTCAATCACTTGGAACAAGGTATTTTTTGCTTCAGTCAAATCTTCTTTTTGTTCTGACAGAAACTTATACCGTTCGTTGACCCTCTCAAACTCATCTATGCTTCCGAGGTTTACGGTGCCCAGCTCTTCAATTGCGAGTTTAATCAGCTTCACGCGCTTTCTGGCTTCCTCTGGATCAGTTTCAAGCTGATATTTCTCTTTTGCCCCCTCAAAGGATAAACTGTATTCCTCCCGCAAGTACTGAAGTAAATTATCAAGCTCTACTTCCATCCGGCCGAGTTTGACTTCTTCGTCTTTTAAGAGCGTTGTTTTTTGTTTATACAGGCGTTTCATTTCTTTCAGTTCACGCTCATACGTATCAAGTCCATGCTGAAGCTTGATGCGCTGATCGCGTCTTAACGCAATCAGTTCGATTGTCTTCGTTTTGTCATTCAATTTATGTTTTGCGGCTTCTTCCAGCTTTTCTTCACCGCTTGTGCTCGATGACATCTCTGAGGTTAAGAAGCTTAAATCTTCTTTCGCTTCCTTTAACGCGATCTCTGTTTCTGTGAGCTCTTTCTTTACTCTGGCAAGGTTGTCTTCTTCACCCTTGCATGCCTGTTCTTTTTTGGCCGCTGTGATCTTCAGCTCAGTCAGCTCGTTGGAGAGAGATTCTTTCGTTGAGGATTGAGTTTGTTTTTGTTTGGTCAGTTTGTCAATATCCTCTTCAAGCTGTTTCATCTTTTCTGATACGGCAGAAAGCTCCTCTTCCAGCTTGCGTTTGCGCGCTTTCTTCTCTTCATCGCTTTCTGACAGAGCAGATTTTTCTTGATCATAAAGCTCTAAATGGGCGTTGATATTTTTCTCGGCAACTTGAAGTTCGTACAGCTGGCCTTTTACATCCTGCTGCTTTAATCTTAAGCCTTCCCCGGTTTCTCTTAAGTCAGCCAGTTTTTTCTCCATATCCTGAATGGATTGCTTAAGGGTTTTGACTTCCTGTTCAAGCAGTGTTGTTTTCTCTTCCATTTCAGCGAGCCGTTTCGTCACATCTTCAAGTTCCCTGCTTCTTCCAAGCAGCGAGTTATTTTTCTTTTTAACCGCGCCGCCCGTCATTGAACCACCCGGATTCACAACATCTCCCTCAAGGGTTACGATGCGGTACCGGTGCCCTAGAAGCTTCGCAAGCTCGTTTGCACCCTTTAAATCCTCTGTGATCAGCACGGTTCCAAGAAGGTTCTGGATGATGCGGCGATACGCGGGATCAAATGTGACTAGTTCACTTGCAACTCCGAGAAATGACGAATGCCCGGCTGCTGTTTCCGCATCCCTGCTCTGGAGCTGACGGTCTCTGATAACAGAAAGAGGCAGAAACGTCGCCCGGCCGAAGGAATTTTGTTTTAAATATTGAATCGCTTTGCGGGCAGACTGTTCATCGTCGGTCACGACATGCTGGGCAGAAGCACCGAGCGCAATTTCCATGGCCGTTTCATACTTCTGTTCTGTTGAGATCAGCTCAAGGACCGCTCCGCGAATTCCGCCGAGCCGCTCTTTCGCTTTCAGCACTTCTTTAACTCCTTGATAAAAGCCGGAGAAATCTCCCTGCATCGTCTCAAGCATGTCCTTTTTTGATCTCGCTTGCTGAACGTATTGGTATGCCTGATACAGAGCGGATTCATTTTTTTCGTATTGGCGCTTTTTCTGCTCATATTTTGTCTGCATGTCACGATATGCGCCGACTTGACTGTGAATTTCCTGCTCAATTCGGGCAAACTCCGTTTCACATGCGGCTTTTTGCGCAGAAATATCGCGCCGTTCCTGAAGATGCTTTTCATTGTTGTCCGCAAGCCTCTGCAATGTGACAGCGGATTGGGACATCTGGTCATCCAGCAGCTGAAGCTCGTTTCGTATCGAAGCCTGGCTGTTTAACAGCTCAAAGTAATCACTTTTCAGCTGCTCAATTTTCTCTTCGACATTTTCATTGTGAAGACTGAGAGCCTGTTGTTTTTCTTTTACTTGAGCTCTTAACTGTTTCACCTCTGCCTGAAGCGTTTCAAAGACAGCTTCCTGCTTCGCAAGCTCTTCTTTCAGGACTGTTTCTTTTTGCTGGTACTGAACGATAGCTTCTTCAAGCTGTTCTCGGTTTTGCACAGCGTTTTTCTTGCGTTCTTTCAGGACTTCTTTACGGCCTTCAAGCTTTTCCAGCTCTTCACTTGTTACCAGCAGAACTTGCTGGAGCTCATCTACCGACTCATCCAGCGCTTGAATTTTATCTCGTGTAGCTTCTATTTTTGCTTCTTTCGCAGAAATCGCCGACGATTCAGTGAGCTCTTCTTCCTTTGCGAGCTGCACTTTCTCTTTAAGCGTTGACCATTTGCCATGCAGTTCTTCGATATCATAGGCAGTCAGCGCAATTTCAACATGCTCGAGCTCTTTCTTTTTCTCCAGGTAGTCTTTCGCGATTGAAGCTTGAATTTTAAGAGGTTCAACCTGTCCTTCAAGCTCATGTAATATATCTTCTACCCGGTTTAAGTTGTCCTGTGTCTCAAACAGTTTATTTTCTGCTTTTTTCTTTCTCGTTTTATATTTAAGCACCCCGGCCGCTTCTTCAAAGATACTGCGGCGATCTTCTGCTTTGCTGCTCAGGATCTCTTCCACTTTCCCTTGGCTGATAATAGAAAAAGCTTCTTTACCCAAGCCAGAGTCCATAAATAAATCAATAATATCCTTTAAGCGGCACGGCTGATTGTTAATCAGAAACTCACTCTCGCCCGATCTGTACACACGCCTTGTGACACTGACCTCATGGAAGTCAATCGGCAAGAAATGATCATCATTATCAAGCGTAAGCGTAACTTCAGCTAAATTTAATCGTTTTCTCGAATCACTGCCGGCAAAAATGATGTCTTCCATTTTTCCGCCGCGAAGAGACCGGGCCGATTGTTCGCCGAGAACCCAGCGAATGGCATCTGTGATGTTGCTTTTTCCGCTTCCGTTCGGGCCGACAACCGCTGTCACGCCTTTAACGAAGTCGACGGAAATCCGTTCTGCAAATGATTTAAATCCTATAACGTCTAAACGTTTGAGGAACATAGCGATCCTCCTTATGTAATAAGTATTTCAATTCTATCATAAACATGGGTGAAATAAGACGGCATACATACTGAAATCCCCCTTACGATTCAGGGGGATTTTATTGTTTCGTATGGTGTTTTTGCAATTTAGCTAAAGCTTCCTGAGCTGCGTGCTGTTCGGCTTCTTTCTTCGAACGGCCGTTTCCGACTCCGAGTGGTTCACCTTTTAGAGATACGATGGCTTCAAATTCACGGTTGTGCGCAGGTCCTTTTTCATTGGAGATTTTATACTCCAGGGAGCCTTTGCCGTCCCGCTGCACGTATTCCTGCAGCTGGCTTTTGAAATCCATCACATGAGAAAAAGCACCATCGTTAATTTTAGGGAACACATAGACTTTTAAGAAACTTTCGACCGGCTCTAATCCCTGGTCAAGATATAAGGCTCCGATAAATGCCTCAAAAACATCCGCCAATAGTGCGGGACGCTTTCTTCCGCCTGTCATTTCCTCACCTTTCCCCAACAGGACAAGTTCGCCGAATGACAGTTCGTGAGCCAATGAAACGAGAGACGGCTCGCATACAATCGCAGCTCTCAATTTCGTCAAATCTCCTTCACTCATAGCCGGATACTTGGCAAATAAGAATCTGGAGATCGTCAGTTCCAAAACAGCGTCACCTAAAAATTCAAGCCTTTCATTATCTTCATACGGCTTTTTCCGATGCTCATTCACATAAGATGAATGTGTAAATGCTTGATACAAAAGCTTTTCATTTTGAAAGTGAACCGAAATCCGTTCTTGAAACTCTTTAAATTGTTCTACTTTTTTATAGAACTTTTTTTTATCTTTATAATGTGAGTGTTTTGACATAGTAACCTCCATAGGCACATCAGGTTCACCGCGCTTCTCTGACTAAACCGGATACAGCGCGCGTAAAAGCGGCATGCTGTAATAACTGCACGAATAAAGGGCTAAAGCCCCGCGTTTCGGCGGGACTTTTAGCATCAGCTTATTGCTGGTTTTGTATGTAGTTCACAGCGTCGCCGACTGTTGCAATCTTTTCAGCATCTTCGTCAGAAATTTCCATATCAAACTCGTCTTCAAGTTCCATAACAAGCTCAACTACATCTAGGGAATCAGCACCTAAGTCTTCCTTGAAAGAAGCTTCAAGTTTGACGTCTGCTTCATCAACGCCAAGGCGATCTACGATGATTTTCGTTACACGCTCTAATGTATCTGCCATAGCAATTCACCTCCCCTCAAGTATTATAGTGGATTCGTTTTTAAAAAACTAGAGAAACTATGATGAAATTTTTGAGAAAAAAACTTACATCACCATTCCGCCGTCAATATGAAGCGTTTGGCCTGTCATGTAACGGGCTCCCTCTGAAGCAAGGAACGTGACAACGCTGCTGATATCACCCGGTTCTCCAAAGCGTGCGAGCGGAATTTGTTTCAGCATTTCGTCTTGAACGTCTTTTGAAAGCTTATCTGTCATATCAGTTGAGATAAATCCAGGCGCAATCGCATTTACCGTAATATTGCGGCTTGCGAGCTCCTTAGCAGAAGATTTTGTTAAGCCGATCACGCCAGCTTTTGCAGCCACGTAGTTGGCTTGTCCAGGGTTTCCGCTGACGCCGACGATAGATGATACGTTAATAATCCGGCCTGAACGCTGTTTCATCATTTGTCTTGTAACAGCTTTTGTGCAGTTGAAAACACCCTTCAGGTTAATGTTAATGACATCATCCCATTCATCTTCTTTCATTCTCATGATGAGATTGTCTCTTGTAATTCCGGCATTATTAACTAGAATGTCAATTGTAGAAAAAACAGATAACGTTTCTTTTATCATGTTTTGTACATCTTCAGGATTTGATACATCCGCTTTGACAGCAATTGCTTTTTTGCCCATTGATTTGATTTCATCAACCACTTCATTTGCTTTCGCTTCATTGCCAGAGTAGTTCACGACAACATTCGCACCGCTTTTTGCAAGGTCAAGGGCGATTGAACGGCCGATTCCGCGAGATGCGCCAGTGACAATAGCTGTTTTGTCATTAAGCATTTTCATTTTCCTCCTTAAGCGTTTGAATTGCCAGCTCAATCGTTTCCGGATCTGATACAGCAATTGTTTTTAAACGTCTGTTAACTTTTTTCACAAGGCCTGAAAGCACTTTTCCAGGGCCGATTTCAATAAAAGTCGTCACACCTTCTGCAATCAGTTTGTTAATGCTTTCCTCAAAACGGACCGGAGAGTAGAGCTGCTCAATGAGTTTCTCTTTGATTTCTGCTTTTTCAGTCATAACATCAGCAGAAACATTTGAGATGACCGGAACGCCAGCATCTTTTATGTCACAGGAGTCCAATACTTCTTTCAGCTTTTCAGCAGCAGGCTTCATCAGTTCGGAATGGAACGGACCGCTTACTTCTAGCGGAATCGCGCGTTTTGCACCGTTCTCTTTAGCCTGTTCAGATGCAAGCTCCACTCCTTTAGCTGTTCCGGAAATGACGATTTGTCCGGGACAGTTGAGATTCGCAAGCTGTACAAGGTGGCCTTCTTCAGTGACTTTATCAGTTACTTGCTTTAAGGCTTCAGCATCCATGCCGAGAATCGCCGCCATAGCTCCTTCGCCAGCCGGCACCGCTTCATTCATAAACTCTCCGCGTTTTCTGACGGTATAAACAGCATCTCTGAAAGACAGTGCGCCAGACGCAACCAGTGCGGAATATTCACCAAGGCTGTGCCCTGCTGTGAAATCAGGTGTAATGCCTGATTCTTTAAATTTCTCAAGGACAGCAATGCTTGTCGTCAGCAAAGCAGGCTGCGCATTGTATGTAAGTGTTAATTCTTTAGCATCACCTTCAAAAATCAGTGAGCTGAGTTTTGTTTCCAATGTTTCATCCGCTTCATCAAACAGACGCTTTGCAGCAGGCACCTGCTCATAAAGCTCTTTTCCCATGCCGATAAATTGTGAACCCTGCCCCGGGAATAAAAATGCAATCTTACTCATGATGTAAAAACCTCCAGACTACTCATCTGTTTTTTCTTCTTTAACTTCTTCCTGAATGAGTTCAGCCACATTTTGGCTGACCATCTCTCTTGCTTGCCGAATCGCATGAAATACAGCATTAGAATCAGAAGAGCCGTGCGCCTTGATTACAGGGGCTTTTAAGCCAAAAAGACTTGCTCCGCCGTAATTCGAATACTCCATTTTCATTTTCATCTCTTTCAACTTTGGCTTCAGCACAGCTGCTGCAAGCTTTGATGTGAGATTAGACGTCATGACTTCTCTCATCATTTTAAAAATAGATAACGCAGAGCCTTCCAGCGTTTTGAGTGTAACATTCCCGGTAAAGCCGTCTGTTACTACAACATCCGCCACATCATCTAAAAGGTCTCGCGCTTCCACGTTTCCGATAAAATTGATGTTTGCTGTTTCTTTTAACATTTGAAACGTCTGTTTCGTCAGTTCGTTTCCTTTTTTATCTTCTGTTCCGACATTTAAAAGCCCGACTCTCGGTGAAGTGACACCGCGCACTTGCTGAGAATAAACAGAACCCATGATGGCGTATTGAACGAGGTGCTCCGGTTTGGCATCGACATTGGCGCCGACATCAAGGAGAAGAAATCCGTCTCCTGATACGGTCGGAAGTGTCGGGGCAAGTGCCGGACGGTCAATTCCTTTAATTCTTCCAACAATAAACAGACCGGCTGTCATTAACGCACCGGTATTTCCTGCTGAAATGCAGGCGTCAGCTCTGTTTTCCGCAACTTCCTGCGCCATAAGGACCATAGATGAGTTCTTTTTTCTTCGCACGGCGCGGACCGGTTCATCCGTAGGCTCAATCACTTCATCTGCGTGCAGCACCGTGATGCGATCTGATGTTGTTGTTAAATGTGATTCTATCGTTGTTTTGTCACCGACAAGTGTGATATGGAGATCGTCAAATGCCTCTATACCCTTTGTAACTCCGTCAATAACAGCTTTGGGAGCGTGGTCTCCTCCCATTGCATCTACAGCTATTCTCATGCATGCTCCACCTTTATGAATGTTTTGAACGGTACATGTCAAAATGTCCAGAAAAAACAATTTCTTCGCCAACGTAGCTGTTCACTTCGACAACCGTTCTTCCTTTTTCTTTTTCGACAGCCGTCACTTTCGCTTTCGCTACGACACGTTCACCCTGCTTTACCTGTCTTGTAAAGCGGATGTCTGCACTTGCAGTCAGCGCCAGCTCGTCATCAATGACTGCAACAGCCAAAGAATTCGCCTGCGCAAATAAATGGTGTCCTCTCGCAATCTGATTCCGGCTGAACACATGCTCCTGTTTTATTTCTAAAATGGATATCGCCTGATCATCCAGCTCAAGGTCAATAATTTCTCCGATAACTTCGTCCAGTGACAGGGATTTCACTTCATCTTCAAGCGTTTTCTCTGCCACATTCTTAATTCTTTCTCTCAGCTCCGGTATGGAAAGCTCTAAGCGGTCCAAACGTATCGTCTGGATGCTCACCCCAAATTTACCCGCTAATTCTTCATCTGTAATAAAGGGCGTTACTTGAATCGTCTGCTGAAGTAATTCCTGGCGTTCTCTCTTATTTCTTCTCATATCTAAACACCATCCGGACAATTAAGACTAGGTACTAATAGTAGTATATAATTTCATAGATTGGAATGCAACGATTGTTTATGACTGAACACCAAAAACTTCTGGTGCTCAGCTTAATTTTTCCCCGTCCATTACTCCGCTCTTCAGCAAGTGCTCTCTCAGCGCACCGTATTCCGGCTCCTTCCAGAACGCGTCAGAAGCCACAAGTTGCGAAGCATCCTGCCTTGCCGTTTCAAGCGCTCTATAGTCATGAACCATGTCCGCCACCTTAAATTCAGGCATTCCGCTTTGTTTTTTCCCGAAGAAATCTCCCGGGCCCCTCAGTTCCAGGTCCTTTTCAGACAGCTCAAAACCGTCATTGGTCTCGGACATGATTCTCATCCGTTCTTTCCCTGTTTCTGATTTAGGATCAGCCATCAGAATGCAGAATGATTGATGCTCGCCCCGTCCGACACGGCCGCGCAGCTGGTGAAGCTGTGACAGCCCGAAACGGTCGGCGTCATAAATCACCATAATGGTTGCATTCGGCACGTTCACGCCGACCTCAACAACAGTGGTTGATACGAGGATTTGACAGTGGTTCGCGCTGAATTCTCTCATGACCTGGTCTTTTTCATCAGAATGAAGCTTTCCGTGCATAAGGCCGACGTTCCATTTTCCCCGAAAAATATCAGAAAGCATATTGTACACGTCAATGGCGTTTTGCACATCAAGCTTGTCTGATTCTTCAATCAGCGGGCAGATGATATAAGCCTGTCTGCCTTGCTTTAATTCTTTTTCGACAAATGCCAAAATACGTTCCAGCATGTCATGCTTTACCCAATAGGTTTCGATTTGCTTTCGCCCCGCCGGCATTTCATCAATGACAGATACATCCATTTCACCGAACACCGTGATGGCTAACGTTCTCGGGATTGGAGTGGCTGTCATAAAGAGAACATCGGGATCCTGCCCCTTGTTCCGAAGCTTTTTGCGCTGCTCCACCCCAAATCGATGCTGCTCATCTGTAATGACAAGGCTCAGCGCCTTAAACTCTACCTCATCCTGGATTAAAGCGTGGGTTCCTACAAGAATATCAATCTCTCCCGCCGCAAGACGCTCTAACAGTTCTTTTCGCCGCTTCCCTTTGACAGAGCTTGTCAAAAGGGCCACGCTGACATCCCATTTTTCAAATAGGGAGACGAGCGAATCAGCATGCTGTTCGGCCAGAATTTCTGTCGGCACCATGAGCGCTCCCTGGTATCCGGACAAGATCGCGGCATACAGCGCAATGGCGGCGACTGCCGTTTTTCCTGATCCGACGTCCCCTTGAAGAAGACGGTTCATTCTATATGGAGAAGACATGTCTGCTGTTATTTCGCGGAGCACACGCGACTGGGCGTTTGTGAGGGGAAACGGGAGGCTTTTGATAAATCTCATAAGTTCTTCGTTTGAAAAACGCTGCCGTATCCCTTGAGTCTGCTCTCTTTCCGCCTTTCGGAACGCTTGCATTTTCAACTGAAACAACAAAAATTCTTCATAAACAAACCGGCGTCTGGCAAGCTTTAACGCTTCTCTTGTTTCAGGCAGGTGCATTGCTTTTAACGCCTGCTGATAGTCCGGCAGCTTATAGCTTGTTCTTAGCTTTTCCGGCAGAGGATCCTGAAGTGCGTCTGCATATTGGGTCAGCGCCTGCTGAATAAAACGTCTCATCATCTTGACGGTCACATTTTCTTTCACAGAATACACTGGTTCAATGCTTTTATCCTCTTGATGCGGACCGTTTTTCAACTCCTGAACAGAGATGGTTTGGCGATGCTTGTCCCATTTACCGGAGACCGTTACGACAGAGCCCAATGAAAGCTTTTTCTTCAAATAAGGCCGGTTGAAACATACGGCTGTGATTAAATAGCGGCCGACAAGCAGCCTGAATGTCAGCCTGTTTCGTTTTTTTCCGTAATAGGTAAGAGAAGGCTCTGAATGAACCTTCCCTTCGACTGTCACTCTTTCATCATGCTTTACTTCTTCTAAATCCCTCAGCTCATAGTCATCATAGCGATAAGGGAAATAATTCAGAAGATCAGAAATGTCATAAATACCGAGTTCATTCAATGTTTTTTCTGTTTCCGGCCCAATACCCTTAATGTTGGCTATACTAGTTTGCTGATGTTGTTTCACGTGAACCTAGCGCTCCTCCGAAAATTTTTTTCTCTAATTCTCTTCCAGTCGGTGTTGCTGCTAAACCGCCCTGGCCAGTTTCTCTAAGTGCAGTTGGCATCGTTTGGCCAATTTTATACATGGCATCGATCACCTCATCACATGGAATGCGGCTTGTGATGCCTGCCAATGCCATATCAGCGGCAATCATCGCATTTGACGCGCCCATCGCATTCCGTTTCACGCAAGGCACTTCCACAAGCCCCGCAACAGGATCGCACACAAGGCCAAGCATATTTTTTAATGTAATGGCCATGGCCTCTGCGCTTTGTTCGGGCGTTCCGCCTGCCATTTCAACAATCGCCGCAGCTGCCATGCCTGAGGCTGATCCAACCTCTGCCTGACATCCCCCGGCGGCGCCGGAAATACTTGCGTTATTAGCCACAACAAATCCGAAAGCACCGGCCGTAAACAAAAAGCGGATCATTTGTTCTCTTGTTGGGTTCAATTTTTCTTTTACAGCAAATAACGTGCCCGGCACCACACCAGCAGAACCTGCAGTCGGTGTCGCGCAGATCGTTCCCATGGCTGCATTTACTTCATTTGTTGCAACAGCTTTCGATACCGCATCTAAAATCAGCGGGCCAGACAAGCTTTTACCTGATCGAATGTAGGCCTGCAGTTTAACGGCGTCACCGCCTGTTAAGCCCGTTTGGCTCGTCACTCCCTCAAGTCCTTTCTGAACTGCCGCTTCCATTACAGTCAGATTGTGATCCATCTGCTGAAAAATTTCTTCTTTTGTTTTTTCTGTTACTTCCATCTCTTGTGCGATCATGACCTCAGAGATGGGTATTTGCTTTTCTTTAGTAATCTCAATTAATTCCTTTACATTACGAAACATAACTGGCTCCTCCTGACCTTTCGCTAGTCAGCAATCTTTGTCACTTGAATAATATTCGGCAGTTTCGACAGCTCGTCGAGAACGTGACCGTCAATATTTTGATCGACCTCTATTGTCATCAGCGCGAGCTGGCCGATATCTTTCCGTGCTACTTCCATATGTCCCACGTTGATTGAAAATTTCGCCAGGACATTGGCGACACCGGCAATTGTGCCAAACTTGTCATTATGAACAACCAATATGGCCGGATGATTTCCCGACAGCCGGAGTTCAAAACCATTTAATTCTGTGATTTCAATCTTTCCTCCGCCAATCGAAATACCGGTCAGCTCTAGCTCTCCCTTTTCATCAGAGATGGTGATTTTGGCTGTGTTCGGATGGACCGGGACAGCGTCTTCAACTCGAAACTCTATATCAATTCCTTTATCTTCTGCAATTTGTATAGCGGTTTTAATCCGCTCGTCGAATGTATCAAAATCAAGCAATCCGCCGATAATCGCGACATCTGTGCCGTGGCCCTTATACGTTTCCGCAAAAGAGCCGTAAAAGGATACGACGATGCGCTCAGGCTCTCTGCCAAATAAACTTCTGGCCACTCTCCCGATTCTCGCCGCTCCCGCTGTATGCGAGCTGGACGGACCGATCATAACCGGGCCGATAATATCAAAAACGCTTCTGTATTTCATGCTATTCCTCCTTATGAACCAGAGCTTATAAGCGCTTTGCTTCTAGACTAATTGATCAGATATAAAATGGCAAGCGGGCGCGTTACAGCGCTGCCGCACTTAAAAGCAGACATAAGAATAGAAGGGCAATCGCCCTTCTATTCTGCAGAAATTATATACGAATACAGCGGCTGTTTTCCATTGTGGATCTCAACCTCAATCTCCTCGTACTTTTCACTGAGAAACGCTTCAAGCTCCTCAGCTTCCTCCTGAGACGCATCCTCGCCATATAGGATAGTGACAATTTCGTCGTCTTCTCCGATCATTTCTGACAGCAGCATTTTCGCGGCTGACAGCTGATCTTCGGCAGTGCCGATAATCGTTCCATTCAGAATTCCCATAAAGTCGCCTTTTTTAATGTCTCTGCCGTCAATATGAGTATCTCTGACTGAATATGTTACCTGCCCGCTTTTCACTTGCTGAATGGCGCTCAGCATATTGGCTTCGTTCGCTTCAGCTTCTTGATCCGGATTAAATGCCAGCAGGGCTGACATCCCTTGCGGAACCGTTTTGGCCGGAATGACAAAAACCTGTTCATCCATTACGCTGGCCGCTTGATTAGCCGCCATGATAATGTTGGAGTTATTCGGTAAGATAAACACCGTTTCTGCATTTACAGACTTCACAGCCTCAACGATATCCTCTGTGCTTGGGTTCATCGTCTGCCCGCCTTCGATCACAACAGAAGCGCCGATGCTTTTGAACAAGTCAGAAATGCCTTCGCCCATCGCCACAGTCACGATGCCATACGGCTGCTTTGCCGGCGGTTTTTCGTTGTCGGCAGGCTTGCTTTCTTGGCTGATGATGGAAGTATGCTGTTCTCTCATGTTTTCTATTTTAATTTTGATCAATTCACCGTAATGCTGGGCATAGTTTAAGACGTTTCCCGGCTCTTCCGCATGAATATGAACCTTCGCCAGCGATTCATCCGCAATAACTAACAGAGAATCACCAAACTGACTGAGGTCTTGCCTGAATGTGCCTTCGTCGAATTCTCGTTTTGTCTGATCTAGCCTAACCATCACTTCGGTACAAAAACCAAATTCAATATCGTCAGTATTCATCATGCTTTGCGCGCTCTTATGATGCTCTGCGCTGACCATGTCATCAAGCGACGGAAGAACAACTTTCTGAGGCACAGTTTCACCTTTTAATGAAGCAAGGAAACCTTCATACACACAAAGCAGGCCTTTGCCGCCGCTGTCGACGACTCCTACTTCCTTCAGGACAGGAAGCAAATCAGGGGTTCGGTTTAAAGAAGCCTCTGCTTCTTCTGTCACCGCAGCCATCAGCGCTGTGATATCGGTTTCTTTTTCAGCCAGGGCCACCGCTTTTTTCGCAGCATCTTTTGCAACTGTTAAAATCGTGCCCTCTACAGGTTTCATGACAGCTTTATACGCCATATCAACGCCAGCTTGCAGCGCTGCCGCAAACTCCAGCGCATTGATTTCTTTTTTCGTTTCAATGCTTTTACTAAATCCGCGGAACAATTGGGACAGGATCACTCCTGAATTTCCGCGTGCTCCCATGAGCAATCCTTTAGATAACGCAGAGCCCACCTTACCGATATCATCCGTATCCATTTGCTCCACTTCTCTTGCTCCGGAAGTCATCGACAGGTTCATATTTGTTCCCGTATCGCCGTCCGGCACCGGAAACACGTTCAGTGCATCAACCGCACTCGCGTTTTGAGACAGATTCTGCGCTCCCGCAAGAATCATCTCGGCAAAGGTTCTGCCGTCTAATGTTCTGATAGACAATCCTACTCCTCCTAACTACGGGTTCGTCACACGTACGCCTTGGACATAAATATTAACAGAGTCCACGGCCAGTCCGATGGTTTGATTTACTGTGTACTTTACTTTCGTTTGGACATTATGTGCCACTTCAGAAATTTTCGTGCCATAGCTGACAATGATGTACATGTCAATATGTATTTGTTCTCCTTCTTGGCGAACTTGGACACCCCTGCTGAAATTCTCTTTCCGAAGGATTTCAGTCAGTCCGTCTTTAATCTGGTTTTTGGAGGCCATGCCGACAATGCCATAACAGTCAATCGCCGCGCCGCCTGCAACCATCGCAATGACTTCATTAGATATATCAATCTGTCCGTACTTCGTTCTTAATTCAATGGACACACTAGTTCCTCCTTCGAATGCATAGAGTTACAGCTATTCTACTATATGGTTTCCATTCTGAAAAGAAAAGACCCGGCAATTGCTGCCCGTCCCTCTACATATACTATAGCGCCGCTGTTTCTGCAAGATGTCAAGTGAATTTTCTTGAAAGATGATGAAACAATAGTTGCAAACGTTTTTTAGCTGTGGTAAATTATTTAAAGTATCCATATCGAAAGCATCTAAGATCATATGAATGTTAAAAAGTAGATGTTTTGTGCAAGTGAGGAGGGAAACAAATGGCACGTAAATGCGTTATCACAGGTAAAAAAACAACAGCTGGGAATAACCGTTCTCACGCAATGAACGCTTCTAAGCGCACTTGGGGCGCGAATCTTCAAAAGGTTCGTATCCTTGTGAACGGAAAACCTAAAAAAGTATATGTATCTGCTCGAGCTTTGAAATCCGGTAAAGTTGAGCGTGTATAACAAAATGAACGCCTGCCTCAATATGTGGCAGGCGTTTTTATGTGGTGAAAGAGGGCTTTGAACCCCTGGGCATTAATCTTTTCTAAATGAGCCCAGCATCGCCCGGACAATTCCTCCTAAAAACTTCGGCAATTTAATGGTGTAAAATTTCATTTTTGTCCCCTCCTATAACGTCCCGTAACCGCCTGTTCATTGATTTCAGCAAATGAATGAAAGCACATGCTAATCCGTGCTTCTTATCATTATTAATATGCCTTTTGCAAACGAAAAAGTACCTCGTGAATGAATGAGTTCGTTACTAATACATAGTGTTGAACCGAGCGTAATATGACACTTATTCAGCGGATATTTAAAATCGGCCAGGGTCAGCTCATGTATGTCTTCGGAAAACGGTATGAAGGAGATGTATCGCTTGTTTTCATCCTTCTCAATATCATATTCACCAGGAGGGAACATTTGAATATGATTTTGTTTGTCTATCAGCCTAATTTTTATATTCGTTTTTACACCTTTGTACAGAAGCTGAATGTTTCCTAAAAAATGATCGGCTCTGCCGCCTGTTATGCCGAAAATCTGAATGATATCCGGCTGCTTTTCCAGCGCCCAGTCAAGAGCGAGGTCTAAATCGGTTTGGTCTTTTTCTGCTTGATACACATGGAGTGCGGGAGCGGCTTTTTCAATTCGGTGGCGTTCTTGCTCTGTTATGCTGTCAAAATCTCCAAAGGCTTCATCAGGAATGATACCGGCATCTAAAAGCGTGACAGTGCCTTTGTCAACACCGATCCAAAGGATGTGCTCAGCCATATAGCCGGTTAGATCGGGAATGAGATCTTTAGGGCCTCCCGCAACGATATTGATTGTTTTCATCTCTGATTCCTTTCTCTGCATACAGGAAAAAGAGCTTAGGCTCTATACGCCCAGCTCTCTTTTTAGCTGTTTATTTACTTCCTCTGATTTCAGAAATCGCTTTTTTACGGTCTGACTGTCCATAAACAGCTGAACCGGCAACGAGTAAATTAGCGCCCGCTTCAATGACTAGCGGAGCGGTTTCTTTGTTGACGCCGCCGTCTACTTCAATGAACAGATCTGTTTTTCCTCTTTCATCCGCCATTCGCTTAACCTCTTTTATTTTAGGAAGGACTGAATAAATAAATTTCTGTCCGCCAAATCCCGGGTTTACCGTCATTAAAAGAACAAGATCAAGATCGTCGAAAACATGTTCGATGACTTGTACAGGCGTATGCGGATTTAGAACAACACCGGCCTTCACTCCTTGCTCTTTAATAAGCTGGATGGTACGGTGCAGATGCGGGCATGCCTCAGCATGCACAGACAGGATATCCGCCCCTGCTTTCGCGAAAGCAGGGATGTAACGATCAGGCTCTTCTATCATTAAATGAACATCAAGCGGCAGGTCAGTTACCGGGCGAACTGCCTCTACAATCAGCGGGCCGATCGTGATATTCGGGACAAAATGGCCGTCCATGACATCAATATGAATACAATCGGCTCCGCCCTTGTCTACATCTTTAATCTCATTACCTAAAGCGGCGAAATCAGCGGAAAGAATAGATGGTGCAACCTTTATCATTATGCTAATACCTCGGCTTTCTGTCTTTAATCTCCGTCATAAATTCAACATAATGGTCATAACGATACTGCTTTAATTCCCCTTCTTCAACAGCTTGTTTCACCGCACATTTCGGCTCTTTTAAATGCAGACAGCCTCTGAATTTGCATGAAGAGCTTTTTTCTCTGATATCAGGGAAGGTATAGCCCAGCTCTTCTTCCTCAATGTCTGTGAATTCAAGCGAGCTGAATCCCGGAGTATCCGCAACCAAGCCTCCGGACGTGTGAATCAGCTCCACGTGGCGGGTTGTGTGTTTCCCGCGGCCCAAATGCTCGGAAATCTCGTTGGTTCTAAGACCCAGCTCCGGACTGATCGCGTTGAGAAGCGAGGATTTTCCAACACCGGACTGACCGGCAAAAACCGTTGTTTTGTCCTGAAAATGCGGAATGATATCCGCTAAACTGTCTTGGTCCTTAGAGGAGGTCAGATACACGTCATAACCAATATTTCGATAGTCTTCTGCATAGGCTTGAATCGCATCTTGTGTATCTTGATCTTCAATCAGATCCATTTTTGTAATGCATATAATCGGCTGAATATCATTGGCCTCAACGAGAACCAGGAAGCGGTCGAGCAATGCCGTGCTGAAAGAAGGCTGAACCGCTGAGAAAACAAGGACCGCTTGATCAACGTTGCAAATTGGCGGCCTGATAAGCTCGTTGGTTCTTTCTTTGATTTCTAACAGATATCCCTCTTTATCATTTTCAGCCTGATACACAACGTAATCACCGACGAGAGGAGTAATTTTGTTCTTTCTGAAAATGCCTCTTCCTCTGCATTGTATAACTTTATCTGAATCCTCGGATTCATCCAGTACATAGTAAAAGCCGCTTAGCGCCTTAATAATTTTGCCCTCAGGCATATTTTCCCTCCTTGTTATTCATCTTTCGGATACTCAATGGTTTTGTAGCTGACGACTTTATTATTTACCATCACTTGATAGTACCCTTTTTGGCCGGATTCAATCTTTAGTTCGATCGTCCGTTCAGTCGGTTCTTTTATCTTAAATTCTTCGTACGTGTCAGAGATGCTGTGATCCGCATCATCAATCGCGATTTGCACTTCAAGCTCGTCCCCTTCGTTTTCTGGCTCGTAGGGGATCTTGACCTTTTCTTTCACCGTTTTCGCAGGCTTTTTCTCAGGTCCGAGAGAGAATGTTACTTCAACTTCGTTTCCCGGTTTTACTGCCGTGCCTGCTGCTGGCTTTTGTTTGACAACCTGTCCTTCTGGAACGTCATCTGAGTATGCCTCTTTTTCTATCAGCTTCAGTCCGTTGTCTTCCAGATATCCAGACGCCGCTTCTTTACTGTACGTTTTTAAGTCTCTAAGCGTAATGTCTTCGGGCCCGATACTGACTGTGAGCTTGACTTGATCATCACTCGGCACAAGCTCAGTCCCTGCTGACGGATTCTGTTCAATGACAGTGCCGGCACTTTTATCGTCATTCACTTCGCTCACCGTTACATGTTTAAACCCCTGGTCCTTTAACGCTTTTTTTGCCTGATCGACCGTTTGGCCTGTCACATCATCGATCTCCGTTTTGGCTTTTCCGGTGCTCCTATAAAGCGTAACCGTTGCGCCTTCTTTGACTGTGGAATCCGCTTTAGGATCCGATTTTACCATGAGGCCCTCGTCAATGTTCTCATCCGAGATTTCCAGCACCTCGGAATCAACCTGCAAACCGTCTTTTTCCAAAAGGTCTGCCGCCTTTTCGTATTCCATTCCGGAGACATCAGGTATTTTGACATCTTTAGGCATAAAAAGTGACGGAAACACAGTGACAGCAAGAATTCCTGCCGTAACGAGAACGATGCATACCGTAAGCAAAACCCACGGCCACTTTTTTCTTTTGCCCTTTTTCTTTGTTTTATTCTCTTGATCGGATGTCAATTCAGCTTCTTTTTCGCCAGCAGCTTTAGCAAGCTCTTCATCTTTAATGATTGGAATTGCTTTTGTCATTTCTTCATCTTCTTGAATCGTAAATCTCTTTTCATTGAGTCTGTCGGCGTCAAAAGCTGTTTGTATGTCTGCTTCCATGTCTTCAGCCGTTTCGTACCGATGAAAAGGATCTTTGGCAGTTGCCTTTAGGATGATGTTTTCAACGCTTTGGGGTACGGACGGATTCCACTTTCTCGCTGAAGGAGTCTCCGCCTGAAGATGCTTTAAGGCGATGCTGACTGCAGATTCTCCATCAAACGGGATACGGCCGGTTAAAAGCTCAAATAAAACGATTCCAAGCGCATAAATATCCGATTTTTTTGTCGCCAAACCGCCCCGCGCCTGTTCAGGTGATAAGTAATGGACTGAGCCCAGCACAGAATTGGTATGGGTGATTGTCGTCGAACTGAGTGCCGTCGCAATTCCAAAATCCGTCACTTTGATATTTCCCATGTGGTCAATCAAAATGTTATGCGGCTTAATGTCTCTGTGAACAATTTGATTTTGATGGGCATGAGCGATGGCTGAGACAATTTGCTCCATGATGTTCAGCGCTTCTTTAGGGTGAAGCGGCCCGTTTGCTGTTATGTATTCTTTGAGCGTCATGCCCTCAACGTATTCCATGACAATATAATAAATGTCGTCTTCCTCGCCCAAATCGTAAATGCTGACAATATTCGGGTGATCGAGGCTTGATGCAGATTGGGCTTCTCTGCGGAAACGCCTGATAAACTCATTGTCATTCACATAGTCAAACCGAAGGATTTTAATTGCGACTTCACGGTCTAGAATCATATCCTCAGCTAAATACACGTTGGCCATTCCCCCGCCGCCTATGACGCGGAGAATTTGGTAACGCCCGCTGATCCGCTTGCCGATTAGCACTGATCTTCACCCTCTTCAACATGTAAAGCAAGCTCAAGCAAAACTGCTGTAATGTTGTCTTCCCCGCCATTCTGATTGGCTTTGTCCACAAGCAGGTTTACTTTTTCCTGAGGAGCTGAATCGCTTTGCAGGATGTCTTTTAATTCAGTGCTTTCTACTTTATTCGTCAGTCCGTCAGAACATAGAAGCAGTTTGTCCCCGGGCTCGATGTCAAAGGAACGTGTGTCAATGCTGACTGACTGGTCTGTTCCGAGTGCCTTCGTCAACACGTTTTTTCGCGGATGATGTTCGGCGTCTTCTCTGGAAATCTCTCCAGTTCGAACCAGTTCATTTACAAGAGAATGATCTTCTGTCACTTGAATGAAATCATTGTCCTGAAGCAAATAACATCTGCTGTCGCCTATATGAGCAACAGAAACCGTTTTCCCCGTAAAAAGCGCACATACAATCGTCGTTCCCATGCCTTGGCATTCTTCGTGTGCTTGGGCGTGATCATATATTTTGCTGTTTACCGCGAGAATCTGTTCAATGAGCCATTCTTCACATGCTGCGGGCGCAGCTGGAATCGCCTCTGCTTCATTCCATTTTTCCCCCATGGCTTTCACAGCCATCTTGCTTGCAACATCTCCAGCAAGATGGCCGCCCATGCCATCAGCGACAACCGCTAATAAAAATTCGTCTTTCCCTTTGAATATCCCCGCATCATCTTCATTATGCTGGCGGATTTTTCCTGTATCTGTTTTTAAGGCTGTTAACAACCCTCATCACCTCGTCTCGTCTTGACGCTCCTTCGCGCGAAGCTGACCGCAGGCTGCGTCAATGTCATGTCCTTGCTCTCTTCGGATTGTGACATTTACTCCGCGGGATTTCAGCGTTTTCTCAAAAGCAAAAATCTGCTCACGCGGTGTGCGCACATAGTCACGTTCAGGCACGTAGTTTACCGGAATCAGGTTCACGTGACATTTGACTCCTTCCAGCAAGTCGGCAAGTTCTTCAGCGTGCTCGACCTGGTCGTTTACGCCCCCGAACAGCCCGTACTCAAAGCTGATACGGCGTCCCGTTTTATTAATATAATATTTAACGGCTTCCATTAAATCAGGCAGTTTATATGCTCTGTTAATCGGCATCAAACGGCTTCTGATTTCTGTATTCGGAGCGTGCAGAGAAATCGCAAAGTTAATCTGCATTTTCTGATCAGCGAATTCGTAAATTTTCGGGATGATGCCGCTTGTAGAAACCGTAATATGGCGAGCACCGATATTCAAGCCCTTATCATGGTTAATGATTTTCAAGAAAGCGAGCATTTCATTAAAGTTATCAAACGGCTCACCGATACCCATGATCACGACTGAGCTGACGCGTTCATCCGTTTCATCAAGGGCTTTTTGAACTTTGACGACTTGAGCGACAATTTCACCCGCTTCAAGGTTTCGTTTCAAGCCTCCAAGCGTTGACGCGCAGAATGTACAGCCAATGCGGCAGCCGACTTGTGTCGTTACACATACAGAATTGCCATACTCGTGTCTCATTAAAACGGTTTCGATTGTATAACCGTCATGAAGCTCGAATAAAAATTTCATCGTGCCGTCTTGAGATGTTTGTTTAACAGCCGTTTTCAGCGTTGTTAACACAAAATGAGCGTTTAATTTCTCACGCAGACCCTTTGACAGGTTTGTCATTTCTTCAAAAGAAGAAACGCGTTTTTCATATAGCCATTCAAAGATCTGTGCCGCGCGGAATGGTTTCTCTCCATTGTCTGTCAGCCATTGTTTGATTTCATCTAATTCAAAAGAATATATAGACGGTTGCTCTGTCCGCAATTCTTTTCTTTCTTTTGTTTTATTAAGTTCTGCCATTGCTTATCCCTTCTTTCTCATGCTGCAAATAAAGAAACCATCTGTTCCGAAATAATGGGGAAGGATTTGCACCCTTCCATCCCGAACAAAGGGTCTCGCCTTTTCGGGCAGCCGCTTTTCAAGAGACAAATCGGGTTCAAAATCAGGATGTTCTTGTATAAACGCATGTATTACTTCTTCATTTTCTGTCCGGTCCATTGTACACGTACTGTAGACAAGAGTGCCACCTTTTTTTACTAATGGCGCGATTTCCCTTAAGATCGACAGCTGAATTTCAGCAAGCCGCGCGCTGTCATCAGGCTTTTTCGTGTATTTCATGTCCGGCTTTCTTCGGATGACACCAAAACCTGAGCACGGGGCATCGACCAATATCCGGTCAAACTGTCCATTTTCAAACGTTTCGCCTGCTGTTCTCGCATCCATTGTTTTCGCGTCAATAATTGTAAGGCTAAGCCTGTCTGCCGCTTCTTTGATCAGCTTCACTTTATGCTTGTGAAGATCAAGCGACGTAACGCTTCCCTTGTTCTCCATTAATTCTGCGATATGAGCCGACTTTCCGCCGGGCGCTGCACACGCGTCAAGCACCGTTTCACCGGGCTTAGGATCAAGGGCGCGGGCGACGAGCATGGAGCTCTCATCCTGAATGGAAACTTCACCATTTTGAAAGAAATGAGTTCCAGCGATTGATCCCCTCAAGAGCTTCACAGCGTCTTCAGCCAGATCGCCATTTTCAACTTCGATACCCTCGGCTGCCATTTGATCAAGCAAATCCGCTCTGTCTGCTTTCATTTGATTTACGCGCAGTGTCTGCTTCGGCGGAATGAGGTGAATACGGCAAATTTTTTCAGCCGCATCAAATCCATATGCATCCGCCCACTCTTTCACAAGCCATTCTGGATGGCTTGTCTCTGTCGCCAGCCGGAGGACAGGATCTTCGATGGCGTCAAAGGATGGAACACCTTCGCGCTGAATGGAGCGAAGCACACCGTTGACAAATGAAGCAATGCCCTTGTGTCCGCGGATTTTAGCAATCTCGACCGCTTCATGGATAGCCGCCCTGTCAGGAATCTTCTCCAAATACTCCATTTGATACAAGGATAGGCGAAGAAGCTGAATCACCCAAGGCTTTACTTTTTGAGGCTTATTAATAAACGGTTTAAGCATATAATCAAGCGCGATCTTGTTTTGCAATGTACCGTAGACAAGTTCAGTCAAAAGTCCTCTGTCCTGATCACTCAGTTCATTTGATTTAATGACCGATTTCAGGAGCAGGTTGCTGTATGCTTGGTTTTGTTCTAGTTTGATCAGCGCTTCAAGAGCGATATCACGAACACTATTCTTTTTCATTGTTTGCTCCTAACTTATCTCCTGCTTCAACATGAGCGCCGCGAATAAAGTCCTCGCCTTTCATGCGTTTTTTGCCTGCCGGCTGAAGTTCGGTTAATAACAGTGCCGTCTCGTTACCTGTGGCAACGATAATCCCTTCCTTTTCAACCGCAACGACTGTGCCTGGCTCAGCTTTGGTTGGTGCGGGTGTTTTTTTCGATGCCCACACTTTCAAGTTTTGTCCATGAAGAGTCGTATAGGCAACAGGCCAAGGATTTAAGCCGCGGACCTGGTTGTAAAGCTCTTCGCCCGTTCTAGACCAATCGAGCAGCTCTTGCTCTCTTTTGATGTTAGGCGCATATGTCGCTTTCTCTTCATCCTGCTTTTCAGGTGATATGCTGCCGGCAATGACGTTTGGAACCGTTTCAGACAATAGCTTCGCGCCTGCCGCGCTTAATTTATCGTGCAGCGTTCCAACATTGTCTGTTTCTTCAATGTCCACTTCCACTTTTGAGATCATATCGCCCGCATCTAATTTTTCTACCATATACATAATGGTAACCCCGGTTTTCTTCTTTCCCTGCAGAATGGAATAATGGATCGGAGCACCGCCGCGCAGTTCCGGCAAAAGAGATGCGTGAACGTTAATGCAGCCGTATTTCGGGCTGTCGAGAAGCTCCTTAGGCAAAATTTGTCCAAATGCCGCCGTTACAATCAGGTCAGGCTTTAATGCCAGCACTTTCTCAATTTCTTCTGTCAATCTGACTTTTTCCGGCTGAAGAACCGGGATGCCGTGACGCAATGCCTCTTCCTTTACCGGAGGAGGTGTCATGACTTTTTTTCTGCCCTTCGGACGGTCCGGCTGTGTGACGACCCCCACTACTTCATATCCGTCCTCTATCAGGGTTCTTAAAACAGGAACTGAAAAATCCGGCGTTCCCATAAATACGATTCTCGTCATCAAATCATCCTTCCATATCCGCTAGTTCATCTTCTGTATAGTATTTACTTATTTTCGTTGTAAACAGCACACCGTCTAAATGGTCCATTTCGTGCTGCACGGCTCTCGCTAAAAAGCCTCGCGCTTCCAGAATGAACGGTTTTCCCTGACGGTTAAACGCACGCACTTTGACATAATCGGCACGTGTGACATCACCATAGACGCCGGGAAAGCTCAAGCACCCTTCGATTCCGGTTTGCTCACCGCTTTTTTCTAAAATCTCGGGATTAACAAGATCAATTCTGCCGCTGTCTTCTCCGATATCCACGACAGCCGCTCTTTTTAAAATGCCGATCTGCGGCGCTGCCAGTCCGACACCATCCATTTCAAGCATAGTGTCGTACATATCATCAAGCAGTTTCTTTAGTTTTTTATCAAAAACAGTCACGGTTTCCGCCGGTGTTTCCAACACCTCCGCAGGATGTGTGACAATCTTTTTTACTGCCAATTTGTTACCCTCCAAGACGTGAGATCTTACATCATCATATAAGGATTCATATCAATTGAAATCATTACATGCTTTTGTTCAATTTCGCGTTTATAATGTTCCAGTATCTTCTTCAACAAAGCGGATAACTGGGTTTCCTGTTTGTATTTTATCACGCATTGATAGCGATATCTATCTTTGATCCTGGCTATCGGCGACGCGCTTGGCCCGAGAATTTTCGTGCCAGTTCCACAGTTTGCTTTTAAAAAGTGAGAGATTTTTTCCGCCGTAATAGCTGCTTTCGCCACTTCCTCATGAGAAACGGTCACAAGAGCCAAATAATAATAGGGCGGATAGGATTGCTCTCTCCTGTGGGCCATTTCATGCTGATAGAACGTTTCATAATCATGCGTCTTCGTCAGCTGGATGCTGTAATGAGACGGTGTGTACGTTTGAATGATGACATGGCCGGGCTTTTCATGCCTGCCTGCCCGGCCGCTGACTTGCGTTAACAGCTGAAATGTTTTTTCGGCCGCTCTGAAATCAGGAATATGAAGTGTTGTATCGGCACTTAACACGCCGACAAGCGTCACATTCGGAAAATCAAGCCCTTTGGCAATCATTTGCGTTCCGAGAAGAATATCCGCTTTTCCTTCTCCGAAAGCTGATAACAATTTTTCATGGGCGCCTTTCCTTGAGGTCGTATCAACATCCATCCGAATCACTCTCGCACTTGGCAGCACTTTTGTCAGCTCTTCCTCCACTCGCTGTGTTCCCGTTCCGAAAAAGCGGATATGCTCGCTTGCGCATTCAGGACAAGTGTGCGGAACAGGCTCTTCATGTCCGCAATAATGGCATTTCAGCCTTTGGCCGTAACGATGATACGTCATGGAAATGTCGCAGTGCGGGCATTGCGGGACATAGCCGCAATCCCTGCACATCACAAAGGAAGAATAGCCCCTCTTATTTAAAAACAGCACCGCCTGCTCGCCCTTAGCAATCGTTTCTTCAAGCTTTTCCATCAATTCAACTGAAAACATCGAGCGATTGCCGTTTCTAAGCTCCTCTCTCATATCGACAAGCGAAACCTCGGGCATCACCCGATGGTTAACACGGTGCTTCAGTGAAAGAAGCTCGTATACGCCCTTTTGCGCTCTTGCATATGATTCTAATGTCGGCGTAGCACTGCCCAGCACAACCGGACAGCTGTGGTGCTCAGCCCGTTTGATGGCCACCTCTTTCGCATGATACCGCGGCATTTCTTCTTGTTTATACGAGGATTCATGCTCTTCATCGATGATAATCATTCCGAGATTTTCAAACGGAGCAAAAATAGCCGACCTGGCGCCGACGACAAGGCGCACTTCCTTTCGGTGGATTTTACGCCACTCGTCATATTTTTCTCCTGTGGATAAACCGCTGTGCATGACTGCCACCTGAGAGCCGAAACGGCCCTTGAAGCGATTGACCATCTGCGGCGTCAGCGATATTTCTGGTACGAGGACGATGGCTTCTTTTCCTTTCGCCAGTACTTTTTCAATCGATTGCAGATAAATTTCTGTTTTTCCGCTTCCTGTTACGCCGTGAAGAAGGAACACTTTATGTTCATCATTATCTAACGTCTGGCGTATAGGCTCAAAGGCAGCGCTCTGTTCGTCTGTCAGCGGGAGCGGCTCTGTTTTTTTGAACATTTTGTCCTGATAGGGATCTCTGTAAACCTCTTCATAGCTTTCCTTCAAAAGCCCCTTTTGAATAAGGGTTTTAATGGTCGCAGAGCTCGCGTCCGTTTTTTTGCATAAATCCGCCGCAGGGATTTTCGCACCCTCCGGCTCAGCGATGAAAAAGTGAAGAATCGCCTGCTGCTTGGCTGCTTGACGGGATAATCCCTCAGCCTGCTTAGCAAGCTCTTCTTTACTCGCATTTGCCTGAATAAGCCTGACCATTTTTTTATTGGTTTTTTGTGCAACTTTATACGTTACATCAATGACGCCCTTTTGAACATGCTTTTGAATTAGTTTCAGCGTCTCGTGATCGGGTATATCTGAATACAGCAGCGTCTTCGTTTCAGAAAACAGCCGATCCACTTGCGGCGGAAGATCTGCGCCGTGTGCGATTTTTAATTCTTTTTCATATTTCGCCTTTAATGCGGCAGGCAGCATCGCCTGAAGCGCCGTTATTTTAAAAGACAGCGTTTTGTCGGACAGCCATGACGACAGATTCATAAGCTCCTCTGTCAAAACAGGTGTAAGATCTAATAAATCCTCTACCTCCTTGACAGATTTCCCCGAGAGATCAGACGCTTCTTTCACAGCTGTCACAAACCCTTGAATTTTACGGGGGCCAAACGGAACAATGACTCGCATACCCGTTTTGATCATGCCTTTGAGATGGTCCGGGATTTTGTAATCAAATGGCCTGTCTATATTTTTGGTGCTGACATCAACGATGACTTCGGCAAAATTCATGAGCGCTCTCCGGTTTGTGTTGAGAGGGCTGCGATCTCCTGAAGGATTTCAAAAGAAACATCAAGCTTAGACATGATCGGAAGTTCGCGTTTTTGCCCTTCTTTGAAAAAGATTGTCACGATATTCGTATCAGCACCAAATCCGGCCCCATTTGCTTTCACATCATTTGCCACAATCATATCAAGATTTTTGGAGGCGAGCTTTTTGCGTGCATAGTGTTCAACGTCCTGTGTTTCAGCGGCAAATCCCACCAAAATCTGCTCGTTCTTTTTCTCGCCCAATTCTTTCAAAATATCGACTGTTCTATTCAATTCAAGTGTCATACCGCCGTCTTGTTTTTTCATTTTATGATCAAATACTGTTTTCGGCGTAAAATCGGCTACCGCAGCTGTTTTGATGACAATATCACTAGAGTCATACACAGAGAGCACCGCTTCGCGCATATCCGCAGCCGATTGCACTGGGATAAACTGAGCAAGGCCTTTCGGCTGATCCAGCGAAACGGGGCCGGAGATTAAGGTTACCTGCGCGCCGAGCTGGACAGCAGCCTCCGCTAATGCGTATCCCATCTTGCCCGTTGATTTATTGGTGAAAAAACGGACAGGGTCAATTGCTTCCCGTGTCGGGCCAGCTGTAATGACCACACGCTTGCCTTCTAAAGGAGCGGTTTTTTCTTCAGCAAAATGTTTTTCGGCCAGCTTCACGATATTTTCAGGCTCTTCCAATCTGCCTTTTCCAACGTAACCGCACGCTAAATAACCCTCGCTCGGCTCAATAAATCGATAACCATCCTGATAAAGAACAGAAATATTTCGTTTAACCGCCGGATTGTCATACATGTGAACGTTCATCGCCGGTGCGACCCACACGGGAGCCGTCGCTGCCAGCAATGTCGTCGTCAGCATATCATCAGCGATGCCGTTTGCCAGTTTTCCAATCACATTGGCCGTAGCCGGCGCCACGATAATCAAGTCGGCCCAGTCTGCGGCATCAATATGAGAAATGACGCTTGGATTTTGTTCTTTAAATGTATCTGTATATACTTCATGGCGGCTCAATGCCTGAAATGTCAGCGGTGAGACGAATCGGCATGCTGATTCAGTCATAATCACTTTGACATTGGCTCCTGCTTGAACCAGCTTGCTCGTTAACGCACAGGCTTTATAAACAGCGATGCCTCCGCTCACGCAAAGTAACACATTTCGATTGTTAAGCAATGACTTCTCCCCCTCTGCACTTTAAAAACCGCACGGAAAAAAATAACAACCTACATGATATAGGTTGCTACTTGTGCTACTATTCGCGGTCTTCCTTTTCAAACGAAAGCAGGCCTGCATCAATTTCTTCTAAAGCTTTGCCTACATATTTGTATGAAATCGTATGTTCAATCATTTGGTCTTTTTTGACTTGCATTTCACGGGCACGTCTCGCAGAAACAGTCACGAGCGTGTATTTGGAATCTAATTTATTCATTAAAGAGTCAATTGACGGATCTAGCATTTGTTATTCAACCTCCAGCATTTTCTTATATCTTGGCGCAACGCGCTCGCGCTTCAAATGTTCAGCGAGAACGATTGCTTTGATTTTATCGCAAGCCGTTTCGACATTATCGTTTTCCACGACATAATCATAAGCATCCATCATTTCGATCTCAGCTTTTGCGGCTTTCATTCGATTTTCAATCAGAGCGTCTGTTTCCGTTCCTCGTGTCACGATTCTGTTCTTCAGTTCAGAAAGGCTTGGAGGCGCAAGGAAAATAAACAGGCCTTCCGGGAAAGCATTTCTCACTTGAAGAGCGCCTTGAACTTCGATTTCTAAAAAGACGTCTTTACCATCTTGAAGCGTCTGTTCTACATAATCGACAGGCGTGCCGTAATAATTGCCGACATACTCTGCCCATTCAAGCAGCTTGTTGTCTGCAATCATTTGCTCGAATTCTTCTCTCGTTTTGAAAAAATAATCGACTCCGTTCACTTCGCCCTCTCGCGGACTTCTTGTGGTTACTGAAATCGAATATTCAAATTTTGTGTCTTCCTGCGAAAAGATCGCTTGCCGAACCGTTCCTTTACCAACTCCTGAGGGACCTGAGAGAACGATTAATAACCCTCTTTCTTTCATGCGGCAATTACCCCTGCCCTTCATCCATAATTTCTTCTTTAACAGAAAGTCTGTGTGCAACTGTCTCAGGCTGGACGGCAGATAAGATAATGTGATCACTATCCATGACGACAACTGCACGGGTTCTTCGTCCGTATGTAGCGTCAATTAGCATTCCGCGGTCTCTTGCATCCTGAATCATCCGTTTGATTGGCGCAGACTCCGGGCTGACAATCGAAATCATCCGATTAGCGGAGATAATATTGCCAAATCCGATATTAATCAGTTTAATCGTCATCTTCTACGTTCCCCCTGTAAAATAGACGTCTCTAGTTTAGCCTAGTAAGACCGTCTGTAAACAACACGCACAGTCACTATTCTATATTTTGCACTTGTTCTTTTATTTTTTCAATAGAACTTTTCATTTCGACGACAAGCTTTGTGATCTGATGATCATTTGCTTTTGAGCCAATTGTATTTGCTTCCCGATTCAGCTCCTGAACAAGAAAGTCGAGTTTGCGCCCCACAGCCCCGCCTTCAGCTAATATATCACGAAACTGGGCGAAGTGGCTCTTCAGCCTGGTAATCTCCTCAGTGATATCAGAGCGGTCTGCAAAAATAGCGCATTCTGTTACAAGCCGGCTTTCGTCTAATACATCTTCAGTCCATTCTTTGATTCTGGCGTACAGCCGTTCCCGGTAACGAGATACGACGTCTGCTGCCAGCAATTCAGTTTCTTTCACCAGCTCTTCAAGCTGATCAATATGCGTCAGGCAGTCTTTCGCTAAAAGCAGCCCCTCTTTTTCACGCATTTCACAGAGCCCTTTTACCGCTTCCTCTGCAGCAGCGGTGATTAACGCCTCCAGCTTGTCATTTTGCGTCTGTTCTTCATGGATTTGAACGACATGGTCAAGCTTAAAGAAATCCATTACATCAGGCTCTGCAGACAATTGATACCGCTTTTTCATATCTCTCGCAGCCGCGACAAACTCATCGAGAAGCGGCCAATCAATTTCAAGCCTTTTCTCTACAAGCATATCGCTGTCAACGGATACGAAAAGCTCAATTCTTCCGCGCTGGATATGCTGCAGAATGGTTTGTTTCAGCTTATCTTCAAAATATAGCAAAGGCCTTGGCAAACGAGCGTTCACTTCTTTAAATCTGTAATTCACAGATTTAAGTTCAACGCTTACAGAGAGATCATCTTGTGTTTTGCTTGCACTGCCGAAGCCTGTCATACTTCGTATCATTTTAAAACACCCAATTCTTCCCTGTTCTCATAATAAAAGGGCAATAGACATGCTATTACCCCTAAGATTATATCATATGAATTTATTTTTTTCTTGTCAAAAGTGACCCAGCCAGCAAAAAAGTAGGGATGGCGGACATGCCGATGACAAGCATCCAATCTCCCGGCGTGATGGAAACCGTATGGAAAATCGGCTGAAGCGGCGGATAGTAAATGACAACAAGCATCAGCAAAATGGATGACAATACCGCGCCGATTAAGTACAGATTTTGAAACGGATTTCTGGAAAAAACAGAGGTCTCGCTGCGGCAGTCAAAAACGTGAATAAGCTGAGCCAGCACCAATGTGGCAAACGCGATCGTCTGGGCATAAGCCAAATTCTCCGGATTCCGGTGATACACAATGATAAACGCTAAAATAGTGGCAGCTCCGATTAAAAACCCTCTGGAGACAACCTTCCATCCTAGTTTGCGGGCAAACACCCCTTCTTTCGGATGACGGGGCTTCCGCTTCATCACGTCTCCTTCCGGCTGATCCATGCCAAGCGCCATTGCCGGCAAACCGTCTGTCACCAAGTTGACCCATAAAATCTGAATCGGCACGAGCGGCAAAGGAAGGGCAAGCAGCATTGCAAACAGCATGACAAGAATTTCTCCGACATTTGAAGCCAACAGGTATCTGATAAATTTTCTGATGTTTTCATAGATGTTTCTGCCCTCATTTATCGCAGATTTGATCGTCGCGAAATTATCATCTACCAGAACAAGAGATGATGCTTCTTTGGCCACATCTGTCCCGGTAATGCCCATAGCGACTCCGATATCTGCTTGTTTAATGGCCGGGGCGTCATTGACGCCGTCTCCAGTCATCGCCACAATATGCCCGTTTTCCTGATAGGCTTTCACGATTTTCAGCTTATGCTCAGGAGACACGCGGGCAAATACGTACACATCCTCCACCACATTAGAAAGCTCTTCTTGAGAAAGTTCATTCAGCATCTTGCCGTCCATGATTTTGCCGCTTTTCGGAAGGAGGCGCAGGTCTTTCGCTATCGCTTTAGCAGTCTCCACATGATCGCCTGTAATCATGACGGTCTTAATTCCCGCTTCACGGCATTCTTTAATCGCCTGTCTGACTTCCGGCCGCGGCGGATCGATGATGCCCGAAAGGCCAAGCATCGTCAGATCTTTTTCCGCCTGCTCCATAGAAGGTGTTTCACCTGCTTTTATCGGCCTGTAGGCGACCGCTATCGTTCTGAGCGCCTGTGATGCCAGATGTCTTAATACCGCCTCTGTTTCTGCTTTTCTCTCATTTGAAAAAAGGGCCGCTGAGCCGTCATAATAAATACGGGAAGAGCGCTGCATCAGCACATCCGGTGCGCCTTTTGTAATGATATATCGTTTTCTGTCCTGATCCTCTACAATGACCGTCATCATTTTCCGGGCAGAATCAAACGGAAACTCTTCAATCACCCGGTAACGAGATTCAACAACCTCTTTTGAAAAACCGCCTTTTCTTGCCGCGGTGAGCAGCGCTCCTTCTGTTGGGTCTCCATCAAGCACATATTCGCCGTCTCTTTTCTCAATATTAGAGTTGTTGCAAAGCGCTCCGAACAGCAGCATCTGCTGAAGCGGCGCATGCTCATTCACACTGATCTCTTTTTCGTTCAGTGTGAAGCTTCCTTTCGGTTCGTAGCCGGCCCCGGTTACTCTCCATGTTTTTCCTCCGGACCAGACATGTGTCACCGTCATTTTGTTTTGCGTCATTGTCCCTGTTTTATCTGAACAAATGATAGACGCACACCCAAGCGTTTCAACCGCGGGGAGTTTTCTTACGATTGATTTTTGCTTAATCATCCGCTGCACGCCTAGCGACAGCGCCACTGTCACAATCGCCGGGAGCCCCTCTGGAATTGCGGCTACCGCTAACGATACACCGGCTAAAAACATGCTGTACAGATCATGCCCCTGAATGACACCGACAGCAACGACAAGTACGGTCAAAAGCAATGCAACAACAATTAAAATCTTCCCGAGCTGCTCTAGTCTTCTTTGCAGCGGGGTTGACAGTGTCCCTGCTGATTCAAGCATGTCGGCAATTTTCCCCATTGCCGTATTCATGCCTGTGCCGACGACGACTCCGACACCGCTGCCGCGCGTCACAATGGTTCCCATAAATGCCATATTCGTAATATCACCGAGGGAAACATCCGGTTTTTTCAATTTATCTGCATGCTTCACAACCGGGATGGATTCCCCGGTCAGCGCTGATTCTTCTATTTCAAGGCTTTTCGCTTCGACAATTCGAACGTCCGCGCCAATCCTGTCCCCGCTCGTAAATTTCACAATATCACCCGGCACAAGTTCTTTAGAAGGAATCTTTGTCCAGCTTCCTTCCCTGAGCGCCATAACATGCGGTGTTGAAAGCTCTTTTAAAGCCTGAAGAGATTGCTCAGCACGCCTTTCTTGAAAGAAACCGAGTATGCCATTCACAAACACAATCGCAATAATCGCAACCGCGTCCACGTATTCACCAAGAAATCCCGAGATTAACGTTGCCGCCAAAAGCACAAGCACCATAAAATCTTTGAACTGCGCAAAAAACAAGAGAAGCGCTGATGTTTTTTTCCCTTCTTGCAGCTCGTTTGGCCCATGCTTGTCGAGGCGTTTTTTCACCTCTTTTTCTGTTAATCCTTGTTTCATGGACGTATTGGTTGCCTCTAGTAAATCTGTTTGTCCCATTTCGTGAAACTTCATTGCGCTCGTCCACTCCCCTGCTCTCATATAGAGATATCACTCTATAAGCATGCTTATTCTGACTCGTCCCATTTCATGCTATAATTATCGAATGCAGGAAGAATGAGAGGGTGTATTGCATATGTCGTTTGATGGCATGTTTACATACGGAATGACACACGAACTTAACGAGAAAATGACGGGCGGAAGAATTACGAAAGTCCATCAGCCATATAAGCACGATGTGATTTTTCACATCCGCGCCAATGGAAAAAACCAAAAACTATTATTATCCGCACACCCGAGCTATTCACGGGTGCATATTACAACGCAAGCTTATGAAAACCCGAGCGAACCGCCAATGTTTTGCATACTGCTGAGAAAGCATATCGAAGGCGGATTTATTGAGAACATTGAACAGGCGGGCTTAGACCGCATTATGATTTTTCATATCAAAAGCCGGAACGAAATTGGCGATGAAACCACTCGAAAGCTTTATGTAGAAATTATGGGCCGCCACAGCAATATCATTTTGACAGACGGAGAAGACAATGTGATCATCGACGGACTTAAGCATTTATCACCGTCAATGAACAGCTATCGCACAGTACTGCCCGGCCACGATTATAAGCTTCCGCCGGCACAGGACAAAATCTCGCCGCTTGAAGCGACAGAAGACGATATTTTGCGTCATCTCAGTTTTCAAGAAGGACGCCTTGATAAACAAATTGTCGACCACTTTTCAGGTGTGTCTCCGCTCTTTGCCAAAGAAGCGGTTCACAGAGCGGGCCTCGCGAACAAAGTCACACTGCCAAAAGCACTGCTGGAGCTTTTCGCGGAAGTAAACGGGCACCGCTTCATTCCAAACATTACGACCGTAAACAGAAAAGAATATTTTTATCTGCTCGAGCTGACTCATCTAAAAGGCGAAGCGCGCCGTTTTGATTCATTAAGCGAACTGCTCGACCGTTTTTATTTTGGAAAAGCTGAACGAGACCGGGTCAAACAGCAAGCTCAGGATCTTGAACGGTTTGTTGTCAATGAACGGAAGAAAAATGCCAACAAAATTAAAAAATTGGAAAAAACACTGGAGTATTCGGAAAACGCAAAGGAATTTCAGCTATACGGCGAGCTTTTAACTGCTAATTTATATATGCTGAATAAAGGCGATAAACAGGCTGAGGTCATCAACTATTATGACGAAGAAAGCCCGACAATCACGATTCCTTTAAACCCGAACAAAACGCCTTCCGAAAACGCACAGGCCTACTTCACAAAGTATCAGAAAGCGAAAAATTCGGTCGCTGTAGTCGAGGAGCAAATCCGGCTCGCACAGGAAGAGATCGAATACTTTGATCAGCTGATTCAGCAGCTTTCGTCCGCTTCACCTCGAGATATCAGCGAAATCAGAGAGGAGCTTGTGGAGGGCAAATATTTACGCCCTAAGCAGCAAAAAGGACAGAAAAAACAAAAACCGCATAACCCGGTTTTAGAAACATATGAATCTTCTTCAGGCTTGGCGATTTTAGTGGGTAAAAACAACCGCCAAAATGAATATTTAACGACAAGAGCTGCAGCCAGAGACGACATTTGGCTTCACACGAAGGATATTCCAGGCTCCCACGTTGTGATCAGAAGCAGCGAACCGGATGAGCAAACAATCATTGAAGCCGCTACAATCGCAGCTTATTTTTCAAAAGCTAAAGATTCAAGTTCAGTGCCTGTGGATTATACAAAAATCAGGCATGTCAAAAAACCGAACGGCGCGAAGCCCGGCTTCGTTACCTATGACAGCCAGCATACCGTCTTTGTCACACCTGATGCCGATACTGTCATCAAGCTGAAAAAAAGCTGAGCCCCGCACAAAGAAAAGCCAGAGCATTATTATGCTCTGGCTTATTTCTTTCTTCTTACCTGATAAAGCCTGTCAACTTCAGCAACAAAATCGCCATCAATCAGCTCATCCACTTTTCCAGCCAGCTCCTTTGTGTGCTTCGGACTGGCTCCGTTTGTAGAAACTGACACCGTGACATGGCCTCTTTTTACGATTTTCGGCATGTACACATTGCCAAGCTCAGCATGACTGGCACAATTGACAAGCTGAAAAGGCGAAGCCGCTTGAGCAATCTCTTTGTTCACTGCCGCATTATCTGTCGCGGCAATAATCAAAAAAGCATCGAGATAGTCATCTTTTTCAATCGTGCGGCTTATCCATTTGATGCTGCGGTTGTCTGCCATCCGCTTGATTTCCGGTTCAACATCCGGACTGACAAGCGTAATATCAGCTCCCTCAGAAAGCACCGTTTTCAGCCTTCTGAGAGCGATGCTGCCGCCCCCCGCAATGACAACCTTCTTCTTTTCCAGGCTAACGTGCAGCGGGAGCATATGAACCTCCGTCAAAATCAAATTGCCCCTCTGGATTTTCGACAGTTTCTCTCACACGGTTCAAAAATGCGTTTTTTACATGAGGGTGGAAACCGATATAGGACGAGAGGTAGACATTCGGATTATCAGCCTTTAATTTCTGAACCTCTCGTTCGATTTCATTCATCAGCATGCCCGTAAAGAGCAAGTATGGAACGATAAAGGTTGTCATGCCGTCATCTTTTTTCAGTTCAGAAAAAACCTCTTTATAATTCGGGCCGCATGCTGTCAAAAAGCATGGGAGGACTTCCTTGACCGGAATCATATTTTGAAGAAGATTGGCAATACCGGTTACGTCTCTTTTTACATCGGGATCTGAACTTCCCCTCCCGATAAGTACAACTCTGGCATTTTCATACGAAACGCCTATGTCTTTCATTCGGTGATAAACAGCCTTGACCACTTCTTCGTCAATCCCGATCGGCTTTCCGTATGAAACGCGGACTGAAGGATATCGGGACGCAGCACGCGCAATTTCTTCCGGAATATCATGTTTTGCATGCGCAGCTGTCAAAAGAAGCAGAGGCACCACTGCGATATGAGTGGCGCCTTGCTTTACACATGCTTCAAACCCTTTCTCAATTGTCGGCTCTTGAAGCTCCAAAAAGCTGATTTCCTGTACAGGCGCAGTGACGTGCGCCTTGCATCCTTCCAAAAAGGCTGCCGCTTCTTGCTGCGCCTTTTTTATCCGGCTGCCGTGTCCGACATATAAAATTGCTTGTTTCATTTTTACAACGCCTCGCTTAAATCTTGTTTTTTCAGTTCAGATTCAAACCATTCCAGCTTATAGTGATAATTTACAACATTTCCAATGACAATTAAACTAGGATTTTTAATGTCTTCTTTTATCACCGTTTCCGAAAGGGTGTCAACTGTACAAAAAACAGATTTTTGCTTGTCCGTTGTTCCCCAGTGAATAAAGGCTGCCGGCGTAGAACCGTCCCGGCCGTTTTCAAGGAGTTTTCTTTCAATCTGCTGCACGTTTTTGATACCCATATAGATGACAAGTGTATCAATTCCCGTAGCCAGCGCTTTCCACTTTTCCTCAAAATCTTCTTCTTTTTTATAGTGACCCGTTACAAATGCGACGTTAGAGCCCGCGTCCCGATGAGTAACAGGAATCCCGGCATAAGCGGCTGCCGCGATTCCTGATGTAATGCCGGGGATGATTTCAAACGGAATTCCATTTTCAGAAAGACATTCCGCCTCTTCCCCTCCTCTGCCGAACACAAATGGGTCTCCGCCTTTCAACCTGACAACGGTTTTTCCTTTTTGCGCATACTTCACAAGAAATCGATTGATGGTTTCCTGCTTCATCGTATGAAAATCTGGAAGCTTCCCGCAGTAGATCAGGTCTGCATGCTCTTTGGCATATTGTAAAATCTCTTTATTTACTAATCTGTCATATAAAATGACATCAGCTTTTTCAATGGCTTTCAGCGCTTTAATTGTCAGCAGATCAGGGTCACCGGGACCCGCCCCTACAATATATACTTTCCCCATCGTATTTCCCCCGATCTATTCGAGTTCTTCCAGAACATTCGCTGTGGTGTGGTTCTCGCTCGCATTCCGGCATCTGAGAAGAACACAGCAGATCATATTTAGCTTAATTTTTGTTTGACAAACTCAATCAGCTGGTTTTTGCACTCTTCACGGTCATGCTGCCCTGAATCAAGAACGAGCTCCGGTGCTTCCGGCTCTTCATAAGGAGAATCAATTCCTGTAAAGAACGGAATTTCCCCGTTTCTTGCTTTTTTGTAGAGCCCTTTTGGATCTCTTTGTTCACAAATATCAAGGTCGCATTTAATGTATATTTCATTGAATTCGCCTGCTTCCACAAGCTGGCGAACCTGTTCTCTGTCCTCACGGAAAGGAGAGATAAAAGCAGTAATCACAATGGTGCCCTGCTGAACAAAAAGCTTTGCCACCTCTCCGATTCGGCGGATGTTTTCTTTTCGGCCTTCATCAGAAAAACCAAGATCCTTATTTAAGCCGTGACGGATATTATCCCCGTCCAGCACAATGACTTGGTAGCCCTGCTCAAACAATTCTCTCGCAGCGGCATTGGCAATCGTTGATTTGCCTGAACCGCTTAATCCTGTCAGCCAGAGAATCGAGCTTTTGTGCTTGTTTTTTTGCTGGTATTCTTCTTTTGTAATAGATGCTTCATGCCAAACAATATCGCGGTTTGTCACTGCCAGTCCTCCTTAAGATACGCCTGCTTCTTCTTTTTTCTTCATTCCTCTGATCAACACTTCTACAACTTCTGCGCGGCTGAATTCTGCTGGCGGCAATACACCGTCTCTCAGCATGCCTCTCACTTTAGTGCCTGATAAAATGACATGATGCTCTCTTCCGTGAGGGCAAGTTTTCGCTGTTCCCATATTTCCGCATTTTTCACAGAAGAAGCTGTGCTCGAATTTAAGCGGTGTAATTCCGAGCTCTTCAGGTTTAAATGTGTCAAACAGCTCCTGAGCCTCGTATGTTCCGTAATAGTCACCTACACCTGCGTGATCGCGGCCGACGATGAAATGCGTGCAGCCGTAGTTCTTTCTGACAAGCGCGTGGAAAATCGCTTCTCTCGGTCCTGCATAGCGCATCGCCGCTAAGAAGACGCCGAGGAACACACGGTCTTTCGGGTAATAATTGTCAAGAAGCACTTGGTAGCTTTCCATCCGCACATCTGCTGGGATGTCATCAGATTTTGTTTCACCTACAAGCGGGTTTAAAAACAAGCCGTCTACTGTTTCAAGAGCTGTTTTTTGAATATATTCATGCGCTCTGTGGACAGGATTTCTTGTTTGGAAACCGACAATGGTTTCCCAGCCATTTTCCGCAAACTGGCGTCTTGTTTCTGCCGGTTCAAACGTAAACTCAGGGAACTGTTTTGAAGCTTTTTTAATCAATGTGATCGGTCCGCCGACATATGTATCGCCGCGGCTGAACAGCTTTTTAACTCCCGGATGCTCCTGCTCATCCGTTTTGTACACATTAACAGCTTCTTTTTGTTTGTCAGGCACGTACAGGTCTTCGATTTGGATGACGCCGTACGTCTCTCCTTCATACGTTAACTTTGCCGTTTCACCGATTGACAGCTCCGCTGCTTTTTGTGCATCGACCGGAAGCGTGATCGGAAGAGACCAGACAATGCCGGAAGAAAGACGCATGTTTTCGACAACAGATACGTAATCTTTTTCATTAAAGAACCCTTCGATTGGGCTGTAAGCGCCAATTCCGATTAATTCCAAATCAGCAAAAGAAATTAAATCAAGTTCAATTTCTTTTTGAATGCTGCTCACATCATATGATTCATCTACTCTATTTACTAATGTTCCTCCGTGTGGTGCTAAGCTCATAATATTTATTTCCTCCTAGTTAACATATAAAATAACTCAGATTAATAATTAGATTCCCCCACCTTGTTCGTGGACAGCGCGTCTCTCTTTACGAATGGCCTTCGTTAGGCTGACGGCGCCGCCCGCCGCTAAAAGCACGCTTACCATGATAAAGATTGAGTAATAATCCGCTTTTAAAAACAAGGAAACAAGCAGATAAGAAATCGATAAAGATAAAAACGGCGATACAATCCATACCTTCAGCATGGTTTGAACAACTTGTTTATGGAACACGTTCGGACCGTTTTTGGCCATGCCTATTCCGATAATAGACGATGACGTGACTTGCGCTAAGGGCACCGGCATCCCAAATACAGAACTGATGATCACCAGTCCGGCTCCTGTACCGGATAAGAGGATGCCTTCTCCTTTTGAGAATCTCGTAATTTTCTTTCCGTTTGTTTCTAACACCCGCCTGCCTAATAACAGGGCGCCAAGGGCGACAAAAGCTCCCCCGTACAAGGTTCCTTTCACGACATCAAGCACACCGGCCGCTACTAATGGGCCAACGGCATTCGCCACGTTGTTCATGCCGGCGGAGAACGCTTCGAAAAATCCGGCACCTAACAAAACAATGCCAAGGATCTTTTGTTTTTTAGAAGATTTAATTTCAATGTTAAAATAACGAAACAGCTTAGAAACGAAATAGGTAAAGCCGAAAGCGAACAGCGGGACAAAAACCCAAAACGACACAATGACCAAAATATTGTTCAAAAATAATACTTTGTAAGCCACTCCCACGCCGACAACCGCGCCGACTGTCACTTCACTTGTTGACAAAGGAATGCCGAGCAGATTAGCCGTAAAGAGCGATAGTGCAGCGGCTCCAATAATGATGCAAACAATCGCCAGTGTAATCGTCTGCTCAGGGATAATCCCGGAGCTGATTGTTTTTACAACCTCACCCCCGCCTATGACCGCCCCGGCAAGCACACCGACTGCACATAGGATCAAAGCGTAGGTTTTCTTTTTGATGGCTCCGGAGCCGTAAGCAACTCCCATCGAAGCTGCTGCGCCGCTTGCACCAATATTCATCGCGAAAAACAAGCTAAATAAAATAGCGGCTAGTTCCATTTTGCAGCTCCTTATTCATGCAGTCCGCATTCTGTTTTCGCCATGCCATTCCATCTGCCTGAGCGTAAATCCTCTGCGGTAAAAGCAGGAGCTGTACAAGGCGCGCAGCCAATACTTGGATAACCTTGGTCATGAAGCGGATTGTAGTCCAGCTCATTCCGGGAGGTGTATCTCCAAATGTCTTTCCAAGTCCAATGGATAAGCGGGCATACTTTTACTGATTTGAATTTTTCATCTTTGTTTAAGAAATTCGTATTGGCACGGCTTGGCCCTTGATCTCGGCGCAGACCGGAAAGCCAGGCTGGATGTCCTGAAAGCGCCTCTCTTAAAGGAATGACCTTTCTAAGATAGCAGCACTGATTCGGCTCTCTTTCCCACAGTTTGTCACCATATTCTCCAGCTTGCTCCTCAAGGGTAAGATCTGGTTTCTTCAGGATGATATTCAAGCCCGGATAACGCTCTTTCACTCGTTCAATCGTTTCATAGGTTTCTTTAAAATGTAGTCCTGTATCAAGAAACACAATCTCTGCGTCTTTTTTCACTTTATAAATTAAATCAATCAGAACGATTCCCTCAATTCCGAAACTGCAGGCATAAACAAGCTCATTGCCGTAATGGCCGTATGCCCACTTTAAAACTGACAGCGCTCCTTTATAAGGATCGTCATCCGGAAATGTAATCGTTGGTTCTTCCCAATTATCGTACGTTAACATTTCTTCTTTCCTCCTTTCGGAGACAAACAAACAGTCGTCTCTGTCGGTTGCCTTTTCCCAATCGTAATGTGATGCGCGGCTGATGTTATCGCAAACAGCCTTTTTTCCTCTTAAAATAAAAAACTTTCAATCCAGCGGAAAGAAAGACAGGAACAGCATGTAGCCCTTATCTTTCAAAATGGAATTCATTTTGCTGGAAGTAGCACCTTACATACCGTGCAGGTTGCCGGGCTTCATAGGTCCAGTCCCTCAGCCGCTCTTGATAAGTTTTTAGATTTGTAGTAAATTTTAGCACAATTCTAACATAAGTCAACCCGACTTTTTTTATAGGATTAATAAAAAAAACAGGCCTCCTGGCCTGTTTTCAAGTACATCAAGGCTTTGAAGCCCCTGTGAATCACCTAAATTTGTTTTTTATTTTTTAAACCAATCTTTTGACTCGGGATTTTGTTTCCACATTTGCAGCTTTTTTAGATCGTCTGAATGAATATTTCCGTTTTCAAGCGCGACCTTTGTCAGCGTATCATAATCAGTTAATGAATAGTATGGCAGCTCCGCCTTCGCAAATGCTTCCTGCGCTTTAGGAAGCCCGTACGTAAAGATCGAGACGACCCCAAGCACTTCACAGCCAGCCGCTTGTAAAGCTGCCGCTGCTTCAAGCACGCTGCCTCCTGTGGAGATTAAGTCTTCAATGACGACCGTTTTTTGGCCTTCTTGAACCGCTCCCTCAATCTGATTGCCTTTTCCGTGGGCTTTCGGCTTGCTTCTCACATAGCACATTGGAAGATTCAAACGGTCTGCCGCCAGAGCCGCATGAGGAATACCGGCTGTTGCTGTGCCCGCAATCATTTCAGCCTCAGGAAAATGCTCTTCGACAAGCTTGCTGATGCCTGAGGCGACATCATTTCTGACCTCCGGGAAAGATAGCGTAAGGCGGTTGTCGCAGTAGATTGGTGATAAAATGCCGCTTGCCCATGTAAATGGCTCGTTCGGGCGTAAAAATACAGCTTGGATGTCTAATAGATGTTTTGCGATGATTTGTTTCATTGTTTGATTCCCTCCCATTCGAGTCTGACAGCTTCATAGGCTTTTACCGGGTCAGCCGCTTTTGTAATCGAGCGCCCCACCACAATCGCTGATGAACCTTTCTCTCTTGCAATTGCAGGTGTCGCTACGCGGATTTGGTCATTCGAAGCATCCTCTGACATCCTGATCCCCGGAGTGACAGTCAGAAATGAAGGCGACACCACTTCGTAAATGGCTTTTGCTTCATGAACAGAGCAGACCACTCCATCCAGCCCGCTTTCTTCCGCCAGTTTGCTATAGTGGACAACCGTGTCGATCAGTGGTCTTTGGATCAGCAGTTCATTTTTCATCATTTGTTCAGATGTGCTTGTCAGCTGGGTTACCGCGATGAGCGACGGACGTTTTTTTCCGGCCGGCGTCCCTGCTTCTAAGCCTTCCAGAGCTGCCTGCATCATTTTTTTGCCCCCGGCCGCATGAACATTGACGAGGTCTACCCCGAGACCAGCTAGGCGCTTCATCGCTTTATTTACAGTGGTCGGGATGTCATGAAGCTTTAAATCTAAAAACAGCTCGCAATTTCTTTCTTTTAGCTGTTTAACGATAGATGGCCCTTCTTGGTAAAAAAGCTCCATTCCAACCTTTACAAATAACGGTTCTTGCTGAAAAGGCGCTAAGAACGCAAGTGTTTCTTCAGCTGATGCAAAATCAAGCGCGATGATGGGCAGGTTGTTTTTCATGGTTCCAGCTCCTTCCGATGCATTCTTCAATTGATTGATAGCCATATTGGCGCAAAACAGATGGGAGCTGTTCAATGATATCCGGACATGCAAAAGGGTTTACAAAGTTTGCTGTTCCAACAGCGACCGCGCTTGCTCCCGCGAGAAGAAATTCCAGTGCATCTTCAGCGGTCTGCACGCCTCCCATTCCGATAATCGGGATGTTTACCGCTTGGCTGACTTCATGCACCATGCGAATGGCAACCGGCTTTACAGCAGGGCCGGAAAGTCCCCCTGTTTTATTCGCTAATATCGGCTTGCCTGATTTTAAATCGAGCCTCATGCCGATTAATGTGTTGATCATCGTAAGACCATCGGCTCCCGCCTCTTCGATCGCTGTTGCAATTTCTGTGATATTTGCCACGTTCGGGGAAAGCTTCACATAAACGGGCACATCGGATACCTCTTTAACCGCTTTCGTCAAATCAGCCGCCATTTCAGGGTTTGTGCCAAAAGCGATTCCGCCTGTTTTCACATTCGGGCAGGAAATATTCAACTCAAGTGCGTGTACATTAGGCGCTTTGCTGATATGCTCTGCGACTTCAACATAGTCCTCGACTTGAGAACCTGCGACATTGGCAATGATCGGCGTATCAAACTGCTCAAGCCACGGCAGCTCATTTTGCAAAACGCTCTCCAGCCCCGGATTTTGGAGACCGATCGCATTGAGCATTCCAGCGCCAGTTTCAGCTACCCTAGGCGTCGGGTTCCCGAAGCGAGGCTCCTTTGTCGTAGCTTTGATCATGATTGCCCCGAGACATGATAAATCATAAAAACGCGCAAACTCTTTTCCAAAACCGAAGCAGCCTGATGCTGGAATGATCGGATTTTTCAAATCAAGTCCCGGCAATTTCACCTCTAGCATTACAGCGCCACCTCCTGAGCTTTAAATACAGGCCCGTCGAGACATACTTTTACGTAGGATGTCTCACTTTCGTTTGTATGGCACACACATGCGAAGCATGCGCCGATTCCGCAGCCCATTCGTTCCTCCATAGACAGATAAACTTCTTTATGGGCATATTCTTGTTTTAACGCCTTCAGCATCGGTGTCGGCCCGCAGCTGAGGAGGATATCAAACTCTAGATTTTTCTGTTTCATTACATCTGTAACAAACCCGGTTTCTCCATAGCTTCCGTCAGCTGTTGCCACATATGTGTCTCCATACTGCCGGCATTCTTCTTCGTAAAAAACGTCCTTTGCCGATTGGAATCCTAAAACGTGTATAACCTTGACCCCTTTTTCGTACAAGCGTTTCGACAGCTCTTGAAGAGGGGGCACACCTACACCGCCTCCTACCAGCAAAGCCGTCTTTCCGGGTTGGACTTCATTGACAGGAAAGCCATTTCCCAAAGGCCCGAGGACATCTACAAGCTCTCCCTGCCGCTTTAGCGACAACAGTCTTGTTCCTTCCCCATCTACTCGATAAATGATGGTGACTTCACTTTTTTCAAAGTTGACGTCGGCGATGCTGATGGGCCTTCTCAAAAGAGGCGTAACCGCTTCGCTCACTTTAAGATGAAGGAACTGTCCCGGGGTTGTAAACCCTTGGACAAGCTCCCCTTTTAAAACCATTTGATACACCCGGTCTGCAATTTGCTGGTTAGAACATACTGTCAAATACGCTTTTTTCATATAGTGACTGCCGCCTCCTGATTTGTGTTGACTGCCGGCATTTGATCAGCACGGAATATCATGCTTTCCAGCACTCGCAATATCGCTTCTGCCGTATCTAAAGATGTTAAGCAGGCAACACCGTTTTCTACTGATTCACGTCTGATTCTAAATCCGTCTCTTGCTGGCTGCTTTCCTTTTGTCAGCGTATTGATGACAAACTGCGCTTCTCCGTTTCTAATCACATCTAGCAAGTTCGGGCCGTCCTGGCCGATTTTCCCGACCACCTTCGCCGGAATTGAAGCTTCTTTCAGGCAACCTGCTGTTCCTTCTGTCGCTAAAATGTTGTAGCCGATCGCATGGAACCGCTTAGCGATGGCTAACCCTTCTTCTTTGTCTTTATCAGCCACTGTTAGAAGCACGGACCCGTAGTTAGGGATTTGAATGCCTGAAGCAATCAGTGCTTTATAAAGCGCTTTTTCAAGAGTGGAATCTTTCCCCATGACCTCACCAGTTGATTTCATTTCAGGCCCTAACGTAATGTCCACTCTTCTCAGCTTAGCAAAGGAGAAGACAGGCGCTTTTACAAATACACCCTGCTGTTCAGGCTGAAGGCCCTCTGTATAGCCAAACGCCGCCAGCTTTTGCCCGAGAATGATTTTTGTTGCGAGATTTGCCATTGGAATACCCGTAATTTTGCTTAAGAACGGTACGGTTCTGCTTGATCTCGGATTCACTTCGAGCACGTACACTTCGCCTTGTGACAGTACGAATTGAATATTGAGCAAACCGACAATGTTCAGCCCTTTGGCTAATGCGATCGTGTATTGTTCAATTTTTTTCTTAATGTCCTCTGCGAGAGACTGAGGCGGATAAACAGCGATTGAGTCTCCGGAGTGAACGCCCGCCCGTTCAATGTGCTCCATAATTCCCGGAATGACGACTGTTTCACCATCAGATACTGCATCCACTTCAATTTCTTTCCCTGTTAAATATCTGTCAATTAATACTGGGTGCTGCGGATTGATTTTGACTGCGTTTTTCATGTAATGAAGCAGTTCTTCTTCATGATAAACAATCTCCATCGCTCGGCCGCCAAGTACATAGGACGGGCGCACCAGTACCGGATAGCCGATGTCACTCGCGATGCTTACCGCCTGATCAACTGATGTCGCTGTTTTGCCAAGCGGCTGCGGAACACCAAGTTCTCCAAGCGCTTGTTCAAATTTATCCCGGTCTTCCGCACGGTCTAAATCTTCTAACGAAGTCCCGAGGATTTTCACTCCTCGTGCAGAAAGCTCGTCTGCAAGATTAATGGCAGTTTGTCCGCCGAATTGAACGACAACACCCATTGGCTGTTCGAGGTCAATGATGTGCATGACATCTTCAATCGTAAGCGGTTCAAAGTACAGCTTGTCTGAGATACTGAAATCTGTTGAAACGGTTTCCGGATTGTTATTGACAATAATGGCTTCATAGCCTGCCTGTTTAATCGCCCACACAGAGTGAACAGTTGCGTAGTCGAACTCAACCCCCTGACCGATTCGAATCGGACCGGAGCCCAGCACGATCACACTTTTCTTATCCGTAACGACAGACTCATTTTCTTCTTCGTATGTGCTGTAGAAGTATGGCGTTTCTGATTCAAATTCCGCCGCGCACGTATCTACCATTTTGAATACCGGTGCAATTCCCGCTTGCTTTCTTAAGCTGTAAAGCTCCGATTCTTTCATTTTCCACTCACGGCTGATGTACTTATCAGAGAATCCGAGTTCTTTTGCCCGTCTCAACACATCCGTATCGCCCGCTTTTGCCTTCAGTTCTTTTTCAAACTGTACGATTCCGAACAGCTTATGCAGGAAGAAGACATCGATCGCGGAAAAACCGTGGAGATCTTCTACCGTGTAGCCTCTTCTATATGCTTCAGCTAAGTAGAATAAGCGTTCGTCTCCTGCCTTTTTAATTCGTTTTTCAAGAAGCTCATCGGAAATGTCAGCGGCGTCCTTCAATTCAAGATGATACACATCCGCTTCCAGTGAACGCACAGCCTTCAGCAATGACTCCTCAAGCGTGCGGCCGATCGCCATGACTTCTCCTGTCGCTTTCATTTGCGTGCCGAGCTTTCTGTTTGCTGATTCAAACTTATCAAACGGCCAGCGCGGAATTTTGGATACGACATAGTCAAGAGCCGGTTCAAATGCTGCATATGTTTTTCCTGTCACAGGGTTCATCATTTCATCTAATGAAAGGCCGACTGCAATTTTAGCAGCGAGCTTTGCAATCGGATATCCCGTCGCTTTTGACGCAAGAGCGGATGAACGGCTGACACGCGGATTTACTTCAATAATGTAGTATTGGAAGCTGTCTGGATCTAAAGCGAGCTGTACATTACATCCGCCTTCGATTCCAAGCGCGCGGATCAGTTTTAACGATACATTCCGCAAGAGCTGATATTCGCGGTCGCTGAGCGTTTGGCTCGGCGCGACAACAATACTGTCTCCAGTGTGGATTCCGACTGGATCAATGTTCTCCATGTTACAAACAACGATGGCATGATCCTGGCTGTCTCTCATGACTTCATACTCGATTTCTTTATAGCCGGCGATGCTTTTTTCAAGCAGACACTGGTGAACCGGGCTTAATTTTAAGCCGTTCTCAACAATTTCTTTCAGCTCGGTTTCATTCGAGCAGATGCCTCCGCCTGTTCCGCCTAATGTATATGCCGGGCGGACAATGACAGGGAATCCAATTTGACTGACGAAGTTTTCCGCTTCTTCTAGGGAGTGGATGATCTCACTTTCAGGCACCGGTTCATTCAGTTCATTCATTAATGTTCTGAACAAGTCGCGGTCTTCAGCCTGTTGAATCGCAGACAGCTTTGTGCCAAGCACTTCGACGCCGCACTCTTCCAGCACGCCTCTTTCAGAAAGCTCAACCGCAAGATTCAAACCGGTTTGGCCTCCAAGAGTAGGAAGAATGGCATCCGGGCGCTCTTTTCTGATGATTCGCGTCAGGAATTCAGGAGTGAGCGGTTCGATGTAAACCCGGTCAGCCATTTCTGTATCTGTCATGATCGTGGCAGGGTTTGAGTTGACAAGGATGACTTCATAGCCTTCTTCTTTCAAAGCAAGGCAGGCTTGCGTTCCCGCATAGTCAAATTCTGCTGCTTGGCCAATGATGATCGGTCCAGATCCGATTACTAAAATTTTGTTAATGTCTACGCGTTTTGGCATACCGCTTCCCCTTCTTTCTCTGTTGTGTCAATCATTTCGATGAATCTGTCAAATAGATGGTTGGCATCCTCAGGACCAGGTGAGGCTTCGGGATGATATTGAACCGTAAATGCCGGCTGTGTTTTATGCTTCAGCCCTTCAATCGTATCGTCGTTAATTGCGATATGGGTTACTTCAAGTTCTGTTTCGCTGATGGATGACACTGTATAGCCATGGTTTTGAGATGTTAAGGCGACTTTTCCTGTAGCCAGCTCTTTTACCGGGTGGTTTGAGCCCCTGTGGCCGAATTTCATTTTTTCAGTATTTGCTCCGCACGCCAGCGCGAATAATTGGTGGCCGAGACATATTCCGAATAATGGAACTTTTCCGAGAACACCTTTAATCATTTCAATCGCTTCAGGCACATCTTTCGGGTCTCCAGGTCCGTTAGAAAGCATGATGCCGTCCGGTTTCAGCTGAAGCACTTCTTCCGCTGTTATGTTGTATGGCACAACGATAACGTCACATTTCCGTTTGTTCAGCTCTCTTAGAATCCCGTGCTTCATGCCAAAGTCAACCAAGACAATGCGTTTACCTCTTCCCGGGCTCGGATAAGCTGTTTTGGCAGATACTTGTGAAACTTGATTTCTCGGCAGTTCGGTTTCGTTCAGTCTTTTCAGCACTGCTTCGATATCTTCATCAGGTGAAGCGAATGTACCTTTTAGCGCGCCTGCCGTGCGGATCATTCTTGTCAGCTTTCTCGTATCAATTCCCTGCAGTCCCGGAATGTTTTTCATTTTTAAATACTCGTCTAATGTGTATGCTGAACGCCAGTTGGAAGGCAGTTCACATAGTTCTTTGATGATCAGCCCTTTCACAAAAGGGGTAATGGATTCAAAATCATCACGGTTGATGCCGTAATTTCCGATAAGCGGGTAAGTTAATGTTACGATCTGTCCGCAGTAAGAAGGATCAGATAAAATTTCCTGATAGCCTGTCATCCCAGTGTTAAAAACGACTTCTCCCATGCTGTGTTCTAAGCTTCCGAAGGCTTCTCCCTCGAATACCGCTCCGTTTTCCAGTACTAATCGTCTTTTCATTTGACAAGTCTCCCTTCTTCATAAGCAAGCTTCCCCGCGGCCATTGTAGCGACCGGCCAACCGGTGCAGTTAATGCCGTTGAATGGTGTGTTTTTTCCTTTTGATAAAAATGTTTCTTTGTCTATTACTGCTTCTTTTTCTAAATCGATTAAAGTAATGTCGGCTGCCTGTCCCGTTTGTAATGTTCCGTATGGGAGGCCGAAAGCTTCACAAGGCTTGATTGTCATATAGTCAATCAGCTGTTTCAGCGACCAGCTGCCATTTTTGACAAAGTGTGTGTATAGAAGCGGGAACGCTGTTTCTAAGCCGACAATCCCAAATGGCGCCAGCTTCATTTCTGTGTTTTTCTCTTCTTCTGTATGCGGCGCATGGTCTGTTGCGATAAAATCGATCGTTCCGTCTAAAAGACCTTCGATTAAAGCCGCTCTGTCTTCCGCACTGCGAAGCGGAGGATTCATTTTATAATTTGTGTCCAGACCCGGAATGTCCTCATCACAAAGGAGCAAATGATGCGGTGATACTTCTGCTGTCACTCTGATTCCCGCTTTTTTCGCATCGCGCACGACCCTGACAGACTCTTTCGTACTGATATGGCATACATGGTAATGGCAGTTTGCCGCCTCAGCCAGCAATACATCGCGGGCAATATGAACCGATTCACACACAGAAGGAATGCCGTTGAGCCCGTTCGCTTTCGAGAATGTCCCTTCATGAACGCTCCCTCCGTAAATTAAGGAGTTGTCTTCGCAATGCGCAACAACCGCTTTGTCGATCGCAGCTGCCCGTTTCATCGCTTCATACATCATTCCTGCTGTCTGTATACCGACGCCGTCATCTGTAAAGGCAAATGCTCCCGCTTCTTTTAAAGCTTCAAAGTTTGTCATCTCATCGCCAATTTGTCTGATCGTAATGGATGCATATGGAAGAACTCTGACGCATGATGTTTCTTTAATACGGTTTTGCACCCATTCCATCTGCTCCTTCGTATCAGGAACCGGACGCGTATTCGGCATTGCTGCTACTGTTGTATAACCGCCGCGCGCTGCTGCTTTTGCCCCGGTTTCAATGGTTTCTTTTTTCTCTCCGCCCGGCTCTCTGAAGTGTACGTGGAGATCCACAAACCCAGGCGAAACGAGCAATCCTTTTGCATCAATTACCGTTTCTTCATCCGCTGTATCAAGCTTGCCGATTTCTGAAATGATTTCTCCTGTCACTCGAATGTCCGCTTCTGTTTTTTCACCATTTTCGTTAAGTATCCAGCCGTTTTTAATGAGATATGACATACGCTGCTTCTCCTCTTTTCACTTTGGTTTGTAAGGCACGCTGTATCACTGCCATTCTGATGAAGACGCCATTTTGCATTTGCTTGAAGATTCTTGATTTTCGACTTTCTACTAAGCTGTCATCAATCTCCACTCCTCTGTTTACCGGAGCAGGATGCATAATAATCGCATGCTGCTTCATACGCTCAGCCCGTTCTACGGTCAAACCGTATTTATTTAAATAGCCTTCCTGGCTGACAGCCGACTGATGTCTTTCATTTTGAATGCGCAGCAGCATGACGACATCGGAAGACTCAACTGCTTCATCCGTTGAGACATATGTGCCGAATGTATTTTCTTCATCCTGCCATTCAGAAGGACCTGAAAACAGGACGCGGGCACCCAATCTTGTCAAAACTTCCGCATTAGACCTTGCCACTCTGCTGTGCTTGATATCGCCGTGAATGGAGACGGTAATCCCTTTGAACGTATTGAACTCTTCATAAATCGTCATTAAATCAAGCAGTGATTGCGTCGGGTGCTGGCCGCATCCATCTCCCGCATTCAGAATCGGGATATTCACCTGGCTGACAAGCGCTTTATAGTACTCATCCTCACTGTGCCTGATGACGCAAACGTCCACACCGATTGATTCAAGCGTCCGGATGGTGTCATATAAGGTTTCGCCTTTTTGCACGCTTGTGCTTGTTCCATCAAGATTCAGGACATTCATACCGAGCTTTTTCTCCGCCACCTCAAAGCTGAATCGCGTTCTCGTGCTTGGTTCGAAAAACAGGTTTGCTGCAAATGTTCCTGCCAGCTGATTGTCTGTTTTTCCGCTTTTGAGATCTTGTGCTGTTTGAAGCAAACCTTTGATTTCCTCAATATTGAGTTCGCTCATCGTCGTTAAATGCTTCATGTTCTTTCCCCTCTCATTTCAACTTTTAGGCTGAAAAAACCCCGGTCTTAGATAGACTCGGGGTATGGTTAAATAGAGGGCAGCATTGAAGCTTCCTTCTCTTCATAACCCTTCCAAGCCTCTCTGGACTTTCATTAAAAGGTTTTAGATATGATGTTGTTCAGATGTGTCAGCCTGCTCTTCCTTCGCCTGCGGAAGAATCAGGTTTAAGATGACACCGACAATTGCGGCAAGCGCCATTCCTGACACTTGGAATCCTCCTTGAGACACTTGGATAAAAGCGCCTCCTACACCGATCACTAGGATCACCGATGTAATAATGAGGTTTCTGTTGTTTTCATAATCAATTTTGTTGTCAATCAGCATTCTCAGACCGCTCGAAGCGATGATTCCAAACAGCAGGAAGGAGACGCCTCCCATGACCGCTGACGGCACTGAACTGATCAGCGCTGAGATTTTGCCGATAAAGCCGAAGCAAAGGGCAATCACTGCCGCGCCGCCGATTACAAAGACGCTGAATACTCTTGTGATGGCCAGCACGCCAATGTTTTCTCCGTAAGTCGTTGTCGGAGGGCCGCCGATCAGGGAAGCAAGGATTGTCGCCACGCTGTCACCCATAATGGAGCGATGAAGCCCCGGCTTTTTAATGAAATCTTGTCCGACAACTTTGCTCAGCACCATTTGGTGGCCGATATGCTCTGACATTGTCACAAACGCGACAGGAACCATTGCTGCTGCGATACCGAGTGTTACTGACGGTGAATAGTCTTTGAACGGGATGATAAATTCAGGCACTGCAAACCATTTCGCGTCAAGCACCGGCTGGAAGTTGACAATCCCTTGAGTAAGGGCGAACAGGTATCCGCCGATAATTCCGATCAGAACCGGAATCAGGCTTAAAAACCCTCGTAAGAAAATCGCGCAAATAATCGTGATTGCCAGCGTAACCCCCGCGACACTGAAGTGCTTTAAGCTGTAGACCAATTCACTTGCGTTCGGATCAGCATACATCGCCATGTTTACCGCAGTGCTTGCAAGTCCCAGCCCGATGACGATAATCACAGGGCCTACGACTACAGGCGGGAGAACCTTCATCAGCCATCCTGTTCCAAGCTGCCTGATCAATAAGGCAATCAAACCGTACACTAACCCTGCCAAAAACGCCCCGACCATTGCCGCTCCCGGCCCGCCGGTCGCTTTTACCAGTATGATCGGAGAAATAAAGGCGAAGGATGAACCGAGATACGCCGGAATTTGCCCTTTCGTAATCAGAAGGTAAGCAAGTGTCCCGATGCCGCTTGTCACCAATGCCACAGCAGGACTCATTCCGACCAGCTTCGGAACTAAAATCGTTGAACCAAACATGGCAAACAAATGCTGCAGGCTGAATGAAACCCAAGAGAAAGGTGTCGGGACATCCCTGATTCCTAAATTTACTTTTTTCTTACTCATGATGATTTTCCCCCTGATTGTTAACTTTCCTATTAGGATGACTCAATGACTGTATAAAAAAACCTCTTTGCTATTTTTACGCAAAGAGGCATACAAAGACCTGCCGAACACTTTCGGGACTTGGCTTTGTTGTGCACCTCTTTGCAACCTCTCTGGATTGCCTTTAAAAAGGTGATCTATTATTCATTTTCATAAATGGCGACGAGATCGTTTTGATCTACCTCATCAAGCTGAACCATAACCTTTTCAGCTTTTGATGTCGGGATGTTTTTCCCAATATAATCCGCTCGGATCGGCAGCTCCCGGTGTCCTCTGTCAACAAGCACAGCCAGCTGAATGGAGGAAGGTCTGCCTACATCAACAAGCGCATCCATACCCGCTCTGACCGTTCTTCCGGTGAACAAGACATCGTCAACGAGAATGACTTTTTGATCTGTGATGTCTACCGGAATATCTGCACCTTTCACAAGCGGTTCTTCATTGCTCGTTTTTTTGGAAAGATCGTCTCTGTAAAGAGTAATATCGATTTCACCGACTGTTACAGGATTTCCTTCAATCTGTTCGATTCGTTCCGCAAGGCGTTTGGCCAAGTAAATCCCTCTTGTCTTAATGCCGACAAGGATGCAGTTGTTCATTCCTTTATTGCGTTCGATCATTTCGTGGGCGATCCTGGTCAGCGCCCGTCTGATTGCCTGTTCGTCGAGAATGACAGCTTTTTGATTCAATGTGTGACACCTCACAGTTCATATAGAAGAAAAAACCCCTCCTGCCAGAGCATAGAGGGGTTTTAGGACAAGGTGCGTGCACCTGCACGCATCCCGTCTATCCGTTATCCTTCTCAGCCTCTCTGGACTGTTTTAAAGAATCTATTCAGCTTCGTTTATTATTTCAGAAAAGAAACAGTCTGTCAACCGTTTTTCCTGAGGTTTTCGATTAATTCTGCCATATCCTCCGGAAGCGGCGCTTCGAATTCGACATATTCGCCGGTGCGGGGATGATCAAAACCTAAAATTCCGGCGTGAAGTGTCTGCCCGTTAAAATCGATCGTTTTTCTCGGGCCGTATTTTGGATCACCCGCTAATGGGAATCCGATATATTTCATATGCACACGAATTTGGTGGGTTCTCCCTGTTTCAAGCTGGCATTCCACCAACGTAAAATCCTGAAAACGCTCAAGCACATGAAAATGAGTGACGGCGTTTTTGCCATCACGGGTGACGGTCATGCTTTGACGGTCTTTCTTATCCCGTCCGATTGGCGCATCAATTGTGCCGTCATCGTGAGAAATAAGCCCGTGGACAACCGCCGTATATTTCCGCGTAACCGTTTTGTTGACCAATTGGTTTACAAGTGACTCATGCGCCATATCATTTTTCGCCACCATTAATAGACCAGACGTGTCCTTATCGATTCTATGAACGATTCCCGGACGCATCACGCCATTAATTCCAGATAGGTCCGTGCAATGAGCCATAAGGCCGTTTACAAGTGTGCCGGTAAGATGCCCGGGAGCCGGGTGCACAACCATTCCGCGAGGTTTATTGACGACCAGCACATCCTGATCTTCGTAGTAAATATCCAGATCCATCGGTTCTGCCAGTACGTCGAGCGCTTCCGGCTCAGGCACAGTGACGGTCACCTGATCACCCGGCTGAATTTTATAATTCGCTTTTACAGGGCTTCCGTTTACGACAACTTGTCCGTCTTTCACCCATTGCTGTACCTGGGTTCTCGACCAATCATTCTCAGCCGATGCCAGAAATTTATCAATCCGCTCACTTTTTTGTTCTTCTGAAGCGGTTATATCAATTTGATTCATGCTATTGCTCCTTTTTCTTTTTCCCGCTGTCCAACAGCATTTGTATAAATAAAAGCATTACGCCGACACATAATGACGAGTCCGCGATGTTAAAAATCGGGTAGTTATAATCCACAATAATGACATGGATAAAATCAACAACTTCCTGTCTGACAGCCCGATCGATGAAGTTGCCGATGGCACCGCCAAGCATAAGTCCGAGGGCAACGCCAAGAAGCCTTTGTCCTTTTGTATAACGCTGTATGTAATAAACAATGCCAATAATAACCGCGGTTGTAATGAGGTAGAAAAACCACATCTGACCGGCTAATATCCCCCATGCAGCACCCGTATTGCGATGGGAGGTGATATAGAATACCTGATCAATGATTGGAATGCTTTGGCCAAGCTCCATGTTCTTAACAACTAGCCATTTTGTCAATTGATCGGCTGCAATAATAAGTAGTGCAATCACATAATACAGCACAAACGTTCCTCCAGTTTACGGTTACTTTAATCCATTATGCATTTTATCAATAAAAAGCCCTGGAGTAAAGCTATATCAGGCATATTAGCCGGCCAGACACTGTTATTCATACAGTGCCTGACCATATTCCATATCCGTTGATTTCCACAGCGGAAGCGTTTTTTTTTCAAATTGGACAGAATAAAGAAAGTCGTTCGTTGTCCGGGCAGTCGGCAGCACCGCCAGCTTTGAAAGAGGAATTGAAGCCCCCGTTTCTTCACAGTATCCGAATGTGCCGTTTTCAATTTTGGACAATGCGAGGAGAACGTCTTGAAGCTCTTCTTTAATGTGATAGATCAGAGTTGCTTTTTGTTTATGATTGATTGCTGCTTGCGGGCTTGTTGAAACCTGAAAGCAAGAATACTCAAATAATCTCGACTGTAGTTCTTCTTTCATTAGAAGAAGTTCCGTATAAATTGCGGTCAGTTGATCATTCATTCATCACAACTCCTGCTCTTAACGTAGTACCTATATTGTTGCCTGTGAATGATGATCTAAAGCCCATAAGATTTTTCCTGCCGTTCTAAACGATGTCACTCTTGGCATGAAAAAAAGCCCGGCTTTTTTCGCCGGGCCCTTTTCCATTATTTTTGATAGTATTTTTCAACGATTTCAGCGTTTCGCAGTGAAAGTGTAGGGTATTTCGGATTTGCACCCACATCTTTTGAAATCACACGGGATCTCTCACACATTTCGCCTTCAGCTTTTTGGACAGCGATTTTTCCTGTCGCGAAGCTTTGCGCATCGTTCGGCGCTTCATTTTCTTCGCTGATTGTCAGTTCAGAAACAATAAACAGCTGAGAAAGATTTTCTTTAATGGAAGCCAATAGCTCTTGATTTTCTTTGTTTGGATACAATTTCAGGTTCGCTTCCAATGATTTACCGATGATTTTTTCATTCCGCGCAGTTTCTAACGCTTTTAGCACATCATCACGAAGAGCCATAAAGCGGTCAAACTTTTCTTCAATCGCTTCGCTGTTTGGAACCGTGATTGTTTCCGGCATGTCTGTCAGCTGCACGCTCTGCTCTTCAACAAATGTTAAATGAGACCATAATTCGTCAGCCGTATGTGGAAGGATAGGCGCTGAAAGCTTCACTAATGCAAGAAGCGTTTCGTAGAATACGGTCTGCATGCTGCGTCTATCCGGATGATCCGCATGCTCGATATACACAATATCTTTTGCGAAATCAAGATAGAATGAACTCAATTCGATTGTGCAGAAATTATGAATGCTGTGATACACAACAGCAAATTCGTACTCATCATACGCCTTTTTCACTTTCTCAATCAGTTTGTTCAGCTTAGTCAGCATATACTGATCCACTTCACGAAGATCTTCAACGGCTACCGCATTTGTTTTTGGATCAAAATCGAATAGGTTGCCATGAAGGAAACGGAATGTGTTGCGGATTTTACGGTATACTTCAGCGACCTGCTTCAGAATCGCGTCAGAGACACGAACATCCGCCTGGTAATCAACTGAAGACACCCATAATCTCAAGATGTCGGCACCAAGCTGTTTCATGACTTTAGCCGGAACAACGACGTTACCGATGGATTTACTCATCTTGCGTCCTTCTCCATCCAGTGCAAACCCATGGCTGAGCACGCCTTTATACGGCGCTTTTCCTGTAACAGCTACTGCTGTAGAAAGAGATGAGTTAAACCAGCCGCGGTATTGGTCAGATCCTTCAAGATATAAATCAGCCGGGCGAACGAGGTCTTCACGTTCTTCAAGCACCGCTTGGTGAGAAGAGCCTGAATCAAACCAAACATCCATGATGTCCTGTTCTTTTGTAAATGTGCCGTTCGGGCTGCCAGGATGCGTAAAGCCTTCCGGAAGAAGATCCTTCGCTTCTTTTTCAAACCAAATGTTTGATCCGTGCTGTCTAAACAATTCAGAAACATGTTCAATGGTTTCATCTGTAATAATCGGCTCGCCGTTTTCAGCATAAAATACCGGAATCGGAACACCCCATGCGCGCTGTCTTGAGATACACCAGTCTCCGCGGTCACGAACCATGTTGTGCAAACGCTGCTCGCCCCATTCAGGAACCCATTTGGTTTCTTTAATGGCATCCAGCAGGTCTGATCTGAAATCTTTAATAGACGCAAACCATTGCGCTGTCGCTCTGAAAATGGTTGGTTTCTTTGTTCTCCAATCGTGCGGATAAGAGTGAGTAATGAATTCAAGCTTCACAAGCGCGCCTTTTTCATCAAGCTGCTGTGTGATCACTTTGTTCGCATCATCATAGAACATGCCTTCAAAGCCAGGAGCTTCGCTTGTCATGACACCTTTTTCATCAACTGGGCAAAGCACATCTAAACCGTATTTTTGACCGATGATAAAGTCATCTTCCCCGTGTCCCGGCGCTGTATGAACACAGCCTGTTCCGGCATCAGTTGTTACGTGTTCGCCAAGCATAACAAGTGAGTCTCTGCCATATAGCGGGTGTTCTGCAATAATGTTCTCAAGGTCTTTCCCTTTGATCGTTCTTGTTACCTCATATTGATCAAACCCGCATGCAGACGCAACATTTTCGACTAAAGCACTTGCTACGACAAAGCGGTCCTCACCTACTGCCATCACACTGTACTCAAGTTCAGGGTGCACTGAAATTCCGAGGTTCGCCGGAATTGTCCAAGGCGTTGTTGTCCAAATGATGATGCGCTCGCCGTTTTCAAGAACGCCTTTTCCGTCTTTTACACCGAAAGCAACGTAAATTGATGCTGAACGTTTATCTTGATACTCGATCTCAGCTTCAGCCAAAGCGGACTCACTTGAAGGTGACCAGTTAACCGGTTTAAGGCCTTTATAAATGTAGCCCCTTTTTGCCATCTCACCAAATACGCGGATTTGTTGCGCTTCGTATTCCGGTTTTAATGTCACATATGGGTTCTCCCAGTCGCCTCGGACACCAAGGCGTTTGAACTGCTCACGCTGTCCGTCGATTTGCTTCCAAGCGTACTCTTCGCAGAGTTTGCGGAATTCCGCTACTGACATTTCTTTGCGATTGACTTTTTTGTTTTTTGTAAGAGCTGTTTCAATCGGCAATCCGTGTGTATCCCAGCCCGGTACATACGGCGCGTTATAGCCGCTCATTGATTTGTAGCGGACAATGAAGTCTTTCAAAATTTTGTTAAGCGCGTGGCCCATATGGATGTCGCCGTTTGCATACGGAGGTCCGTCATGTAAAACAAATTTCGGGCGGTCTTTCGTCCGTTCCTGCACAAGACGGTAGATCTCCTCTTCTTCCCATTTCTTTTGAATGTCAGGCTCACGGTTTGGCAAATTTCCTCGCATCGGGAAATCTGTTTTCGGCATTAAGAGCGTGTCTTTAAAATCCATTTTCATTCCTCCACTGCATTTTTTCAGAAAATAAAAAAAGCCCTCTCATCCCATAAGGGACGAGAAAGCTTATCTCGCGGTACCACCCTTTTAGAAAAAGCCACCATACGCTTTTTCCTCTCGAGCATCGTAACGTGATGAACGTCCTAACCTACTGTGAGTTCAGAAAGGAAACTTAAGGGCTGATCTACATGATTCCGGCCATCCCGGACTCTCACCATCTCCGGGTCGCTATGAAGGCCTGAAGGAAACATGACTGTCCCTTTCAACCGTTTTTTCATCTGAATTTATGAACGTATTATATTCGACAAGCTAAGAAAATGTCAAGATAATCAGAGAATTTATTCCCTTTCCTCAAACACTGCGTCGACTTCATACTCAAGCAGATGATCCCAATCATCATTTTTCAGAAGATCGAGCTGTGCTTCAATCAGCATTTGGAAACGTGTTCTGAAAACTTTAGACTGTTTTTTCAGCTCTTCTATTTCCATAGCGATTTTTCTTGATTTTGATAAAGATTCGTTGATAATGCGGTCAGCGTTTTTCTCCGCTTCCCGAACGATCAGCTTTGCTTCTTTTTGAGAATTGCGTTTTACGTCTTCAGCCGCTTCTTGTGCAACTAAAATTGATTTATTCAGCGTTTCTTCAATATTGGCAAAGTGTCCGATTCTTTCATCAAGTTCATTGACTTTGGCTTCAAGTTCAGTTTTTTTACGGAGAACAATTTCGTAATCTTTTCTGACTTGCGCTAGGAATTCATTTACTTCATCTTCATCATATCCGCGAAAACTCTTTGTAAACGTCTTGTTGTGAATATCATTTGGCGTTAATGGCATGATGCCACCTCCATTTTTACATTTCAGTACGGTTATCTAGTTCACATTATAAAACAAATTTCGCACAGATGGAGAAAAAAACTGAAAAACCGACTATTTTTGTCGTTCAAACGTAACTCTCCATTTGTCTTTTTTGGTTTTTCCTTCGATTTTTGTTAAGCTGCAGCGGCCAAAGCCTCTAATAGACAGCATGTCCCCTTCTGCCACCATATATGAAGGATCTTCAACTACCTTCCAGTTCACTTTTACGAGTCCGTTTTTCACGAGCGTCTGTGATTTCTGGCGGGATTGCCTGCTCATAGAGGCGCAGACGGCGTCAAGCCTTAAAGAAGAAACCGTGTCATCTCTTATTTCGACATCAGCAGCTGGAATGTTAAGGTCTGACAAGTCAATTTTCTCTAAGCTGACCGCCGCTTTGCCTGCTTGGGTCAGCTGTGACGCCACAAAATCAGCGGTATCGGCTGAGACAATCAATTGCACTGCTGTCTCAGAAAACACGATGTCACCAAACTTTTGCCGCTTTAAGCCAATGCCCATTAATGCACCGAGCAGAGAACGGTGATCTACTGAGACAAACTTTTCAGCATAACGGACGTGAAACGCCTGAAGTTCAAAATCCGATTCTTCCGGAGTGATGTACTCTGGATAGAGAATCGCCCGTTTTCGTTCCGCTCTGTCATAGCCGCCGGAAAAAGCAAGCCCGACATCCGCCTGTCCCGTAACAGCAGAGAGGATGACCTGCTCTCGGGGGTCTAAGAAGTCAGTCAGCTTCATCCTGTACTGCTCCTGGACAATGCTTTTCCATTCGAGCGCCTGGTCAATAAACGCCTGCTCGTCTTTTCTGAAGTGCTGATAGATATCGCTCATCGTCTTTCCCTTCTATGTAAAGAGGCTTGGCTGCTGCCAAGCCCTCTATCAAACTGTCACATTAAAACGCAATCATGCGGTAAAGCCCCCACAAGCCGGTTGTCGCAAACCGAAGCACAAGAATGGCTACGATCGGAGAAATGTCCAGCATTGCGATCGGAGGGATGATTTTTCTGAATGGTTCGAGATATGGTTCACAAATCGAAGCTAAAAAACGCCCGACTGCCGTTTCCCTTGTACTCGGCACCCATGACATAAAAATATATATGATCAGGGCAAATGAGTATATTGTGATTAATAAGTTTAAAACCGAAAAAACTTGATAAAGGATCATGTCGCTTTACCACCTCTGATGTTCGTCTTCAGATATGAGCTCAGAAATTGTGCCTGATACATCCACGTTGTCAGGCGTGCAGAGGAAAATATCCGAGCCGATTCTTTGAATATCGCCGCCGATGGCATAAACGGTTCCGCTCAAAAAGTCGACAATCCGCTTGGCCTGGTCATGCTGTATCCGCTGAAGATTGACGACAACTGCCCTCCGATTCTTCAAATGGTCGGCTATTTCCTGCGCCTCCGCATAAACGCGCGGCTCACTCAACACCACTTTAGAGGATTTCTGAACACTTTGCAAGCTCACTACATTCTGTTTGCCCGCAGGTTTGTTTGCGGTATAAGCCGGTTTTTCTTTCTGCTCATGCTCTTCATGAGACTCCCGTTCTGTTTCAATATATTCATATTCGTACTCTTCATCTTCCATTGAGAAAAAGTTTTTCAGTTTATTTTTCATACTCATTGCTGTACACCCCCTGTTTCATTTCCGACTAACGATGAGCCGATTCTAATAAAAGTAGCGCCTTCTTCAATTGCAATTTCAAAATCATTTGACATGCCCATCGACAGTTCAGTACACGGAGCGTTCAGCTGTTTCAGCTCCTGAACCTGATCACGGAGTTCTCTCAGCGCTTTGAAGCAGCTTCTGATCTGATCTTGATCGTCAGTCAGCGGAGCCATTGTCATCAGTCCGGATACAACGATGTGTTCGAAACCGGAAAGCTCCTGTATGAATGGAATGACTTCTTCTTTTTTTATACCGTGTTTAGAAGGCTCGAGAGAGGTATTGACCTGGACAAAGCATTGGACAGTACCTTCAGCCCGTTTTTCAATTTCTTTCGCTAATGATAACCGGTCTAAGGAATGGATATAGGAAACTGAATTGACGACAGCTTTTGCTTTTCTTGACTGCAGACTGCCGATAAAATGCCATTCCGGATTCCCTTTTATCATTTCCTGCTTGCGGAGCAGTTCCGCATCCCGATTCTCTCCGAGGCAGGTGATGCCCGCATCCACTGCCTCCTGTGCTCGTTCAGGCGATACATATTTTGTGACTGCAATAACCGTAACTTCATCGGAGCTGCGGCCCGATCTGTTACATGCTTCGTTTATTCGTTCGTTTATATGTCGTAAATTATCAACAACACGCAAGATCTTTTATGCCTCCTTCATTCCGATAAAGGACATCATCCGTCCAGTTTTCCCCTGATCGCGGCGGTGAGAATAGAAAAGAGACGGCTCACTTTCCGTGCATAAACCGCTGACAGAAATCTGTTCATTTGCCAAACCGCTGTCGATCAGTATAAGGCGGTTCAGCTCTTTCAGATCAAGCTGATATTGTGCCTTTGCCGTCTGATTAACGGCACGGTCTGCCGAAACCGGCAATGCCCGGACAGCATCCATGACACGGTCGTCTACCGTATAGCATGCTCCGCTGATAGACGGTCCAATAACAGCATAAATGTCTGAGAGATTTGACCCTTCCTGCTCGGTCCATTGCTTCACCATTTCTCTGCCAATCTGTTTGACAGTGCCTTTCCACCCGGCATGGGCGATCCCGACAAGCGATTTAACCGGATCATAGAAGAAAAGAGGCACACAATCAGCAAAGCATAATGCCAAAAACACATTCTTTTCATTTGTGTAGAGCCCGTCCGTTGCTTTCAGAGCCGTGTGATATTCACGGGCGCCTTTTCCCCTATCTCTCTGCGTCACTTTTTGAACGCGATTATCGTGTGTCTGATCAGCAAATACCCAAGACTGCAAATCAATATTAAACATATCGGCAATATATTCGCGATTTTTAACTACATCTGCATCTTTGTCATGAACGTGCAATCCTGTATTTAACGATTCAAAAGGCTTTTGGCTGACACCGCCGTTTTTCGTAGTAAACCCGGCAATGACTTCTCTGTTGTTTTGATTCGTTTGTGTCCAGTCTTGTATCATGAGTGTCGAGGGTGTGGTAAGACTGAATGGGTGATATGTATTCATGATGATCCAACCTTTCGACAAACATTTAAAAAAGCGGAATTTCCCACTTATTTTACCACATCTTTCTGCATTCGTTGAGCGCCGATTTGCATATTTCTAAATGAAATGTGCCGGAAGAATCGAGACTTCCGGCATTTTCCAATCAGCAGCAGACAATTAGGTTATGCATGCGGTTCACTTAATCGGACCAAGATGACATCTTCCCCGATTTTTACTATATTTCGCCATGGAATGACCAATTCCTCTTCTTTTCCAAAAAATCCGAGAACTTTCCCATTTCCTCCGAGTATGATCGCCTGTATTTTTCCAGTGGTCACATTGATATCTATATCACCAATGCTCCCAAGCTTTTTTCCGTTTGAAACATTGACGACATCCTTCACCTGAAATTCTGAAATGCTGATCATTCCATCACGTCCTTTTTCCGTCCTTTTTTTAAGTATATGAACGGGCGGGCTGAACCTTGTCAGCAAGAAGAAATTTTCATGATTACTGTTCTTTTTTACTGCTGCACCAGCTGATGATAAAATCGAGCAAGATTTTTGTATAATCTACCAGCTGTTCAATTGATACCTCCTCGTTCACGGAGTGTGCATTATGCAGATTTCCAGGACCGTAAATCACACTTGGAATGCCGGCATTATACAGCCACCCCCCGTCTGTAACTGTTTGAGAAACGTCAATAACCGGACGCTCCCGTTTCACTTTCTCGTGAGATGCCGTAAGGGCTGAGACACCTGGGTGGCCAGGGTCAACTTCCAGTGCCGGAAAAATCTCTCCTCTGTCTTCAATCATGGATGAGCCCCCCCACTTGAAGACAGGGCGGTTTTCCCTAAGCCAAATATCACTGTCGCTCAGCCGGTTTATGTAATCTTCTATTTCCGCTGCCACTTGGTCATGGGTTTCATTCGGGTAAAAATGGACTGTGATCCACAGCCTGCACTCATCCGCTATAAAAGCCGCATGTCTGCCCCCTTCTATAACTGCCGGGTTAATCGTATTTGTGCCTGGTTTAAAGCCGGGATAACTTTTCATAATGGACCAGTGGCGCTCAAGTTCACCGAGCCCCGCAATGATTTTCGCCATTTTTTCAATTGCGCTTGCCCCGAAAGTTCCACCGCCTGCGTGAATCATATTCCGTCTCGTTCCGTCATGAAACGTTTGGCTGCTTTTGATTACGATCCAGCCTGTAATGACACCGCCCTGGCCTTGAATATGCATATCGCTCGTATCCGCGACAACTGCAAAATCAGCGTGGTAGCCCCTCTTGCAGCATTCAAGCGTACCGGCTTCACCGACTTCCTCACCGATAACCGACTGCAGGATCAAATCACCGGGAAGTTCAATGCCTGCTTCACGAATCAATTTGACAGCAAACAGCACACACGCCAATCCGCCTTTCATATCAGAAGCGCCTCGCCCGATTAAGCGTCCGTTTTTTTCAATTGGATGAAACGGATCATGCTCCCACTCCTCATCCTCTTTTACCTCCGCCACATCTACATGACCATTGATGATCAGGCTTTGAAACTTTGCTGAATCTGTTCCCTTCAGCAGGCCTACAACATTGGGATCTCCCGGGTACACGTCCCATTTGTCGATCGAAAATCCCATTTCATTTAAAAATCCTGCAATCCATGACTGGATGCCGTCTGTATTTCTTGCAGGCGGAGCAGGTGTTTGATAAGAAATCAGCGTTTTTGCAAGCTGAATAAGCTCCTCGTTTTGATCTTCCGCTTTTTTTAACAGAGAGTTTATTTGTTGATTCAATGTGATCCGCTCCTATACTTAAAAATCAAAAAGCCGTTTCATATGTTATGAAACGGCTCATTAAAAACAAACAGAGTCCTATGTACTCCGCTTTTTCACCGCTTCCCTCCGCTGGCATGATCCAGATCAGGTCAAAAGGGTTGAGACAATGTCTCTCTCAGCTTCGAAAAGCACCCCTAGGATGAGTCTGTATGTGTTTGTCAGGCATTTGTTATCGGCTCGGCTCTTGTTAAAAATGGCCGATCCTGATTCCATAATACATGGATTGGCGTATCAAAAAAAGCCGAAAGTATGTGATCAGTAAGCATTTCCTTTATTTCTCCGGATGTAAACACCTCTCCCTGTTTTAACAAAAGAGCTTTGTCAAAGACCGGCAAAATTTCTTCCGCATGATGAGTCACATAAAGGATCGATGGCGCATTTTCTTTGTTTGCAATGTATGTAATCGTGTCTAACAGCTTTTCCCGGGCAATAAAATCCAGCCCTGTGACCGGTTCGTCCAGTATCAGCAGCTCCGGATCCGCCATTAGCGCTCTTGCAATCAAAGCTCTTTGTTTCTCTCCTTGAGAAAGGGTTTCATAGCGGCGGTCGGCGTATTCAATCGCTCCCAAGTCCTCTAACAAACCAATCGCTTTATCCCTGATTTCCGCACTTGGTGTTTCATATAATCCAATTGAAGCGTAAGCGCCGCTCAAAGCAATTTCAAATGCTGAATCTGCCGGATAAAATTTTTGCTGAAGAGCCGCTGAAACGAGGCCAATTTTCCGTCTAAGCTTCTCCCCAAGCTCCGTTTTGCCGAATTCATGGCCAAGCACCTGCATCTCGCCCGATGTTGGGAAATAATATGAGCAAAGCATATTTAACAGTGCTGTCTTTCCGGCGCCATTCAGTCCATAAAGCACCCAATTTTCCTTTTCTTCCACCTTCCAATTAATGTCCTTTAATATCCATTTTCCATTTCGTTTTAGTGAGACATTGTCTAGCTGCAAAATCATCTTGATCCTCCTCATTACTCCTTTTATAATTGTTTTAATTTTCATAAAACTTAGTATGGACTAGGATACCTTATTTTTTCCAAAACGTAAACCGTCCGAAATCAATAGAAAAGCCTTTAAAACAAAATTGTTTTAAAGGCTTTTCATTATTGATGGATATTCTTATTCATTTGTTTGATAGCCGCTTTTTCAAGTCTGGACACCTGTGCTTGGGAAATTCCGATTTCTTCGGCTACTTCCATTTGTGTTTTCCCTTGGAAGAATCGTTTTCTCAAAATCATTTTTTCCCTATCATTGAGCCTTCTCATGCCCTCTTTTAAAGCCAGCTCTTCTATCCATTGTGAATCTTTGTTGCGCTCATCACTGATTTGGTCCATCACATAAATTGGGTCTCCGCCGTCGTTATAGATCGGTTCAAATAGAGAAACCGGATCCTGGATGGCATCAAGCGCAAATACGATTTCCTCATGCGGTACTTCAAGAACTTTTGCGATGTCTTCTGCAGTCGGCTCCTTGCTTGTCTCACTGATTAACCGCTCTCTTACCTGAAGTGCCTTATACGCGATATCCCGGAGTGATCTTGAGACACGGATCGGGTTATTATCGCGTAAATACCTGCGGATCTCTCCGATAATCATAGGTACAGCGTATGTTGAAAACTTAACATTGTGGCTTAGGTCAAAATTATCAATGGATTTCATTAGTCCGATGCAGCCGACCTGAAATAAGTCATCAACATACTCTCCTCTGTTATTAAATCTTTGAATGACACTTAAGACAAGACGCAAGTTCCCGTTTACAAGCTTTTCTCTTGCTGAATCATCGCCTTCATCCTGCAGCTGCCTAAACAGCTTTCTCATCTCTTCATTCTTGAGTACTGGTAATTTGGAGGTATCCACCCCGCAGATTTCGACTTTATTTCTCGACACTTTTTTCCCTCCCTACAGGAGCTGCTGTACAACGTTAAGTATCTCCTTGGGTGGGAAAAATATGCACTGCACTCTAGCTGAAAAACTGCCGAGATTAGGAAATCCCTGTAAAATCAAGGGGTTATAACCATAAAAATCTTTACACCATTTTGTTGAACTCTTTTCTCAATCTTTTTATAATCCTTTTTTCCAGACGCGAAATATAGGACTGAGAAATCCCCATCATATCCGCTACATCCTTTTGGGTTTTTTCTTCTTCGCCGACAAGCCCAAACCGCAGCTCCATGATTTGCTTTTCTCTTTCATTGAGCTGTTCAAGCGCTTTTTTCAAAAGCTTTTTATCTACGTTAGCTTCTATGTCCTTTGTGATAATGTCGTCGTCAGTGCCGAGCACATCAGAAAGCAAAAGCTCATTGCCGTCCCAATCAATATTTAGCGGCTCATCAAAGGAAACCTCTGAACGGATTTTGTTGTTTCTCCTTAAATACATCAGGATTTCGTTTTCTATACAGCGGGAGGCATAGGTCGCCAGCTTAATTTTCTTTTCTGGATTGAACGTATTCACAGCTTTGATTAATCCGATGGTGCCAATGCTGATTAAATCCTCTATATTAATTCCCGTATTTTCAAATTTACGGGCGATATAAACCACCAGACGCAGATTGCGTTCAATCAAAATGGCGCGAGCCGCCTGATCGCCGTTTGGGAGCTTCATTAACAGAACCTGCTCCTCATCTTTAGATAATGGCGGCGGCAGGGCTTCACTCCCGCCTATGTAATAGACTTCATCACTTTTTAACCCGAGTTTCATCAGCAGCTTATACCAGAGGTGCGTCAATCGCAATTTCAGTTTTTTCATCTTCCTCTCCCTTCTAAATGTCACGCCGTTTGAGTATGATAAGTAACGGACATTTGCGAACATTATGAAACGTGTTTGATGGCCTTGCCTGATAGCATTTTCGGGTGAATAATCGCATCAAACTCTCCATCTGCGGATAGTTTTGTTGTGCTGATGCCGATTAAACATTTATCTGCAGAAATCATTTCTTCTTTTGTCATAATCGTTACGTGATCCGGTTTGATGCATAATAAAAATTGATTTTGCTGACCTACTCCCCTGTATGGAATCAGCCTCATTTTATCTAAAAAGCGAAATGAATCATCGAGCTGTTGGATGGCTTCCAATGGATCTGTGTTTCGAATGATCATCGTTTCGGCTGCTCCGAAAATCGGTTCCAGTTTATCAATGTGTATAATCATGACCGGCGTTTTTGTGAGAGGATCGTACAGCTGATTACCTGAATCAATCAGACCTCTGACGTGAAGCGTTTGGCCGCCCAAATCCGCCTGTACGCTGACTCGTTCCTCATATTGAATGTTTTTAGTTTCAATATCTTCAATTCTTCTTTTAGAAAAAAACCATAACACCGGAAAGCCAGCAACAATAAACAACCAGCTGATCGGATCTCCAAACCCGGTTTGATTGGTGATCATTACACCGTTTCGCACAATAGAATTTGACTGCAGCAAAGAATGGGCTCCGATAATTCCTCCCCCCATTAAAAAAGTGGCAAAATAAAAGGAAAACAAATTTTGAAAGAAATAGCGGAATCTCTTAAAGCCAAATGTCACCATCACAATAGCAACTGAAAAAGCCAGTTTACCTGCCGGATGTTCAACGATCGGCGAAAAAGGAGTAAACATCAAAAGGACAATACTGGAACCGATGAACGCTCCGCCTATCAATCTTCTTTTTTTCACATGCCGTTTTAAAATAAATGCCGTGAGCAAAAGCAAAAGTGCATCAAAACAAAAGTTTAACAGCCAAATGACATCTAAATAGATTTTCACATCTGACTCCTTTCTTTCTCGCGTCACGCTGTTCCCCTTCTTGTTTCATAAGTATAAAGCAAGCTCTGTGGGAAAGTCTGTCAATTAATGTTGAGGGGAGAATACAATTTTTAAGGGATATCTGCTTAATTTGTCGAGGAAATAAATGAGCTGATATATAAAAAAAGCTGCCTATACAGGCAGCTTTTTCCCACTTAATTTTCAGTATTGATATAAAGTTTTCCATTCGCTGTTTTTCTTGTTTCATTTCCATAATCATTCCGTGCAATCACTTCTACTTTTGCTCCGTTTGCTTTAATAGAAGAAGTGGCTGTCCAATAGCCTTCATATCTCCCTGGAGAAATTTCTCTAAGCGGGAGCTCGGTGGCATTTTGCACACTCGCTCTTGCATTTGTCAGCGGCAGGCGAATGACAAATGTTGCATCCAAATCTTCAGCGCTTGAGAAAGCGATTTTCACAGATTCACCGGCTTTTAAGGTTTTGTCCTCTCCAGGGATCAAGCCGGAAATGACAGGCTGGTCAAAGTTGACATCAATGACAGCCTTTTTCGTCGTTTTGTTGCCAGCTAAGTCAGAGGCAGTCACCTTGACTTCATTGCTTCCGTTCTCTAAGAGAATACGGGCTGAGTATGAACCATCTGTCACCGTTGCTTTTTTGCCATTCACTTTGACTTCTTTCAGATTGTCATCGGATACAGACCCTTTGACAGTCAGCGCTTCTTTATTTGTTTTCTCGCCATTTTTTGGATTATCCAGCGTCAATTCAGGCTTGTCTTGATCAAGCGTGACTGTGACCGGGCTGGAGGCATCCGTAGTTCCGTTGTCTGTTGATGCAGCGGCCGTCAGCTCATTTTCACCCTCGCTGAGTGAGATGCCTGCCTGGAACGTGCCATCCGCAGCAGCTTTCGTTTGCCCTGCTTCTTTCTCTCCATTATAAATGTGTACCGTTGTACCCGGAGAAGCTTTTCCTTTTACGGTGACGTTCTCCTTATTTGTGTACGATTTGTCTGCCGGCGAAGTGATTTCAGGTACAGCAGCTTCATAATCAACTAATGCGCGAATCATATAGTTGCCGTCTGCTTCGTCGCCTGGCAGCCATTGACCGTCTATATACTGCCAGTTGCGGTCAGAATTCTTGCCGGTTTCATCCATTGCCAGTCCAGGTGAATATGGATCAGGTTTTGATTGAATATACACGAGATAAAAGTCTTTATCGACCATAATCCCTTTCGAACTGAGGTCTACCTTGGTCCATTCGCCATTGCGAAGGGCTTCAGCGTTAAATGGCCCGGCAATTTTCTTGCCCGGTGCTCCGTCTTCTCCTGTTGCATCGTATACCTCAACCTTAAATTCTGTGCCGCCAGGATCAGGGAACTCTGTATCCCAGAATCTGAACAGTCCACCCGTAAGCATGCCCTTGTCCTTGCCGTCAGCCAGCGTCATTTTGACCGCCCATCCATTCCCTGCCGCAATATAGGAATTGGCATTCTCCGCCGTTCCGTCATCATATGCAATCTCACCCGGATAACCGACGAAAGGCTTCAGTACAGTTTCTTTTGTCACATCGCCTTTTAAATCAACGGAAAATTCATCGCTGTAATAACCCGGTGCAGCGACTTTAATCGTATAAGCGCCTTCATAGGCTTCAAGCGTATATTCGCCTTTATCGTTTGTCGTAGCAGGTTCAACCGCAGCATCCTCTACAACATAAACGGAGGCGCCTTTTACCGGCTCACCTGTCGTTTTATTGATGACCGTGCCTTTTAATGTGCCCTTCTTCATTTCTTCTAACGTAAAATTAGCTTGTGTCGTCTGATCTGCCTGCAGAGAAACTTTTTGTGTTTTTGATTGATAGCCGTACGCTTCGGCCATAAGCGTATAATCTCCCGCTTTGTGCGTCAGCGTGTAATGCCCTGTGGATTGATCTGAATATGTTGATTTTCCTGTTTCCACCACACTGACTTGTGCTCTGATCGGTAAAACTTGAGGCTGTACAGCTTTACTCTGCTGTTTTACCGCTGTGTTTGCAGATGGCTTAGCCTTTTTCGGGTTCACTGGCTTTTTCTTTTGCTTTCCAGACGGCTTTTCGACACCCAGCTTATTCTTTTTGGCTGTTTTTCCAGCCGCTTTGTCAGAAAGCACTACATCATCAATATACCAGCCCTCTTTTGCAATGCTTTCATCAGATTGAAGGTTAAACATTACTTGAATGTTTTGACCTTTATAAGCGGATAAATCAATTTCTTCGTCCGTCCAGCTTGATATCTTTCCGTTATAGACACCAGCCTGCTCCCAATTCTTTTCACCTTCCGGGAGAACAAAAACGTAGCCGTAGTCAAAATCATCCTCTAAATTGTGCCAGCTTTTAAATTGAAGGAACAGGTTTCCTGAATCCGGCACTTTAACAGGTGGCATCACGAGATTCATGTTGGCTGAGTTTGCATAGTTTCCCGCCAGATTTGTTCCGTACACTTTTTCTCCTGATGCTGCTTTATTTGGGCCTGACGACGGGACTCCCCATTCCCAGTTATTATTTGTTCCGCTCGCGATCCAGCCGCCGGGTGCAGATTCAAAGTCCTGCTTATATCCCAACGTAATGCTTGGTTTCACTGTTACATCGTATGTGTCAGACTCAACAACATGGCCGCCAAAATCTTGAATCACCCACTTATAGCTTAGTGCAGCTCCTTTTATGTTTGGGATCTCCGCCTGATACGTTCCTTTCAGGTGATCACCGCTGATTCGCTTAGCTGTTACGTCTGTCCACTCACCTTGATCCAGCTTATAGGATAGTTTTACAGATGTCACACTTACATTGTCTTCAGCTGTCAAAGTCAACGGCAGGTTCGCGCCTTCGTAGGCTTCTGTTACTTTCTCATGCTGATAGACAGGGGGCTCTTGATCATCTCCCTCTACAGAAACTTGTCCTTCTGCTTTTCCTAATCCATCTGTAACAGCTGATACAGCATCAAAAGCATTCACCAAACCATGGCCGTATCCGTTATTCGGCGAATCAGGAAATGTTGAATCCGTCAGCGGTTCAGCCGTGCTGGTTAATATATCCTCCATCTCATCGACAGAAAGTGAGGCATCCGCTTGTTTCAGCAATGCGGCAACAGCTGACACATGCGGTCCTGCCATTGATGTGCCGTTCCAGCCGTCCTCATATGTCTGGCCCGGAACGGAAGACCGGATATTGACGCCCGGTGCAGAAATTTCTGGTTTTATTTCATCATATGGAGAGGGCCCTTGAAGAGAAAAGTCTGCTAGCTTTTTGTTAATATCAGTCGCACCAGTTGCAAACGACTCCGGATAGTTTGCCGGGTTTGCGATAGATCCAGGGCCGCCCGGAATAAAGAGATCCGTATTCCCCGCTGAAAACTCAGGGAAAATATCGGCTGCACGCCAGGCATTGACCATGTCTCTGTACCATTCATCAAGTCCTGAGCCTCCGCCCCATGAGTTATTGACAACATCAGGAGCCATTTCCGGATGAGGCTTGCCCTCTGCGTCCTTTGGAGCTAAAACCCATTCACCCGCCTCCAAAATGTCGGCATCAGTGCCGCCATCTTCGGAGAACGCTTTAACCGCAATCCATTTTGCGCCAGGCGCTACACCGATTTGATTTGTACCATCGGGTTCAGATCCCACCATCGTACCTGTCACGTGGGTTCCATGAGCCAGATCATCGTATGGGCTTGCTTCGCCTGCTACGGCATCATACCAGTTCATTTCATGATCAGGCTCATCAGGATTTTCTGGATTATATCCGCGATACTTCTCTTTTAATGCCGGATGGTTCCATTCCACCCCGGTATCAATAGACGCAACAACAGTGCCAGTTCCGTCATATCCAAGTGCCCAAGCTTTTGGGGCATCGATTTGGTCTACATTCCATTCCACTCCGTCAGTTGCTTTGACAGCTGTTTGCGCTTTTTTCATATTAAATGGAGAGGATGATGTAAACAGCTGCCGCTTCTCATTTGGAAGCACCTTTTCCACTTCGGGGAACTGCGCCACTTTTTCCATCACTTCTTTTGAGGCATGGACAGCGATCCCATTCACCACATAATAAGAGTGAATTTTGTCTGCATTTCCCTTATTTTTCTGACTGTTCAAGTATGTTAAGACGTCTCTCTGGGATTCATCGGCTGTGACTTTTAAAGATGACACAACGGCAGAACGCTTTTGATATTCCGTCTTAGCGGCAGTCAGCTTCTTCGATTTCGCTTTTTTAACAGCCGCGTTTGCCGCTTTTTCTGTGTCAGCTTGATCTTTAAATTTAATCAGAAAGGTCGTTTTTTCATTCTTTTTAAAGCTTTTCTTTAATGAACTCGAGATCTTGTTCTGAATGGATTCAGCAGATTGAAGCTCCTGTTTAACAGAAGTTGAGGCACCTTTGCTGCTTGCCCCGGCTGCACCCGGAAACAGCAGTGAACCGATGACAACCGTACTTAAAACAGAGCTAATGAGTCTGTTTTTCGTTTTTTTCCTCATTTTTATCCCCCTTTTTCAACATGCTTTGTAAGAAAATGTCGTCCCTCCTTTTAAAAAAGAATGGTTTGTCAGAACATCGCTGTACGTTAACTGTAGACAATCTGCATTACAGATATTGTCGTTTTATGTCATTTGATTTCCATATATATGAAAATGATAAAATCGTCACAGAATAACAATGGGTCTAATAGTCTGATTCGTTCCTATGTGAAGGAAGACATAGGGAAAAAGACTTTACAAGAAGAAAAGTTTTGGAGACAAACAAAAAGGACAAAATCGAAAACGATTTTGTCCTTTACATTAGCCGCGTTTATTACGGTTTCTTAAGAATGTCGGGATGTCAAGTGTATCATCAGCCGGCTGTGAAGTATGACGGCTTACTGTATTTTGTTGCTGAGGCTCCTCACGTTTCGGCTCACGCTTTGGAACACTTTGATTATGTGTTTTGATGCTTTGGTTTAAGCTTGGACGCTGAGGTTTCGTCACGTCTTTCTCTTGTTCGATAAAACCAGTAGCAATCACTGTCACCACAATCTCGTCTTTTAGATTCTCATTAATAACAGAACCGAAAATCATGTTTACGTCTTGGTCAGACGCAGAAGCGACAATATCTGCTGCTTCCTGAACTTCATATAAGCTGAGGTTTGTTCCCCCAGTGATGTTCATGAGGACACCTTGCGCACCGTCAATGGCCGCTTCAAGAAGCGGGCTGGAGATCGCTTTTTTCGCTGCCTCTGCCGCGCGGTTTTCTCCAGTCGCTATACCGATACCCATCAAAGCAGATCCTTTGTTTGACATGATTGTTTTCACATCAGCAAAGTCAAGGTTGATAAGACCAGGTGTAGCAATCAAGTCTGAAATACCTTGAACCCCTTGGCGGAGTACGTTATCCGCTTCACGGAATGCTTCAAGCATCGGCGTGTTTTTATCAACAATTTCGAGGATTCGGTCGTTCGGGATCACGATCAGTGTATCCACCGCTTCTTTCATTGCTGAGATTCCGCCTGCAGCCTGAAGCTGTCTTTTGCGTCCTTCAAATGTAAACGGTCTTGTGACGACTCCGACTGTTAATGCGCCTAAGTCTTTCGCAATTTGTGCGATAACCGGTGCGGCACCTGTTCCTGTTCCGCCGCCCATACCAGCTGTCACGAATACCATGTCAGCGCCTTTTAACGCTTCTTCAATCTGTTCTTTGCTTTCTTCAGCGGCTTTTTTTCCGACTTCCGGATTCGCACCTGCTCCCAATCCTCTAGTCAGCTTTGCGCCGATTTGCATTTTCACTTCTGCTTTTGACAGGTTAAGAGCTTGAGCGTCCGTGTTTACCGCGATGTACTCTACTCCTTGCACTTCATTTTCAATCATTCGGTTAACGGCGTTGTTACCACCGCCTCCTACTCCGATTACTTTAATTGATGCTAAGCCGTCTATGTTTGTTTCGAACTCCAACATGCTAAATCCTCCTAATCTGCCGAATGACTATCTATCTATTCCCAAAACATGCTTAATAGTTTTTTCATTTTGCTCTGTTTATTATGTTCGGCTTGTGTTTTTTGTTTTCCTTTTGGCCGCTGCTGCACCTCATTTTGGTGATGATGCTGCTCTTGTTCCTCTGATGATGAGACTGCGATTTCCTGTACCGCTTCTTCAGGCATCTTGAAGCCTATTTTTCTGCCTTGGATTCTTGCATTTCGGCAGGCGAATTGGATCAGGCCCACTCCCGTCATATATTGAGGATCTCTTACACCGATATAATTCGGGCTTGCCACTCTGACATTGTTTTGCAGCACATCCTGTGCCAATGACATGACACCCGGCATTGCTGCTTGTCCCCCTGTCAGCACGAAGCCTCCCGGCAGATCGGTAATGCCCATACTGCGAAGCTCTTCTGAAACAATTTCAAGAATTTCTTCTACTCTTGCTTCAATGATATTCGCTGCTTCCTGCTGTGTAAATGTTTGTTTTTGATTGGTGCCTATAACGGTTACCTCAAATACTTCATCTTCCGAGGCTTCGTCATAGTAGGCATGTCCAAATTGCTTTTTCACGCGTTCTGCTTCTTCTGTTGACGTTCTCAATCCGATGGAGATATCTTTGGTGATATTTTCGCCTCCGAGAGGAATGACACGGGTAGAAGTGAGATGTCCGTTCTGGAATACGGCAATGGTTGTTGACCCTCCCCCTATATCAATGAGAGCCACACCAAGGTTTTTCTCGTCCTTTGATAATGCAGCAGAACCGGCTGCCAGCGGCTGAAGACAAATATCAGTTATTTCAATACCGGCTCTTTCAACACAGCGGAGCAAGTTATGTAAGATTGTTTTTGAACCGGTGATCAAGGTGCCCTCTACTTCTAAACGCACACCCAGCATTTTTTTGGGGTCGGTGATTTCATCTCTTCCATCTACGATAAACTGTTTAGGAATGACGTCGACAATCAGCTGTTCGTGCGGTACTGAAACAACCTGTGCCGCCTCCATGACACGGCGCACATCTTCAACCTGAATTTCTTTATTTTCACTGGAAACTGCTACAACACCGTTTGTATCTTGAATATTGATATAATTTCCATTAACGCCGACAATCGCTTTTCTAAGCGGAAAACCTACCATTCTTTCAGCTTGGTCAAACGCTTTTCTTATAGAATGAACAGTCTCATCTATATCAACGATTGAGCCTTTTTTTAACCCTTCAGACGGTACATTTCCCACACCGATAATATTAAGGGAATCATCTGTCATTTCTCCGACGATCACTTTTGTATTGGACGTACCGATGTCAAGACTGACGTAAAGTTCATTGTTGTTCATTCTATGGCACCTCCTCACATTTCAATCATTTCTATTCTATTATTTGCGGAACAACAATACAATGAATGTGGCTTTACAAGTGTGTAACAAAAAATAACAACGGAATATTCCTTATGTGCTCTTCACATTTTATGTTTATTGAAAATATTCGTTATATCCTATGTATATCCTCTTTTATATCACATTTTTTTTATTTTTTTTAGAAAGAGTCCACTTTGTTAGTAGATTTCTTCTGATAACGGCTATATTCTGAAATAATCTGACTCCAAATGCGAATATACCTGCTAAATACAAGTCTACACCAAGATGGACTCCCAGAAAAGCTAAACTTATTGCCAATATAATATTAAAAAAGAAACCGGAAACAAATACCATTTCATCATATGTACCTTGTAAATGCGCCCTGATTCCGCCGATTAATGTATCAAGTGCGGCAAGCACGGCAAGCGATAAATAGTTTGAGTATTCACTCGGTATCGTTAAGTTTGTCATCAGTCCAATCGCAATTCCGAGCACTAATCCCAGCACGGGCAGCCACATGACAACTCTCCTCCTTTTTTAGTCTTTAAGCGGCTTCAGCTGTTGTACGTCCAGTGGTCTGTCATATGCTTTTAATGTCAATTTGCTTTCAGATTTACCGGCTTTTAATGCTAAATTTTCAGATGCAAAGAGATCTTCAAGGCCTGACCCCTTTACTCTGCTGTACAGCATGTCCAAATCTTCGGCAAGCACTTTTACTGTTAAAGGATAATCGTCAAGGCCGTATCCGTCTATTTTTGTTGTGCCGTTAATATCCCTAATGACTGTATGGTTCACAACTCTTCGCTCATTAATCGAGATATGTTCTGCACCGAAGGAGTTGAGTTCATTGATCAGCTTCTTCAGCAAATCTGGAGGCGGATTTTCGATCGGCTCTCCTGTTAAGCTTTCAGAAAAAAGCGGGGAAATCGTGATGACAATTCCGCTACCTGTTATATCGGTCATGCCGGCTGTTTTTTTTAAGGTTTGCAAGGTATTATTGAGCGCGGTTTCTTTTGTCATTTCTTTCGTTTGTGAATAGCTATTCAGCAATTTATCATATTTGTTTATTTCAGCCAGCAGTTTTTCCTGTTTCTTCTGTTCTGTAGTCAGCTCTTCCCTTATATCCCACATATCTCTTGTGTCTCGGACTTGAGGGTGCTGTAACGAGTTAAACTGAACAGCTATCATAAGGCCGAAGATGACCATAAGCACACTGATGCTTATGAAGGAACGCTTTATTTTCAATCTGTTTCACCCGCTTTTTCAGTCATTCCTTCGTTTTCAGAATCGGTTTCATTTGTACGTTTTTCTCTTTTTCTGCGGTAACAGAAATATGATCCATTGACAGCTGATCGATCAGGCCTCCTGCAATATTTAACGAAGGCAGCAGGACATCGGGATCTCCAATCGCGGATATCGTAAACGGAGCCGGATGCTGCACCCCGTCTACCGTTACAACAGGGCCGTTGCACTTGATATAGGAGTCATGTGTCAGACGCTGGCCATTCACGGCGACAGCCGCCGCACCCGAGATATACAGTTCGTTTACCACTTGAAAGATATGGCTTTCGTGAACGATGTAACTGTTCACATTCTCCCCTTCCGGTATGTACGACGCATCTTCCAAGGTCACCTCAACGCCCTCTCCCTGTACACCGACTTCCCCAATATACATTCTGTATTTTTCTGTATCTTCGAGGACGTTATAGTATTCCGTCTTTTCTTTCTTTAGCTTATTTTCCGCTTGACGGACTTTGTTTTGCTTTTGATACAATTCTTTTTCAAGATTCTTATTTTCTTTCTCCTGCTTGAGCAGTTCATCTCTCAGCGCATATTCTTTTTTCCACTCTTCCGTCTCAGCCGCGCTTTTGTTGTTTTCTTTTGTCATTTGAAAAGAAAATGAAATTAAAAAGCCTGCGACAAGCATAATCAAAGAAAGAAGGACTGCTGATTTGCCCCTCAATTTTCATCTTCCTTTTTAGCAGCTTTCTCGTTTTTTCCAAACTCTTCAAAATAGGTGGCGACTTCTAAATGAATGATTCCTTTCTTGTTGCTGCTAAGCTGCGAAATGATAGAAGGATACGTTTTCATTCGGTCTGCAAAGGTTTTAATGGACGCAGTTACGACATAACCGTCGTTCATATACAATTTAATGCGGTTTTCGTCCATTTTTACAGGCGTATAATAAATTTCTGAAATCGATTGTTTTAACGAATTTGACAAGGCATCGAGCTGCTTGGCCATTTGAGACCGTTTTTTCGCGTTTGTCCAATTGACCAAAATCGGTCCGGCGTCATCCGGCGTTACTTCATTTGGCAGAACTGAACCGTTTTCAAGCACTTCATAGTACACTTCGTCTTTTTCTAAATAAGCAATCGCTTTATATTCTTCGATCGCAATGTTGATTTTATTAGGAAGCGATTTGCTGATCTCTGCTTTTTTCACTAATTTATTTTGCTGAATCTTCTTTTCTGTTTTTTTCTTGTCCAAACTCCAAAACTCAGTATCTCCGCTGTTAATATCGGAAAGGTCGATAATTTCCTTTTTGGATACATTCTCATTCCCCGTAACAGAGACTGTCGATACTTTACTGATTGGCGTCTGCAGGTACACGATGATCAGCACCATTATAAAGAAGAGCATAATAAATGAAATGAGACGGCGGTTTGCCTTCTGTTTCCGCTGCTCTTTAATTTTAGGAATCCGTTCTTCAATGTTTACGATTTTTTCTCGGTCATGACCCGGGTTCATTGCCTGTTCACCTCATTCAAATGAAACAGCTGTTAAAGTCTGTCTATTCCAAAACAAACGGCATACTATGATGCCGTTTGTCGTTTGCTTACAGTATATCATATGAACAGCTTCAGTCAGAACTTGAATCAGCGATTTTCGCCGATGATTTCAACCTCTGTGTGCATATCAATCTCGTATTTTTCACGGATTGTCTTTTTCACATGATCAATGAGATCAAGTACATCTTTCGCTGATGCGCCGCCCGCATTGACGATAAAGTTTCCGTGCATCTCCGATATCTTTGCACCGCCTATTTGATATCCTTTCAAGCCTGCTTTTTCTACAAGGTTTCCGGCATGATTCGGAAGCGGATTTCTGAATATGCTTCCTGCACAAGGGCTTGAATACGGCTGTGTATTTTTTCTGTAGTCTTTGTTGCTTTGCATTTGCTGAACGATTGATTCCTTATCCTTCTGCTCCAGCTGCAGAACAGCTTCAAGGCAAACACCCGGGCGTTTCTTTTGCAATACAGATGTTCTGTAGCTGAAATCCATCTGCTCATTTGTCAGCCACTCAATCGTGCCGTCTTCAAATAAAATATGTGCCTTGACGAGGATTTCGCTCATATCAGAGCCGTGAGCGCCGGCATTCATATAAACCGCGCCGCCGACTGATCCCGGAATACCCGCAGCAAATTCCAAGCCAGAGAGGCCTTTTTTGCTCAATGATGTAGCAAGACGAACCACTGAATAACCGCCTCCGACCGTCACTTGTTCCCCGTCAAGCTCCAAATGGTCAAGGCCTGCGCCAAGCTTAATCACTACGCCTCTGATTCCCTCATCTAAAACAAGAAGGTTTGATCCGCGGCCGATGACTGTCCACTTCGCATCATATTTTTTAATAACGTCCATGATATCTTTGACAGCATCTACACTGCTTGGAATGACCAATACATCCGCAGGTCCGCCGATTTTCATTGTTGTATGATTCGCGAGCGGTTCGTTTGCAAGAACCTTGCCGACTTCGCGTTCTTTTAATTCCTGTATCACTTTCTCCATCGTAAACCTCCGCATTCCATTTGCTTTCTATTATTTTTTCAATTCTTCGAGTACGCTGTATAAACGGGCAGCCGCGTCAGGAACACCGAGTGACTTTGTCCGTTCGCTCATTTCCTTTAACGTTTGCTCATTCAGTACAATCCGGTCAAGCGCATCTATCAGCTTTTCCCCGCTGAGCTCTGTTTCTTTCAGAACAATCGCCGCATCATGCTGGCCGAGAGATCTCGCATTGACCTCCTGGTGATTCGCTGTTACATATGGGCTTGGGATCAGAACACTTGGGATTCCGAGAGCGGTAATTTCGGCAATCGTCGTCGCACCTGCTCTCGCCACAATGACATCAATGGCTTTTAAATACTCCGGCATTTGATGAAGAAACGGCTTTGTGACCATATTATCAGCGGCACCCTTGCTTTTCAGCTCATTCATCACTTTTTCATAGTGAACTTCACCGGTAATATACAGCACTTGGTAGTCTCTTGATTTCAGCGCATCCTGCATCTCAATGACGGCGCGGTTAATCGGTGCTGCGCCCCTGCTTCCGCCGAAGATTAAGACTGTTTTTTTGTCTTCAGAAAGCCCAAATTCAGCCATTGATCGGCCCGTCTTTATTGAGACGACTTCAGAGGCTCTCGGGTTTCCCGTAAATACAACTTTCTCGCTAGGAAAATGTGATTTTGCTTCTTCAAAACAAATCGCTACTTTATTAACATATTTTGAAAGAAACTTATTCGTGATGCCCGGCAGGCTGTTTTGTTCATGGACGATAGTCGGAATTCCCATTTTCGCAGCGGCATAGACAACCGGTCCGCATACGTAACCGCCCGTTCCAATCACGGCATCAGGCTTAAATTCCGCTAAATACGATTTGCTCTTTTTTACGCCCTTCAGAAAACGCATCACAGTCTTGACGTTTTCAAATGACAGCTTTCTTTTAAATCCAGTAATTTCAATTGACCGGAACGGTATATTCTCCCGCTCAACAATTTTTTTCTCCAGCCCGTTTTCTGTTCCGATATATAAAAATTCCACATCAGGATGACGGCGCTGCACTTCTTTAATAAAAGCAAGCGCAGGATAAATGTGTCCTCCTGTGCCGCCTCCGCTTATTGCAATTCGCATACCTCTTCCCCCAGTCTAAGTTTCTCTATAACATAGCGATAACCCTGTTTTGTTGGACAGGGTTATCGCATCAATTGTTTCTCAGCTTCCTGTTTCACAGGAGCTTTGGCACTACATTCATTAATACCTCGAGTAGCGGCTTACGTTCAGCAGCACGCCGACAGCCATCAGCATCAGGGTCAATGAAGAGCCTCCATAGCTTAGAAACGGGAGCGTGATCCCTGTTACCGGAATCAGGCCCGTGACTACACCGATATTAATCATGACTTGAATGGCAATCATTGAAATAATGCCGACTGCGACAAAGCTTCCGTACAAATCAGGCGCACCGAGCGCAATTCTGATCCCTCTCCACAGCAATACGCTGAAAAGGAGCAAAATAAGTGATCCCCCGATAAAGCCAAGTTCCTCTGACAAAATGGCGAAAATAAAGTCTGTTTGCGGCTCAGGCAGATAAAAGAACTTCTGTCTGCTTTGTCCAAGCCCCATTCCGAACAATCCGCCCGGCCCCACTGCATAAAGCGATTGAATGATCTGAAAACCGCTTCCGAGCGGGTCTTCCCACGGATTCAAGTAAGAAGTAATCCGCTTAATCCGATATGGAGCCGATAGTACGAGCCCGACAAATCCACTGAGGCCGATCAGCCCGAGAAAGACGAAATGGGCGATTCGCGCTCCAGCTACAAAAATCATGACAATACAGGTTCCGACCATTACCGTCCCCGTTCCGAGGTCAGGCTGGCACATGATAATCAAAAACGCTGAAAACACGATGCCAAGTGCCGGGATGAATCCCCGTCTGAACGATGTGATGTTTTTTTGTTTTTCAGAGAGAAATTTAGCAAGGAATGCGATCATCGCAAGCTTCATAAACTCTGAAGGCTGTATGCTGAATGCCCCGACTCCGATCCAGCTTCTTGAACCGTTCCGCACCATGCCGACGCCTGGTATCAAAACAAGCACAAGAAGGAAAAAGCAGATAACCAAGAGCAATTTGGACCATGTCCTCCAAGTCCAATAATCAACATTCATGATAAAAAACATGGCAATGACGCCGATTCCCGCAAACAGCAGCTGCCGTTTCGCGAAAAAGAATGAGTCGTCAAATTTATAATCCGCCCATACCGCACTCGCACTGTACACCATAATTAATCCGATTGTTAATAATAATAACGTAATGATGACCAATAACAAATCAGGCGATGTTTTTTTAGTAGTCAAAGCAATCGACACCCCAAGCTTAAAGTCATTAGGGCTGCCGATTCACTTCAAGACAAGCCCTTACTTAAGCATATGCACGGCATCTATAAACATGTCACCGCGTTCTTCAAATGTTTTGAATTGATCCCAGCTCGCACACGCAGGTGACAGCAGGATGACATCTCCTTCATTTGAGAGCGCAAACGCCGCAGATACTGCTTGTTCAACATTATCGACACGTTTGACATGTTGTATTCCCAGCTCATTGCCGAGCTTCTCAAGTTTCGGAGCGGTCTGGCCGAATGTAAGCACCGCTTTGACATGCTTCATATACGGTTTTAAGTCGTCAAAACCATTTCCGCGATCCAGTCCGCCCGCAAGCAAAATGACAGGTTTGTCAAAAGCGGAAAGCGCCTTGCTTGTCGCCAAAATGTTTGTCGCTTTACTGTCATTATAAAACTTGCGGTCTTTCACTGTTGTGACATATTGGAGACGGTGCTTCACGCCAGTAAAGCTTGTCAGCACCTTTTTCACTGCTTCGTTGGACGCTCCGGCTGTTTTCACAACCGCAATGGCAGCTAAAATGTTCTCCAGGTTATGAGCGCCGGGCAGCACAACCTCTTCAAGAGGAAGAATGGCTTCGCCGTTGAACATAATCACACCGTCTTTTACATAAGCGCCCTGCTCAAGTGTTTTTCTGACAGAAAACGGGACGATTTCGGCTTTTCCTGCTTCAGCCAGACGCACGACGGTTTCATCATCCTGGTTGACAATGGCTCGATCTGAAGCGGTCTGATGAAGGTACACTTTCTGTTTCGCTTTTTCATAGTTTTCTCGCGTATGGTGATAATCCAAATGCGCGTCAAATATGTTTAACACCAAGCTGATCTCCGGTCTGAAAGCGTGTGTTCCCATCAGCTGAAACGAAGACAGTTCGGTAACGATCCATTCATCCCCATCAGCATGATAGGCAACCTCACTTGCGACTGTGCCGATGTTGCCGGCAATCAATGCTTTTTGCGAGTCGGCTTTGAGCATTTCATAAATCAGCGTTGTCGTGGTCGTTTTTCCGTTTGATCCGGTAATCCCGATAAACTTTGCGTTAGTCAGATAGTAAGCAAGCTCAATTTCCGTCCAAACCGGGATGCCTCTTTTTTCCGCTTCCTGAACCATAACATTTTCATAAGGAATTCCCGGGTTTTTGATCAGAATCGTGACTTCATGCTGATCAAACAGAGAAACCGGATGCTCTCCGCAAACAACCTCGATTCCTTTTTCAGAAAGCTTTTGCGCTGGTTCGTTTTCTTCAAAAGGCTTTTGGTCGTTGACTGCAACATAAATGCCTTTTTCGTGGAGAATAGATGCCGCCGCATACCCGCTTTTCGCGAGTCCAAGGATTAAAAAATGCTGATTCTGTAAAAATTGATCGTTTTCCACTTATAACCACACCTCGATGTAAATTCCTAAAACGGCAAGCAAAAGTCCCGCAGCCCAAAATGTCACGACTACTCTCCATTCAGACCAGCCTACAAGCTCATAATGGTGATGAAGCGGACTCATTTTAAAGATTCGTTTACCTGTCGTTTTAAAGCTGATAACCTGCAGAATAACGGATAATGTCTCGATAACGAATACACCGCCAATGATAACCAGCAGGATCTCTAATTTCGTTAAAATGGCAATGGTAACAATAGCTCCTCCCAATGCCAGTGATCCCGTATCTCCCATAAAGACTTTAGCCGGATGGGCATTAAATACGAGGAAGCCCAGTACCGCACCGACAACGGCAACTGAGAAAATCGCTACGTCATATTGAGACTGATTCCATGCAAGGATGGCAAAGGCGCCAAAAGCAATCGCAGCCGTACCGGATAATAAACCGTCAAGACCGTCAGTCAGGTTAACCGCATTCGATCCGCCGACAAGCATAAAGAGCACAAGGATAAAGTACGCCCAGCCAAGATCAAATGATAAATCAGTTCCAGGCACGCGAATATCTGTCGCGAAATTGTAGTAATGATACACGGCATAAAATACAACCGCAATGATAATTTGTCCGATCAGCTTTTGCTTTGACGTCAATCCAAGGTTGCGCTTCATGACGACCTTGATGTAATCATCTAAAAAGCCAAGCAAACCGTAGCCAAGCGTAACAAACAGAAGCAGCACCATTTCCGGGCTTATTTCTGAAAACTTCTGTGTCATCACAATTGTTGTCACAATGATAGAAAGTATGATCATGACTCCGCCCATTGTCGGCGTCCCTGATTTTTTCTGATGTGATTTCGGTCCTTCTTCTCTAATACTCTGGCCGAATTTTAATCTTCTTAAAAACGGAATAAGAATCGGAGAGAGCAGAACACTAATTAAAAACCCCATTAAAATTGTAAACAGAATGACTTGCTCAAGCATTGTCCTTTTCTCCTCCTGTTTCTTTCAAACGACATACGTAGTTATCATATTCATGATTTTTTTCCATATGAAAAATCTTTTCAAGCTCCATTATTCAATAACATCTCTTTCCTATGAATTCGTCTTATTCTTATTGAGTTCGACAATGGCTCTAGCCGCCACTTCAGCATCATCAAAATCGAAAGTTTTGTTTCCGATCTGCTGATAGGTTTCATGCCCTTTTCCGGCAATGAGGACAACGTCGCCTTTTTTGGCATTGGCAATCGCGAAAAAGATCGCCTGCTCGCGGTTTGCGATGCTGTGATAGTATGCGTTCTCTACTCCAGCTTCCATATCTTTTAAAATCGCGCGAGGATCTTCGCTTCTAGGGTTATCTGAAGTGAAAATCGGTTCGTCAGCCAGCTCCACAGCGATTTTAGCCATTTTCGGGCGTTTCGTCTTATCTCTGTCTCCCCCGCAGCCGACAACAACAAAAAGCTTTCCTTCCGTCATGTCTCTGCAAGTCTTCAGCACATTTTCAAGGCTGTCCGGCGTATGCGCGTAATCCACAATGACTGGAAACTCCTGCTGCTGATTGACCAGTTCAAATCGGCCTCTTACGCCTTGCAATTCTTCAACAGCTTCAGTGATGATTTCAAACGGTATGCCCGCTGCAATACATGTTGCAACAGCTGCCAGCACGTTATACACGTTAAATTGCCCGACGAGCGACATCGTAATGTGCTTAGTGCCTTTGTTTGTCACAAGATCAAAGCTTGTGCCCTGCGCAGTGATCGTGATGTTCTTCGCCATCACGTCAGCATTGTTTTTAATTCCGTATGTAGAGATATGCGCTGCTGTTACCTTTTCAAAATAAGCGCTCGCCTCATCGTCAGCGTTCAGTACGGCACGCTTTGGATGTTCATGGTTGAAAGCTCCGCCAAGCTGAGAAAAGAGCAGGCTTTTTGCCTGTCGGTACTCATCCATCGTTTTATGATAGTCCAGATGGTCCTGCGTTAAATTCGTAAACACGGCAATATCGTAATCACAGCCATGAACACGTCCCAAAGACAAAGCGTGAGAAGAAACTTCCATGATGGCAGTGTCTACTTGCTTGTCATTCATTTTCTTAAACGTTTTCTGCAGCGTCACGCTTTCAGGAGTCGTGTTTTTAACGGGAAGTGTTTCCTCGCCGATTTTCATGTACATTGTGCCGATTAAGCCTGTGCGTTTTCCCGCTTTTTTCAGAATCTCATCGACCATGTGGGTCGTTGATGTTTTGCCGTTTGTCCCTGTTATCCCAATCAGCTGAAGCTTCTTTGTCGGCTGTCCGTAAAACGCATCAGACAAAACGCTGAGCGCACGCAGCGACTGGCGGACAATAATAACAGGCACATCCACATCAAGCTCTCTTTCTGCCACAATAGCCGCTGCGCCGCTTTCGACTGCTTTATGCGCAAAATCGTGGCCATCCACCGTATACCCTTTTACACATACAAAAAGACTCCCTTTCTTTACTTCCCTGGAGTCCATCTCAATTGAAGTTATTTCAGGGTCTTGTGAATCGTTTACAGAAGGTTCGGTTGTTAAGTATGTAAGCAGCTTTGTAAGTTTCATCGTATCAAACCTCTCAACATTCTAATTCGTTCTTTTTATCATTGAAGTCACGTCAAATGATATAATAATGATTTTAAGCATACAGTTCATATTTTAGCGTAAATAAAAGGATACATCCAGCTAATCTTGAAAGATATCAGCATTTTTTCTCTCCAATAAAATAATAGGCAGCCCGAATCAATCGGCTGCCTCCTTTTCATCTTCTTCAGTCAAATAAACGCGTATCTTTGAGCCCTCTTTTACTTTCGTTCCGGCAGCTGGCGATTGTTTTACGATTTTGCTTCCTTTCCCGGAAGCATCCACATTGAGATTCACCAAAAGTGACTCAAGATCTGAGACAGACATCCCTACAACATTCGGAACTTCTATTGTTTTTGTGTCGTTCCATTGATATTTTTTCTCGATTTGATTTTTCCGGGGCTTCACACCAATCTCCGGCAGGCTGTCTCTCATAATATTCCCGACAATAGGCGCTGCAACCGTTCCGCCAAACTGAATCGTGCCTTTCGGGTTATCCACCGCAACGTAGACGACTAGACTCGGATCATCAGCTGGCGCGAAACCGATAAATGATACAATATGGTTGTTCTCAAGGTATTTTCCATCTTTAACCTTTTGTGCAGTTCCTGTTTTTCCTCCGACACGATATCCTTCTACAAATGCATTGCGGCCGGTGCCTTCCGCAACAACACTTTCTAGTGCATAGCGGATTTGTTTGGATGTTTCCTCAGAAATAACTTGTTTCTTTGCGATTGGTGATTGTTTTTTGACTGTTTTTTTTGTTACAGGGTCGATCCATTCCTTTGCAATATAAGGTGTGTAGAGCGTCCCTCCGTTTACAGCGGCAGATACGGCTGCAACCTGCTGAATCGGCGTGACAGATACCCCCTGCCCGAAAGCCGTAGTCGCTTGCTCGACCGGGCCTACTCTGTCAAGCGGGAATAAGATTCCTGTTCCCTCGCCTTGCAGATCAATTCCCGTTTTTTGGCCGAAACCGAAGTCTTTGATATATTTGAAAAGCTTATCCTTCCCTAACCGCTCGCCCAATTCCACAAACCCCGGGTTGCAGGAGTTCTGTACAACTTCAAGATACGTCTGCAGCCCATGTCCGCCTCTTTTCCAGCACCGCAGTCTTGCTCCATCCACCTCCGCATGCCCTTTATCATAAAATTGATCACGTTTCAAATTTACCTTTTGCTCTTCAAGAGCTGCTGCAAGTGTAATAATTTTAAAAGTAGATCCAGGCTCATACGTGCTCCATACCGGCAGATTCCGATTGTAGACGGACGGATCGACGGATTGGTAATTAGCCGGATCAAAGTCAGGCCTGCTGGACATTCCTAATATTTCTCCGTTTTTCGGATTCATAGCCACGGCAATCATACCGTCCGGGTGATATTTCGCTTCAGCGTTATCAAGCTCTCTTTCCATTATCGTCTGAACCTTTGAATCCACTGTCAGCTTCATATCAAGCCCGTCCTTAGGCGGTGTATAGTCATCCGCTTCATCAGGCATTTTCTTCCCCTTGGCATCTGTATAAAACTTAACAGAACCCTTTTCTCCTTTTAAATCATCATCGTAATAGGCTTCAAGTCCAAGGAGCCCTTGATTGTCAATTCCCGCAAATCCAAGCACATGAGATAGAAAGCTGCCGAACGGGTAATGGCGGATACTGTCCTCCGCAACATACACACCTTTTAAATCAAGCGCTTTGATTTCCTTCGCCTTCTCATTGGAAATTTTTCTTCCTTCTGGCGTTATCTTTTCGATTGACGCTTTTTTTGTCACATGCTTATATACTTTTTCTTCTGACATGTTTAAAACCGCCGCAAGCTGCTTGCTCGTTTTCATCGGATTCTGAACTTGGCGCGGCACGACGAATACGGTCGGCGCGCTTTTGTTTGTTGCGAGCTTCACACCGTTCCGATCCAGAATTTCGCCTCTCTCCGGCTCAAACGGCAAATTCCGGCTCCATGAATCTTTCGCCAGCGAAGTCAGTTTTTCGCCCATCACAAACTGAACATACCCCAGCCTTGTATCAATGATCAGAAACACGATCACGCCAAAAAGCAAAACAAATAATAAACGTTTTCTAACCGTTACATTCGAGACGCGCAAGAGACCGTTCACTCCTTATTTAGGCTTGTTTCATTTTATGCCTGTCATTGGACAGGTAGAACGATGCTCCTCTGTAGGTATAAAAAAAAAGAAAGCCTGCATAACGCAAGCTTTCTTTTTAATCAGGATTTTTAAACTTAACCTTGATTACGGTTTTGTCTTTGATTTCTTTGTCCTTCTTAACGCTTTGGCTGACAGCGTAGCCTTGCCCGTTTACTTCAATATGAATTCCCGCGAGCTCGCCGTATTGAAGAACCTCTCTTCTCGACCACCCTGTCATATCAGGCATTTTGATTTTGCCGCCTGTTTTTAGGAAAACCTTCTGATTGGTGAGAACTTCCTCATCCGCTTTCGGATACTGTTCTTTTACAGCGACATCACTGCCGATGACAATCGGTGTAAGATTCTCTTCTTTTGCTTTCTTTTGAGCAGTAGTTACGGTTTGATCTGTTAAATCAGGCATCGTCTGCGCTTTTGTTTCTTCCTTATCTGAGTCAGATTTTTCAGTTGGTTCGATGTTTAGGTAGTGCAGGCTGTTTTTCATTGTTGGGTTGAAGATTTCTGATACTGGGTCTGAACTGCTCTGTCCTGCTTTTAACTGCGGCTGCTGTACAGCAACATAAATTAAAAGCTCAGGATCATCTTTTGGTGCCATACCCATAAACGAAAAGATATAGTTATCTGTGCCATCTAAATATCCGCCTTTACCGGCTATTTGCGCAGTACCTGTTTTCCCAGCAACATCAAAACCTTCGATTTTATAAGCTTGCCCTGTTCCGATCTTCGATGTAACGACTTCTCCCAATATATCCCGCACTTTTTTCGCCGTGCTTGCAGAAATTGGGGTTCCGGCTGATTCCGGCTTATTTTGATAGACGGTTTTATCTTTATCGGCATCAACGATATGGTCAATCACATAAGGTTTCATCATTTTGCCGTCATTCGCAATTGCCGTTGCGGCCTGAAGCTGCTGAATAGGTGTAACAGCAGACGCTTGGCCATATGCAGTTGACGCTTTATCAAATTCATATTTAAAGTTGATTTTACTGGAGACTTCTCCAGGCAAATCAATATCTGTTTTTTGATAAAAATTGAACTTGTGTAAATATTGATTGAGGCGGTCATACCCCAGCTTTTCTTTCGCCAGTTTCGCAAATGCAACATTCGACGACCTTAGGACGCCGTCATGATAGGTTGTCGGCCCCCAGCCTATACCTCTATTATGGTCCCTTACAGGTTCCCCGCCAACTTCAAATGTACCTGATTTATATTGTTCATTCGCATTAAACACGTTTTCCTGCATCGCAGCAGCAAGGGTAAAGATCTTCATCGTGGATCCAGGTTCATACGCATATGAAATCAAATCATTATAGTAGTTTGTCACATCACGCGTGTTGGGATCAAAGCTTGGGCGCTGCCCCATGGCAAGCACTTTGCCCGTTTTCGGATCAACGACTGCGGCCATGATTTTTTTCGGATTATACTTCTTCTCCACTTTCGTCATGCTGTCTTCCAAAAAGGTTTGAATTTTCTGGTCAATGGTTAAATATACATTGTCACCATTTTTTGGCGCTGTAATTTTATTTTTGCTGTTCGGGAGCTCCCAGCCGGATTTGTCGCTTTCATATGTCACATATCCGTCCCGCTCCTTCAAATAATTGTCCAGCACTTTTTCTAATCCCATCGCGCCTGAAATTTCATTTGTTTTTTGATCAACCTCAGCATAGCCGATTAAATTGGATGCGAAAATACCGTTTGGATAGTACCGTTTCGTATCACGTAAAAATGAAATGCCCGGGAGTTTCAGCTTTTCAATTTTTTGCTTTTGCGAATACGTAATATCCCGGCCCGCTGAGCCGAACTCGACTTGTTTTACATCCTTATTTAAGATATCAAGAATATCGGCCTTGTCCATTTTTATTACTTTAGACAAGGCTTCCGCTGTCGATTCTTTGTTTACGACATGCTGAGGATGCTTTTTATCAGTGGTCATTTTTTTATCGAGAATCGCAATCAGCTTATACGTCGCTGTGTCCTCTGCAATCACTTTTCCTTTTCGGTCTAAAATCGAGCCGCGGCTTGCTTCGATGGTTCGCTTCTTTTCATGCTGCTCTGTCGCTTTTGTCGCAAGCACTTCGCCGTCCGCTTTTCCGGTTATTTGAATATATGCCATTCTCCCCAGGATGACAAAGAAAAAGAGAGCGAAACAAATACTTAGAATCGCTGCTCCTCTATTCATAAATTTATTCTTTTTTGGCATTTGAATCATTCCTGTATGTTTTTCACTTTTTTATCTTTTAAATTCAAGCCGTTCTTTTTCGCAATGTCCATAATACGCTGCGGTTTGCTTAAATCAGCAACGTTTTTTTCGAGGTCACCAATTTGCTTGTTTTCGGATGAAATTTGCTCCTCAAGCTTTTGCACCTCAATATTGGTTTGATATGCAGCATACGCCTTTGATACGATCAAAAGCGATACACTGAGCACCGCCGCAGCAAAGAGGACAAGGAGCACTTTTTCTCCGAGAGTAATGGAAGCCCTTTTTTTGACAATCACTTTTTTCTCAGGACTGATCGCATGCCGCTGCTGTTTCTCTGGTTGGTAAGCTAAATTGCTCATAGGCTGATGACCTCCTTTTAATTATGCGTTCGCGTTTCGTTATTTTCTTTTTTCGGCAATCCGAAGCTTCGCAGAACGAGCCCGGTTGTTTTCTTCAAGCTCTTCTTGAGATGCAGTAATCGGTTTTCGCGTGATGAGCTTCAGCTCCGGTTCAAACTCTTCCGGTATAACAGGAAGACCCGGAGGAAGTTCCGGAAGTGACGACTTTTCTTTAAAAGTGGTTTTGCAAATTCTGTCTTCAAGCGAGTGGAAGGTAATGACTGATACCCTTCCTCCTGGCTTCAGCACCTCAATTGCCTGCTCCAAAGCCTCTTCAAACACCTTAAGTTCATCGTTCACGGCAATTCTGATTGCCTGAAACACGCGTTTAGCGGGATGTCCGCCGCTCCTTCTCGCTGGAGCGGGAATCGCGTCTTTTATTAGATCGACCAGTTGGCCCGTAGTTTGAATAGGAGATTTGATTCTTGCCTCCTCAATTTTTCTGGCGATCTGTTTGCTGAATTTCTCTTCGCCGTATTTAAAGAAGATACGGACGAGATCCTCATAGCGCCATTCATTAACGACCTCTTTCGCCGTAAGCGTGGCCGACTGGTCCATCCTCATGTCCAACGGTGCGTCATGATGGTAACTGAATCCGCGTTCCGGTGTATCCAGCTGCGGAGAAGACACCCCTAAATCAAATAAAATACCGTCTACTTCTGTAATGCCTTGTTCATTCAAACATTCTTTTAAATACCTGAAATTACTTTTCATCAGAATGAGCTGCCCTTTATAATCGGACAGCGTTTCTTTCGCATGCTGTAATGCCGTATCATCTTGGTCGAAAGCGATTAAACGCCCCTTTTCGGATAACTGCTGCAATAAATATGTACTGTGCCCAGCCCCGCCGAGTGTGCAGTCTACATATGTACCGTCCGGTTTAATATTGAGCCCGTCTACGGTTTCTCGAAGAAGTACTGTCTTGTGTTGAAACATATTGTGTTGGTCCCACCTTTTATCAGGATGAATTGAAATTGTTTTTAGAGTGTTATACACGAAGAATCATTATATATCAAACCCAATCATGTTTTCAGCAATTTCAGCAAATGAATCTTCTTGCTCTTCTGTGTATTGTTCCCAAATTACTTTACTCCACAATTCAATTCGATTAGAAACCCCGATAACAACACATTCTTTTTCCAGTTTGGCGTAATTCAATAGAGATGATGCAATATTTACCCTGCCTTGCTTGTCCAGTTCGCATTCGGTCGCCCCAGAAAAGAAGAAACGGGTAAACGCGCGGGCATCTTTCTTAGTGAGAGGAAGAGCTTTTAGTTTTTCTTCAATTTGTTTCCATTCGTGCATAGGGTAGCCGAAGAGACATTGGTCAAGCCCTCTGGTCAGCACAAACTGCTCTCCGAGGCCTTCTCTGAATTTAGCGGGTACGATCATGCGGCCCTTCGCATCGATGGTATGCTGATATTCACCCATAAACATGATCTCTTGCCCCACTTTCTCTCCTTAACTCACCACTATCCACCACTTCTCTCCACAACTTCATTTTACACTGTTTACACATAAAAAAAAACCCTGAACTATTCAGGGTTCTTTAAAACTTTATTTCAAAGTTTGACAACTTGATGTTGATTTTGAAAAGAAAATGGCAGATTCTTGAATGATGTGAAGAATTTTGGACCATATCGGTTCAGGTAATACATAATATTCCAAATTCGTTCTTGCGGTGCAAGGAGCGGCTTAATGCTATTTTGGATTCTCTCATAATCCTTCAAGACGTAGCCTTCTTTTTCTTCAATTCGCTTCGTCACCGTACGCTCTAAAAATTCAAGCTGATCCTGAATAAAAGCGGCGTTCTTCAAGAGTAAAGGCTCCATGCTTTGATCAACCTTTAACGCCTCCCGCCGGACCGTTTTGTGAATCGCTTCAATTTGGCTCTTCGCCTGATCCATCACCTCGGTAAACTCTTCCGGTATCTGGCGCTCGAAGTATGTCTCTCTTTGATTCTCCGTTCCGCGTTCTATAGCATCTTGTAATGAGATATTCCGTTCCAGCAATTTTTTCTCAATATGGCGTTCAAGTATCGTAATGTTCAGCCTCGGCATCACAGGCGGCATTTTAAAGCCCATCACCGCAAAAGCCTGTTTGAGCTCACCCCAATAGTTGATTTCGCCAGGCCCTGCGATAAATGCCAGAGTCGGAATGAGGTATTCCTGCATTAACGGCCTCGTCACAACATTATTGCTAAAGCGCTCAGGATGTTCTTCCATATGTGTATAAAGTTCATCCATCGTCCATCCGAGATCGAGCTCATTGATGACAAAACGGCCGTTGTCTTTTTCAATTAAAAAGCGTTCTTCTTCATATTCATAAAACAGATTCGCCTGCTCTTTTCCAGACTCGATAATCGGTTTGTAGCCTGCTTCACGCATGAAGGCCTGCTGATCTGAAACAGCGCTGGCGAGTTTATCATTTTCCCGAAGAATCTTTTGGAACATGGCCGTTTCCAGCTTTTTGATTCCCGGATCTCCAGAATTCAATAAAACCAAACCCTCCTCTTGGAACAGATCCGCGATCAACAGTTCAAAGAAGTCGGTGAACGTAACAGATTCCCTTAAACATCGTTTCACATTGTCGAGAAGTGAATTCGTATGGTCTGTTTCTTCAAAAGCGGCAAAAATATCATCTATCCACGCGGCACACTTTTCCTGATCAAGCGATGTACTCGCTGCTGATGATTTCTTCCAATAAGACTGAGGCAGCTTTTTTTTCACAGGCCCATTCTCTTCAGATGTGTGAACAAAATTAATCTCATCCAAATCGTGGTCTTCTCCAGCCACCCAGAAGATTGGTATGACAGGCACTTGCAGTTCCTTTTCTTGTTGCTTTGCTAAAACAATGATTGAAATGATTTTATGTATGGTGTAAAGCGGTCCTGTTAAAAGTCCGGCCTGCTGTCCGCCGACTACAGCGGCACTTGACGGGTCCTTCAGCTTCTCAATAGCAGACTGCATCGCGTTTGAACCGAATTTATTATGGTAAGAGGTTAAGTACGCCGCCAATTCCTCTCTTGCGAAAAACCGGGAAGATAAGTCTTCCAGTCTTTCGCGCCACATGTCCTTATGATGAATACTGTAATCAAAAAAAGAAGACATTTCTTCTTTGCCATCTATATAGTGCTGTACAAACACATTCTGATTTTTGATGGAAAGTTCAGTTAGCTGCATCTTCTAGAACTTCCTTTCTCCAATAAATAGTTAGTGATCCGAAATGAGTATAGCATGTTACCGAAAAAGCTCAAAAGACTTTGTTTGTATTTCGCTCCAATGCTTTGATGCTGCCATATAAAAACTCTAGGTGGACGGCATCAAGACCTTGAAGACTTGCTTCCTTCAATAAGTATCCGATAATGGCGTCAGCTTCCGTCTGCCGGCCTCCAATGACGTCAACCAGCATTGATGAACGATTCTCTTTCGTTTGCCCACAAACGGCCTGAACCCGCTCCCAAGCCTTTTCTTCGTTTTCAAGTTTTAAAATGCGGCATGCCTCCTGAAAAACCAGCCTCATAAAAGCCAGATAAGCTGGCGTTGTCAGCAGTTCTCCATTTTTCACCTGCAATAACGCAGTTAAAGGATTAATACACGCATTTACAATCAGCTTGCCCGTCAGCAGACGGTACCAATCCGTCTCATAATAAATCGGAAAATCCGAATGGCTATGCCGAAACAAGATGTTCAGCCGGTCTGGTTCAGCATCATCGAACGCGCTCCATTTTATCGCACCTAAGCCCGTATGATCAACAGCTGTATCTGATTTTCTTACAGCTCCGTGTTCAACAATTCCAACATAAATGGAATGCTTGGCGCGCCAGTCTTTTAGGTCGTGGATATGGCCCATGCCGTTTTGCAAAAATAATATATTTGTTTTCCCGATCCGTTTAAGCGATGGAAAAACAGACTGAAGCTGGTGCTGCTTCACTGTCACGACAAGAAGATCAAAATCCGAATTGATGCTCGTGTCCGCACTGCAATCAGCGCTGAATTCTTTTCCGCCTTTATAAAGCCGAATCCCTTCAGACTGAATTGCCGCAGCCTGCTCTTTCCGTCTCGTCACAACAGTCACGTCATGATGAAGTGACAAATAATAGGCGCATAAAAGACCGACGGAGCCTCCGCCGACAATTCCAATTTTCATGATGTCACACCCAATTTAACATTTACGTATTATCATAGCAGAAGTACGAAGAAATTACTTCTCAAAGATACCGTGTGTTTAAAATTAAAGTTTAAATATTTGGATTTTTTAAATAAAGCGTTTACAATATATGTAGTAACAACAAAGGGGGAGATTGGATTGGTAAAGGTAGAACGTCTGCTCATCAACTATAAAACACTTGAAGAATTCAAGAAATTCAAAGAATACGGCATTCAGGAGCTTTCAATGCTTGAAGATCTTCAGGAGAATATTATTGAAAATGACAGCACTTCGCCTTTTTACGGGATTTATTTCGGAGATAAACTTGTAGCGCGAATGAGTCTATATCAAGTTAACGGCAAATCGAATCCTTATTTCGACAATCGCCAGGATTATTTGGAGCTGTGGAAGCTTGAGGTTCTTCCAGGGTACCAGAACAGAGGATACGGGACAGCGTTGGTTGAATTCGCTAAATCATTCAAAATGCCGATTCGGACAAATCCGCGAATGAAATCAGCCGAATTTTGGAATAAAATGAACTTTGAAACTGTTAAGTATGATATGGCGCGGGACAAAGGGGAAAACCCGCTCATCTGGCATCCTGATATGGATCAAGAAATGACACCGGGAGAGTCTGCATAGAAATAAAAACAACCGGCCTATTCTTACTCTAGGGCCGGTTCATTTCAGGCGTTCCTTACGTTTCTTGAGCCGCCTTTTTCATTCTTCCGTCTTCTTTTGAAACAACCATTTTTCTGGCCCGATCCATGATATCGATCAATGCCTTGTAATCCTCTTCTGTCATCTCTAGCTGGTTTCTCAATGTTTGATTTTCACTCCGTAAATCCTCCAGCTCTTTTTGCAGCGATTGGATTTGTTCCTTCATTTTTTCTCTTTCGAGCTGAAATTCTTGTGCAGACGGTGTTTCTTTGAATTGTTCGAGAAATTGAATGACATCCTGAATGGACAAATCTCGTTTTCCTTCTGGCGCTGCCGCGGCAGTCTGCTTCACAGAATTCGGCATGTTGACCGAATGAACGCCGATTTGCTTTCTCAGTTCTTTCCTCTGTTTTTTCGCAAGCTCTATTCCTGACTGGTATTGTTTTCTCACATACGAGTTCCACCTGAAACCACAGGCTGCCGCGGTTCTGGTCAGCGCCCTTCCAACCTCTTCAAAAGCGGAAAGCTGTGTTCCTCCCTCTCGAATATGACGAAGCACCACTTCTGCCAGCAGCAAATCCTCATCCTGAGTCCAAGCATCTTGTCTTGTAATGGTCAAATTCAATCTCCCTCCATGTCAGCTTATTTATCTCATACATATGCCGGTAATAGATTAGATAGACTATTTGCACTCACAAATTTTCCGCAAGCTGACAGGAAGAGAAAAAGAAAAAGCGCAGGGCTTTCACCCTGCGCTTTTCTTATTAGTTACTTTTTACATTTATGTCTTTGCCGTTGTATGATCCGCATGCTTTGCATACACGGTGAGACAATTTCATCTCTCCGCATGACGGACATTCTGTCATACCAGGTACATTAAGTTTGAAATGTGTACGGCGCAATCTTTTCTTCATTTTAGAAGTTCTTCTAAAAGGTACAGCCATTATTCCCACCTCCTTAAAGAGTTAAGATTCATCATCTTGTTTTAAGAGCTTCTCGAGGGCTGCAAGTCTCGGGTCAACTTGGTTCTTCTTGTCTTCCTCCGAAATGACTTGCCAGTCCTTTCCTTCTTGAGGAGCAGCTCCTTTTTCTTGTTCAGATTCACAAAAGATTTGCATAGGGATTTCTAAAAGAATTTCTTCTTTTACGATCGGAGTTAAGTCGATAGTATCGTCCTCAACAATGTGAACGTCATCATCTTCTATATCATCCGTCTGATGAAATATAAACAGTTCTTTTGTTGAAATTTCAAATGGATACGGAACATCAACGAGTGTTCTTGAGCATGGCAAAATCATTTCGCCTGAAATTGAAAAATCAAACGAAACCTGTTTGGATTTGATATCCGCTCTGCCCTTCACCCGGACGGGAGAAATGCGGCGAATGTCAGAATTCAGCTTTGTCAGCTCGTTTAACTCAACTGTTTCATCAAACTCAAAACTTTGTTTCGGCATTTGATGCAGCTGATAAATCGTCCATTTCATTTGTATCACCTCAGGAAAGCAACAAACATGATTATAGCTTTTAAGATTGTTTTTGTCAATATTTTTTCTTTACAGCATAATGCTGCCATTCAAGTATCGTTGACAGCGGAATATGCGATGCATACACTTAAAATAAAAATAAGACGTAAGAGTTTTCATTTGCAAATGTACCATACGTTTTTAAACATAGCAAGAAAGGCGGAAAAAATATGAAAGCTGTCGGATTGGTGGTTGAATATAATCCCTTTCATAACGGTCACCTTTATCATGCCCAAACTGCAAAGCGGCAAACCGGATGCGACACGGCTGTCGCGATGATGAGCGGACATTTTTTACAGCGCGGAGAACCGGCTGTAGTGTCAAAATGGGCCCGCACCAAAATGGCACTGCAAAGCGGAGTCGATCTTGTCATTGAACTGCCTTATCTTTACGCGGTGCAAAAAGCGGAGATTTTTGCACGCGGCAGTGTTTCCATCCTGAACAAACTTGGATGCGAAGCGCTGTTTTTCGGGAGTGAAAACGGTG